>NZ_AEEC02000001.1 GCF_000300975.2 Herbaspirillum frisingense GSF30 | reverse complement strand
TGACTCCATGGACTGGCTTCAACGCCCATGGTTCATGGCCGTCTGCAGGCCGAGCAGGACCAGATTATCCACTTTTTCCAGCGCCGTATCGCCCAGCCGCAGGTAAGGCGCCAGCAGCACGCCGGCACCACCGGACAGCAGGCAGCGCACCCGCGCCTGGGGTCGCACAAGCTGGCGTTGCACCAGCGCATGTTCGATCGCCCCGACCTGGGCGGCGATGCAACCGGAAACGATGGCGTCCACCGTATTGTCGGCAAATACCTTCTCGGGCGGTGCCGCGCCATCGATGCGTGGCAGTTGCGCGGTGTTCAGCGCCAGAGAGGTGGCCATGGTGCCGAAGCCGGGCAGGATCATGCCGCCCTCGAACACACCAGCGGCACTGAGCACGTCGATGGTCGTGGCCGTACCACAGGTGACCACCAGCAATTCCTCGTCGGGAAATAGCGCGCGCGCGCCGATGGCGGCGGCGAAACGGTCACAACCGAGTTGGCCGGGATGGCGATAGCCGTTGCGCACGCCGGCACGCTCGGCGGTGGAGGCAAACCATTCGACGATGACGCGCGGCCCGAAAGCCTCCTGCAAGACTGCCTGCAGGCTGTCCCGCAACGCCGGGCCGGCCACGTTGGAGACGCACACCTGCATTCCTGCAGCCGGCACCACCATGCCCGACCAGGCCTGCAACAGCGTGGCCACGTCGGCGCGCTCGACCGCGCCCTGCTGCAGCCAGCCGCCCGTCACGGCCGTGTCCACGCTGGACAGGGCCCACTTGATACGGGTATTGCCGGCGTCGATCAGCAGCATCATCCGTCCTGCAGGCGCAACGACAGGTCACCGGCCAGTACCTCGACCTGGCCCAGCTCGGTATCCATCAGGAAGCGACCCATCATGTCCACCCCAACGGCGGTCCCCTCATGGACCACGCGACCGTTGTCGACGATCTTGACGGCCTGTCCGGCGTAGGCGTGGAAGGCTTCCCAGCGCTTGACAAAGGCACCGAAGCCGCGTTGTTCGAACTCCTCCAGCACGCCGGCCAGGGCGCTGGCGATGATGGCCAGTACCGTCTCGCGGGGCGCCTTCTGCAATTCGGTCGCCGCCCCCACCGGACGCTGCAGCTCGTCGGCCAGGCCCACCGGCACGGCCAGGTTGATACCAATGCCGATCACCGCCCAGGTGGCGTCACCGCGCCCACCGTCGGAAGCGGTCTCGATGAGGATGCCGGCCAGCTTGGCGCCGTCGCGCAGCACGTCATTGGGCCATTTCAGCTGCGGGCGCACGCCGAACACTTCGAGCGCCTCGGCCAGCGCCACGCCGATGGCCAGCGGCAGGCCCAGTAGCGCATGCGTGGGCCGCTGCAGGCGCCAGGCCAGCGAAAAGGTCAGCGAATCCTCGGGGACCGCGCGCCAGGGACGGCCGGCACGGCCGCGACCAGCGGTCTGGCGGTCCGCCACCAGCAACAGAGGGCGTTGCAGGCTGCTCAAACGCTGCATCAGGTCGACGTTGGTGGAACCGGTCTGGGCCACCGCCTCGACGTCGATGCGTTGCTGGCCATCGCGGTCGGAACCGGCCAGCAACATGCCGATGCGCTCGGGACGCACCAGCGGCGCCGATTCCGATTCGGCGGGCATGGGAAAAGTCAGGGTCATAGCGCGCATTGTACCGGCAGACAGTGTCCGCGCGGCGGGCCAGGGGCAGTAGGGACGGCAGGGGCGGCGGCCCGCGAAATCGGTTACCCTCTGGCGCATGCCAGCTCCAACCGATTCCGCCGCCAACAGCGAGGCCAACCGCACCCGCGCTCCTGCTGCGCCGACCGCGTCTTCCTTTGCGCGGGTCAGCCTGCTGGTCTATGCCCTGCTGATCGTCTACGCCAGCTGGTACCCCTTCAGCGGCTGGCGCGACATGGGCATCAAACCCTTCGACTACCTGGGCGCGCGGCTACCCTATTACTGGACCGCCTTCGACGTCTGGACCAATGTCGCCGGCTACGCGCCCCTGGGAGCGCTGCTGGTGCTGGCCATGTATCCGCGCATCCGGCCGTGGTGGGCCGTATGGCCGGCCATGCTGGGCGGGGTGCTGCTGTCGGCCTGCATGGAGGCGGTGCAGACCTACCTGCCGACCCGGGTACCCTCCAACCTCGATCTCTTGACCAACTCTGCCGGGGCCGCGCTGGGCGCCGTCCTGGGGGCGCTCTGCAGCCGCTATTTCCTGCACGAGAGCCGCTTCCTGCTGGTGCGGCGGCGCTGGTTCTCGGGTGAAGCCAGCCGCGGACTGGCGGTGGCGGGCCTGTGGCCGCTGGCGCTGATCTATCCCCAGAACCACCTGTTCGGCCTGGGTCATCTGGTGCCCCCCTTGTCGGCCTTCTTTTCCGACCTGCTCGATACCCCCATCGACCTGGCCACCACCTGGCTCAACAGCGCCCAGCTCAGTGCCGAGCAGTACTGGCTGGCCGACGTCATCGTCACTGCCTGCGGCCTGACCGGGGCCGCCTTGCTGTTCCTGCTGCTGTTGCGCAGGCAGGCGCCACGACGGCGGCTGGTGGCGCTGTACCTGCTGGCCTGCATCGCCGCCAAGTCGCTGGCCTGCGCGCTGTTCTTCGCGCCCCAGAATGCCTTCATCTGGATTTCGCCCAGCGCCGTGGGCGGGATCATGCTGGGCACCCTGATGATCGCAGGCCTGACCTGGGCGCCACCCACGGCACAGCGACGCGTCGCCGCGCTGGCGCTGATCCTGAGCCTGGTGGTGACCAATGCCGTACCGGCCAACCCCTACTACCTCTCCACGCTGGAGACCTGGGTACAGGGCAAGTTCCTCAACTTCGACGGCGCCGCCCAGTTCCTGTCGGTCCTGTGGCCCTTCCTGGCGATCTGGTTCCTGTTCCACCCGGTGCACCGCAGGCAAGTCTGAGCGGGGTGTATCATTGACGCTTTGCCGGCCCGCGCCGGCAGCGTCGCCACTGTCCAGAGGTCTTCATCCATGAGCGATCAACCCTACTACGAACACCACGTCTTCTTCTGCCTGAACCAGCGCAAGCCGGGCGAGCGCACCTGCTGCGCCGACAAGGGCGCCCAGGCAGCCCAGGAACATGCCAAGAAACGCATCAAGCAACTGGGCCTGTCGGCACCCGGCAAGGTCCGCATCAACAAGGCCGGCTGCCTGGAGCGCTGCGAAGAAGGCCCGGTGGTGGTGATCTACCCGCAGGGCACCTGGTACACCTACGTCGATAACGAAGACATCGACGAGATCATCGACAGCCACATCGTCGGTGGCAAGGTAGTCGACCGCCTCAAGATCTAGCCTCTCCGCCCCCTCTGTTTAGCAAGCTAGCAACATGAACGCACACACCCAGAATTTCATGATCGCAGGCGCCGTCGGCCAGCTCGAATGCGCACTTGACCTGCCTGACCCCGAACTCTTCGCCGCCCCGGTCGGCCTGGCCCTGGTGGCCCATCCCCACCCGCTCTATGGCGGAACCATGGACAACAAGGTCGCACAAACCCTGGCCCGCACCTTCCTGGCGCTGGGCTATGTGGCGGTACGCATGAATTTCCGTGGCGTGGGCAAGTCAGAGGGCGTGCACGACCATGGCGCCGGGGAGACCGACGACATGGCCCTGCTGCTGCAACACATGCGCAACCAGTATCCGGACCTGCCGCTGGCGCTGGGCGGATTTTCCTTCGGTACCTTCGTCCAGGCCCAACTGCAGCAGCGCCTGCTGCAACAGGATGCAGGCTCGGCTGCCGAGCGCCTGGTGCTGGTCGGCACCGCCGCTGGCAAGTGGCCCATGCCACCGGCTCCGGCCAATACCATCCTGATCCACGGCGAGCAGGACGACACCATTCCCCTGACCGCCGTACTGGACTGGGCCCGCCCGCAGGAACTGCCGGTAGTCGTCATTCCGGGATCGGACCATTTTTTTCACCGCAAGCTGCAACATATCAAAAACGTCGTGGTCGAAAGCTGGCATCGCCGCCCGGCGCAGCTTCAGGCCTGAGCGTTTTTCACCGACGGCCCGAAGGCACGGCGGCGCTGTGAAGCACAGGGCGCCATGCCGGTTTCGTGAGGGGATTTTCGGGGTGAAGATCCATTCAATTGGGAACGAAGCCACATGACGTTTATAATTCAGTGCGTGCAGCCGGCCCGGTGTCCTCGGCGCCTTCGCCACGCTGCCACCTCACACTGAGCCTGCCCTGCCTTACTCTCTTTTCAAACCAACAGCTACGATGTCCCCCCGTGCTGGCAATTTTTCTTAGGCACCGATGAAAAAGCTTCTCGCGGCGCTCGCCGCAACCGTCCTTTCCGTTTCCGCCCTTACCGCTTCCGCCCAGAGTCTGCCGCCGCCTACCGTGGCTGCCAAGAGCTGGCTGCTGCTGGATGCCTCGGCCAACCAGGTGATCGCCTCCGCCGATCCGGACACCCGCGTGGAGCCAGCCTCGCTGACCAAGCTGATGACCGCCTACCTAGCCTTTGCCGCCCTGCGCGACAAGCGCCTGAGCCTGGAACAGGAAGTCAGCGTCTCGGTCAACGCCTGGAAGGTCGACCCGAGCAGCTCCAAGATGTTCATCGAGCCCAACAAACCGGTCTCCATCGACAACCTGCTGTACGGCCTGATCTCGGTCTCCGGCAATGATGCCGCCGTGGCCGTGGCCGAAGCGGTCTCCGGCACCGAAGACGCCTTCGTGCAGTTGATGAACCGCGAAGCCCAGCGCCAGGGCCTGACCAATACCCACTTCAGCAACCCGCACGGCCTGCCCAGCGCGGACACCTATACCACCGCGCGCGACCTGGCGATCCTGTGCCGCAACCTGATCAACGACTTCCCCGACTATTACAAGCGCTACTACTCGGTCAAGAAGTTCACCTACAACAACATCACCCAGCCCAACCGCAACCGCCTGCTGTGGCTGGACCCGACGGTGGACGGCATGAAGACCGGTCACACGTCCAGCGCCGGCTATTCGCTGATCACCTCGGCCCATCGCCCGGTGCCCAACGGCGAGCGCCGCCTGATCTCGGTGGTGATCGGTACCGTCTCCGACCAGGTCCGTACGCAGGAAAGCCAGAAGCTGCTGAACTGGGGCTTCCAGAACTTCGACGCCGTCAAGCTGTACGCCAAGGGCCAGCCGGTCGATACGCCTGACGTGTGGAAGGGTTCGCAGGGCAAGATCAAGGTCGGCTTCAAGAACGATGTCTACATCACCATCCCCAAGGGCAGCGCCGACAAGGTCAAGACCAAGCTGGATCGCAACGATCCGCTGATCGCTCCGATCTCGGAAAACGCCAAGATCGGTACCCTGAAGGTGACCATCGATGACAAGACCGTGGCAGAACTGCCGGTAGTGGCACTGGAATCGGTGGGTCCGGCCGGCTTCATCGGCCGCGCCTGGGATTCGCTGCGCCTGATGTTCAAGTAAGCAGGTCTTCCGGCTGCTTCGGCCCCCAGCAAAACGCCATCGAGCAATCGATGGCGTTTTTTTATGCCTACTGGATAGGCATGCGATGCGTGAAATGCGTGAGATGCCGACTCCGATGCAGGCATCCCACAAACAAAAACGCCACCGGAACGAACCGGTGGCGTTTTGTTCAGGACTGCGATGATGCTCAGGCAGCCACGGCTTCCTTGGTCACGGCCGGCGCGACATCGTCAGCCGAGGAGCGAATCAGGTGATCGAAGGCCGACAGGGCTGCAGTGGCGCCAGCACCCACGGCGATGACGATCTGCTTGAACGGCACGGTGGTCACGTCACCCGCTGCAAACACGCCGGGAATCGAAGTCTGGCCACGGGCATCGATCTCGATCTCGCCATGCTTGGACAGCGCCAGCGTTCCCTTCAGCCATTCGGTATTGGGCACCAGGCCGATCTGGACGAACACGCCTTCCAGTTCCACGTGCTTGACCTCGCCGGTATCACGCTCCTTGTAGCTGATGCCGTTGACGCGCTGGCCATCGCCGGTGATCTCGGTCGTCTGCGCCGAGGTCACGATGGTGACATTGGGCAGGCTCTTCAGCTTGCGCACCAGCACTGCATCGGCCTTCAGTTCAGCAGCGAACTCGATCAGGGTCACATGGGCGACGATACCGGCCAGGTCGATGGCCGCTTCCACGCCCGAGTTGCCGCCGCCGATCACCGACACGCGCTTGCCCTTGAACAGCGGACCATCGCAGTGCGGGCAATAGGCCACGCCCTTGTTCTTGTATTCCTGCTCGCCCGGCACGTTCACATTGCGCCAGCGGGCGCCGGTGGACAGGATCACGGTCTTGCCCTTCAACACGCCGCCGTTGGCCAGCTTCACTTCGATCAGCTTGTCGCCCGGCACCAGGGCCTCGGCGCGTTGCACGTTCATGATGTCGACGTCATACGCCTTGACGTGCTGTTCCAGCGCGGTGGCAAATTGCGGGCCCTCGGTTTCCTTCACCGAGATGAAGTTTTCGATCGCCAGCGTATCGAGTACCTGGCCGCCGAAACGCTCAGCCACCACACCGGTACGGATACCCTTGCGGGCGGCGTAGATTGCAGCAGCTGCACCAGCAGGACCACCGCCGACGATGAGCACGTCGTAGGCTTCCTTGGCGCTCAGTTCCTCACCCTTGCGGGCGGCGGCGCCGGTGTCCAGACGGGCGAGGATTTCTTCCACGCCGGTACGGCCCTGGCCGAACACTTCACCGTTCATGTACACGGTCGGCACGGCCATGATCTGGCGTTGCTCGACTTCACCCTGGAACAGCGCGCCATCGATGGTCACCGAGCGGATGCGCGGGTTGATGATGGACATCACGTTCAGGGCCTGCACGACTTCCGGGCAGTTCTGGCAGGTCAGCGAGACATAGGTCTCAAAGCTGTAGTCACCATCCAGGTTCTTGATCTGCTCAATGACCTTGTCGTCGAGCTTGATCGGGTGCCCGCCCACTTGCAGCAGGGCCAGCACCAGGGAGGTAAATTCGTGGCCCATCGGGATCGCGGCGAATTCGACGCTGATATCGGTCCCGGGGCGGTTCAGTGTGAACGACGGGGTACGTGCGTTCGCGCTGGAGTCGCGTTGCTCGACCAGCTTGATGCGGTCCGACAGCAGCACGATTTCCTGCAGGAGTTCCTGCATCTCACGGGACTTGGCGCCATCATCGAGCGACGCGACGATCTCGATCGGGTGGCTGACCTTTTCCAGATAGGCCTTCAATTGGGTCTTGAGATTGGCATCAAGCATGATGATTACTTCCTAGTTGGGAGATTCGAGTCTTCTGGAGCACGGCTTGGCCCTTGTGGGGATCCGCCGCTGGCCCAAAAGGGGCCGCTCCAGACAGTTACTACAGGATAAATTTTGCGCGTATTTCTACGCGTATTTAATTGTCGAGTGGGCGTAGCGAGCGGCCCGAGGTCTGCGGGAGAAGCGCAACCGTACTTCAGTACGGTGAGCATCGCAGCGCAGAGATCGGGCCGCGCAGTAGCCCAATCGGTAATTAAATCTTGCCGACCAGATCCAGGGACGGCTTCAGGGTGGCAGCGCCTTCTTCCCACTTGGCGGGGCAGACTTCACCCGGGTGCGAGGCGACGTATTGTGCAGCCTTGACCTTGCGCAGCAGTTCCGAAGCGTCACGGCCGATGCCGTTGTCATGCACTTCCATGACCTTGATTTCGCCTTCCGGATTGATCACGAAGGTGCCGCGCAGTGCCAGGCCTTCTTCTTCGATCAGCACTTCGAAGTTGCGTGCCAGGGTAGCGGTCGGGTCGCCCACCAGCGGGTACTGGACCTTCTTGATGGCGTCGGAGGTGTCGTGCCATGCCTTGTGGGCGAAGTGGGTGTCGGTGGACACGCCATAGACTTCAACGCCCAGCTTCTTGAATTCAGCGTAGTTGTCGGCCAGATCTTCCAGTTCGGTCGGGCACACGAAGGTGAAGTCCGCCGGGTAGAACACGAACACGGACCACTTGCCCTTCAGGGTGGCTTCGGTGATGTCGACGAACTTGCCATCGTGGTAAGCAGTTGCCTTGAACGGTTTGATAGTGGTGTTGATCAGGGACATGTCGATTTCCTTTTAAGGGGGGTTGAGTGAAGCGATGGGTTGAATAGTAGAACGCCAAACAAAATAGATCAATTTTATTTAATCAATACTTTTGATTGGATTTAACTATCAGTCGTAGAGGCGAGGCTATCGGACTCGCCAGCGACCGGCAAACAGCCCGGGCACCCGGATCACATGGCGGCACGGCCTGCAGATGCAAGCGCGACGCGAGCCAAAATCCGATATCGATCGCTTAAGATGGAGCACTTTCGACGCTCCGGCCGACGTCTGACCGGGGAGCAGCGAAAGTGGGAGCAATGTTACTGCAAGCCTGCCGTTCTTGTGCAGCCGCACAAGCCGACCAATCCTGACGCCCTGCCCGAGATGAGTGATTCCCGACCGCAAGCCGGCCAACGCGCCGATTTTCCGCATTTCCACCCGATCCAGACGCGCTGGATGGATAACGACGTCTATGGTCACGTCAACAACGTCGTCTACTACAGCTGGTTCGATACCGCCGTGAACTACTACCTGGTGCAACAGGGCGTGCTGGATATCGAGCACGGGGAAGTCATCGGCCTGGTCATCGAGACCCATTGCAATTATTTTGCGTCGGTCGCCTTTCCGGATGCGATCGAGGTCGGCGTGCGGGTGGCACACATGGGGCGCAGCAGCGTGCGCTATGAACTGGGGATCTTCAAGGCCGGCGAAGAGCTGACGGCGGCACGCGGCCACTTCGTGCATGTCTATGTGGATCGCGCTACGCGGCGGCCGGTGGAATTGCCGGCCACGCTGCGTCAGGCGCTGGCCGGCCTGATACAGAGCTGATCCGAGGCTGAACCGCAAAAGAAAACGCCTGCCGCATCGCTGCGGCAGGCGCTTCTCGTCTTCTCCGTACCGGTCAGCTTAGGCTGCCAGCTTCTTCTCCAGCTTGTCCTTCACGCCCTGCAGTTCGGGCGGCAGCTTGTGCTTGAGCTTGTCGAACAGTTCCGCATGCAGCTCCAGTTCCTTCAGCCAGGCGGCCTTGTCGATGGAGGTGATGGTGGAGAACTGCTCGGCGCTGAAGTCCAGGCCTTCCCATTGCAGGTCATCGAAGCGCGGGGTGACGCCAAACAGGTGCTCGACACCGCCGGTCTTGACGCCTTGCGGGTCTTCGATGCGGTCCAGCATCCACTTCAGCACGCGCATGTTGTCGCCAAAGCCCGGCCAGACGAACTTGCCGTCGGCATCGGTGCGGAACCAGTTGACGCAGTAGATCTTGGGCAGCTCGGCCGGGGAGGCGGCGATCTTCTTGCCGATGTCCAGCCAGTGCTGGAAGTATTCGCTCATGTTGTAGCCGGCGAAAGGCAGCATGGCGAACGGGTCACGACGCACCACACCCTGCTGGCCGACAGCCGCAGCGGTGGTTTCCGAACCCATGGTGGCGGCCATGTAGACACCCTCGACCCAGTTGCGGGCTTCGGTCACCAGCGGCACGGTGGTGGAACGGCGGCCACCGAAGATGAAGGCCGAGATCGGCACGCCGGCCGGATCATCCCAGGCCGGGTCGATCACCGGGTTCTGGGTGGCGGCGACGGTGAAGCGGGCGTTCGGGTGAGCCGCCTTGCGGCCGGTTTCCTTGCCGATTTCCGGCGTCCAGTCCTTGCCCTGCCAGTCGATCAGGTGGGCCGGGGCTTCCTTGGTCATGCCTTCCCACCAGACATCGCCGTCATCGGTCAGCGCCACGTTGGTGAAGATGGTATTGGCCGAGACAGAGGCCATGCAGTTGTAGTTGCTCTTCTCGTTGGTGCCCGGGGCCACGCCAAAGTAGCCGGCTTCCGGGTTGATCGCATACAGGCGGCCATCGGCACCGGGCTTGATCCAGGCGATGTCGTCACCGATGGTGGTGACCTTCCAGCCGCCGAAGGCCTTGGGCGGGATCAGCATGGCGAAGTTGGTCTTGCCGCAGGCCGAGGGGAAGGCCGCTGCGACGTAATGCTTCTTGCCCTCCGGGGATTCCACGCCCAGGATCAGCATGTGCTCGGCCAGCCAGCCCTGGGCGCGGCCCATGGTGGAAGCGATGCGCAGCGCGAAGCACTTCTTGCCCAGCAGCGCGTTGCCGCCGTAGCCGGAGCCGAAGGACCAGATTTCGCGGGTTTCCGGGTAGTGCACGATGTACTTGGTGGCATTGCACGGCCAGGGCACGTCCTTCTGCCCGGCGGCCAGCGGTGCGCCCACGGTGTGCACGCAAGGCACGAACTCGCCATCGCTGCCCAGCACGTCGTACACCGCCTTGCCCATGCGGGTCATGATGCGCATGTTCACCGCCACATAGGGCGAATCCGACAGTTCCACGCCGATGTGGGCGATGGGCGAACCCAGCGGGCCCATCGAGAACGGCACGACGTACAGGGTACGGCCGGCCATGCAACCATCGAACAGGCCGTTCAGGGTCTGGCGCATCTCGGCCGGGTCGGTCCAGTTGTTGGTCGGGCCGGCGTCTTCCTTGTTCTTGGAGCAGATGAAGGTGCGGTCTTCCACGCGCGCCACGTCGGACGGATCGGAGCAGGCCAGGTAGCTGTTGGGACGCTTTTCGGCGTTCAGCTTCTTCATGGTACCGGCGGCGACCATTTCGCCGCACAGGCGGTCATATTCTTCCTGGGAGCCATCGCACCAGTAAATGCGAGCCGGCTTGGTCAGCGCGGCGATTTCGGCGACCCAGTTGATCAGTTTCTGGTGTTTGACGTAGGCGGGGGCGTTCACTGCGGGAATGCCTGCCATGAGGGGTTGGTTCATATGCTACCTCCAATGCCACTAAGTTGATGAATTCGGTTGGCACGGCAGGATCGTCGTTTCCAGGCGATGGGGTGTTCACATCAGGCTGCGAGACGGCGGTCTTGTCGATGGCGACCGCCTCGCCGAGGCCGGCCACCTTGCCCGTCACCGTGGGCGGCGGCGGGTTTTGCTCACTCTTCGACAGTCGAGAATGCAAGAAAGTGGCAGCGATTGTACCCCGATAAAAAAGAATTTACGCAAATTTGTAGCGAAAAATACCCGACTTATGTAGTAGGTAATTACAAATCAAAAAAATTCTGTTTTTTCATTACTGGGGCGCATAACATCGATTTCGTTAAAAACCGCATGAAGACTGGATTTGCGAGGGATTGCGGGCGATTCGTCATTCACGATGTGAATATCTCGCGCAGAAATTCGACGAAAACTTTCACCTTGGCGGTTTCCCGACGTGTGGGCTGGTAGAGCGCGACGATATCGGGACCAGCCGCCTGCCATTCGGACAGCACCGGTAGCAGACTGCCCTCCTGCAAGGCCGGAGCGAGGGTCACCGACATCTGCTGGATGATGCCGCAACCGGCCTGGGCGGCCGCCACCATCGACTCGACGTGATCCATCATCACCAGGCCCCGGGGAATATGCGAGCTTTCCTTCCCCTCATGACTGAAGCGCCAGGGACGGACCATGCGCGTACGCGGATTGAGAAAGCCCAGGCAGGCAAACTGGTCCAGTGCGTCCGGCGTTTCCGGCCAGCCGTATTGCTGCAGGAAGGCCGGCGCGGCGCAGCACAGGTAACGGGTCGCGGCCAGCTTGCGCGCCACCAGACCCGAGTCGCCCAGCGCACCGATGCGCACCAGCACGTCCACGCCTTCTTCCACCATGTCGACCATGCGGTCGCTGACGGTGATGCGCAGCTCCAGCTCCGGGTACTGGCGCAAGAAACGTGGCAGCGCGGGTGCCACATAGCGGCGGCTGATGACGCTGGGCAGGTCGACCCGCAGCACACCGGCCGGACGGGTATCGGAGGCACGCAAGCCGGCCTCCAGCTCGCCCATGTCCGCCAGCAGTCGCAGTGCCTGCTGGTGGCAATGGCGACCTTCTTCGGTGAGCGACATGCTGCGCGTGGTGCGGTTGAGCAACCGCACCTTGAAATGTGCCTCCAGGGCGGCGACGTGGGTGGTCACCGAGGAGGTCGACATCGACAGTTTCTCGGCCGCCCGACTGAACGCGCCAGCCTCGACCACGGTACAGAACACCTTGAGCATGTCCAGCCTGTCCATCTTTTTCTCCCCGGTTTGGTTGTCGTCATCCGTTAGCGAGATTCTAGGGCCTCACGACGCCGCGATTATCCGCAAACCCGCAATTCTGACTTCGGTCGCGCCCGGTTTTTCCGCTGGCCCGGGCTGCCTAGACTGCGTGCATCGACCTCACCGCCACCTGGCGCATGGCGATATCCACCCGTCCACCCAGTCTCAAGGAAGCCATCATGACCCACGCCATCCCTGCCACCATGCAAGCCGCCGTCCTCACCCGCTTCGGCGCACCACTCGACATCACCGACATCGAAACACCCAGCCTGCGCCCCGGCCAGGTGCTGGTACGCATCGCTGCCAGCGGCGTCAACCCGCTCGATACCAAGATCCAGGCCGGCAATGCCGCCCACGCCCAGACCCGCCTGCCGGCCATCCTCGGCATGGACATGGCTGGCGTGGTCGAATCCGTGGCGCCCGGTGAAACGCGATTTTCGCCCGGCGACGAAGTCTTCGGCATGAGCGGCGGCATCGGTGGCGTCCCCGGTTCGCTGGCGCAGTTCGCCGCCTTCGATGCCGATCTGCTGGCCCACAAGCCCCGCACGGTGTCCATGCGCGAAGCCGCCGCGCTGCCGCTGATCTTCATCACCGCCTGGGAAGGCCTGGTTGACCGCGCCCGCGTGCAGCCAGGGCAGAAGGTATTGATCCACGGCGGCGCCGGTGGCGTGGGCCACGTGGCCGTGCAGATCGCTGTCGCCCTGGGTGCCGAGGTCTATGCCACCGGCAGCGCCGACCAGAAGACCGTGATCGAGAGCCTGGGCGCCACCGCCATCGACTACCGCGCCCAGGAGGTGGAGCAGTACGTGCAGCAGTACACCGGCGGCGAGGGCTTCGATGTCATCTACGACACCGTCGGCGGCGCGACCCTGGATGCCTCGTTCGCGGCCGCCCGGCGTTACCTCGGTCATGTCGTCAGCTGCCTGGGCTGGGGCGTGCACAAGCTGGCGCCGCTGTCGTTCCGGGCGGCCAGCTATTCGGGCGTCTTCACCCTGCTGCCGCTGCTGACCGGGCAGGAGCGTGCGCGTCACGGCCGGATCATGGCCGAGGCCGCCCGCATGGTCGATGCCGGGCAGTTGCGCGTGCTCACCGATACGCATCGCTTTACACTGGAGCAGGTCAACCAGGCCCACGCGCTGGTCAGCGAAGCTCAGGCCCGGGGCAAGGTGGTCATCGATATCGCCCGCTAGGGTCAGCTCGTGCCGAATCCTGGCAATCGCTTTATGATGGACGCCCACGCCGGCCACCCACCTGGCCGGCGCAGCCCCGAAAGACTGCCACGGAGACCCCCATGAAGATCGCCATCCTCGACGACTACCAGGATGTAGTACGCCACCTCGATTGCTTCAGCCTGCTCGACGGTCACGACGTCAAGGTATTCACCAATACCATCCGTGGTACCGGCCAGCTGGTGGCGCGCCTGTCACCCTTCGACGCCGTGGTGCTGATCCGCGAACGCACTGCCCTGACCCGACCCGTCCTGGAAAAGCTGCCCCTGCTCAAGCTGATCTCGCAGACCGGCAAGGTCAGTGGCCATGTCGACGTGGCTGCCGCCACCGAACGCGGCATCGCCATTGTCGAAGGCGTGGGCGACCCGACCGCGCCGGCCGAACTGACCTGGGCACTGATCATGGCGGCCATGCGCCGGGTGCCGCAGTATTGCAGCGCGCTGCGTGCCGGTGCCTGGCAGCAGGTCTCGCCCACCCCGCACCTGAACCTGCTGGGCACTGCACTCAAGGGCCGCACGCTGGGCATCTGGGGCTACGGCAAGATCGGTCGCATGGTGGCAGGCTATGGTCGCGCCTTCGGCATGCAGGTGCTGGTGTGGGGCCGCGAGGCCAGCCGCGAACAGGCAGTCAAGGATGGCTACCAGGCTGCTGCCAGCAAGGAAGCCTTCTTCGCCCAGGCCGATGTACTGAGCCTGCACCTGCGCCTGAACGACGCCACCCGCGGCATCGTCAAGGCGGCTGACCTGGCACTGATGAAGCCGACGGCGTGCTTCGTCAACACCAGCCGCGCCGAGCTGGTCGAGCCGGACGCGCTGGAAGCCGCACTGGCGGCAGGACGCCCCGGCCTGGCCGGGCTCGATGTCTTCGAGCGCGAACCCTTGCCGGTGGACTCCCCCCTGCTGAAGATGGATAACGTGGTGGCCACCCCGCACCTGGGGTATGTGGAAAAGGACGGCTACGAACTCTACTTCCGCGCCGCCTTCCGGAACATCGTGGACTATGCCGCCGGCACGCCCGCGAACGTGCTCAATCCTGAGGTTCTGGGGTGATGCGATGGATGGTGCGCACCGGCGGCTGATACACCGACTGCGGCATCGGGCCGCCTGACTTCCACAGGTGCCGCCAGCCCGGCGGCCATGGCAGCGGTGGCCCGGCATACTCCGGGACATTGCGCCGCACCGGAATGACCGGCAGATGCTCCGGCATGCTGCCGTTGTAGTGCCAGCCCAGGCTGAACGCATAATCCGGCAGCAAGGTGGCGCACACCAGCTCGAACCAGTTGGCGTGCTCCTGGTCCTCGCCCAGCGCCTGCGCCAGCCCGTGCGGATCGAACTGCGCCAGCAGGCGTGCCAGTTCCTGCGGCGAGGCCGAGGGGCCATCGCCCCAGCCCAACACCGGATTGAAGTTGTAATCGGCGCCCGAACCATACCAGCCCTCCCGCCACGGCCGCTCGATCCAGTTGCGCGGGCCGCTGAACAGGTGCCAGCGCCAGTGCAGCCCGGACGGTTTGGGCCAGCTGTAGAGATAGAGCCGCTGATAACCGGCGCGATGCAGTTCGCGCACCATCTCCATGAGCCGGGCATGCGGCATGCGGTCCGGCGGGGTGCGACGGAACAGGATGGGCGTGCCATCGGCGTGCTGCACTTCGTCGGAGGACAGGTTCAGATCCAGCGTACGCACTTCACTGCCGAAACGCGCAGAAATCCAGCCCGTCAACAGGTTGACGAGCACGATCACGCCATAGCCGCGATGGCGGTGGAAGATAACGGTGCCGGGTGCCAAAGGTTTCATATCCGGACCATTATAGATGTCCTTGCAGAATCGCATTGGCGACCAGGCCGCAACGCGTGCGCCACGGTCGCACCAGGCAGGAAACCGCCGCGGCTGCGTGTAAGATAGCGGCTGGCCCGTGCCGGAACTGCCGTTCCCCGCGCCATTGGAGCGTTCCTTGCTTGATCCCCGGAACACCCTTTTCTCGATTTCTCGATTTTTTGACCAGTTGGAAGATAGGAAGACCATGAGCCTGCGCATCATCGCCACCGGCGGCACCTTCGACAAGCACTATGACGAAATCGCAGGCCAGCTTGGCTTCGGCGAAAGCCACCTGCCGGACGTCATCGCCCGTGCCCGCATCACCACCGAAGTGTCCCTCGAAATCCTGCGCCTGCTCGATTCGCTGGAGATGCAGGATGGCGATCGCCAGCGCGTCCTGGCGGCCTGCCAGGCCTCGCAGCAACAGGCCATTGTCATCGTGCACGGCACCGATACCATGCAGCAGACCGCCCAGGTGCTGGGCCAGGCGCTGACCGACAAGACCGTGGTGCTGACCGGCGCCATGATCCCCTACGAGATCGCCAACTCCGATGCCCTGTTCAATTTCGGCTTCGCCTGCGGCGTGGCGCAAGTGCTGCCACCGGGTGTGTATGTGGCGATGAATGGACGCATCTTCGCCTGGAACAAGGTCGCCAAGAACCGCAGTGCCGGCGTCTTCGAGCCGATCTGAAATGGTACCGGCCGCCCTGCGCTAGCGGGGTTGCTGCTGCGCCCACTCCCGACAGAACGACAACAGCGCCGCCAGGCTGGGCGAAGCTGCCCGGTGACGGCTGACGACCATGTAGAAATGACGGCGCAAGGTCGGCAACGGGGTCTCCAGTTCGACCAGCTTGTCGGACTCGATCAGGTCCTCCACCACCGAGCGCGACAGGCAACTGATACCCAAACCCTCGGCGGTGGCACGCTTGATGGCCTCCGAATTGCCGAATTCGAACGACGACGGCAAGTGATGCAGATAGGGAATCAAGGCATGCTCGACCGCCTCGCGCGTGCCTGAACCTGCCTCCCGCAAGAGCCAGTCGGCCTCGCGCAACATCTTCAGCGTGATCTTGCGGCCGCCCGTGACAATGGGATGCGCGGGCGCGGCCACCACGATCAGCTCGTCCATCATCCACGGTTCGACCTGCACGTCATCGGCGTGGCAGGGGCCTTCGATCAGGCCGGCATCGACCTCGAAATTGACCACCGCATCGACGATGTCGGCCGTATTGGCCACCAGCGCCCGTACCCGTGCACCGGCGTGCTCCCGGCGATAGGCCGCGATCATGGCCGGCAACAGATAGCTGCCGATGGTGGTGGAGGCCCCCAGATGCAGCTCGCTGCCGGAGGCCGGGTCGTTGAACTGGCGCTCGATGGTATGGGCAGCGTCCAGCATGTGGCGTGCCTGCGGCAGCAGCTGCCGTCCGCTGTCGTTCAAGACCAGCCGCTTGCCGACGCGGTCGAACAGCTGCACGCCCAGCAGACTCTCCAGCTCATTGAGTGAAGCGCTGGCCGCCGATTGCGACAATGCGACCAGCCCGGCTGCGGCCGTGGTCGAACCCGACTGGGCCACGGCCAGGAAGATCTGCAATTGCCTAAGTGTGATCCGCATATTTTCCCCAATATCCCCCAGATGCATTCCCGGCGCCCGGGAGCCACCATCAATCTACCCATTTAACAGGTAGATATTAGCAAAACAACGTGTTTTTCTTTTATATCCAGCCCACGTACAGTGCACTCCATCAACTGAACTGATCTATCGAACACATCCTGTGTGGAGAGCATCATGCGTACCGCAACCCAAACTTCCCCCCTGCATCCCGCGCTGGCCGGCATCGTCCTCTCGGGCGCGGTGGCGTGGGTCGCCATGCGCCTGGGCGATATCGCCTGGCTGCAGAATCACGGCTTTTCGGCACTGACGGTGGCCATCGTGCTGGGCATCATCCTGGGCAATACCGTCTATGCGCGCATGGGCGCCTACTGTGGCGAGGGGGTGCGCTTTTCCAAGCAGACGCTGCTGCGCGCCGGCATCATCCTGTACGGCTTTCGCCTGACCTTCCAGGACATCGCCCATGTCGGCATCTCCGGGGTGGTGATCGATGCGGCCATGCTGCTTTCCACCTTCGGTCTGGCCTGGCTGGTCGGTACCCGGGTGCTGAAGCTGGATCGCGATGCCGCGTTGCTGATCGGCGCCGGCAGCTCGATCTGTGGCGCGGCCGCGGTGATGGCAACCGAACCGGTACTGCGGGCACGCAGCGAAGAGGTCACCGTGGCGGTATCGACGGTGGTGATCTTCGGCTCCCTGGCCATCTTCCTCTATCCGCTGCTCTACACCTTGCAGGCCGAACCGGTCTGGGGCATGCGCCTGCCGGACTTCGGCGTCTACATCGGTTCCACCGTCCATGAAGTGGCGCAAGTGCTGGCTGCGGCGCGCTCCATCGACCAGCATACGGCCGACGTGGCGGTGATCACCAAGATGGTCCGCGTGATGATGCTGGCGCCCTTCCTGCTGATGCTGTCCATGCGGGTCGCTCCGCGCAGCTCGGCTCAGCAACACCAACCGCACCAGCAGCGCAAGCTGTCCATTCCCTGGTTTGCCTTTGCCTTCATCGGCGTGGTGATCTTCAACTCCTTCTTCCCGCTGCCGGCCCAGGTCAACCAGGTGCTGCTGCAGATCGATACCCTGATGCTGGCCATGGCCATGGCCGCCCTGGGTCTGTCCACCCACCTCTCGGCCCTGCGCAGCGCCGGCATCAAGCCGATGATCCTGGGTGCAGTGCTGTTCGCCTGGCTGGTGATCGGTGGCGCACTGGTCAACGGCGCACTGGGACGCTTGCTGGCCTGAGTGTTGGCACCAGACTGAAAAAAAGCGCGGTCTC
The DNA here is from genome assembly GCF_000300975.2 of Herbaspirillum frisingense GSF30. GTDB lineage: Bacteria > Pseudomonadota > Gammaproteobacteria > Burkholderiales > Burkholderiaceae_D > Herbaspirillum > Herbaspirillum frisingense. The sequence continues at coordinate 281,199 of NZ_AEEC02000001.1, read as the reverse complement.
CCTGGGGAGCCGCGCTTTTCGCATGCGGAAATGACTGCCAGACAGGGGACGTCACTCAGTGCAAGCCGCCGCGCTGGGACAATTCACGGATGATGCGTATCGTATCGATATCGGCCTCCTGATAGGCCTGGCGCCGGAAATTGTCGTAGAAGGCTTCGGAACCATCGATATCGGCCGGCTTGCCATCGTCGTACTCGAAGCGCACGAACAGCACCTCGGCCTGCGGCTCCTCGATGGTCATGCTCATGCGCGAGGCCGGGATGTCACCCTGCGCCGGCACTTCGTAGAGCACCTGGATCTGCGGCAGGTAGCTCACCTTGTCGATGATCACCAGTTCGCCATAGCGCAACTCGCGATGCACGCCCTCCAGGCTCTTGTCGGACAGGCGGCACTCGTCCAGGTGCGGCATGAACAGGCGCGGCGACTCCGCCCGCAGGACCAGGCCATGCCACAGCTCGTCGCGGCTCAGGGTGTCGATCAGCGGGTTGAGCGGATCGTTGATCTGGATGAGGTGATTGAATTTCATGTTTGCACTCGTTTAGTCTGGCCACGCTGGGTGAGCCCATGCGCGCATTGTCCCACAGGGCCGGTCCGCCGGTAGCGACCTGAAGCGGCCGGGCTGCAGGCGGACTGCTACAATGGCGCCTCTTTTCCACCCCCTGCCGCCGCCGATACCCTCCGTATGTCCGCCCCTTCTTTCGGCCTGAACAAGCCACAAAGCGAAGCCGTCCACTACATGGCCGGACCTTGCCTGGTGCTGGCCGGGGCCGGCTCGGGCAAGACCCGGGTGATCACGCAGAAGATCGCACACCTGATCGAGAACTGCGGTTACGAATCGCGCAACATCGCCGCGCTGACCTTCACCAACAAGGCTGCGCTGGAAATGCAGGAGCGTATCGCCAAGCTGTTGAAGGACCCGAAACAGGCCAAGCACCTCACGGTGTCGACCTTCCATTCGCTGGGGGTGAAGATACTGCGGCAGGAGTCCAAGCATCTGGGGCTGAAGGACCGCTTTTCAATCATGGACAGCGACGATTGTTTTTCCCTGGTGCAAGAACTGGCGGTGACCACCGACAAGGCCATCATCCGCGGCATCCAGAATGCCATCTCGCTGTGGAAGAACGGCCTGGTCGATCCGACACTGGCAGAGAAGAACGCCCGCACCGAGGACGAGGCCCAGGCGGCCCGCATCTATCGCAGCTATGTCGCCACGCTCAAGGCCTACCAGGCAGTGGACTTCGACGACCTGATCCGCCTGCCGGTGGAACTGTTCCGCAGCAACGAGGAAGTGCGCGACCGCTGGCAGCGCAAGCTGCGCTATCTGCTCATCGATGAATACCAGGACACCAACACCTGCCAGTACGAACTGGTCAAGTTGCTGGTCACCGGCGTGGGCAAGAAGCCCATGTTCACCGCCGTGGGCGATGACGACCAGGCCATCTATGCCTGGCGCGGCGCCACCATCGAAAACCTCAAGCTGCTGGGCGTGGACTTCCCCAACCTGCATCTGATCAAGCTGGAACAGAACTACCGCTCCAGCACACGCATCCTGCAGGCGGCCAATGCGGTCATTTCCAACAACCCCAAGCTGTTCGACAAGACGCTCTGGTCGGAACACGGTCTGGGCGATCCGATCAGCGTGATGGCCATGGATGACGAGGAAGCCGAAGCCGACCAGATCGCCATCACCCTCTCGGCGCACCGCTTTGAACGGCGCGCCAAGTTCGCCGACTACGCCATCCTGTATCGCGGCAACCACCAGGCCCGCATCCTGGAAAAATCGCTGCGGCGCGAACGCATTCCCTACGTCATGTCGGGCGGACGGAGCTACTTCGACCGCGCCGAGATCAAGGACATCATTGCCTACCTGCGCCTGATCGCCAATCAGGACGACGACCCGGCCTTCATCCGCGCCGTCACCACCCCGCGCCGGGGCGTCGGCCAGGCCACGCTGGAAGTGCTTGGTACGCTGGCCGGGCAATGGCAGTGCTCGCTGTTCGAAGCCGTCTACAAGGGCGGTCTGGAAGACAAGCTGACCGACCGCCAGCTGCTGCCGCTGCGCAAGTTCTGCGACTTCATCAATGCACTGGAGTCGCGTGCCACCCGCCCCGGACCCTCCGGCAGCGGTGCCGAGGCCGGCCGCGTGCTGGACGACATGATGGAGGCCATCAACTACGAGTTCTACCTCTATGACAGCTTCGAGGAGCGCGCCGCCCAGGCACGCTGGCAGAACGTGGTGGACTTCATCAACTGGCTGAAGGAACGCGCCTGCGGTGGCCGTGATGGCGACGGCGAGGAAAAGAACCTGCTGGAGATCACCCAGATGGTGGCCCTGATGAGCATGCTCGAAGGCCGCGACGAAGAGCAGGATGCAGTGCGCATGTCGACCCTGCACGCCTCCAAGGGACTGGAGTTTCCGCACGTGTTCCTGGTCGGCGTGGAAGAAGGCATCCTGCCCCACAAGGGCGACCCCGATACCCCGCCCGAAGCCGCCGCCGCACGCGTGGAAGAAGAACGCCGGTTGATGTATGTCGGCATCACCCGCGCCCAGCGCTCGCTGCACCTGTCCTGGTGCAAGCGCCGCAAGCGCGCCAAGGAAGTGATCGAGTGCCAGATTTCGCGCTTCGTGAAGGAGATGCGGCTGGACGAAGGCGAGGCAGTGCCGCAGGAAAGTGAAAAGATCACGCCCCAGGCGCGGCTGGCCAATCTGAAGGCCTTGTTGCAGAAACCTCGTCCGACGCCGGAAGGAAGTTGAGCCTGGCCGCGCCAGGGCGTTCAAAACGTGGCAAAAATGTCGTCCACACGCACATAAATTGTGCGATTTGCCCGGATTTGATGTGCAAGCGCCCGCCCCGGCCGTCTCGCGGTTTAAAATGCCGCCTGCTAAAAAATCCCCGAGTTTCACCGGAGCAACATCGCCGGCTGTGCCATCCGCGCGTGCCGCCTTGCTCCGCCCAACCATTCCAGACAAGGAAATCCACAAGATGATCAAGATGTTCTCCCGCCACGCCCGCGCGCTGGCGCTGACCGCCGGCTTCGTCGGCATGCTGGGCCTGGCTGCCTGCGGCAAGCAGGAAGACAAGAGCGCCGCTGGCGCCGCGCCGCAGGCCGCCCCGGCACGCGTGTATGTGGTCGGCGTGGAATCGGCCTATGCGCCCTTCTCCTCGGAAAACGAACAGAAGGAAGTGGTCGGCTTCGACATCGACATCATGAAGGCGCTGGCCAAGAAGATCGGCATCGAAGTCAAGTTCGTGCCGACCCCGTTCGAAGGCTTCTTCAACTTCCTGGCGCAGGGCGACCGTGACCTGCTGATCTCGGCCATCACCATCACCGACGAGCGCAAGAAGTCGGTGGCCTTCTCCGAGCCCTACTTCGTGGCCACCCAGACCATCGCCCTGCCGGCCGCTGATACCAAGGTCAGCAAGATGACCGACCTGAAGCCCCTGACCGTGGGTACCCAGAGCGCCACCTCCGGTGACGAACTGGTGCAGCAGGTGCTGGGCAAGAACAGCGCCAAGATCAAGCGCTTCGACTCGACCCCGCTGGCCCTGAAGGAACTGGAAAGCGGCGGCGTCGATGCGGTCGTGGCCGATGAGCCGGTGGTCAAGAACTACATCGCCAACAACCCCAACAGCAAACTGCGCACCGTCACCGATCCGGATTTCCCCAAGGAAGACTACGGCATCGCCGTGCGCAAGGATGATCCGGAACTGCTGGCCAGGATCAACAAGGGCCTGGCCGAGATGAAGGCCGATGGCAGCTTTGCCGCCATCAGCGCACAATACTTCGGCAAGTAAGCCGACCGCTGCCAAGACAGGACGGCGGCGCCATGCCGCCGTCCTGCATTTTCGACACCCGATTTCTTCAATCACCGATCGAGTCCGACATGGATTTCCGCTGGAGCATCATCCAAGGCTATGCGCCGCTGTTCGCCAAGGGCGTTCTCATGACCTTGCAGGTGTCGCTGATCAGTATCCTGATCGGCACCGTGATCGGCTTGCTGGTGGGCATGCTGCGCCTGGCCGAGGTACAGCACGGCGCCTGGAAGTGGCCGCTCAGATGCCTGCGCTGGCTGTCCGGCTTCTATGTGGCCTTCTTCCGTGGCACGCCGTTGTTCGTGCAGATCATGCTGATCCACTTTGCAGTGATGCCTTTGCTGGTGCAGCAGGAGCATGGCCTCCTGATCAGCGGCGAACTGGCCCGGACCATCAAGCAGGACTACGGCGCCTTCCTGTCGGGTACGGTGGCCTTGTCGCTCAACGCCGGGGCCTACATCTCGGAAATCTTCCGTGCCGGCATCCAGTCCATCGAGCGCGGCCAGTCCTATGCCGCCGCCAGCCTGGGCATGAACTACGGCCTGACGATGCGCTACGTGGTGCTGCCCCAGGCCTTTCGCCGCATGCTGCCTCCGTTGGGCAACGAAGCCATCACGCTGCTGAAGGATTCCTCCCTGGTCTCGGCCATCGGCCTGGCCGAACTGGCGTATGCGGCCCGTACCGTGGCCGGCACCTATGCCCGCTACTGGGAACCGTATATCACCATCTCGGTGCTGTATTTCTCCATGACCATCTGCCTGGCGCTGGTCGTGTCGCGCCTGGAAAACAAGTACAGCGCACCGCATCGTCGTTGATCGCAGCTGACCACTACTGACCGCCACCGCAGCAATGTGCGGCAATCGCGTGCGCTCAGCGCAGGCGGGCGGTATCATCCCGCGCATGACACAGATGCAGACTCTCCCAAGCAACACCCCTGGCAACGGCCGCGCAATCGTGATCGGTGCCGGCCCGGCCGGGCTGATGGCGGCCGAAGTGCTGGCCGCCCATGGCCTGGCCGTGGACGTCTATGACGCCATGCCCTCGGCCGGCCGCAAGTTCCTGCTGGCCGGGCGCGGCGGCATGAACATCACGCACTCCGAAGCGCAGCCCGACTTCCTGCCGCGCTACGGCAATCGCCGCGAGCAGGTCGCGCCCTTCGTGCGCCGCTTCGATGCGGATCGCCTGCGCCAGTGGATCCATGATCTCGGCATCGAGACCTTCGTCGGCAGTTCCGGCCGGGTCTTTCCGCGCGAGATGAAGGCTGCACCGCTGCTGCGCGCCTGGCTGCATCGCCTGCGCGAATCCGGCGTGCGCCTGCACATGCGCCATCGCTGGCTGGGCTGGCAGGACGATGGCAGCCTGCGTCTGGCCGGCCCCGAGGGCGACATCAGCGTGCGCGCCGACGCCGTGGTCCTGGCCCTGGGCGGAGCGAGCTGGCCGCGCCTGGGCTCGGACGGCAGCTGGGTGCCATTGCTGCGTGAACGGCAGGTCGAGGTCGCTGCGCTGCAGCCCTCCAACTGCGGCTTCGAACTGGACTGGAGCGAACACTTCCGCGAGCGCTTCGCCGGCCAACCGGTCAAGCCGGTGGTCGCCAGTACCGCGCTGCCCAGCGGCGGCGTACAGAATCGTCGCGGTGAATTCATCGTCACCGCACAAGGCATCGAAGGTAGCCTGGTCTATGCCATGTCGGCCGCCCTGCGCGAGACCATCGCCAGCACCGGATCGGCCCGCCTCTACCTGGACCTGCTGCCGGACTGGTCGCTGGAAAAGGTGGAAGCCGAGCTGGCCCATCCACGGGGCGCCCGCTCGCTGTCCAGCCACCTGCAGAGCCGCCTGCATCTCAAGGGCGTCAAGGCCGGCCTGCTGCGCGAACTGATGAGCAAGGAAGATTTCGCCGACATGGGCAAGCTGGCGCGTGCCATCAAGGCACTGCCGCTGCCGGTGTTGCGACCGCGTCCGATCGAGGAAGCCATCAGCAGTGCCGGTGGCGTCAGCTTCGAGGCGCTGGACGACGCACTGATGCTGCGCGCCCTGCCGGGTGTGTTCTGCGCCGGCGAAATGCTGGACTGGGAAGCGCCCACGGGCGGCTACCTGCTCACCGCCTGCTTCGCCACCGGCCATGCCGCCGGCCTTGGCGTAGTCCAATGGCTCAAGGACGAAGGCCGCCATGCCGGCCTGGCCACCCCCTCTACGGAAGGACAGAAGTGATCAACGAAGACCGCATCATCGACATCGAGATGAAGATCGCCCATCAGGAAGACCTGGTGGATGAGCTGAACCAGACCGTCTATCGCCAGCAGAAGAAGATCGAAGAACTGGAAATGCTGCTGCATGCCCTGGCCAAACGCTTCAAGGAAATGTCCGACAGCAGCCAGGATCGTGCGGCGGCCAATGAAAGGCCGCCGCATTACTGAACCATAGGCGACGGCACTGTCGCGGGATGGAGAATTCAGGGACGGACGTGGACAATCCGACATCGCTTGTGTCGGGACGGACGTGTAAAATCTTCCTTTTTGCCCCTGCCTCCGGAAGCCTATGTGGTTTAAGAATCTACAGATCTATCGTCTGCCCGCACCGTGGGCGATCAACGCCGACGAACTCGAATCCCACCTGGCACCGCAGGCCTTCACCGCCTGCTCCAGCCTGGACATGCAAAGCCAGGGCTGGGTCCCGCCGCGCAACAATGAAAAGCTGGTGCATGTAGTGAACCGCCAGCTGTTGCTCAAGCTCGATACCGAAAAGAAACTGCTGCCCTCGACCGTCATCAACCAGGTCACCAAGGCCCGCGCCGCCGAGCTGGAAGAACAGCAAGGCTTCCCGCCCGGCCGCAAGCAGACCAAGGAATTGAAGGAGCAGGTCACCGATGAGCTGCTGCCACGCGCCTTTTCCATCGTGCGCAGCACCTGGGTGTGGATCGATCCGGTCAATGGCTGGCTGCTGGTCGATGCCGGCTCGCCCTCCAAGGCCGAGGAAGTCCTGAAACTGCTTTTCAAGGCCATTCCGAAGTTCCCGCTGGAAACGCTGCGCACCGTCATGTCGCCAGGCGCGGCGATGACAGACTGGCTGGTCAGCGATGAAGCCCCCAACGGCTTCACCGTCGACCAGGATACCGAACTGCGCTCCACCGCCGAGAGCAAGGCCACCGTGCGCTATGTCCGCCACGCACTGGAAGCGGAAGACATCCGCCGCCACATCGAGGCCGGCAAGCAGTGCACCCGCCTGGCCCTGACCTGGGCGGACAAGGTGTCCTTCGTGCTGACCGAGAACCTGTCGGTCAAGCGCATCGCGCCGCTGGACGTGCTCAAGGAAGACAGCGAAATCGCCGGCAAGAACGACGACGAACGCTTCGACGGCGATTTCATGCTGATGAGCGGCGAACTGGCCAAGCTGCTGGCCGCGCTGGTGGACGCCCTGGGCGGCCAGTTGAAGGAAAATGACGGCACCCTGGCACGAGCGGCCTGAGGACTAAGGCCTGAGCTGCTGCAAGCAAGCCAATGAACAACGGGAGCCTCGGCTCCCGTTTTTTTATGTCCCTTGCCAGCACTGGCATCGCAGTGTCAACTGCCCGCTTCCACCAGCACGCTCTCCAGCGGCAGCATGGCGTGCTTGAGCGTGGCGGCCAGCCGCGCATTGGACACTCCGTCCCGGGCGCCCAGCGCCAGTCCATTGAGGAAGCTGGTGTAGAAATCGCCCAGCGCGGTCACGTCGGCATCGGCGCGAATCTCCCCATCGCGTTGCGCCTGCAGCAGGCGGGCACGGATCTCGTTGCGGCGCTTGTGCCGGCGTTGTGACAGCGCATCACTGTGTTCGCTGTTCTCGGGGGCACAGTTGATGGCGGAAATCACCACCATGCAGCCTTTGCCAACCGGCAATCCTGGTAACTCGGATTTGCCGGAATACATGCGCACGCTGGCGCGCAGCATGGCCTGCAGATCTTCGCGTATGCCCTTTCCAGCCTGCAACAGGCGCAAGGGTTCGGCGCTGACGGTGCGCGAATAGACTTCCACCACCTCCCGGAACAAGGCATCCTTGTCGCCAAAGGCGGCGTACAGGCTCGGGGCCTTCACGCCGATGGCATCGGTCAGGTCGGCCATGGTGGTGCCTTCGTAACCCTTGTTCCAGAAGACTTGCATGGCCTGGCGCAATGCCTGATCGCGATCGAAACTGCGCGGGCGGCCGCGGGTTCTTATCATCGGTGTCCTTTGCGGGGTGTTACCCCAATCGGTAATGGATTCGTCAGGCAGTGTAGTTTATTTTAATCGGGGTTACAAAAATAATTGCAAACCCCTTGAATAATCCCGCAGTCGTTTCTATTATCTAATGCTCGTTACATAAATAAGTGTGTACCGAACAGGATTGGTGGTCCATGACCACCTGTTTTCCACCTCATCAGTCAAATAGGCACCCATCGAAAGGACATGCCATGAGCCGCAAGACCCGAATAGAAAACTACCGCAACATCGGTATCAGCGCCCACATCGACGCGGGCAAGACCACGACCACCGAGCGCATTCTTTTTTATACGGGTGTGAATCACAAGATCGGCGAAGTGCATAACGGTGCGGCCACCATGGACTGGATGGAGCAGGAGCAGGAACGCGGCATCACCATCACCTCGGCCGCCACCACCGCCTTCTGGAAAGGCATGGCCGGCAATTACCCCGAGCACCGCATCAACATCATCGACACCCCGGGCCACGTGGACTTCACCATCGAGGTGGAGCGTTCCATGCGCGTGCTGGATGGCGCGGTGATGGTGTACGACTCGGTGGGTGGCGTGCAACCGCAGTCCGAGACCGTCTGGCGCCAGGCCAACAAGTACAAGGTGCCGCGCATCGCCTTCGTCAACAAGATGGACCGCATCGGCGCAGACTTCTTCCGCGTGCAGCGTCAGATCGAGGAACGCCTGAAGGGCAAAGCCGTCCCCATCCAGATTCCGGTGGGCGCGGAAGACCACTTCTCGGGCGTGATCGACCTGGTCAAGATGAAGGCCATCATCTGGGACGAGGCCAGCCAGGGCGTGCTGTTCAAGTACGAAGACATCCCGCTGGAGCTGGAAGAGACCGCACGCGAATGGCGCGACCGCATGGTCGAGCAGGCCGCCGAGGCCAATGAGGAATTGCTGGAGAAATACCTCTCCGGCACGCCCCTGACCGAGGACGACATCAAGCGCGGCCTGCGCCTGCGCACGGTAGCCAACGAGATCGTGCCGATGCTGGCCGGCAGCGCCTTCAAGAACAAGGGCGTGCAGGCCATGTTGGATGCGGTGATCGACTACCTGCCCTCGCCCATCGACGTGCCGGCCATCGCCGGCCATGCCGAGGACGACAGCGAGATCGAGCGCCATCCGTCGGACGAGGAACCGTTCTCGGCCCTGGCCTTCAAGATCATGACCGACCCGTTCGTGGGGCAACTGACCTTCTTCCGCGTGTATTCCGGCCTCATCAACTCCGGCGACACGGTCTACAACCCGCTGAAGGGCAGGAAGGAACGCCTGGGCCGCATCCTGCAGATGCACGCCAACGAGCGCAAGGAGATCAAGGAAGTGTTCGCCGGCGATATCGCGGCGGCCGTGGGTCTGAAGGACGTGACCACCGGTGACACCCTGTCGGACCCGGAGCACCCGATCATCCTGGAACGCATGATCTTCCCGGAACCGGTGATCTCGCAGGCGGTGGAACCGAAGACCAAGGCCGACCAGGAAAAGATGGGCATTGCCCTGAACCGCCTGGCGCAGGAGGATCCGTCCTTCCGCGTGCATACCGACGAGGAATCGGGCCAGACCATCATGTCGGGCATGGGCGAGCTGCACCTGGAAATCCTGGTGGACCGCATGAAGCGCGAGTTCAACGTCGAAGCCACCGTCGGCAAGCCGCAGGTGGCCTACCGCGAAGCGATCCGCAAGGGCGTGGAAGACGTGGAAGGCAAGTTCGTCAAGCAGTCCGGAGGACGCGGTCAGTACGGTCATGTGGTGATCAAGCTGGAGCCGCAACCGGCCGGCAAGGGCTATGAATTCGTCGATGCCATCAAGGGTGGCGTGGTCCCGCGCGAATTCATCCCGGCGGTCGACAAGGGTATCCAGGAATCGCTCAAGGCTGGTGTGCTGGCGGGGTATCCGGTAGTGGACGTGAAGGCCACGCTGACCTTCGGGTCGTATCACGACGTGGACTCCAACGAAAACGCCTTCCGCATGGCGGGCTCGATGGCCTTCAAGGAAGCGATGAAGCGCGCCGGCCCCATGCTGCTGGAGCCGATGATGCAGGTCGAGGTCGAAACGCCCGAGGAATTCATGGGCAACGTGATGGGCGACCTGTCCTCGCGGCGCGGGATGGTGCAGGGCATGGAAGACATGGTGGGCGGCGGCAAGCTGGTGCGCGCCGAAGTCCCTCTGTCGGAAATGTTCGGCTACTCGACCACGCTGCGTTCACTGTCGCAGGGTCGCGCCACCTACTCGATGGAGTTCAAGCACTATGCCGAGGCGCCACGGCAGGTGGTGGAGCAGTTGACCGGTAACAAGGCCCGCGGCTGATTGCCTGGCCTGCGCAGGCAACCGGGGTTCTACGCCGGGTAGTCACAAAGCCGGGGCATCTTGCGATGTCCCGGCTTTATTTTTAGAGACGGCCAGTCAACGTGGCTGGTTGACCTTCTCCCTGGCCATCGACAGGGCAATCGCCGCCGCCACGACCAGGCTCGCCGAGATCACATACAGGCCATTGTTGGTGCTGTGCGTGACATCCTTGATCCAGCCGACGATGAAGGGGCTGACAAAACCCGCCAGGTTGCCCACCGAGTTGATGACTGCGATCCCTGCGGCGGCAGCGGCACCCCGCAGGAAGGCCGGTGGCAGACACCAGAACTGCGCCAGGCCGGTAATGATGCCCATGGTCGCCAGCGTCAGCGTGGCCACGGCCACCAGCGGCGTCTGCGGCAGCAGGGTACTGGCAATCAGGCCGACCATCCCCAACAGCGCCGGCAGGGCCACGTGCCAGCGGCGTTCACCGGTGCGATCGGAATGCGTGCTGGTCCAGATCATTGCCAGGGTGGCCGCAGCATAGGGGATCGCGACCAGCCAGCCGATGGTTTCAGGGCTGCTCACACCGGAGGCCTTGATCAGCGTCGGCAACCAGAAGCCGATGCCATACAGGCCCATGATGAAACCGAAGTAGGCCGCCGACAGCACCCACACCATCGGATGGCGGAAGCCACCCAGCATCGAATGCTCGCTGACCTTGGCGTCGTCGGCGTCGATATTGGCCTGCAGCAGGCGCTTCTCGTCATCGTTGAGCCAGGAAGCCTTGTTGATCCCGTCGTCCAGGTATTTGAGCACCATCACGCCCAGCAGCAGCGAAGGCAAGGCTTCGATCAGGAACAGCCACTTCCATCCCGCCATGCCATGCGCACCATCGAAGGTCGCCAGGATCCAGCCCGACAGCGGACCGCCCAGTACCCCGGCCATGGGGATGCCGGTCATGAACAGCGACGTCACCTTGGAGCGCCGGGCCGAGGGATACCAGTAGGTCAGGTAGAGGATGATGCCAGGGAAGAAGCCGGCCTCCGCCACGCCCAGGAAGAAGCGCATGATGTAGAAGACGGTAGGCGTCTGCACGAACATCATGGCGCCGGAGATGATGCCCCAGCTGAACATGATGCGGGCAATCCAGCGACGCGCGCCGAAGCGATGCAGCATCAGGTTGCTGGGTACTTCGAAGATGAAATACCCGAGGAAGAAGATGCCGGCGCCCAGACCGTACACGGCCTCGGAAAACTGCAGTTCATTCAGCATCTGCAGCTTGGCGAACCCGACGTTGACGCGGTCGAGATAGGCGACCACGTAGCAGATGAAGAGGAAGGGAATCAGGCGCCAGGTGACTTTGGCATATAGCCGCTCTTCGGCGGCCGGCGCAAGCCCGGCGTGGCCGGTGGCGATAGTGGTGGTCATGGGGTCTCCGTTGTGATGGGGTACTGCTGGCCGGCCACCTCTGCGGGGGCTCGGCCGCTATTGCCGGCTCAGGTGAACATGTCGGGCTGGGTCGCCACCAGGTCGTCGTAGATGGGCTGGAAGTGTAACCAGCCGATATAGTCGCTACCGACGTGTTCGCGGCTGTAGCGGGCCTTGTCTTCGGGCACCAGGCGCGGCGTCTGGCCGCTGGCGGCGATGAGCAACTGCTGTTTGCAGCAGCGTTCCAGGGCGATGAACCAGAAGGCGGCCGATTCGATGCTGTGGCGGCTGGCGGTCAACAGCCCGTGGTTCTGATGGATGGCCGCCTTCACGCCGGCAAAGGCATTGGCCACGCGATGCCCGGCCTTGACCTCGACGGCGACCTGGCCGGCCTCGTCGCCGATGACCACGTGGTCTTCGAAAAAGGCGGCGGCATCCTGGCTGATCGGCAACAGCGGCTGGCCCAGCGTGGAGAAAGCGGTGCCGTATTCGGTATGGGCATGGCACATGGCGACGATCTCCGGATGCGCTTCGTGCACGGCCGCATGCAACACGAAACCGGCGCGGTTGACAGCATAGTCACCTTCGACCACGCGACCTTCGTGATCCACCAGGATCAGGTTGGACATACGCACCTGATTGAAATGCACGGCCATCGGATTGGTCCAGTACAGGTGGGGACGTTCCGGGTCACGCACCGTCAGGTGGCCGGCGAAACCGTAGTCGAAGCCTTGCTGTGCGAAGGCGCGGCAGGCCGCGACCAGACGCTTCTTGAGGTAGAGACGCTGTTCGTCGAAGCTCTTGAACTCGGGAATCTCGGGGAACCTCAGGCCCAGTTGCTCGGGCTGGTAGACGGATGTGCGTTTGACGGTGTCGAGCATGATGCGGTCTCCTGTTATCGGGAATGAAGGGGCGCAGGTAGTCTTCCTGACGGCTGGCTGCCATGGTGGCAGTACGCCCGCGCGTTGACAAAAGACCTGTTTTCACCGATTGTTGAATCCGGCTCAACCATAAGCCGTTCCGCCGCACACTCCACCCTGCCAGCCATCCGCCATGCGCAAACTGCCGTCCTTCTTCTCGCTACGTGCCTTCGAGGCTGCTGCCCGGCTGGGCAGTTTCACACTGGCGGCACAGGAGCTGCACCTGACCACCTCGGCCATCAGTCACCAGGTGCGCTCGCTCGAGGAGTGGTGCGGCAAGGAGTTGTTCATCCGCCAGACCCGGCGGGTGACGCTGACCCTCCAGGGGCAGCTGTTTCTGGGCAAGCTCTCCCCGGCCTTCGATGCGATCGAAGACGCCTGTGCGGTGTTCCGCCAGGCCGATGAGCGGGCCGTACTGGCGGTGCATTGCGCGCCCAGCTTTGCCAGCAAGTGGTTGAGTCCGCGCCTGGGGCAGTTCATGCAGGCGCATCCGGCGATCACCCTGCAGATGTCCACCAGTGCCGAGCCCATCGACCTGCAGCGCGACGCCGCCATCGATATCGACATTGCCTACGGCGCCCCGCCGCACCGCGATGGTGTCCTCGTCGAAGCCCTGGGCATGGAACCGACCATACCGCTGTGCTCTCCGGCTCTGCTGCAGCGTCATGCCATCCGGGGGCCGCTGGATCTGCTGGAACTGACCCTGATCGAATCCAAGCTCAATCCGGTTCGCTGGAAGGACTGGTTCGACCTGCACGGCGTCCGCTTGCCGCCGCGCGCCCATCCCTCCTTTGACCGTGGCTCGCTGGCAGTAGCCGCCGCCGTCGATGGCCTGGGCGTGGCGCTGGAGACGGCGCGCTTCGCCGAGACCGAACTGGCGCGCGGCGACCTGGTGCGGCTGGACGAGAATGTCTTCAAGTCCATCCAGAAGGAAATGCACTTCCTGTGCTATCGCCGGGGAGACGCCGGCATGCGGGCGGTGAAGGCATTCAGGGAATGGATACGTGCGGCAGCGGGTGAACCCGACGAGGACCACGTGCAACGCGACTAGGGCTCCACGGTCTCGAATAATTCCGAAAAATAGGGAAAACCAATTCAACTGAGAAGCCAACTCAGCATCCCAGGTTTCGCCAGTTTTGCTATTGCAAGACTTGCAAATAAAACCCGAAACCTTCTTCTTACCCCCGATTGAATTCGGGATGATGTGTTCCTTTGAATCGTTGGATTGATTCAACTCATCCCTGCATAGCTGACATTTTTTGCCGTTTATTTTTCAGCCATATTTAAGGGATAATTGGCTCTCACAGGAAGCGAGATGGGGATTGGAAACGGTTATCGCCCCAAGGCATCATTCGCATTTTTGGATAGGACAAATATAAAAGCCGCTTGGATCTCGTCACTGCCACAAATGCGTTTCTCTGCTCTTCTTCAAGAGCCTTTCCCTTCGCACGATAATCTGGGAACACACCCTCACACATTCCAGCGATAAACACGACGTCAAATTCCAGGCCTTTGGAAGAATGCACAGTCAGCAGAGCTACCCCCTCTTTTTGGGAGTGCTGAGTAGCCCCAAGTGCCTTGCTGCTCATAAACCCGACCAAAGTCCGGCCTGTGCTGCTTGCTCTTAGATATTGATCCCACTCCTGCTCGAAGACAGCGACATCTTCATAGATTGCCCGCCTCGAATTTTCATCCAGTGAATCGGCATGGCTTCGCAAAGATGAGAACGCTGGCATGAGATCCAAGCGGTCAGAGCTATTCACAATCGCTCTGACGGCGTGCACGATAGGAAGAGCATTCTTATTGCCCGACATGGTCGCCATGCCATCGAGAGCACCGAGCGAATCAAGGGTGCTTTCAGGATCAGACACCTTCCATTTTTTTGCGAGAGCCGCAAAGTGCAGCCGATCTTTCGGATTTGCGACTACTCTGAGGGCCAACTGAAATTCATCGACCGTTTCAGATTCGTTTTCGTGATTCGATGTCACGCGTCGGAAGAATGGGATGTTTCGTGATTGAAGTTCTGCTTCAATTTTCAGCAGCACAAACCGGTTTCTGCCCAAAATGGCACAACTCGACGGAGTAATTTTTCCCTCTACGTCTGTGTGTCCATTCGCAAACAGGAAACTCATTTTTTCAACGATCTTCTTAGCCTCGTCTTCTTCGTCATTCCCTACAATAATCTGCAACTCCCCTGGAATTGGGATCTGTGCCTCCACCAGGTAGTTGGAGTCGAGTTTCCTGGCCATCGATACAACGGCTTGGGAAGAACGGAAATTTTCGGTGAGGTTGATCTTCTTCGCTGCGAAATCGGTCTCGAAGCGGTACATGTATTCGGGGCTGGATGTGTTGAAGCCGTAAATCGATTGCTTCGGATCTCCGACCAGCATCACATTTTTAAGATGATCTCCACACAAAGCACAAATCACAGCATATTGGGCCTCGTTCAAATCTTGGGCTTCGTCTATACAGACAAAGTTGTAGAGCCGCCGATAGAAATCAGCGAGCTTGGGATTTTCACTCAGTAGTTTGTATGTCAGCAAAAGCAAGTCGTCAAAATCGTAAGCATGACAGGCCCTCAATCCAGCGTCGTATGCCTGAATCACCCGCCTCGTCAACTCCTCTTCAATGACCGCATACGTAATCGGATGTGCCTTCACCCGAGAGATCATTTGAAGCCATTCGTCAACGCGTTTCCCTCGTTCCTTCGGATCGACGGTCTGATTTAGCTCCTCGTCCAAGTAGGGATCTTCTTTGATGGCTTTCAGGAGAATCTCTTTGCGGTCTTTGAACTGCTCGAAGATGTTTGGCGTACCTTCCACTCCAACGAATTTCCCACGCTCAGCAAGCATCTCCAAACAAAAACCGTGAATGGTCCCGATGAAGGCTCTCTGCCGCTCACTTCCGAGATCAGACAATCGGTCACGCATCTCCTCAGCGGCTTTATTGGTGAACGTCAACGCCAAAACCCGGAAGTGCCCTGGCACCTCGGTAAGCAAAGTCCGCACACGCTCCGTCAACACCCGAGTCTTTCCCGAACCTGGTCCAGCCACGACAACGAGAGCCCCTTCTACGTGCTTGACCACCTCCATTTGTTGAGGAGAAAGGCGTGGTGTCGTTGAAGTGCTCATTATTTCTTCTCTCTTATGTGTAGACCGTGATCGCGACTGATCACTTCAAATAGCGAACGAATCTCTTCTGGGAAGCGTCTTCCCTCGTCTTCTAATCCAGAAATCGCTTTTGCAACGGGCTTCGAGACTCTGGTCTTGGACAGGGCCATTGCATCCGCCGCCGCCCTCAGACGGGCACCATCGGACTCATAATCGCGATTACCTCTTCCCTTTGGATACGCTTTACCATGATGTTTCTTCATGAACTCATCAAGATAATTTTTTCGTTCGCTCATTTCGTCCAGGGCTATTTCTATCTCAGCAAGGTATCCCTCGCTAACCAACTTGGTTTCAAAATTATGCCCATTGGGGAATATGACGATGTTTTTAGAGTCATTGATAGCCGGAGCATCTGCTTTTTTTAAAGCGTCCTCCAAATCTGAGACCGGCTTTGCCTCACCGTCGCCGATAATATACCAAGGAATTCCTAGGCTTTTGGCCAACCAAATGAAGGGGAAATAGTCTGTCCCGTTCGCTCGGACAAAACTGAAACCCAGCTCATGAATAGTTGCTTCCCAATAGGCCTCTGCCCAGATAGGAAGGGCCTGCTCTTCTGTTTGTCCCTCGAACAAAATAACCGCCCTTGCAAACAGAATGTCTCCCCGAGATTCAATCACCGTCTCTTGGAGTTTCCTCTTGTCGTCTAACTTGGTCAGTTTCGTTAAGTCAAGCCGAGTGCAAGACGTTTCCCCGCCGTTCTTGATGAACAGCCTCAGATCCTCCAATTGGGCTTGCCCCGCAAAATAAGGGGAATGAGTGCTGACCACCCGTTGTCCGGAAATGTCTTTGATATGAGAAAACAGTGAGCGTTGTGCTTGGGGGTGAAGGTGGGATTCGGGCTCTTCGAGGCCAAGAAGGGAGTGAATTTTGTCTCCACTTGCAACAACCCGAGTATTCCTCCACGAGGCGAAGGCTCGGAAGACCAACAAAGACGCCAGGCTTCTGGTACCCATGCCGTGGCGAGCCAACGGAAAAGCCTGTGCCCCCGACGTGGAAAAAGACACGTCAATCCCTCGCGACAAATCTCGCAATTTCCGGGCTACGGGAGAGATATCAATCCCGGCACTGTCTGCGGCCACGACGACTTGTAAATCAGCCAGGCTATCTTTGAGATGTTTCAGCACCTCACTCTTATCCACGATTTGTTGATTGATCGAAGAGAGCGTTTCTTCCAATTCGGCGATGTCTGCTTCGTCCAGACCAAGTTCATCGGTCATTCGACGCCAGAAAGAGCCCTGCTTCCGCAAATCTTCATCCAGATCGCGTTTTGCATCGATGTAGTGAAATGCCAAAGGTTCGAGCAAAGAGGCCGTGACATTTCGATCATGCACTTCTGTCGTCAACCAGTCGGCAAACGGCCTCCATTCCTTCAAGGCTTTACGCTCAACGACGTAATCTGCTTTGGCGATGCTCCAAGCCATCGTGACACGTAAAGCGATGAACTCGTTAAATTCGTCATCGAAAGCAAACAAGCTCCCCCACAGAGACGTCCAAAAACTTCCGGCTGGGAATTTATCAATAACCTCCCCGTCATCTCCCACAGGACGTACCCGAACATCCACCGTAATCTGGCGATCTTTCGGGGGCAATGCCTCACCTTTCGCGAGCCTCACATCCTCGCTCGAAAAGGTCTTTCTGCCCGCTCCGACAGCGGTATATAAGGCGTCTAGAAAACTGGTTTTCCCGGCATTATTCGCACCGATCAATACCGTGAGATCACCGAGCTCGACCTCAATATTCGTGAGCGACCTGAAATTGCTGACGCGAACGTCCGTAATTGCGACGCCGCTCTCGATTGCGTAAATTGTCATCCTTCCCCTGTCTTTCTTCAAACTGAACGAGTTATTTTGTACTTTTCGCTCAATGTTTTTTGACGTAACCAAATAATAAAACAATGGGGAAAATCTAGACGAAAAAAAACCCGCAAGGTCGACTTGCGGGTTTTTTATATCCAATCAGTTTACGGAAGAACACTCATATTCGTTGCTACAACTGCGGTAAATCCTGCTACAAACTTCTTGAAGGTAATGCCAAAACCAAGACCTTTTTTCTTCATGCTCATCTCCCCATCGACAGTGAATTGTGTATCCAGCTTTGTGACTTTCGAACGTCCCCCAACTTTGACGCCTGAGGATTGCTCGCCGACATTGCGAGGATTTGATGGAGCTACTTCCAACTTTTTCTGCTCACTACGTGCCACCGTATTCTGAGTGCTCGCTACTTCCGGGCCATTTTCCGTAAACTGACTGGATGGAATTGGAGCGGCAGGACTAAATTCCGGGTGGCAACGGAATTACACTAGTCCATATTGTCATTCTAACACAAGTCTCATGGATCTGGCCGAAGGAGAAGAAGATGATAAATCCTTCCTCCCATCAACTTTTGAGTGATGTAAAAAGGCTAAAAGACACTATTTCTCTACTACATTTGCCGCGCCACAATTTTGACCGTAATTGCGGCCACTCCCCCTGCTCGCCTACATGAAATCGCAATTTTGGGGAGATTGCATATGGGAGAAAAATAGATGTCAGGCTTTTTGCTTATTGCAGGCTTAACAGCGATTGTTTTTATGTGGTTGAAACGGTCAGGAAAAATTTTCCATGCGACCGGAGCAAGCAGCAGTATCTGGCAAGAGCTCATTCAACAACACGGATTACATCTTGATCAACAGTACCGCAACATAATAGGGCTCGACACCAATGCCCAGAAAATGCTGATCTACTCTGCTGGAAAGCCTTTCGTTCTCAATACTTACGATGTCACAGGTGTTGAAACTAATTGGAACACGGTAACGACCCGGAATGGATGGGGGATGATCAGGCAGAAAGACACTCACAACCGCCTCTTCATTAAGACCCGTTCAATGACGGACCCACGCGTCGAAGTACGCTTTCATTCGAAGGAAGAGATGGACAATTGGTATCAACGCCTGAGTGTCATGTTCAATCTGCGTTAATTCTTTGCTGATTCCCCATAAAAAATGCCTGGATTTTCCAGGCATTTTTTATGGCTCTTTATACTTACTCACTCAGGAAGGCCCCAGTTTCTCTCTGGATCATTCCCTCTGTTCTCGGCATAGCGGCTTGGCTTTTCATATACGAAGGGTGTGCCATCATTCTTTGTACCACTGTATTTAATTGCATAGTCGAAATTTTTACGTGAATTGCTGTAATGCTTGCTCACGTATTTCGTGACCTTGATTCCGCCAACGACCAATTCAGAAAATCCGATTCCTATCTTTTTATGATGGAAAAACAGTTGATCTAAAAAAGTGTATGAAAAATCAGAATCACTGATCGAATCCAGATCTTCAAATTTCTTGATCACTACCTCACGTTTCAGTCGCTCCGTCTCGACCCGTAGTTTTCGAAGATCTGAAAAAGTCTGACCTTCGCTCGCATACGCAATCAAAACCTCTGAAACGGGGCCTGCCTTTCCCTTGATCGGAAGGATGTTCTCTTCGTAAAGCCTGATAAGCAATCCGGCCCCCTTAGGGCTGATGGTGCTAGCACTGAACCCGTCATTGTGAATCAGCTCATTCAGGTCATCCTCTGAAAAACTGAGAGAGCCCGCAGAGACGACATATGGTTTAACAGACTTCTTCTTTGCAAACAAATGGTGATCAATTGCTTCCCCCTGCCAAACTGAGATGAGTTGGCGGGCTTTAATCGGTTGAACACCGGGAAGGTAATCCATCGCGTCACGAAACTTCATTTCCCTCATTTACGCCTCTATCTTGCTTTGTGATTCCATCTGAATTTTCTCCCTCGTTTCGACCAAAAAACCTCTGCTGCTTCAAGGGATCAAAGGAAGAGCCAATTCTGCGATTTGCTTGACGTCGCCAAACGATAGATGATCGATCAATGCGATCTTCTTCTTGATTCCGTTAAGGGAAGTTCCCATTACCACTCCTTTTCGGCGATCCGGATCAATCCAGAATCTGTCGTGGAATTCGTCGGTAATCACGTCGTTAATTTTCACGGCCGAAAGTTGCTGCTTCAAAACCGCGTGCATCTTTCCTTTTTTGGAGATGCTCTTTCCATTCGTGAAGAACGTCACGCTTTCAAGATCACTCGAAATCTCGGCCATCATTCTTCCGAACAAAGAAACGCAATCTGGATCTTCTGAGTAAAAGTACGGATCGATGACTAGGAGATCCTTGACTCCGTTGAGGCTCTTGATAAATCCAAGAATTACTTCCTCAATCTCGTCCACATGAATTCCAGGATGAAGCACCGCATCGCAGGTGAGTGAGAAATGAAAGAGGGACGAAATGCCGTTTTTCGAAATGTACGCTCGCAATATGTCTCTAATTGCAGCTTCATCCATTCGAGTGCAAGCGAAGTCCCGACTACTCACCGTTCCATATTTGTAGAGGTCTTTAAAGAAATCTCCAATGCCACGATCTTCGTTCAGACACTTAACGTAAACAATGTTTGAATCCATTTTCGTCGCCCTCTTTTTCTCGTAATGTAACCATCCTGGTATGAAGTACCACTTCGTATTTGCGGCATCAATGCCCCATACTCCGCCAATCCAGACGACCTTCCTGCCGACAGAAAGTCTCTAAATCAGGATATCTCATAAGTACGCCCAAGCATGGGGCCTGTACATAATTTTGTGTAAACGGATTATTGGCAGGAAACTGTCGCCTTGTCCGGAGCCACAATGAGTAAAAAGAAACACGACGTACCCGAAGAACTACTGGCTGGTTTGCTAGCCAATTACAAGAATCCCGAGGATTTGATAGGCGAAGTAGGCCTGTTGAAACATCTGACCAAGGTGTTGGTGGAGCGGGCGCTGGAAGCCGAGCTGAGCGAGCACCTCGGTCATGGAAAGCATGAGAGCGTTGCCAATGACACAGGCAATACTCGAAACGGCAAGAGTCGCAAGACGCTCAAGGGCGAATTTGGCGAGCTGCCGATTGAAATTCCCCGTGACCGTCATGGCAGCTTCGAACCGAAGCTAGTGACCAAGCATCAGACGCGTTGGGCGGGATTCGACGACAAGATTATTTCGCTGTATGCCCGAGGCATGACGGTCCGAGAGATTCAGGCACACTTGGAAGAGATGTACGGTACCGAGGTTTCGCCGAGCCTGATTTCGTCGGTTACTGACGCCGTCGTCGACGAGGTCAAGGCATGGCAAGCCCGGCCATTGAACCCACTTTACCCCATCGTTTATCTGGACTGCATCCATGTCAAAGTACGTGAGGGAACGGTGCGCGTAAAAGCCGTCTACCTGGCTATTGGCATCACCATGGACGGCGAGAAGGAAGTGCTGGGGCTGTGGCTGGCGCAAACGGAAGGTGCCAAATTCTGGCTCCAGGTCGTCACCGAGCTTCGCAATCTTGGCGTGCAGGATATCTTCATCGCTTGCGTTGACGGCTTGAAGGGCTTCCCGGATGCCATCGAAGCCGTGTTCCCGAAGACTACAGTGCAACTGTGCATCGTCCACATGGTTCGATACAGTCTGAACTACGTCTGGTGGAAACGGCGCCCGGAAGTCGCTGCGGACCTACGATTAATTTACCAGTCGGCCACCGCCGAAGAGGCAGAACTTCGACTCGGTGAATTTGAAGAGAAATGGGATGCGGAGTATCTACCTATCGGCCAATCCTGGCGGCGCAACTGGCCTCGCTTGATTCCGTTCTTCGACTATCCGCCGGAAATTCGCAAGGTCATCTACACGACCAACGCCATCGAATCGGTCAACATGAGTTTGCGCAAGCTGACCAAGAACCGGGGCTCGTTCCCCAGCGACGAGGCACTGGTTAAACTCTTCTTCCTGGCCCTGCGCAACATCAGTAAAAAGTGGACGCTGCCCATCAGCGATTGGAAAGCTGCACTGACTCGGTTTACTATCCAGTTCGGTGAACGTATCTCTACGAATTAAACGAAATCCCGTTTACACAAAAATTCGGTCACGCCCATCCTTCAATGAAAACAAGAAGATAGGTCTAATAGCATGAATATCCCGTCAGGTCTTGAACCATGGTCTTGGGTCGCTGGAATCGTCGGTGCCGGAATTGCGGCCCTTGCTTTGGTCGTCCAAATAACCCAATCGAAGAAAAAGAAGAAGAAAATTTCTGAGAAAATCCCGTCCCATTCCGTACAACAGACAGCTGGAAATAATAGTGTTCAAATCGGTTCTGTCTCTGGAAGCAACACCATCACCAACAACATAAATCATAACTACATGTTGGTGCATTCCCAAAACAAACCAGTCGATATTCCCGGGCGATGGAATCTTGATGATGCGAAGAGAATTTGTCTAGATCATTTAGAAAGTGCCGATTGGAAGACACTGGCATCTGATATGGATCCCCCTTTTGACCATGATTTTGTTGGCCAATTTTTCCAAACCTACAAACTCAAAGAAGAAATTGTTCTCGTATTCAGTACCATCACTGTGGACTTGGCCTGCCACGCCTGTGCTCCGTACCTTAGCTTCTTTGAATTCGTGAAATTAGAGGATGGCTGGAACCTAAAAATCTACGACATCGCCGCGTATAAAGCTGGCTCTTGGGGTAAGCCGCCAGATTTAAGGATCAAGGTCATTGGCGAAGAGAAGTATGCCGTCGTTATGGAATATGGCGACATGGCCCAGGGATGGACCGTCACCATTACCTCTATACATGCACGCGTGGGCGACTCGTTTAAAGAGATTTTCAATCTACTGACAGGCCAAGGATATCCGGAAGGTAATGGCTGGACAGGACTTATATCTATCATTCCCACGACGATGGGTTTTCATGACATTGAGGTACGCAGAGAGGGGGTTCCAGGGCCAGAGAATCTGATGTTTCTAGACTCTGCCAATGACTTCAAGGCTGACGTCGCTGATTATGATGGGAAAGTGAGAGCATCCGATACCTTTAAGTTCGATGGCCAACGTTATAGAAGAGAGTCCCCTATTTCATCGTATCGATAATGAGTCGATGCAATTCGGAACATCGTCTTCATCTCAACGTATCACGAGATTCATTCCTGTCATTTTCTCAACCATCGCCAAATGATATTTTTCAAGCCATTTGTATTTGGGGAGAATTCGCTCGTTATTTGAAAATTCAAGAATCTTCTGTTGGATGATCTCGCCGTGTTTTTTAAGCAAATAAGAATCTAGCCCCAAGTAATTTAGCGAAGAAACATTATCCTCTCCCCGATAAATCATCGGATGCTCTTCCAATTCAAAGCCTCTAAATTGGGGCAGCAAATCGAGAACACTTTTATCGACAACAACACGGGGATACTTCGCTTCCATCTCTTCCAAATGAACTGCTCGTGGCACCGCTGGCCCCAGGATGGCACGCTCATTGATGAAGAGGTTTCCTATCGTCACACCACCTCGGATGGGGAGTTCAGACAAGAGGAAAATCATCTTGATCTGCTGGATGACCTCATGAAGAAAATAGCCTACCCACTCCTTTGTGCTGATAGTAGGCGTTGCCTCAATTGGTATGGCAGCAAAGATGTTATCGCTGAAAGTCTTAACGACAGTTTTCTTGCCGTGACGAATTCCGTTCAGTCGATTCTCGAAATCTAGAATGCACTGCAAAAATTCTTCGGCGGTCTCTTTATCTGTATCGGCGTTAGAGAAAATAGTCGCTCCTCCCAAAACGTCCAGATAGACGCAAATGTGAGGCTCAAAATTAATTTCCATGTATTGGTTTTCTTTTCAATGTAGATATCTTCTGTCCATTGAGCCCCATCACCGCAGCCCGTTTTTACTTTTCTTTTTTCCGCTGTTCTCGCCGTGCGATGATCTTTTCTCGACGAATTCGAAGTGCTGTGGATTTGCGATTATGCTGGTCGAATTGACCTCGCACGCATTTCAGTTCGGACAAATCCAAGCCGTCGTACACAAATTTCGGAATGCCCTCCTCCATTAACTCCCTCAACGTATAACGGTCGGGGGCATACACCTGGCTCACATGACTGAATTCATGTCCGGCTAACTGGCATCGCATCTCAATGCCGACCTTGTTCTTTTTCATCACCTGCAAAGCGGTCGAACGGAAAGAGTGAAAGGTGGGATTGCGAGATTCATCGCCCAACGTTTTGGCGACGTGTCGTCCCCATGCATTCCCTACGGCGTTCCCCTTTTCGCCTTCAATCGTGATCCCAATACCAGGAAATAACTCCGGTCCGATATCCAACGCTCGGACATCCTCAACGTATTCCAGCAGCCCCAGTTCGATCAAAACCGGATGGAGAGGAATCGTACGAATTCCCGCAGCACTCTTCACGCTCTTGTCATCGTCTTCCAGAATATTGATCGACAGGCCGTGAATTCCGTCCTCAAACAGGAAGTCGGAAAGCAGCAGCTGAGCAATCTCCCGCCGACGTGCCCCGGTGAACAGAGAAATCAACGGTGGCCAGAAGTGATGTGGAAGCTTCGGACTGAATTGCTTGGGATTGAACAGTTTCTGCAACTGATTGAGCGTATAAGGCGGATTCGCTCGCTCCGCCCGGCTGCGACGTACTTTTTTACTGACGAGGGCTTGCTGGGCAGTGGGAAGCCGCTGTTCGCTAGGGAAATAGCCCTTGTTTTGTGCCCACATCAAAAGCTTATTCAGAACCGACGTGTAATTATCGACTGACCGCTGATCCAGCCCTTTCTGGCCTTTTCGCTTGCCTGCTTCTACTTCCCGTTCAGTCAAAAGGTAATGGATGAAGCGATTGATCGTTTCTCGTGTGATTTGGGACAGATCAACGTCCTCTTTCAGCCAGGCTTGAAAATGGTCGAACATCCGCTGATTCGCTTTGGCCGTACGAGAGGTCCCCCACGTTGCCCCTGTCATTTGCACCGCATATTCCTGCCAGCGAAGCGATAACGTATTGCCGGGTATCGCAGGCCGAGCTAGGACTGCCTCAGAGGGCTCTCGGGGCGTAATTTGAGGGGATTTAGCAGACCACTTCAACGAAGCCGCAAATTGCCTTAATTCTTCGTCCTGACGCTAAATATAAGCTGCTGCCTCGGGAGATAACGGTTGCTGCGGGTGAGCGTGGTGATATTGCTGAACGATTCCAGCAATCTTTTGAATATTCTGATCGTCTACTGCTTTGAAAGCCGCCAACTCGTCGGGATCGGTCGATTCGGCTTCGACAGTAAACGAGTGATGCACGCCGTTAGGGAGCGTCACCGCCTGAATTGATTTGAGTTCTTGCAAGTCTCCGGCATCGGCCTTAGCAAGAAGATCGTGAATGTTAGGCGGCTGACTCATGACGCCTCCCAAACTTGCGAAAAGGTCGAGAGCTTGTATTGCCAATGGCCGAGCAAACCGCATGGCGTCACGCAGGTTGCGTGTGTGAAGAGAACGCTTGATTTCCCCTTGCTCATCGAACTTTCCCCGAAGTGTCTTTGGTACAACTATACGGAAAAAGAAGATGCCGTGTCGAGAGCGTTGAATGTAGGTTGGAATACGCATTAGAGAGGTCGAATGGACCACCCCAATGGATCACCGAGGGAAAGGGGAAAAGAAAAAGCCCTGTTCGTAGAACAGGGCTTTTAATTGGCGGAGTGGACGGGGCTCTCCTACACATGCGCAGGCCGCGGAATCGCTTGCAAGCGATTCCCTTCTCGCCCCGCCGGGAGCCGCGCAGGCGGCTCCCTCCACTCCGCAGGTTTTTGCTGCGCAAAAACAAAAACGCCCCGTTCTTACGAACGGGGCGTTTTATTTGGCGGAGCGGACGGGGCTCGAACCCGCGACCCCCGGCGTGACAGGCCGGTATTCTAACCAACTGAACTACCACTCCTAAAACCGTTTCAGCTGTCTTTGCTTGCTGAAAGAACGCTATTATAGGAGAGCTTTTTTCAAAAAGCTAGCCCCTCTTCATAAAATTGCGAAATATTTTACGGTCAGGCTCACGCCTTGAATTTGCCTTCGAATGCCAGCTTCGACAGCGGTTCGCGCGGGCTGGGGACTTCGCGGGCTTGCAGGCCTTCCGGCAGGACGGACTTGTCGCCCAGCTTGCCGATGACGACCATGGCTTCCACCGAAAATTCGGCCGGTACGTTCAGTTCGGTACGGGCCTTGTCCTTGTCGAAACCGGCCATGCCGTGGGCATGCCAGCCGGACAGCGAGGCTTGCAGGGCCAGGTAGCCCCAGGCCGAGCCGGTGTCGAAGGAGTGGGTCGGGGCCGGGACGACTTCGGTCGCGCCAGGGGGCAGCATGACGGTACGCGACAGCACAACGATCAGGGCCGACGCGTTGGCGCACCAGGATCGGTTGAATTCGTTGAGCAGGCCCAGCAGGCTGTCCCATGCAGGAGTGCCACGACGGGCGTAGACGAAGCGCCAGGGCTGGGCATTGTAGGCGGAGGGCGCCCAGCGGGCGGCTTCCAGGAAGGTCAGTACGGTTTCTTCGGCAATCTCGGCGCCGTTGTAGGCGCGGGGGGACCAGCGGTTCAGGAATTGCGGATCGATGGGGTAGTCGGCGTTACGCGGATTGGCGGACATGCTCTTTTCCTGTGAAGTTGTTTTTGAGGGATGAATTCAGGCAGCAGGCATATTAGCAGCGCCGCCTTTTTCGTGCAGGGCAGCAAAGGGGGTGGCGGCTGCATGGCCGCGCCAGCCATAAAAAAACCCGCGCACCTTGCGGCGGCGGGTTAAATCCAATTCTCAGGGGTGATGAATTGGAGGGGGAGGAACTTCAGAATAACGATGCTCTCTTCCCGCCTCCAAGCTTTTTACACGCTGTAACATTCGTTGCAATTCTGCAGTGGACTGTGGGGAATCTGTCAGGAATGGCACCCGCGCCATCCCTGTCCCCATCGGTGCCACACCTACTTGCCGATACAGAAGCGCGAGAAGATCACGCCCAGCAGGTCATCCGGCGTGAACTTGCCGGTGATGCTGGACAGGCGCTCCTGCGCCAGCCGCAACTCTTCGGCGAACAGGTCCAGCGCGTGCTCGCCGGCCTCGTTGTCCAGTGCCGCATGGGCCGCGGCCTGGGCCAGGTGCTCATCGGCCGCCTTCAAGGCCAGCAGGTGACGCTCACGTGCCAGGTAGCGCGATTCCACCGTCTGCTGCCAGCCGGCGATGCGCAGCAGTTCGCCGCGCAGCAACTCCACGCCCTGCCCTTCGGCCGCCGACAGGTAGACATGGGTGGCGTCGGGCATCTGGTCCACTGCGGGCTTGTGGCCGGAGCGGTCGATCTTGTTCCAGATGCGGATGATCGGCACGCCCTCGGGGAAACGGGCGGTGATATTTTCGTCTTCCAGTGTCGGTCCACGGTCGGCATCCAGCATGTGCAGGATGACATCGGCCTTGGCCACCTCGGCCCAGGTGCGTTCGATGCCGATGCGCTCGACCTCGTCGGGGCCGCTGCCATCGGCGCCAGCCTCGCGGATACCAGCGGTGTCGATGATGTTCAGCGGCATGCCTTCGATCTGGATGGTCTGGGTCACCTTGTCGCGGGTGGTACCGGCGATGGGGGTGACGATGGCCACGTCCGAACCGGCCAGGACATTGAGCAGCGAGGATTTGCCGACATTGGGCTTGCCCGCCAGCACGGCGTTGAGCCCGTCGCGCAGCAGGGCGCCCTGGGCGGCATGGCGGAAGACATCTTCCAGCGTGCTGCGGATGGTGGCCAGTTGACCACGCGCATCACTCTGCTTGAGGAAGTCGATCTCTTCCTCGGGGAAGTCCAGCGTGGCCTCCACCAGCATGCGCAGCCGGGTGACCTGATCGACCAGTTCATGGATCACCTTGGAAAAAGCGCCGGAGAGCGACTCCGAGGCCGACTTGGCAGCCGCCTCGGTGGTGGCTTCGATCAGGTCGGCCACGGCCTCGGCCTGGGCCAGGTCGATCTTGTCGTTGAGGAAGGCGCGCTGGGTGAATTCACCCGGTTCGGCCAGGCGCAGGCCGATCTCGGCGCCGGCCTGGACGCAGCGTGCCAGCAACATCTGCATCACCACCGGGCCACCGTGGCCCTGCAGTTCGAGCACGTCTTCGCCGGTGTAGGAATGCGGGCCCGGGAAATGGATCGCCAGACCCTGATCGATGGCGCTGCCGTCCTCGTTGAGGAAAGGCAGGTAGGTGGCGTGGCGCGGCGCCAGGCTGTCGCGCCCGCATACCGCGCGGATCACCGGTGCCAGGTTCTTGCCGGAAATGCGGACCACGCCGATGCCGCCGCGTCCGGGTGCGGTGGCGATGGCGGCAATGGGAGAAGAATCGAAAGTCATCTGCGTCTACTTGTTGTTGTGTGATCAAAACACGCCGGATCCCCCCTTCGGGCCGGCGGCAGGGTCAATGTTAAACCCGACGGGAGCGTAAGACCGAAAAAAAACCCGTGGAATCCACGGGTTTTTCCTTTGATGGCCTGCAGGAACCAGCTTTACTTGGTCTTGCCGCTCTCGATATTGCGGGTGATCACCCATTGCTGCGCGATCGACAGGATGTTGTTGGTCACCCAGTACAGCACCAGGCCGGACGGGAAGAAGAAGAACATGAACGAGAACACCAGCGGCATGAACATCATCACCTTGGCCTGCACCGGATCCGGCGGGGTCGGGTTCAGCTTGGTCTGCAGGAACATCGAGGCAGCCATGATGATGGGCAGCAGGCCGATAGGCATGTTGAAGTAGGGGATGGTGCCGAACAGGCGGTCCGGTGCGGTCAGGTCATGCACCCAGCCCAGCCACGGCGCGCCACGCATTTCCACCGATGCCAGCAGCACCGAGTACAGCGCGATGAACACCGGGATCTGGATCACGATGGGCAGGCAGCCACCCAGCGGGTTGATCTTCTCGGTCTTGTAGAGCGCCATCATCTCGCGGTTCATGGCCTGCGGATCACCCTTGTGGCGTTCGCGGATGGATTGCATCTTGGGCGAGACCGCCTTCATCTTGGCCATGCTGCGATAGCTGGCAGCCGACAGCGGGAAGAACACCAGCTTGATCAGCACCGTCAGCAGGATGATGGTCCAACCCCAGTTGCCCACCAGGTTGTGGATGTGGGTCATCAGCCAGAAGATGGGCTCGGCGATCACGGTCAGGTGACCGTAGTCACGCACCAGGTCCAGGCCCGGGGCGATGGCCTGCAGGGTCTTGGAGACGGTGGGGCCGGAGTACAGCTGGCTGTCCATGGTCACGCTGGCGTTGGGCGCCACGGTACCCAGCGGCAGGATGGAACCGACCGCATACAGGTTGTCGCCAACCTTTTTGCTGAAGACGTCGCGCTGGGCCTTCTCCGGCGGAATGAAGGCCGAGACGAAGTAGTGCTGCACCATCGCGATCCAGCCGTTGTCGGCCTTGTTCACGTGCTGCTGCTTGCCATTGGCGATCTTCTCGAAGTCCAGCTTTTCGAAGTGTTCGCTGTCGCTGTAGACGGCCGGCCCGGTGAAGGTGCTGTAGAAGTGCGACTCGCCGCCCGGCTTGTTGCCGTCGCGCACCAGTTGCAGGTACAGCGAGGGATTGATGGCCGCGCCGGTGGCGTTGGTCACCGTGTGCTTGACGTCGATCAGGTAGCTGTCGCGCTTGAAGGTGTAGGTCTTGGTCAGCTTCACGCCACCCTGGTCGGCCACCAGCACCAGCTGCACTTCATTGCCGTTGTCCAGCGAACGCGGACCCGGCTGGGCGGTGAAGATGGTCTTGTGGTTGGGGAAGGGGCCGCCGATCAGGCCCGACTCGGCCAGGTACATATGGCCGGGCTCGGAATCGAAGAGCACCACGTTCTTGGTCGGATCGACCACGTCCGGCTGCTTGAGCAGTTCCAGGCGCTTCAGTTCGCCACCGACGGTGTCGATGCTGGCCTTCACCAGATCGGTCGTGATGGTGATGGTTTCGCCCTTGGTCGCCACGGCATTGCCGTCCGCGCCCGGCACTGCGCCAGGGGTACCGGCAGCGGCCGGAGCCGGCGTACCTGCCTGCGGGACAGGCGAACCGGTCGGGCTGGCGGTGGGTGCGGCCGGATTGGCGGCGGCTTGCTCCTGAGTCGGGGTGGCCGACGGGAAGAACATCGACTGATGTCCGTTATGGCGCATCCAGCTATCCCAGAGCAGCAGCAGGGAGAAGGAGAATACAACCCACAGGACGGTACGTTTGATATCCATATGCGTATTGATGAGTTCAGGAGTGGCTGCAACCGTCAGCGGCCACAGGGGGAGAAACCCGCGCAGCCGGGGGCTGCGACGAAGTATTCGGAAAATCGGGAGAAGACGCGGAAGACTGGCTCATCGCATGCACCCGCGCTTCGGCCGAACCCGGCACGAAATCCAGTCCGCCGGCATGCCAGGGATGGCATTTGCACAGGCGCTTGCCGGCCAGGAAGCTACCCTTGAGCGCGCCATGTACGCGCACCGCCTCGGCGGCGTAGTCGGAACAGCTGGGATAGAAACGGCAATTCTGCCCCAGGAACGGGCTTACTCCCAGCTTGTAGGCACGTAACAGCAGGAGCAAAGGCGTTTTCATCACTTCCTATTTCCTGGCAAATGCCGGCGCGTTCGGCAAGAAGGCGAACAACTGCAGCAACTCGGCCCGCAGAATGGCCTTGACGCTGGCGCTGCGGGCCGGATCCTTGCGTGTATTGACCGGGCGCGACAGGCGCACGATGCAATCCACGGCGGGCAATTCGGCCTGGCGGAACAGCTCGCGCGTGGCACGCTTGATCGTATTGCGGGTCACGGCACGCGGCGCGAGCCGCTTGGCCGCGACCACGCCAAGGCGGGCCTGCGGCAGGCTGTTACGGCGCGCATACAACACGAAGTGCTCGGTACGATACACGGGGCGCAAACGAAAAACGGATGAAAACTCATCCGTTTTAACGATTCGCCGATCGCGTGGGAAGTCGCCTGCTTGACGTGCTGGAAGCGGTGAGCGGACGTCCGTCACTCGAAACGGCAGCGCAATGCCCTGGCTTAAACAGCAGCCAGACGCTTGCGGCCCTTGGCGCGACGGGCGTTGATCACGGCACGGCCGCCACGGGTTGCCATACGGGCACGGAAACCATGGGTACGCTTGCGACGCACGACGGAAGGTTGGTAAGTACGTTTCATGTTGGACTCGCTAAGTTGGGCTGCCTTGGAGCAAACAGCAAAAATAAATCGGAATTCTGGAACCGCTTTCGGTGTGCCTGTTCCGCATCACCGATGCCCTGCCGCCATATAAGCCGGCAGCCCCTGCATCGCTGACACCATTTGTTGGCCTCTGTCGCTGGCGGCCTGGCTTACCGGGGTAATCGGGCGACCTGCAACTGAAACAGCACTGCGACGGCACCGCGCGCAATTCTTCAGATGGTGAACCCTGAATTAGACTGCATTTTCTACTTAGCTGTCAATGACTTATGCGCTTTTGAGGCTGCTGATGACAAGCAACGGCCGAGTTCGCCACAGGAACGTGGCGGATTTGCCTCGTCGACTGCAAGACAGGAAGGAAGTTGCCATAGCGACATGATTTTATCTGCTGCTGCCATGCTGCCGCGCTGGCCCTGCAATTCTGCCAACGCATGGAGCCCATGCGTGCGCCTCATGTTCAACTGCGAAAATCATCTAAAGCATTTCACAGCGCCGTACTGGCCCAAGGGATGAGGCAGAACAGCAACACCCCAGGCTTGCGACCGGCCTCGTTACAAAAAAGATGGTGGCTCCACGCCGCTGGTAGAAATAAGTCATACCGGGCTGGCACGATTCCAGCTATAAGGAGCTAGGGGTAGTCATCAGTGTGCAAATCGCACCGCAACCAGGAGACGACAAACACAGGCGGGAACGCCTGCCAATCTGACCAGGCGGATATTGTCTGCCGGTTTTCTCCCGACGGCCATCAGGGTTTTTACGATGGCACGCTGCGCGAAAATAGCGCACCGTGAGGTCAACCGCTGCAGCAATCCGCACATTGAAAGAGCATGGACAGAAGCTTGCTTCGCAAATAGCGCGTAAGAATGGCGCGAAGGGATCGTTCTCATCAGATGGATCGTTTTCACCATGACTTCCGGCAGTTCAGAAAATCTTCGCATCAGATGAACCATGCCGGTCACAATGGATCACTACCTGGAAGCAAAAGACGAAGTAAAAAAGGACTAGAATAAAAAACAGAACTGAAAAGTTCTTCGCATCACGCTGTAGACGCTACGGCTTTCAAAGAACACACCGGCAATGACGCTTTTCCGAGTCACCGACGCGTTCTTCGATAACCGCAGATGGCAAGTCCAGACATATGAATCTGTTTCGTACTTTTTTGAGAGCGACGGAGGTGGTATGGATATCTACAGCAGCTTTGCAAGCCGGTTCGACAAGACCAGAGAAGAAGAATTATCGCTTGAAGAGTATCTGAATCTTTGCAAGAACGACCCGGCAGTCTATGCATCGGCTGCCGAACGGATGCTGATGGCCATCGGCGAGCCGGAGAAGGTCGACACCCGCGAAGATCCGCGCCTCTCGCGCATCTTCGCCAACAAGGTCATCAAGGTCTATCCCGCCTTCAAGGAGTTCTACGGCGCGGAAGAAGTGATCGAGCAAGTGGTTTCCTATTTCCGCCATGCCGCCCAGGGCCTGGAAGAGAAGAAGCAGATTCTCTACCTGCTGGGTCCGGTGGGCGGCGGCAAGTCCTCCATCGCCGAGCGCCTGAAGCAGCTCATGGAGCAGGTGCCCTTCTATTCCATCAAGGGTTCGCCGGTCAATGAATCGCCGCTGGGCCTGTTCGATTATGACGAGGATGGCGCCATCCTGGAGGAACAGTACGGCATCCCGCGCCGCTACCTCAAGCCCATCCTGAGCCCCTGGGCCGTCAAGCGCCTGCACGAGTACAACGGCGACATCCGCCAGTTCCGCGTGGTCAAGCGCTACCCGTCGATCCTGCGCCAGATCGGTATTTCCAAGACCGAGCCGGGCGACGAGAATAACCAGGACATCTCGACCCTGGTGGGCAAGGTCGATATCCGCAAGCTGGAACAGTATTCACAGGACGATGCCGACGCCTACAGCTATTCGGGCGGACTGTGCCTGTCCAACCAGGGCCTGCTGGAATTCGTGGAAATGTTCAAGGCGCCCATCAAGGTCCTGCACCCGCTGCTGACGGCAACCCAGGAAGGCAACTTCAAGGGCACCGAAGGCTTTGGCGCGATTCCCTTCGATGGCGTCATCCTGGCCCACTCCAACGAATCGGAGTGGAAGGCCTTCCGCAACAACAAGAACAACGAAGCGCTGCTGGACCGTATCTTCATCGTCAAGGTGCCGTATTGCCTGCGCGTGTCCGAAGAAATCAAGATCTATGAAAAACTGATTCGCAGCTCTTCGCTGGCCAAGGCCACTTGCGCGCCGGGCACGCTGAAGATGATGGCGCAGTTCTCGGTGCTCACCCGCCTGAAGGAGCCGGAAAACTCCAGCCTCTTCTCCAAGATGCAGGTCTACGACGGCGAGAACCTGAAGGACACCGACCCCAAGGCCAAGTCCTATCAGGAGTACCGCGACTATGCCGGTGTCGATGAGGGCATGAACGGTATCTCCACCCGCTTCGCCTTCAAGATTCTGTCGCGGGTGTTCAACTTCGATACCACCGAGGTCGCGGCCAATCCGGTGCACCTGATGTATGTGCTGGAACAGCAGATCGAGCGTGAGCAGTTCCCGCAGGAAGCCGAGCAGAAATACCTCTCCTTCGTGAAGGACACGCTGGCCTCGCGCTATGCCGAATTCATCGGCAAGGAAATCCAGACCGCCTACCTGGAGTCGTACTCGGAATATGGTCAGAACGTCTTCGATCGTTACGTGACCTATGCCGACTTCTGGATCCAGGACCAGGAATACCGCGATCACGATACCGGCGAGAGCTTCGACCGCGCCGCCCTGAATGCGGAACTGGAAAAGATCGAGAAGCCGGCCGGCATCAGCAATCCCAAGGACTTCCGCAACGAGATCGTCAACTTCGTACTGCGCGCCCGGGTCAACAACGGTGGCAAGAACCCGCTGTGGACCAGCTACGAAAAACTGCGCGTGGTGATCGAGAAGAAGATGTTCTCCAACACCGAAGACCTGTTGCCGGTGATCTCCTTCAATGCCAAGGGCTCCACCGAGGAAATGCAGAAACACGAAGACTTCGTCAATCGCATGGTCAGCAAGGGGTACACGCCCAAGCAGGTGCGCCTGCTGTGCGAATGGTACCTGCGCGTGCGCAAGTCCTCGTAAGCGCCGCTGTTGCGCATCGTCCGCGGCATGCGTGGCGATGCGAGTGGCGACCCTTCGGCGCCGTGCGCCTGGCGCACCGCCGACCACTAGCAGGAGAACCGAGTGCTGCATCAGATCATCGACCGCAGGCTGGCTGGCAAGAACAAGAGCATCGCCAACCGGGAGCGCTTCCTGCGGCGCTTCAAGGGGCATATCCAACGTTCGGTGGCGGACGCAGTGCGCGACCGCAGCATCACCGATCTCGAAAAGTCGAAGAGCATCAGCATCCCGCGCAAGGATGTCTCGGAGCCCTTCTTCCATCACGGCAAGGGCGGCAAGCGCGAGGCTGTGCATCCGGGCAACCAGGATTACCTGCAGGGTGACCGCATCCCGCGCCAGAACGGTGGCAGCGGCGGCGGAGGCGGCAGCAGTGCCAGCAACGACGGCGAAGGCCAGGACGATTTCACCTTCGAACTGACCCGCGAAGAATTCATGCATTACTTCTTCGAGGACCTCGAACTGCCGCGCCTGGTGGAAACCAACCTGCTGCAGGTACCAAGCTGGAAGAACCAGCGCGCCGGCTATTCGGTGGATGGCTCGCCCAACAACATCGACGTGGTGCGCTCGCTGCGCTCCTCGCTGGGCCGCCGCATCGCCCTGGGTGGTCCCTTGCAGCGCCAGCTCGACGTGGCCGAGGAAACGCTGGCCGAGATGAAGCGCAAACCCGAGGAGCACAGCGCCGACATCCAGTTGCTCGAAGAGGAAGTGAAGCATTTGCGCGCCCGCATCCTGCGCATCCCCTTCATCGACCCCTTCGACCTGCGCTATGTGAACCGGGTGCGTCAACCGCAACCCTCCAGTCGTGCGGTGATGTTCTGCGTGATGGACGTGTCGGGCTCGATGGATGAGCAGCGCAAGGATCTGTCGAAGCGCTTCTTCATCCTGCTGTATCTCTTCCTTACGCGCAATTACGAGCACATCGAAGTGGTCTTCATCCGCCATCACACCCGCGCTGACGAAGTCGATGAGAACACCTTCTTCCACTCGCAGGAAAGTGGAGGCACCGTCGTCTCCAGCGCCCTGGAACTGATGCACGACATCATCACCAAGCGCTACTCTCCCAGCGAATGGAACATCTACGGTGCGCAGGCCTCCGACGGCGACAACTGGAACGACGATTCCCCGAAATGCCGCGAGCTGCTGGAGTCGGCCATCCTGCCGCTGACGCGCTACTTCGCCTACATCCAGGTGGCCGATCCGGAACAGAACCTGTGGACCGAGTACATGCAATTGATCGAGTCGCACCCGCACTTCGCCATGAAGAAGGTGCAGTCTGCCGCCGAGATCTACCCGGTCTTCCGCGAACTCTTTGAAAAGCAGGTGCACGCATGAACAGCCGCTTCAAGCATGACCCCCTGCCCTGCCCCTCGGACTGGAGCTTCGATCTGATCGAACGCTACAACGATGAAATCGCCCGGGTGGCCAAGGGTTACGAGCTGGACATCTATCCCATCCAGCTGGAAATCATCTCGGCCGAACAGATGATGGATGCCTATGCATCGCACGGCATGCCGGTCAACTATCGGCACTGGTCCTACGGCAAGCACTTCATGCTGACCGAGCGCGACTACAAGCGCGGCCAGATGGGCCTGGCCTATGAGATCGTGATCAACTCCGACCCTTGCATTGCCTACCTGATGGAAGAGAACACGATGACCATGCAGGCCCTGGTCATCGCTCACGCGGCCTACGGACACAACTCCTTCTTCAAGGGTAACTACCTGTTCCAGTTGTGGACCGATGCCAGTGCCATCATCGATTACCTGGTGTATGCACGCAATTACATTGCCGAGTGCGAAGAGCGTCATGGCTTCGAGCGGGTCGAGGAACTGCTGGACTCCTGCCATGCGCTGATGAATTACGGCGTGGATCGCTACAAGCGCCCGCAACGGCTGTCGCTGGCGCAGGAAAAGGCGCGCCAGCGCGAGCGCGAAGCCTACATGCAGTCGCAGGTCAACGAACTCTGGCGCACCCTGCCGGCGAAGAAGGAAACGGCCGCCGCGGCAGTCGAGGGCCGCTTCCCTTCCGAGCCTCAGGAAAACCTGCTCTACTTCGCCGAGAAGAACGCGCCCTTGCTGGAGCCCTGGGAACGTGAAGTGATCCGCATCGTGCGCAAGGTCGGCCAGTATTTCTATCCGCAGCGCCAGACCCAGGTCATGAACGAGGGCTGGGCCACCTTCTGGCATTACACGCTGTTGAATACGCTCTACGACCAGGGTCGCCTGACCGATGGCTTCATGATGGAGTTCCTGCATTCGCACAGCAATGTGGTGTTCCAGCCGCCCATCATTAAGCCCTATTACAACGGCATCAATCCCTATGCCCTGGGCTTCTCGATGATGAGCGACATCCGCCGCATCTGCGAACAGCCCAGCGATGAAGACCGCGAATGGTTCCCCGAGATCGCCGGCAGCAACTGGCTCGATACCCTGCAATACGTGATGCGCAACTACAAGGACGAGAGCTTCATCGCCCAGTATCTTTCGCCCAAGCTCATGCGCGACATGCGCATGTTCGCCGTGCTGGACGATGAAGCGCGCAGCGAGATCGAGGTCTCGGCCATCCACAACGAGCGCGGCTTCCAGTATGTGCGCCAGGCCCTCTCGCGGCAGTACGACATCAACCACCGCGAGCCCAACATCCAGGTCTGGTCGGTCAACACGCGCGGCAACCGCAGCCTGACGTTGCGCCACTTCCGCAGTGACGGCCGCTCGCTGGGCGACAGCACCAACGAGGTGCTGCGGCACATGGCGCGGCTGTGGCAGTTCGACGTCTATCTGGAAAGCGTGGATGACAACGGCTACATCGTGCAACGCTATGAATGCGTGGCCGAGAACAGGTATGCTCTGCGCTCATGACTGATCGCCATCAGGAGTGATGATGCCCGCTGCCCCCGCCACCCCGCGCCCGCCGATCTCGGCCCGAACCATCCCGCTGTTTCCGCTGGCCAGCACGCTCTTTCCCGAAGGGCGGCTGCCACTGCAGATCTTCGAGGTGCGCTATCTGGACATGATCGGCAAGTGCATCGCCGAAGGCAGTGGCTTTGGCGTGGTGGCCCTGACGGCAGGCTCCGAGGTCCGTCGTCCGGGACAGAGCGAACGTTTCGTCGGCGTAGGCACGATGGCCCGCATCAAGGAGTGGAGTACGCCATCCCCCGGTCTGATGCGGGTGGCCTGCCTGGGTGACGAGCGCTTCCGCATCCTGCAGGCCGAACAGCAGAAGCATGGCCTGTG
This sequence comes from Herbaspirillum frisingense GSF30, assembly GCF_000300975.2. Classification (GTDB taxonomy): domain Bacteria; phylum Pseudomonadota; class Gammaproteobacteria; order Burkholderiales; family Burkholderiaceae_D; genus Herbaspirillum; species Herbaspirillum frisingense. Next base: position 243,965 of record NZ_AEEC02000001.1, on the reverse strand, counting down.
GACGGCCCAGGTGGAAATGATGGAGGCCGATCGCGCCGTGACGATTCCCGAGGAACTGGGCAACACCGCGCAGGCGCTGGACAACCTGCTGCAGTCGGTATTGCGCCAGGGCCTGCCGGAGAGCGAGGTGCCGATCGCGGCGCCTTACCGGCTGGACCATTGCGGCTGGGTCGCCAACCGCTGGGCCGAGATGATGCCCATCACCGTCGAACTCAAGCAGAGCCTGCTGGCGCTGGACAACCCCGTGCTCCGCCTGGAGCTGGTGCAGGACGCGCTGGATGAACTGGGCTGGCTGAAGTAGCCGCCTTATCCCTTATCCCTTGCCTTACGGCGCGACCCCGCTGATCCCCGCCTCGGCCAGCAAGGCCGACAATCCCGACCAGAAGATCTGGATGCCGATGCACAACAGGATGAAGGCTGACAGGCGCAGCACCACCATGGTGCCCAGGCGCCCCATCAGGTTGACCAGCTTGTGGGCGTAGTTGTAGCAGAGGAAGATCACCAGCGCCGTCAGCGCGGCACCCAGCGCGGCGCTGCCCACCGAAATCACCCAGTCCAGCAGGCGCGTGGGCGTATTGGCACCCAGCGTGATGGAGGCGGCAATCGTGCCCGGTCCCACGGTGAGGGGAAAGCTCATGGGATAGAAGCTGCGCGCCTTGATCTCTTCATCGGGCAGGTCTTCGTCATAGGTCTTGGCAACCTGGGTGGGGATGGAACTGTCCTGGCTGTTGTCGTTGAGCAGCTTCCAGCCCGATACCGCTACCAGCAGGCCACCACCCACGCGCACGATGGGCAGCGAGATTCCGAAGAAGGTCAGCACGTGCGAACCGATGAAGATCGCCGCCACCAGCATGAACCAGCAATTGATGGCCACCTGGCGCGCAATGCGCTTCTCGGTGCTGCGGCTGACGTTGCCCAGCAGGTTGGCGAACACCGGTGCGATGCCCAGCGGATTGAGGATGGGCAGCAGCGTGATCGGGATCAGGACCACGGCCTTGAGGAAGAGGATGAACATGGCGGAATGGGCGCTCGGAAATGCATTGATCGGTTGACCCGGCAGCGTAGCTGAAAGCCGCTACGCTGCCAACTACGACCGTGCTGTGCGCCCGATGTTCGCCCGCTGCTGGCCTGATCAGGCCGCCCGCAAGCGCATGCCGCGCACACGGGTCAGCAGCAGGACCGCGATCCCGAGGTTGAGCAGGTTCCAGGCGATGCCGTTGGCGAAGGCGGCGTGATAGGAGCCGGTCAGGTCGAAGATCTTGCCCGACATCCAGCCGCCCAGGGCCATGCCGAACATGGTCGCCATGATGACCGCGCCCACCCGCTGGCCGGCTTCGGCGGCCGGGAAGTATTCGCGCACGATGATGGCGTAGGACGGCACGATGCCGCCCTGGAACAGGCCGAACAGTGCCGAGATGATGTACAGCGAAGCCAGGCTGTCGAAGGGGATGAACAGCAGCAGCGACAGGCCCTGCAGCATGGAACCCAGCAACAGCGTGCGCAGGCCGCCGATGCGGTCGCAGATGGCTCCCGAGACCAGGCGGCTGACCACGCCGCAGGCCAGCATCAGTGACAGCATCTGGGCACCCCGCGCCGGACCGTAACCGAGATCGCCGCAGTAGGCCACGATGTGTACCTGGGGCATGGCCATGGCCACGCAACAGGCCACACCGGCCACGCATAGCAGCAACTGCGCCGCACCGGGCGAGAGGCCGAAGGGACGCGGTCCGCCACCGATGCGGGCGCTGGTCGTGCCACTTTCCTGCACCGGAGGACGGGCGCGCATCAGCAGGGCCAATGAGCACATGATCAGCGTACAGGTGATGCCCAGGCCGATATAGGTCTGCTGCCAGCCGACACTGTCGACGAAATGCTGGACGATGGGCGGCCAGATCGCGCCACCCAGGTAGTTGCCGCTGGCGCATACCGCCACGGCGATGCCGCGTCGCTTGCGGAACCACAGCGAGGTGTCGGCCACCAGCGGAGAAAAGGTACAGGCCGTCCCCAGCAGGCCGATCAGCACACAGTGCGCCGCCATGAAGAACCAGATATTGGGCGCCAGCGCTGCAGCGATGAATCCTCCGCCCAGGCAGACGCCGCCCAGCAGCAGGGGGCGCATGATGCCGGAGCGGTCGGCCATGCGGCCCATCAGCAGGCCACCCACGCCCACGCCGAGCATGGTCAGCGTGTAGGGCATGGACGCCAGGCCGCGATCCACCTGGAAATGCGCCTGCACCGCCGGCAGCACCACCGCCATCACGTACATGCCGCTGGCCCCGACGACCATCAAGACCATGGTGATGCACAGGCGCAGCACGGCATAGGAGGAATCGACCTGATGACGGTCAACGGCAGCAGGCTCTGGGGACAATGAGGGTGGCACGGTCGGTCTCCGGACTAATTATTGATATCGCTGCGGCGTTTCTGGTTTTTATCTGCCGCGCAAGAATTGCACCCGACTGGTGCGGGCCGACTAGCCTAACATGGGTCGCGCCGGCTTGCTGGTGAGTACTTGGCGCCGGCGATGTGGGGGGATCAATCCACGTGATCAGCCGACGTGATCAGCCAACGTGATACAGGCGCACCTGGCGAAAGCCCAGGCGCTCCTTGTGGCGAGCGATCTTCTGCAGCATCTGCAGGCCCTGCTCATGGTCCTCGACCACCACGCGGCGCACCGCACTGCGGCCTTCGGCGCCGTCCCAGGCCTGCGTGAGCACCCAGTCTCCCAGGAGATCCTGGACCAGGTCCACGGTGAAGATGGCGCGCGACTTGCCGTCCGAGAAGTGCAGGCGCGTGGCCACGGTCACGGGCAGTGCATGGGTGACGTGGTCAGCGGAATCGATCATGGCTAAAGCAAGGGCTACGGAACGGCGGGCGTGGATGATAGCAGGACGGCTGCCGAATACAAGCCACAGGAAAAACTGCCCGGCGCGCAGGCCGGGCATGGAAGGACTTACAGGTTGGGCGCGAGCCAGCGCTCCAGCTCGTCCCTGGACACCTGGCGACGGCGGGCCATGTCCTCGACCTGGTCAGCGCCGATCTTGCCGACCACGAAGTACTTCGACTGCGGATGGGCAAAGTAGAAGCCCGACACCGACGCGCCAGGGAACATGGCATAGGACTCGGTCAACTGCATGCCGATCTCGTCGCACTGCATGGTGCGGAAAGCGTCAGCCTTGACGGTGTGCTCCGGGCAGGCCGGATAGCCGGGCGCGGGGCGGATGCCGAGGTATTTTTCCTTGATCAGGTCGGTGCTGCTCAACTGCTCGTCGGCGGCATAGCCCCACAAGTCCTTGCGCACGCGCTCGTGCAGGTATTCGGCGAAGGCTTCGGCCAGGCGGTCAGCCAGGGCCTTGAGCATGATGGAGGAGTAATCGTCATGCGCATCCTCGAAGCGCTTCTCGTACTTCTCGATACCCAGGCCGGCGGTGACGGCGAACATGCCGATGTAGTCCTGCACGCCCGAATCCTTGGGCGCGATGAAGTCCGACAGGCACTGGTTGGGACGCGCCACGCCATCGACCACCGGCTTCTCGGTCTGCTGGCGCAGGCCGTAGTAGGTGAAGGCGACCTGGCTGCGGCTGTCGTCGGTATAGATCTCGATGTCGTCGTCATTGACGGTATTGGCCGGCAGCAGCGAGATGACACCATTGGCGGTGAGCCAGCGGCCATCGATGATCTTCTTGAGCATGGCCTGGGCTTCTTCGAAGACCTTGGTAGCGGCTTCCCCGACGACCTCATCGGTCAGGATGGCGGGATAAGGTCCGGCCAGGTCCCAGGTCTGGAAGAACGGGCCCCAGTCGATATAGTTGGCCAGCAGGCCCAGGTCGACATTCTTGAACAGGCGACGGCCGATGAACTTGGGCTTGACCGGGGCGAAGTCGAGCCGGGTCTTGTTGGCGCGGGCGGCTGCCAGCGACAGCATGGGTGCGGCCTTCTTGCTTGCGTGCTGCTCGCGGATGCGTTCGTAGTCGGCGTTGAGTTCGCTGACGTACTGGGTCTTCTGCTCGTCGGCCAGCAGCGATTGCGCCACCGACACGGCACGCGAGGCGTCCGGCACGTAGACCACCGGGCCTTCGTAGTTGGGCGCGATCTTGACCGCCGTGTGCGCGCGCGAGGTGGTGGCGCCACCGATCATGAGCGGCATCTTGATGCCGGCGAAATACGGGTCGCGCTGCATTTCCTTGGCCACGTAGGCCATCTCTTCCAGCGAGGGGGTGATCAGGCCCGACAGGCCGATGATGTCGGCCTTCTCTTCCTTGGCCTTGGCCAGGATCTCGGCGCAGGGCACCATCACGCCCATGTTGACCACCTCGAAGTTGTTGCACTGGAGGACCACGGTGACGATGTTCTTGCCGATGTCGTGGACGTCGCCCTTGACGGTGGCGATCACGATCTTGCCCTTGGGCTTGGCGACCTCGCCGGTGGTGATTTCGAGCTGGCGCTTTTCTTCCTCGATGAAGGGGATCAGGTGCGCCACGGCCTGCTTCATCACGCGGGCCGACTTGACCACCTGCGGCAGGAACATCTTGCCCTGGCCGAACAGGTCGCCGACCACGTTCATGCCGTCCATCAGCGGGCCTTCGATGACATGGATGGGACGGCCGCCATCGGCGGCGATCTGCTGGCGCACCTCTTCGGTGTCTTCCACGATCCATTGCGTGATGCCGTGCACCAGCGCATGCGAGAGGCGCTTGGCGACCGGTTCACTGCGCCATTCCAGGGTGGCTTCTTCCTTCTTGTCGCCGGCCTTCAAGGTGGCGGCATATTCGATCATGCGCTCGGTGGCGTCGTCACGGCGGTTCAGCACCACGTCTTCCACGCGCTCGCGCAGTTCGGCCGGCAGGTCGTCATAGACGCCGATCATGCCGGCATTGACGATGCCCATGGTCATGCCGGCCTTGATGGCGTGGTACAGGAAGACCGTGTGGATGGCCTCGCGCGCCGGGTCGTTGCCGCGGAAGCTGAAGGACACGTTGGAGACACCGCCGCTGATCTTGGCGTAGGGCAGGTTCTCGTGGATCCAGCGGGTGGCTTCGATGAAGTCGACCGCGTAGTTGTTGTGTTCCTCGATACCCGTTGCCACCGCGAAGATGTTGGGGTCGAAGATGATGTCTTCCGGCGGGAAGTCCAGCTTGTCCACCAGCAGGCGATAGGCGCGCTCGCAGATTTCGATCTTGCGCGCGAAGGTATCGGCCTGCCCCACTTCGTCGAAGGCCATGACGATCACGGCGGCGCCGTAGCGACGGCACAGCTTGGCTTCGCGCAGGAATTTCTCTTCGCCTTCCTTCATCGAGATGGAGTTGACGATGGACTTGCCCTGCACGCACTTGAGACCGGCTTCGATGACTTCCCACTTGGAGGAGTCGATCATGATGGGCACGCGGGCGATGTCCGGCTCGGAGGCGATCAGGTTCAGGAAGCGCGTCATGGCCGCGACCGAATCCAGCATCGCCTCATCCATGTTGATGTCGATGATCTGCGCGCCGTTCTCGACCTGCTGGCGGGCCACGGCCAGGGCTTCGTCGTACTGCTCGTTGAGGATCAGGCGGGCGAAGGCCTTGGAACCGGTGACGTTGGTGCGCTCGCCGACGTTGACGTACAGCGATTCATCATTGATGGTGAAGGGCTCCAGGCCCGACAGGCGCATCTCATGAGTGGCTTCCGGGACCTTGCGCGGAGCGATGGTGGCCACCGTCTCGGCGATGGCCTTGATGTGCGGCGGCGTGGTGCCGCAGCAGCCGCCGGCGACGTTGACGAAACCGCTCTCGGCGAATTCCTTCAGCAGGGCCGAGGTGACGTCGGGGGTTTCGTCGAAGCCGGTGTCGCTCATCGGATTGGGCAGGCCGGCGTTGGGGTAGATGCAGACGTAGGTATCGGCGATGCGCGACAGTTCTTCCGCATAGGGGCGCATGAGGGCTGCACCCAGCGCGCAGTTCAGGCCCACCGTCAGCGGGCGGGCGTGACGGATGGAATTCCAGAAGGCGGTCACGGTCTGGCCCGACAGGATGCGGCCGGAGGCGTCGGTGACGGTGCCGGAGATCATGATGGGCAGGCGCTTGCCGCTTTCCTCGAAGAAGGTATCGATGGCGAACAGCGCAGCCTTGCAGTTCAGGGTATCGAAGATGGTCTCGACCAGCAGCACGTCGGCGCCACCTTCGACCAGCGCGCGCGTCTGTTCCAGGTACGCGGTCACCAGTTGATCGAAAGTGACGTTACGCGCTGCCGGATCGTTGACGTCAGGAGAAATCGATGCAGTCTTGGGCGTGGGGCCAAGGGCGCCGGCCACGAAGCGCGGCTTGTCCGGGGTCGAATACTTGTCGCAGGCGGCGCGGGCCAGGCGGGCCGATTCCAGGTTCATCTCGTAGACCAGATGCGCCATGTGGTAATCGTCCTGGGCCACGCTGGTGGCGCCGAAGGTATTGGTCTCGATCAGGTCGGCACCGGCAGCCAGGTATTGCTCGTGGATTTCCTGGATGATGTGCGGCTGGGTCAGCGAGAGCAACTCGTTGTTGCCCTTGACGAACATCTCCTTGCCGGGAACGCTGAAGTCGGCAAAACGCTGGCCACGATAATCCTCTTCGGTCAGCTTGTAGCGCTGGATCATGGTGCCCATGGCACCATCGAGGATGAGGATGCGCTGCGACATCAGGTCGCGCAGCAGCAATTCGGTCTGGCACAGTTCGTTCGGCTTCATCTGGCGTTTTTCTCTGGTTGCGGCAACAATGCGGGCCTGTCTGCGGGACTGTCCACGCTTTGGCGGGACAAAAAAACCGGTCTGGACCGACCGGTTTTACAGGCAAAAATGAGAGCCAGATTATACGCGAAAGCGCCCTACCCCCCGAGCCAGCCGGCCTTTGCGGCTGGATTTGCTTGCAATCCATCAACTGTTGACAAAGATGACAGCGCCTCGCCCCATCCTCATCCTGACCGCCCTGGAAAGCGAACTCCAGGCCACTGACGCGCCCGATGGCGTAGAGCTGCTCTATTGCGGCGTCGGCAAGGTCAATGCCGCGCTGCATGCCACCCGGGCCATCCTGGAGCGGCAGCCGCGCCTGGTGATCAACTTCGGTACCGCGGGCAAGATCGATCCGCACCATGACGGCCTGCTGGAGGTGGCGGCGGTGGTCCAGCGCGACATGGCGGCCATGCCGCTGGCGCCACGTGGCGTGACGCCGCTGATGAACCAGGAGCAGCAACCGCCGCGCCTGGAATCCGGCCATCCCGGCGTGCTGTGCGGCACCGGCGACAGCTTCGTCACCGCAGCCGACGACTGGCTGGTGGCGCAGGGCGTCGATCTGGTGGACATGGAGTTGTTTGCCATCGCCCGCGTCTGCCACCATTTCGGGCTGCCCTGGCGGGCCTTCAAGTTCGTCACCGACGGCGCCGACGACGATGCCGCCGATGACTGGCAGGCCCGCGTCCACCTGGGTGCGGAGCTGTTCTGGCGGCATCTGCCGCACGTGCTCAAGCAATACGCCTGAGCCCACCCGCTCAGGCGAAGCGGCCGCCTTCCAGCGGGAAGCCCTTCAGGAATTCCGCCGCCGGCAGGCGCTTGCCGCCGGGCTTCTGCAATTCGGTCAGCAGCAGTGCGCCTTCGCCGCAGGTCACCACGATCCCGCCCTGGGCATCGGCCGACAACACCTGGCCGGGTTCACCCTGCTGCGCCACGGTCACCGGACGCGCCTGCCACAGCTTGACCACGGTGTCGCCGAAGCGGCCGGTGGCACCGGGGAAGGGATTGAAGGCGCGGATGCGGCGCGCCAGTTGTTGCGCGCTCTGGCTGAAGTCCAGCGCAGCCTCTTCCTTGGCGATCTTGGCGGCGTAGTTGGCGCCCTCTTCCGGTTGCGGCGTGGCCGGCAATGCGCCCTGCTCCAGCTTTTCAATGGCTTCCACGATCATCCGGCCGCCCAGCGCGGCGAGCTTGTCATGCAGGCTGCCGGTGGTGTCCTCGTCAGTGATGGGCAGGCTTTCGATCAACATCATCGGGCCGGTATCGAGTCCTTCTTCCATCTGCATGATGGTGATGCCGGTCTCGGTGTCGCCGGCCTCGATGGCGCGGTGGATGGGGGCGGCGCCGCGCCAGCGCGGCAAGAGCGAGCCGTGGATGTTGATGCAGCCGTAACGCGGGATGTCGAGCACGCTACGCGGCAGGATCAGGCCATATGCGGCGACCACCATCACATCATGCGGGGTCGATTGCAGCAGCGCATGCGCTTCCTGCGCAACCTCGGGGTACTTGCCGTTCAGGCGCAGCGAGACCGGCTGCGCCACAGGCGTGCCGTGCTTCAACGCGCATTGCTTGACCGGCGAGGCCTGCAGCTGCATGCCACGTCCGGCCGGACGGTCAGGCTGGGTCAGGACCAGGGTGATCTCGTGACCGGCGGCGTACAGGGCTTCGAGGGCAACGGCGGCAAATTCCGGCGTGCCGGCGAAAATGATCTTCATGAAAAACTCCAGAGGCGGCGCCGGGCGCCGCGATGTCGGGTGGCTAGAGATTGCGGGGCTTGTGCGGGGCGCGGGCGAAGGCCATATCGTACAGCCAGTTCGGCAGCAGTCTGAGTAGCTTGGCCACCACCCCCATCTGCCAGGGAATGACGCGGTAGCTGACGCCTTCGGCGATGCTCTGTACGGCGCGTTCGGCGAAGCGCTCCACCGGCATCAGGAAGGGCATGCGATAGGTGTTCACGCGGGTCATGGGGGTGTCGATGTAGCCGGGCGCGATGGTCACGACCTTGATGCCGGAGGTGCGCAATTCCACCCGTAGTGATTCGCAGTAGCTGATCACGGCAGCCTTGGAGGCGCTATAGGCCTCGGCACCGGGCAGGCCACGGATGCCGGCCACGCTGCCGATGCCGACCAGGCGGCAGCGGCGACGCTGTGCTTCGGGTTGGGCCTTCATGCGCGCCACGAAGGGCGTGAAGGTGGCAAAGGTGGCGGTGACATTGACGGCCAGGATGCGCTCGAAGGCGCGCAGGTCTTCCTGGTATTCGGTGAGCGTGCCTTGGGAGATGCCGGCATTGGCGATGACCACGTCGGCGCCACCGAACTCGGTCATGAAAGACTCTGCAGCAGCGGCCAGGGCGGCGTGATCGGTGACGTCGAGCGCATACACGCGATGCCGTTCAGGATGCGGCAGGCTGGCGCGCAAGGCCTCCAGCTCGGCGCCACGCCGTGCCACCAACCCCAGGACCGCGCCACGCTGTGCATAGGCGCGCGCCAGGGCCATGCCGATGCCGCTGGAAGCTCCGGTCAGGAAGACGCGTTCCTGGGCTGCGACGACGGGAAGGGTGGCCATGCCGGCTCCTGAGGGTATGTGAAGGGTTGCGACCGGTCGAACATGTCCGGGCTCAAATGACAACGGTCCGCGGCCTTGCGGACGCGGACCGTGCAGGACAGGTGAAGCTTACTTCTTTTTGGCTGCAGCGCCGCCGGCGGCCTTCTCGGCAGCGACCTTGGCTACCAGGTGATCCATCACCTGCAGGGCAGCGGCCTGCTGCATCGACTCGGGCTGGTTGGCCAGGGCCACACCGACCACGGCCGGCGAGGTCACATAACGGCCGTCGATGGCGATCATGGGCACGCCGTCGACCTTGTAGGCTTCCTGCAGCTGGGCGGCACGGCGGGCCTTGGTCTGCACGCCGAAGGAGTTGTACAGGTCGAGGAATTTCTGCTTGTCCAGACCGATCTTCTCGATGTAGGCCAGGATGGTCTTGTCGGTATTGATGCGCTGGTTCTCGACGTGGATGGCGTGGAAGATCTTGGGGGTCAGCTCATCCGCCTTGCCCATGGCTTCCAGCGTGTAGTACAGCTTCTGCTGCGGCACGAAGGTATCGCGGAAGGCCACCGGCACCTTCTTGAAGTTGATCTTGTCGCCTTGCTTCTTGACCCAGGCGGTCAGCGAGGGGTCCCATGCGGCGCAGTGCGGGCAGTCAAACCAGAAGAATTCGGTGACTTCGACCTTGTTGCCGGAGTCAGTCGGCTGGGCCTGTTCCAGCACGCGGTAGTCGCTGCCCACTTGCGGATTGGCCGGCGAAGCCGAGGCGCCGACGCTGGCGGTGAAGGCCAGTACGCCAAAGCTGACGGCTGCCAGCAGCTTTTGATGGAAACGCATGGTATTACCCTCTCTGATGGATAGTCGTTTGGAACCGGCCTGTGCGCCGGTCTGCACCCCGTGCCGGCCGGCCATCCCTTGCCGCCGGCACCGTGGGTGTGCTGTGGATTACTTGGGAATGCGCACGATGGCGGCATCGACCCCGTTATCGGACAGCTTGCTGCGCGTGCGGTTCATCGCTTCGGCATGGTCGAAGGGACCGATGCGCACGCGATAGAGCACGCCGCTGTCGGCGGTACGTTCAGTGACGCGGGCTTCGAAACCGAGCAGGGCCAGCTTGGCGCGGGCGCTCTCGGCATCGGCCTGGTCGCGGAAGGCGCCGGTCTGCAGGAAGTAGCTCCACTTGTCGTCATTGCTGTCGTTCTTGGAGGCCGACGGCGCGGCGGCAGAGGGCTTGGCGTCCGCCGTCCTGGTGTCAGGCTGCTTGGCCGGCGGGGTCGCGGCCTGCGGCGCTGGCGCTACTGGCGGCACCGGCTGGGCAGCGGCGGTATTGGGCGGCACCGGGGTCTGCGACTGCTGCTGGTCGCGCGCGGCCTCGCGGGCGATGTCGCGGTTGCCGTAGAGCGGACGGTTGGGGTCGGCCGCCTGGGCCGGGGTCGGATCGGCCCGTTCGGGACGCACCACCTTGTTGACGAAGGGGATGGGCGACTTGGTGATCATCAGGGCCACGCCCACGGCGATGCCCAGGCCGACAATCAAACCCAGGATCAGGCCGAGCAGCGTGCCGCCGGCCTGCTTGTGATGTTTCGCGTTCAACGGTTTCACGTTTCTCTTTAGCTGCTTGTTTACATTCTGGCCGGAGCCGATACGCCCAGCAGGGCCAGGCCGTTGCGCAGTACCTGACGGGTGGCGGACAACAGCGCCAGGCGTGCGGACCTGGTTGGGACATCGTCGACCAGCACGCGTTCCGCATTGTAGTAGCTATGCAGTTCGCCTGCCAGATCGCGCAGGTAGAAGGCAACCTGGTGCGGTCCCAGCTCCTGCAGGGCATGCGCCAGCATGTCCGGGTATTCGGCCAGCTTGGCCAGCAGGGTCGCTTCACGCGGGGCGGTCAGCGGCGACAGGTCGGTCACGTCCTTGAGCTCATCCTCGTTGCCACCCCACTTGCCCAGCACGGTACAGATGCGCGCATGGGCGTATTGCACGTAGTAGACCGGGTTTTCGTCGGACTGGGCCAGGGCCAGGTCGACGTCGAAGACGAACTCGGTATCGGCCTTGCGCGAGATGAGGAAGAAGCGCACCGCATCGCGGCCGCGGGTGAGGTCGCGTTCCTGGCCTTCGACGGCCTCGCCGGCCGACCATTCGATCAGGTCACGCAGGGTGACGTAGGAACCGGCACGCTTGGAGATCTTGACCTCTTCGCCATTGCGCATGACGGTGACCATCTTGTGCAGCACGTAGTCGGGATAGCCTTGCGGGATGCCCACGCCGGCTGCCTGCAGGCCGGCACGCACGCGGGCGATGGTGCCGTGGTGATCGCTGCCCTGGATATTGATGACCTTGCCGTAGCCACGTTGCCACTTGTTGATGTGATAGGCGACATCGGGCACGAAGTAGGTATAGGTGCCGTCGGTCTTCTTCATGACGCGATCCTTGTCGTCGCCATAGTCGGTGGTGCGCAGCCACAGCGCGCCATCCTGCTCGTAGGTCTTGCCGGCCTTGACCAGCGCGTCCACGGCAGCGGCCACCTTGCCGTCGGCATAGAGCGAGGACTCCAGGTAGTAATTGTCGAACTTCACGCCGAAGGCCTGCAGGTCCAGGTCCTGCTCATGACGCAGGTAGGCGACGGCGAAGCGACGGATCGACTCGATATCTTCGACATCACCGCTGCCGGTGACGGGTTCGCCGTCGCTGGCGGCGACGGTCTTCTTGTCCAGGAAGTCGCGGGCGATGTCGGCGATGTAGTCGCCGTTGTAGGCCGATTCCGGCCATTGCGCATCGCCCGGTTTGAAGCCACGGGCGCGGGCCTGCACCGAGCTTGCCAGCGTAGCGATCTGGACACCGGCGTCGTTGTAGTAGAACTCGCGCAGGACATCGTAGCCCTGCACGTCCAGCAGCGACGACAACGCATCGCCCAGCGCACCCTGGCGACCGTGACCCACGTGCAGCGGACCGGTGGGGTTGGCGGAGACGAACTCGACCAGCACCTTCTGGCCCGCGCCTGCAGTGCCGCGACCAAAGGCCTCGCCCTGTTGGTGGATCGCCTTCACCACCGCCTGCCTGGCGGCTGCGGCCACGCGCAGGTTAATGAAGCCCGGACCGGCGATCTCGACCGATTCCACCAGGCCTTCGCGGGCCGGGTCGGCCATCACGGCGGCCACGATGGCTTGCGCCAGCTCACGCGGGTTCTTCTTGAGCGGCTTGGCCAGTTGCATGGCGATGTTGCAGGCGATGTCGCCGTGCGAGGCGTCACGCGGGCGCTCCAGGGTGATGGTCGGCGTCAGGCCGCTGTCGGCCAGCAGCGGCTGCAGGGCGGACGAGAACAGGTCGGAGATGCGTTGTTTCTGTTGTGCGAGCATGGGAATGAGGGGTAAAGCGGAAGCGGCCGTGGCGCTGGACCGGCTGTGAGGCGCCGCGCGGAGGGATCGCTTGCAATTGGTTGAGCAGCCGAGATTATACCGGCTAGGCGTACCGTGTTGGCTGCATGAACAAGCGGCTTGCGTGCAGTCCGGCGCCCTGCCGAGGCAAAGATGCCGTAATCACAACAAAAACCGGCCCGGGCCGTCTCAGATATCGACCGGATCGACTTCCAGCGACCAGCGCGCGCGGGTCTTCATCTGCCGCAACAAGGCCAGCCATTCCTTGAGGAAAGCCTGCAGTGTCGGACGCGAGGGACATTCGATCAGCAATTGGGCACGCTCGACATTGGCCACCCGCATCATGGTCATCGGGATCGGTTCGTTGATGGTGATGGCCGGGGCGTCCAGCAAGCTGGCCGCTTCCTTCAGGAAACCCATGGCGATCTCCAGTTCGCGACCTTCGGCGCGCAACAGTGCCTGGTACATGAAGGGCGGGAAATGCGCCTGGCGCCGCTCGTCCAGCAATTCACCGGCAAAGCCATCGTAGTCGTGGCGGATCACGGCCTGGTACAGCGGGTGATGTGGATAGCGGGTCTGGATCAGCACTTCGCCCGAACTGCCATCGGCCGACAGCCCGGCACGGCCGGCGCGGCCGGCCACCTGCATCAGTTGCGCGAACAGGCGCTCGCTGGCGCGGTAGTCGTGCGAGAACAGGGCGGTGTCGGGATTGAGCACGCCCACCAGGGTGAGCTTTTTGAAGTCATGCCCCTTGGCCACCATCTGGGTGCCGATCAGGATATCGACCTCGCCCCGGTGCACGCTGTCGAAAGCGCTCTGGGCCGAGCCCTTGAGGCGGGTGGAGTCGGCATCGATGCGCAGGATGCGGGCCTCGGGGAAGATGCCATGCAGGCCCTCTTCGACCCGCTGGGTGCCGCGTCCCAACGGTTGCAGGTCGACGTTGCCGCAGGTCGGGCAGGCGCGTGGGATGTGCAGTTCCAGGCTGCAATGGTGGCAGCGCAGGCGGCGCTCGGGGCGATGCACCACCATGAAGGCATCGCAGCGCATGCAGTTGCTGATCCAGCCGCAGGCGTCGCAGGCCAGCACCGGCGCATAGCCACGCCGGTTGAGGAACAGCAGCGACTGCTCGCCCTGCTCCAGGCGCTTGCGCACGGCCGCGATCAGGGTCGAGGTCAGGCCGTCGACGGGCTTGTCGCGCTCCATGTCGATCACCTTGACGCTGGGCAGCACTGCCTGCAGGGCCGCGCGCTGGCGCAGTTCCAGGCGGCGGTAGCGGCCGGCCTGGGCGTGCTGCCAGGTTTCCAGCGAGGGTGTGGCCGAACCCAGCACCACCGGGATGCCCAGCTGGTGCGCACGCCAGACGGCCAGGTCGCGCGCGGAGTAGCGCAGACCTTCCTGCTGCTTGTAGGAGGGGTCGTGTTCCTCGTCGATGACGATGAGCTTCAGGGAGGGCAGCGACGACAGGATCGCCAGCCGCGTCCCCAGCACGATGTGCGCCTGCCCCAGGTGGGCCGCCAGCCAGTTGCGGGCACGCTCGCCCTCGGCCAGGCCGCTGTGCAGGGCGACCACCTTAAGATGCGGGAAACGTGCGCGGATGTTGCCTTCCAGCTGCGGAGTCAGGTTGATTTCCGGCACCAGCACCAGGATCTGGGCGGGGGCCGGCGTCGGCTGGCCAGGCTCAGGCGAACCGGATGAACTGGCCTGCTCTGCCGCGCGACGCAGGATGGTGGCGGCAGCCTGCAGGTAGACCTCGGTCTTGCCGCTGCCGGTGACGCCATACAGCAGCAACGGGGCGAAACCCTCGGCGCCGACGATCGCATCGACCGCCTGCTGCTGGGACGGATTCAGCGGCGGCGCGGCACCCAGTTGCAGCGGGTCCGGCGATGGGTCGGCCATCACAGGATCGACGATAGCTTCCTCCACCGTGGCGGCCACCGCCGCCTTTTTCCTGGACCTGGGCTTGGCCTTGGTGGCGGGCGCAAGCCGGCCCAGGGCCTTGAGTGCCTTGTCCAGCGCCACCGTGGTGAGGGCCCGCAGATTCTTGGGCAGCCCCGGCAGCATCACCTCACCCAGCGGACGCTGGTAGTAGTCGGCGGCAAAGCCGCACAGTGCCAGCCAATGCGCTGACATCGGCGGCAACTGGTGCCGCACGGCAATGACGTCCTTGATCTTGTCGGCCTGCAGGTCGGTCTGCGCATCCTGGCCGACGACCACGCCGACGGCTTCGCGGCGGCCGAAGGGGACCACCACCAGTTGGCCGATCGCCGGCAACGGCTCATCCGGCGAACTGGCCTTCCAGCGGTAATCAAAGACGGTATGCAGGGGCGTATCGAGCGCGACCTGAAGCAGACGTTGTTCCACGAACTTAATGTAAATCCTGAAAAACCGGCCTAAGCCCCGGTTTAATCGTCATTTTTCAACCTATCCACAAACCCTGTGGATAACTTTGGGGACAAATGCCTCTTGACATCGCCACGAGTAGACTGGGCGAGGCTTACGGCGCGCTGCCCAAATGCAGGGCAAAAAATTAGTCCAATAAAATCAATGACTTAAAATTTTTCGCCTTAGCACGGGAAAAAAATTTGCTTAGACGGTTTGTGCAAATGCGGCATGCCTTTTATGTGCATAAGTCCCGGTTTGCGGATCAGGCGAAGGGCATTTGTCAAGTGCTGGCTGACAAAAAAACCCTGGCTTTTTCCTGCACCGACCTGCGCGTACTGTCCTACAAACTTAAAGTAATTCTTCAAATACTTCGATAAGCGGCGGTTTTGTAAACGCTTTTGCCCATTATGCACAGCGCCTGTGGATAACTTTGTTGACAAGTGCCTCTTGACAAGTCCGAGAGCTAATACCACAGCGGCTTACGGACAGACCAGGCATTTATTCGAAAAAAATAAATCCATGAAAATCAAGGACTTACAAACACCGTCTTGCGCTTTCCGTTCATATTCCGATAAGTTTGATTCTCAATCAGAAAACGGCGGCGAATGTGTATAAGTCAGCTCCGACCGGCAAAGATGTGCATATTAACTTATCCCGCCGCACAGATATGAACAGATAACGACAGATACGCGCACGATCAGCCGCGCATGGCACGACTCATCTCGTGCACCGCCTGCGCCAGGGTCGCCACGGCTTGCGGCGGGGTGTGCTGGGAGATGCCATGGCCCAGATTGAAGACGTGGCCACTGCCGGGGCCAGGACGTCCGAATGACTCCAGCAGCTTGCGGACTTCGGCGCGGATGGCGTCGTCGCCGGCGAAGAGGACGTTGGGGTCCAGGTTGCCTTGCAGGGCGACCTTGTCGCCCACACGGCGCCGTGCGTCGCCCAGGTTGACGGTCCAGTCCAGGCCTACGGCGTCGGCGCCGATGGCGGCGATCTGCTCCAGCCACAGGCCACCGCCCTTGGTGAAGACAATCACCGGAATCTGCTGGCCATCCTGCTTGCGCTGGAGCTGGCTGACCACCTGCTGCATGTAGGCCAGGGAGAATTGCTGGTAGATGCCATCGGCCAACGCACCGCCCCAGGTATCGAAGATCATCACGGCCTGCGCACCGGCGGCAATCTGCGCATTCAGGTAGGCGGCTACCGCAGCGGCGTTGGTCTTGAGGATGTGATGCATCAGGTCAGGGCGGCTGTAGAGCATGCTCTTGACCAGGCGGAAATCGTCCGAGCCACCACCTTCGACCATGTAGCAGGCCAGCGTCCAGGGGCTGCCGGAGAAGCCGATCAGCGGAACCCGGCCATCGAGCTCGCGACGGATCTGGGTGACCGCCTTGAAGACGTAATCCAGGCGCTCCAGGTCCGGGGCCTGCAGCGCACGGATCGCGGCTTCATCGCGCAGGGGACGCTCGAACTTGGGACCCTCGCCCTCTGCGAAATAGAGACCCAGGCCCATGGCGTCGGGAACGGTGAGGATGTCCGAGAACAGGATGGCGGCGTCCAGGGGATAGCGTTCCAGCGGCTGCAGCGTGACTTCGGTCGCGTAGTCCGGGTTGGTCGCCAGGCCCATGAAGGAACCTGCGCGACTGCGGGTGGCGCGGTATTCGGGCAGGTAGCGGCCGGCCTGGCGCATCAGCCACAGCGGCGTGTAGTCGGTGGGCTGGCGCAACAAGGCTCGCAGGAAGGTATCGTTCTTCAGCGGAGCGAAGGTGGACTGAGAGGTGGACGGAGACGTGGAAGAAGACATGGTCGGCCTGCAATGCGCTCTGAGGACAATCCGGCATTATCGCATCCTACGGGCGGGGCTTCCGGGCTAATTGTCGCTATCGGCGTGCGCTGATATTGATGCAGGTCGTGGCAGCGGGTTTTGCTATGATGGCCCGGCTGGCGAAGTACTCGCCCAGCCGGCCTTTCAAATCAACAAGAACCGCACAAGAACCGAACAGAGATCGGGCCGATCCCGCGCAATCATCCACAAGGAGAATCCATGAAGAACACTATCCGCGCCGTCCTGCTGGCAGGTCTGGCTGTGCTGTCACTGACCTTGTCATCGGCCCGCGCCGAGGACAGCGTCCCGGCGTCGCGCCTGGACCAGGTACTCAAGGCCGGCAAGCTGCGCATCTGCATGACCGGCGACTACAGGCCCTTCACCTATTACCGGCCCGACCAGACCTTCGAAGGCATGGATGTGGAACTGGGGCAGGCGCTGGCCAAGTCGCTGGGCGTAGAGGCGCAGTTCGTCAAGACCACCTGGAGCACGCTGATGAACGACTTCATCGCCCAGTGCGACATCGCCATGGGTGGCGTCTCCATCACCCTGGACCGCGCCCGCAAGGCCGCCTTCTCGGAACCCACCATGGTGGATGGCAAGGCCCCCATCATCCGCTGTGCCGACAAGGACAAGTTCCGTAACTTCGACATGATCGACCAGCCGGGTACCCGCGCCATCGTCAATCCGGGCGGCACCAACGAGCGCTTCGCCCGTGCCCGCTACAAGCGCGCCACGCTCTTGCTGCACCCGGACAACGTGACGATCTTCCAGCAGATCGTGGATGGCAAGGCCGACGTGATGGTGACCGATGCCAGCGAAACCCTGTGGCAATCCAAGCTGCATCCTGAGCTTTGCCCGGTGACTCCGGACCAGCCGCTGCAGTTCGCCGAAAAAGCCTACCTGCTGCCGCGTGGCGATGTGGCCTTCAAGGCGTATGTGGACACCTGGCTGCACCTGGCCAAGGCCACTGGCGAATACCAGCAGATCTTCGACAAGTGGTTGAAGTAGTCCGCCGGCATCCCGATGGCCGGGCGCTCAGTCGAACTTGAGGTTCTTCAGTTCCGGCTTGGCATCGGGGAATTTCAGCTTCAGTTTCTGCAGTGTTTCCAGGACCACATTGGCCACCAGCAGGTTGCGATGGGTCTTGGAATCCGCTGGCACCACATACCAGGGCGCATGCAGGGTACTGGTGGCACGCAGCACCTCCTGATAGCGCTGCTGGTAGGCATCCCAGAACTTGCGCTCGGCCAGATCCTGGGGATCGAATTTCCAGTGCTTGTTGGGGTCGTCGATGCGGGATTGCAGGCGTGACTTCTGCTCGGCCTTGGAGATGTGCAGGAAGAACTTCAACACCACCGTCCCGGTTTCCCACAGCATGCGCTCGAAATCGTTGATCTGACGATAGCGGCGCTGGCATTCCTTGTCATCGATCCAGTCATGGACGCGGGTGATGAGCACGTCCTCGTAATGGCTGCGGTTGAACACCGCAATCTCCCCTGCTACCGGTACCTGCGCATGTACGCGCCACAGGTAATCGTGTGCCAGCTCGATGGCCGTCGGCCCCTTGAAGTTGGCGATGCGGATACCCTGGGGATTGACGGCGGCGAACACGTCATTGACGGTGCCATCCTTGCCGCTGGTATCCATGCCTTGCAGGATCACCAGCACCTTGTGCTTGTGACCGGCGTAGAGCATCTGCTGCTGCAGGCCGATCTTGGCGGCCAGGGCCTGGACAGTGGCCTTGTCCTTTTCCTTGTCGCCGCTGGAGAGGGGCTTGCTGGAGGCATCGCTCTCTTTCAGGACGAACTTGGGATGGACGGTGAATGGTGGGCCGATCTTCTTTGCCATGCTGTCTCGCTTTGTCGTTATCAGTGAATGTCCGTATTGCAGGTGGAGCCCTTTACAGCACGCCGTGCAATTCCCCCATGGCGTGCTCGATCTTGATGCACTTGTCCATGACGACCTTCAGGCCTGCGGCGCGGGCGCGGGCCGCCGCTGCTTCATTGACGATGTCCAGCTGCATCCAGACGCAGTCGGCACCGATGGCGATGGCTTCTTCCACCACCGGTGGGATGTCGGCCGACTTGCGGAAGCAATCCACGATGCTCACCCTCAGGCCCTGCCCCGCCAAGGCCGTGCTGGCCTCCTGCAAACTGGCGTGACACTGTTCGCCCAGTATGGTCTGCCCGGCGTACATGGGATTGACTGCAACGATGCGATAGCCCGCCGACTGCAGGTAGGCGGCAACGTCGAAGCTGGCCCGCTCGGGGCGGTTGGACAGTCCGACCACGGCGATGATGGGCTTGCCATTGACGCGTGAGGACAGGGCGGCGGAGGAAGAAGGCGAGACGGCTGAAGACATGTGTGCTCCTGCTGAGGATGAATGGGCGCTCGGGGCCCATATCATCTAAATGATTTACGCACGCCGATTTGGTTCGCCACGGCGCATCGAAGGGCTCACTTTACCCGAACATGAGCATGACGGCAGGCGTGCCGCCAGGCAGCTTGATACAGGTTAAGTAAGGCAGCCAGAAGGAGGTACGTCTGGGACGGGAAAGGTCGGCTTGCGCCGCAAGATGCAGTACAGCGTACGGCGACCGATTCGCGACGAGCATGGATGAGCATGAAAAAAGGCAGCCGAGGCTGCCTTTCGATTTACTGCATTCGTCCCCGCTGTGCGGGGACACGCCGAGTGATCAGCGCTTCTGACGCAACTTCTGGATCGCAGCCAGCTGTGCCACTGCGGCGGCCAGTTCGGCCTGGGCTGCGGCGTGGTCGATCTTGGAGTCGCGATTGACCAGCGCTTCCTCGGCCAGACGCTTGGCTTCGGCGGCCTTGGCTTCGTCCAGGTCGGCACCACGGATCGCGGTGTCGGCCAGCACGGTCACGGCGTCCGGCTGCACTTCCAGCAGGCCACCGGCCACGAACACGAATTCCTCGTGCGCCTGACCCGACACCTTGATACGGACAGCACCTGGCTTGATGCGCGTGATCAGCGGGGTGTGACGTGGGTAGATACCCAGCTCACCCGCTTCGCCCGGCAACGCGACGAATTCCGCCTCGCCGGAGAAGATTTCCTCTTCCGCCGAGACCACGTCCACGTGAATAGTATGTGCCATGTCGTTTCCTAGTCGATGGACCGCCACCGTGAAGGGTGGCGGCGCCGAAAATCAAAGAATGCTTCCCTGCCCTGCCTGCCCCGCCAAACAGCGGAACCGGCCGGAGCCGGTCAGTCTTAGTTGATCTTCTTGGCTTTTTCGATTGCTTCTTCGATGGTACCGACCATGTAGAACGCTTGTTCCGGCAGGTGGTCCAGTTCGCCGCTGGCGATCATCTTGAAGCCCTTGATCGTGTCCTTCAGCGAAACGTACTTGCCCGGGGACCCGGTGAACACTTCGGCGACGTGGAAGGGCTGCGACAGGAAACGTTGCATCTTACGTGCACGTGCCACCAGCAGCTTGTCTTCCGGAGCCAGTTCGTCCATGCCCAGAATCGCGATGATGTCACGCAGTTCCTTGTAGCGCTGCAGGGTACCCTGGACCGCGCGGGCGGTCTCGTAGTGTTCCTGGCCGACCACTTGCGGGTCCAGCTGGCGCGAGGTCGAGTCCAGCGGATCGACGGCGGGGTAGATACCCAGCGAGGCGATGTCACGGGACAGAACGACGGTCGAGTCCAAGTGGGCGAAGGTGGTTGCCGGCGACGGGTCGGTCAAGTCATCCGCAGGGACGTAGACGGCCTGGATCGAGGTGATCGAGCCGGTCTTGGTCGAGGTGATGCGCTCTTGCAGACGGCCCATTTCTTCGGCCAGCGTCGGCTGGTAGCCCACGGCGGACGGCATACGACCCAGCAGCGCGGACACTTCGGTACCGGCCAGGGTGTAACGGTAGATGTTGTCGACGAAGAACAGAACGTCCTTGCCTTCATCACGGAAGCCTTCGGCGATGGTCAGGCCGGTCAGCGCCACGCGCAGACGGTTGCCCGGCGGTTCGTTCATCTGACCGTAGACCATGGCCACCTTGGAGTTGGCCGGGTTTTCCAGGTCCACCACCTTGGCTTCTGCCATCTCGTGATAGAAGTCGTTACCTTCACGGGTACGCTCACCAACACCGGCGAACACGGACAGACCGCTGTGCGCCTTGGCGATGTTGTTGATCAGTTCCATCATGTTCACGGTCTTGCCGACACCGGCGCCACCGAACAGACCGACCTTACCACCCTTGGCGAACGGGCAGACCAGGTCAATCACCTTGATGCCGGTTTCCAGCAGCTCTTGCGACGGCGACAGTTCGTCGTATGCAGGTGCCTTGCGGTGGATCGAAGCGGTTTGCTCGTGCGAGACAGGACCGCATTCATCGATCGGGTTGCCCAGCACGTCCATGATGCGACCCAGGGTCGCAGTGCCGACCGGCACCGTGATTGCCTTGCCGGTGTTCGAGATGGTCAGGCCGCGGCGCAGACCGTCCGACGAACCGAGCGCAATGGTACGAACCACGCCGTCACCCAGCTGCTGCTGGACTTCCAGGGTCAGATCCGAACCTTCCAATTTCAAGGCATCGTAAACCTTGGGCATCGCATCGCGGGGAAACTCCACGTCCACCACAGCGCCGATACACTGAACGATTTTGCCATCAGCCATTTTCGTTCCTTCAATAGATAAAATTTAAATTCTGTTTCGCTGCGCTACGTTAGCTGATCAGCCAACTGCGGCCGCACCGGCGACGATTTCCGACAGTTCCTTGGTAATCGCGGCCTGACGAGTCTTGTTGTAGACCAACTTCAACTCGCCGATCACGCTACCGGCGTTGTCGCTCGCTGCCTTCATCGCCACCATGCGCGCCGATTGCTCGGACGCCATGTTCTCGGCGACGGCCTGATAGATCAGTGCTTCGACGTAACGCACCAGCAGCTCGTCCACCACGGATTGCACATCGGGCTCATAGATGTAGTCCCAGGAGTGCGCACCCTCGTCAGCCTTGAGCTTGTCGCTGGTCAGCGGCAGCAGCTGCTGCAGGGTGGCTTCCTGCTTCATCGTGTTGATGAACTTGGTGTACACCAGGTACACCGCGTCCAGCTTGCCTTCCTGGTAAGCGTCGAGCAGCACCTTGACGGGGCCGATCAGCTTTTCCAGGTGAGGCGTATCGCCCAGTTGCGTCACGTTGGCGGCCACGCGGGCGCCGATACGATTCAGAAAACCCAGACCCTTGTTGCCGATGGCGACGGTCTCGATGGACTTGCCTTGGCCTTCCAGTTCACGGAACTTGGTGGTCAACAGACGCAGCGAGTTGGTGTTCATGCCGCCGCACAGACCCTTGTCGGTCGTGACGACGATGAAACCAACGCGCTTGGCCGACTCCTGCTGGACCATGAACGGGTGCACGTACTCCGGATTGGCCTGCGACAGGTTGGCCGCAATGTTGCGGATCTTGTCGCTGTACGGGCGGGCTGCGTGCATCCGGTCCTGCGCCTTGCGCATTTTGGATGCAGCGACCATTTCCATCGCCTTGGTGATCTTCTTCGTATTTTCTACGCTCTTGATCTTGCCACGTATCTCTTTACCTGTAGCCATGAGTAAGACTCCTTATAGCTTCAGTAAAAATTAGTACGCGCCGGATTTCTTGAAGTCAGCGATGGCGGCCGCCAGGGCTGCTTCAGCATCCTTATCCAGTTGCTTGGTGTCTTCGATCTTCTTCAACAGGTCAGCGTGGCTGGTCTTCATGAAGTTGTGCAGACCGGCTTCGAAGGCCAGTATCTTCTTCACTTCGACGTCGTCCATGTAGCCCTTGTTGACGGCGAACAGGGTCACGGCCATGATCGAGATCGATTGCGGGGTGTACTGAGCCTGCTTCAGCAGTTCGGTCACACGTGCACCGCGGTCCAGCTGCTTGCGGGTGGCTTCGTCCAGGTCAGAAGCGAACTGCGCGAAGGCAGCCAGTTCACGGTACTGTGCCAGGTCGGTACGGATACCGCCGGACAGATTCTTGATGACCTTGGTCTGGGCAGCACCACCGACGCGCGACACCGAGATACCGGCGTTGATCGCAGGACGGATACCGGCGTTGAACAGCGAGGTTTCCAGGAAGATCTGGCCGTCGGTGATCGAGATCACGTTGGTCGGAACGAAGGCCGACACGTCACCCGCCTGGGTTTCGATGATCGGCAGTGCGGTCAGGGAACCGGTCTGGCCCTTGACTTCACCGTTGGTGAACTTCTCGACGTAGTCGGCGTTCACGCGGGCAGCACGTTCCAGCAGGCGGCTGTGCAGGTAGAACACGTCGCCAGGATAGGCTTCACGGCCCGGCGGACGGCGCAGCAGCAGCGACACCTGACGGTAGGCCACGGCTTGCTTGGACAGGTCGTCATAGACGATCAGGGCATCTTGACCGCGGTCGCGGAAGTATTCGCCCATGGCGCAACCCGAGTAGGCCGACACGTATTGCATCGCAGCCGATTCGGAGGCGGTAGCGGCCACGACGATGGTGTATTCCATCGCGCCGTGCGCTTCCAGTGCGCGCACCACGTTCTTGACCGACGAAGCCTTCTGGCCGATCGCGACGTAGATGCAGGTCATGTTCTGACCCTTTTGATTGATGATGGCGTCGATCGCGACAGCGGTCTTGCCGGTCTGGCGGTCACCGATGATCAGCTCGCGCTGGCCACGGCCGACGGGCACCATGGAGTCGATCGACTTCAGGCCGGTCTGCATCGGTTGCGACACGGACTGACGCGCGATCACGCCCGGAGCGATCTTTTCGATCGGGGCGGTCAGCTTGGCGTTGATCGGACCCTTGCCGTCGATCGGCTGGCCCAGTGCGTTGACCACGCGGCCCTTCAGTTCAGGACCGATGGGCACTTCCAGGATGCGGCCGGTGCACTTGACAACGTCGCCTTCGGAAATGTGTTCGTATTCGCCCAGGATAACGGCGCCCACCGAGTCACGCTCCAGGTTCAGCGCCAGGCCGAAGGTGTTGCCCGGGAATTCCAGCATCTCACCTTGCATCACGTCGGACAGACCATGGATACGGCAGATACCGTCGGACACGGAAATGACCGTGCCCTGATTGCGAATCTCAGCGGTATCGCCAAGGCCTTGGATCCGGCTCTTGATCAGCTCGCTGATTTCAGATGCGTTGAGTTGCATACTAACTCCTAAAAATTGTTCTTTCGCTTAGCCAGCCAGAGGCACTTACGCGGCCAGAGCAGCTTGCAGCTGCTGCAGCTTCGCGCGCACGGAGGTATCGAACACTTCATCGCCGACCACAACGCGCACACCACCGATCAGGCTGCTGTCCACCGTCACCGAAGGGTTCAGCTTGCGGCCGAACTTCTTCTCCAGTGCCGAGACCACATCCTTGACCTGGGCATCGCTGAGCTCGAAGGCGCTGACGATGTTGGCATCGGCCGAACCTTCCGATGCGTTCTTGAGCGCATGGAATTGTTGGGCGATTTCCGGCAGCAGCACCAGACGACCATTGTCAGCCAGCGTCTTGACGAAGTTCTGCGCCTCGATGGACAGCGGGGTCTTCAAGGCGGCAGCAAAGACGTCAGCCAGCTTGTCATGGGATACGGAAGGGTTCTGCGCCAGGGCCTGCACCTCAGGATGCGCTGCCACCTGGGCCATCTCGTCGACGAGATCGGACCAGGCCGCCAGGCTGCCTGCCTTGGCCACACGGAACAAGGCTTCAGCGTAAGGACGAGCGATCGTTGCGAGTTCGGCCATATTACAGCTCTGTCTTCAGTTGATTCAGCAAGTCGGCGTGGGCCGCAGCATTCACTTCGCGCTTGAGGATGTGTTCCGCGCCCTTGACGGCGAGCGTTGCGACCTGGCCGCGCAGTTCTTCACGCGCCTGGTTCACTTGCTGTTGGGCGTCGGCACGCGCAGCGGCGACGATGCGGGCTGCTTCTTCAGCGGCCGTCTTCTTCGCTTCTTCGATGATCAGCTGAGCGCGCTTTTCGGCTTCGCCGATACGCTTCTGGCCTTCATCACGTGCCGATGCCAGTTCGCCCTGGATGCGCTTTTCGGCGGCGGCCAGATCGGCCTTACCGCGGTCAGCGGCTGCCAGCCCGTCCGCAATCTTCTTGGCGCGTTCGTCGAGCGCCTTGATCAACGGCGGCCACACGAATTTCATCGTGAAGCCGGCGAGGATGAAGAAGACCACGAACTGCGCAATCAATGTTGCATTTAAGTTCACGGTAATTTCCTTCTCAGAATAACGAGTGCCGGAACCAATCGTCCGGCAGATGAGAATCGGCTATGAAGCGCGAATTACTTGGCGATGAACGGATTTGCGAATGCGAACAGCATGGCGATACCAACGCCGATCAGGAAGGCGGCGTCGATCAGGCCGGCCAGCAGGAACATCTTGGTTTGCAGGGTGTTCATCAGTTCAGGCTGACGTGCGGATGCTTCGAGGTACTTACCGCCCATGATCGCGATACCGATACAAGCGCCGATAGCACCCAGGCCAATGATCAAACCGCAAGCCAGAGCAACGAAAGAGACATCAGTCATGACAATTCCTTAAGAAAAGTTAATTAAATACAAAACCAAAAAAACAAACTGAAAAACAGGTACTGCAAGCCTTGTGTTAGTGCGCTTCGTGCGCCTGGCCCAGGTAAACCAGTGTCAACATCATGAAGATGAATGCTTGGAGCAACACGATCAGGATGTGGAAAATTGCCCAGATAGAACCGGCGATCACATGGCCGATGAAGCCGAATGCGGTCGCGGTCGATCCCAGCAATGCGATCAGCAGGAACAACAGTTCGCCTGCATACATGTTGCCGAACAGTCGCATGCCCAGGGACACGGTCTTGGCGGCGAATTCGATGATGTTCAGCAGCAGGTTGAACGGCGCCAGGTAGATGCCGAACGGTGCTGCGAACAGTTCGTGGATGAAGCCACCGGCACCCTTGATCTTGACGCTGTAATACAGCATCAGGGCCAGCACGCCCAGGGCGATGCCCAGGGTGCCGTTGAGGTCGGCGGTCGGAACGATGCGGTGGTGCATTTCACCCAGGCCGAACAGGCCCAGGATGCCGGAGGCCAGGTCCACCGGCAGGAAGTCCAGCGAGTTCATCAGGGCAACCCAGACGAACACGGTCAGTGCCACCGGAGCGATGAAGGTGCGGTCGCCATGCACGATGGCCTTGGACTGGTCTTCGACCATTTCCACGACCATCTCGACGAAGGCCTGGAAGCGGCCCGGCACGCCCGAGGTCGCCTTGCGGGCGGCCAGGAACATGAAGAAGCAGGCAATCACGCCGCAGAACACGGACCAGAAAATGGTGTCCACGTTCAGGATCGAGAAATCGACGATCTTGGTCTGGTGATGGGTGGAAAGGTGTCCGAGGTGGTGGACAATATATTCAGAGGCTGTCGGCGCGTGCTCAGCGGCTTCTACGGTCATGGTCGGTGTCTAAACAGTAAAATGAAATAACTCTTAAGCACCACGATGAAGCTCAGCAGAAATGCGAGCCAATTGACACCGTGGTACAACCAAACGGTCGCGCCCATGAGCGCAAACGTCGTAGCAATCTTGATAAATTCCCCGAAGAAAAAGGCCATCGGGTTGGTACCACCGGGTTTCTGTGCACTGACATGGAGTCGCAGGGCAAACAGGGCGTTGGGGACGACACAGCAAATCCCGCCCAGCAGAGCAGACCAAAGCGCCGAAAGTCCACCCAACATACCTGCGACCAAAGCAGCGACGACCGTGGTTACGAGCTGCAAGAGAATGATGCGCAGCATATCTATCCAATATCGTGCATGCGCCGCACCCCTTAAGGGCAGACGGCAGCCTAAAAGCCCGGCGATTATAAAGGTTCGTTTTCCGGTAAGTCAAACCTTTTGCGGCCAGATCGGGGCCTTATCTGGGGCACTTCGCGGCGAGTTGTGGCAAAAAGGCAGCCACTTCGATTTTTTGCACTGCAACAAGAACGATTGCTGATCCATGCATGGCAGCCATCCTCTTTTCGCGCGGAGCGGGTTCTCCCCTGCTGACTGTTTGTTCAGGTTTGCACAAGCTGCACTGAAATTGCTGGCAAGAATGCACAAAAGGCCAAAAACGGCGCCGGTTTTGCGAACAGCGCCCAATTTAATCAAAAATGTCCTGCAGGGCCAGAAAAATATCCCGCAAATTCAATGATTTACGGAAATTAGCCGGGCGCTCGCAATCGAGCGGCGATTGTACTGACATTTTGTCAGGAAGTTGGAAGTTGTCAGACGACCAAGCTCGCGTTCGAGGTCATATGTTGCAGCACAGCGAAGCAACTCAAGAAACGTGAGCCCGGACCGCGACGGGCAGGATCGGCCCGCCTGGCATGCAGTAGAAATACGGTCTTCAGATCAGGCCCAGGTTCAGGCCCTTGAGTGTGGCTGCAGCCCGCGTAGAACAATGCAGCTTGCGGAAAATGCTCTCCACGTGGGTACGCACCGTGGACGGGCTGATCTGCATCACCCGGGCGGCTTCCTTGTTGCTTTCACCAAGGCTGATGCGCCGCAACACCTCGACCTCGCGTTCCGACAGCAACCCTTTGCGGACTGGCGCAGGCAAGGAATTGCCGGCGGCGGCAGCGAGTACCCAGCGCACGGCATCGGCGTCGAACAGGCCGTCCGCCGCCTGCTGAGTGAGCAGGTCGGCAGCCTCGCCCATGGTCAACGCGGCCCGCCATGGGCGGCGGGCGCAGAGCGCGGCGTGGGCGGCAGCCACCGCCAGCAGGCGCGCGGGTTGGCCGAGGGTATCGCGGTCCAACCCGCGGAAATAGCCCGTGCCATCCAGGCGCTCATAGAGTTGGGAGGCCAGGGCCGTGTGCTCGCGCAGGGCCGGAATCAATGCGCCGGCGCGCGCCGTCCAGTAGGGTGCCAGGCGGATGCGCTCCCAGTCGTCCACGCCAGGACGCCCCGCGCGCTCCCAGATGGTGTTGGAAACGGAAACCCGACCGATGCCGTGGAGCAAGGCGGCACGCACCAGCCCTCGCTGTTGCAAGGGTGGCAGACCCGCCAGCGCGGCAGCCCGCGCCGCCAGTTCGCTGACGCGACGCGAATAACCTGTCAACCAGGGCAGCTTCAGTTCGATCAAGTCCGCCACGATGCTCAGCGGCACCTCATGGGCGGGCAGCTCACCAGAGGATGCCAGCGTGTCCTGCCCGTCCAGAGCAGCCAGCCATGCGCCGGCCTGCGCTGCCACGCGTTCTGCCAACGGTGCCGGGTATTTGATGCCGCCGGAGGCAAGCACCATGCGGATGGCACTGTCGGTACCGTGCGTGCGGCCCAGGATGTCGAGGTCGCCCGCCAGGCTGGTGTAATACACCAGCGCCGGCACCTGGTCGCCGCTCAGTTGTTGTGGCGCCCCGCTGCCGTCGAAGTGCTCCCAGACATGGCGCAGTCCGGCCTCCACCGCGGGCGGCAGGCCCAGCATGCCGGCCACATCGCCGGCGACCTCGCAATGGATGCGCGCCAGCGGTTCGATATTGGAAAAGGTCAGCGGATGGTCTGGCGGCAAGCCATGACGCAGCATGGCCTCCCGACCACCAACGTCGTCGCCCAGCAGGTTGGCGAAACCTGCGGCATTGGCGGTGCAGCCCGACCAGCGCAGCAAGGCCACCAGGCGCGCATGCAGGATGTCTTGCGCACCGGCGCCGTCCAGCTGTGCCACCTGGGCCGCCAACCGTGCGGCCCGCTGCGACTGGGCGGGGGGCTGCCCCATGCTGAGATCACCCACCAGCGCCAGGACATGCACTGCCACCTCGGCGGAAATCATCGGAACACCGCAGGCAAGCGGATCGGAGGCAGCCAGATCGCTGGCTGGGGCAGGCGCGGCACTGCCGGATGAAATGACGTCGGGAAGCATCCCGACACTGTAGCGGCAACTCCGAGCGTGAGGCAATCAACTCTTCGGTTAATGGGCAGGGCCGGCATGAGGGGCCACTATCGCCGCGCACACCCGCTGCCACCCCGGGTCGGTCAATTGACCGATACCGGTGGCCGGAGCGCATTCCTATACTGGCCTCACTAAACGAACACCCCAACCACCTTCCCAAGGAGAACACCATGAAAGCAACTTCCCGCCTCTTCAGCCTCAAGACCGGCCTCGGCATGCTCGCCGTCGCCGCCGCCTTCACCGGCAGCAGCGCCATGGCTGCCGAACCTGCCGAAAAGCCATCGGTGGTGATCGTCCACGGCGCCTTCGCCGACGGCTCCGACTGGGCCAAGGTGATCCCGCTGCTGCAAGCCAAGGGTATCAAGGTCACTGCCGTGCAGAATCCGCTGACCTCGCTGGCCGACGACGTGGCTGCAGCCAAGCGCGCCATCGACAACCAACCGGGCAAGGTGGTGCTGGTCGGCCACTCCTGGGGCGGCACCGTAATCACCGAGGCCGGCAACAATGACAAGGTCGCCAGCCTGGTGTATGTGGCCGCCTTCGCACCGGACGCCGGCCAGGCCACGGGCGATCTGGGCAAGGACCTGCCGGTTCCCCCGGGCATTGCCAAGCTGTCCGTGGACAAGGCCGGCTTCGCCAGCTTGCCGCCGGCCGCTCTGGCCGCTGACTTTGCCCAGGATGTGCCGGCCAAGCAGGCTGCCGTGATGGCCGCGACCCAAGGTCCGATCACCCTGAAAGCCTTCGGCGACAAGGTCGAGACCGCCGCCTGGAAGACCCGTCCCAGCTGGTACATCGTCAGCAAGAACGACCGCATGATCCAGCCCGACCTGGAACGCGCCTTCGCCAAGCAGATCAACGCCAAGACCACCGAACTGCCGACCAGCCATGTGCCGCAGCAATCGCGTCCGGCCGACGTGGCCAAGGTGATCCTGGATGCCGTGGCGGCCACCAAGTAAGCAGGCTGCCCCGGCTGCTTCGGCCGGGGCAGGGGCACACCGGCTGCCTTGCCGGATTTCAGCGCATGCAGACCGAGCCGGCGGGCGATTGCGTCCAAATGCTGCGAACCGGCCTGCGACTCTGACATAATCGCGCTATCCCGCACCAATCAACAGGACCAGCATGATTACCCTCGTCAACCTGCAGGTGGTCTGCCGCCGTCAACCCTGCTGAACCGGGCCGCCCCATGATTTTCATCACTGGCGGTGCCGGCTTCATCGG
This sequence comes from Herbaspirillum frisingense GSF30, assembly GCF_000300975.2. Classification (GTDB taxonomy): domain Bacteria; phylum Pseudomonadota; class Gammaproteobacteria; order Burkholderiales; family Burkholderiaceae_D; genus Herbaspirillum; species Herbaspirillum frisingense. The sequence goes on along the minus strand of NZ_AEEC02000001.1, from coordinate 214,004 downwards.
CAGCAACTTCATCCTCGACTGGTTGACGCAGAGCACGGCCGAACCCGTGCTCAACATCGACAAGCTGACCTACGCCGGCAATCCCTATAACCTGGATGCGGTCGAGAAAGATACGCGCTATGCCTTCGTGCAAGCCGACATCTGCGATGAGACAGCGATAGCTACCTTGCTCTCGCGTTACCGCCCACGCGCGATCATTCACTTCGCCGCCGAAAGCCACGTCGATCGTTCCATCCGCAGTCCCGACGAGTTCATCCGTACCAACGTCAATGGCACCTTCAATCTGCTCAACAGGGCGTTGCAGTATTGGCTGACGCTGCCGGGTCCGGAAAAAACGGACTTCCGCTTCCTGCACATCTCCACCGATGAAGTCTATGGCAGCCTGGCGCCGGAAGATGCGCCATTTACGGAAGCTTCACCGTATGCGCCCAATAGTCTCTACTCGGCTTCCAAGGCGGCATCCGACCATCTGGTGCGGGCCTATCATCAAACCTATGGCTTGCCGACACTGACCACCAACTGCTCCAACAACTACGGTCCCTTTCACTTCCCGGAAAAGCTGATCCCGCTGGTCATTTCCAACGCTCTCGCGGGAAATCCCCTTCCTGTCTACGGCGACGGCATGCAGATCCGGGACTGGCTGTTCGTGACCGATCACTGTGCCGCATTGCGAACAGTTCTGGCCAACGGTACGGTAGGCGGGACTTACAACATCGGTGGGGGCAACGAACATACCAATCTGCACGTGGTGCACACCCTCTGCGATATCCTGGATGAACTGGCGGCGCGACCGCAGGGCAGCTATCGCGACCTGATCACCTTCGTCAAGGACCGGCCCGGACATGATCGTCGCTATGCCATCGACGCCGGAAAGATCAAATGCGAACTGGGCTGGCAACCTGCGGAATCCTTCGAGACCGGCATCCGCAAAACGGTGCAGTGGTATCTGGCGCATGGTGAATGGGTACGCCAGGTGCGCTCGGGCGATTACCTGAACTGGCTGCGGCAGCAATACGGCGATCATCCACCGGGAGCACTGATATGAGCGATACGACCCCGCCGGTGCGCCGCAAGGGCATCATCCTCGCCGGAGGCTCTGGCACGCGGCTTTACCCGGCCACCCAGGTTGCCTCCAAACAGCTCATGCCGATCTACGACAAGCCGATGGTGTACTACCCGCTATCGAGCCTGATGCTGGCCGGCATCCGAGATATCCTGCTCATTTCCACTCCGCGCGATACGCCGCGCTTTGCCGAACTGCTGGGAGACGGCCAGCAATGGGGCCTGCAGATCCGCTATGCGGTACAGGCCTCGCCCGACGGACTGGCGCAGGCTTTCCTGATCGGCCAGGATTTCATCGGCAATGATCCTTGTGCGCTCATTCTGGGAGACAACATATTCTACGGACGCGACCTGGAACCGCCGATGCGCCAGGCCAATGCCCGCACCGATGGCGCGACCATCTTTGCCTACCATGTACAGGATCCGGAACGCTACGGTGTGGTCGAATTCGACCCGTCACGCCGGGTAATCGGCATCGAAGAAAAACCGGCGCAGCCGAAATCCAATTTCGCAGTGACCGGCCTCTACTTCTACGACAACCAGGTGGTCGACATTGCCCGCACCATCCGCCCCTCGGCACGTGGGGAGCTGGAAATCACCGATATCAACCGCAGCTACCTGGCAAGTGGGCAATTGCATGTGGAACTGATGGGACGCGGCATCGCCTGGCTCGATACCGGCACCCATGAATCGCTGCTGGATGCAGGCCAGTTCATCGCCACCATCGAGAAGCGTCAGGGCCTGAAAGTCGCCTGCCCGGAAGAGATCGCCTATCGTCGAGGCTATATCGATGCCCTCCAGCTGGAGAGGCTTGCCGAGCCGTTGAAGAACAATGCCTATGGCAAGTATCTGCTTCAGCTGCTGACCGAAATGAGTTATTAACTGCCATCGCGGCTACCATTCCATGCTGGTCACCCCCACTCCCCTAGCGGGCCTGATGCTGATCCGACCCCAGGTCTTCAGCGACAGTCGCGGCTTCTTCTACGAAAGCTTCAACGAGCACGACTTCCGCGCACGGACCGGGGCCGATGTCCGTTTCGTACAGGATAACCACTCCCTCTCCGCGCGCGGCGTCGTGCGCGGTCTGCACTACCAGCTCCCGCAGGCACAGGGCAAGCTGGTGCGGGTCACCCGGGGTGCAGTGCTGGATGTAGTGCTTGATATCCGTCGCAGTTCGCCTACTTTCGGTCAGTGGTTCAGCCAGGTGCTGAGCGCAAGCAACAAGCTGCAACTCTGGCTGCCGGCGGGATTCGCGCATGGATTCTCGGTCCTGGAAGATGAGACCGAATGCCTTTACAAGACCACCGATTACTGGGTGCCGGAACAGGAACACACCATTCTCTGGAATGACCCGGCGTTGGCTATCGATTGGCAACTGCAAGGGGAACCCATCCTGTCCGACAAGGATAGAAACGGGATTCCGCTGGCGCAGGCCGCGGTGTTCGAATGAAGCGCTTGCGCATCCTGCTCACTGGCGCATCGGGGCAGGTGGGCCAAGCGTTGGCGCAACGACTGCATGGCGAAGAATTATTCACTCCCACACGCTCTGAGCTGAATCTTGAAGACAGTGCGGCCGTCCTCCGCTACGTGGACCGGACCCGGCCCGACCTGATCATCAATCCGGCGGCCTACACTGCTGTCGACAAGGCCGAAAGCGAACCTGCGGTGGCCATTGCCATCAACGCCGTCGCCCCCCGGGTACTGGCGCGCGCGGCCCGGCACCACGGTATAGGGCTGATTCACTTCTCGACCGATTATGTGTTTGATGGCATGCAGTCTGAACCCTACCGGGAAGATGACCTGACGGCACCACTGAACATCTACGGTCGCAGCAAGCGGGATGGTGAGATCGCCGTACTGGAAGAGTGCGATGCCGCCTGGATACTGCGAACGAGCTGGGTCTATTCTGCCCACGGCCGCAATTTCCTGAACACCATCCTGCAACTTGCGCAGCAGCGCAGGCAGTTGAACATCGTTGCCGACCAGTGGGGAGCGCCGACCTGGGCTCGCACAATAGCGGACGTCGTAGCGCGCATGCTGGGGGACGACGGCAGGATGGCGCTGCACGCTCGCATGCAACACACCCGCGGCGTGTATCACCTCAGCTCGCGCGGCGCCACCAACTGGCAGCAGTACGCCTGCCGCATTGTGGAAGCCATGCCTGCCATGGGCCTGCAAGCACAGCTATCGCCCGCCGAGGTGGCACCCATTTCCAGTGCGGCGTATCCGACGCCGGCGCAACGTCCGAGCAATTCTCGCTTGTGCACGGACAAGCTCACGCGCGTTTTCGGCATCACCCTTCCCGACTGGGACCAGGCGCTGGATGAGTGTCTGCGCGAAATGAAACAAGAAATGGGACAAGACTAAGCGTCAATGCCGTGCGGCGCATCCGCAGCCTGCAGGCTGAGAGACATATCAAACATCTCACAATGTCGACCTGCGCCGGCTGGACATTGATATCGCGCAAAGTATTTGCCGTATAAGCAAAGGATAATATTTCCCAGCAGAATACGTTGCAGTTTTGATAATTTTGTATCGCGTGGGTGTCTGCTTTGCCGGAATGACCAATCCTTTTCCAGACTGGCTGAAGGCGCTTCCGGACAGGACGGCCCTACATTGCAGGGCACAGGGCGGCGGGCAGGTGACGGCGAAGGGGGGGAAAGTGGCGCGGCTGGCGGGGATCGAACCCACGACCCTTGGCTTCGGAGGCCAATACTCTATCCACTGAGCTACAGCCGCGCTGACGGGGCGAACCCCGGAAAGGCCTGAAGGATACCCCCTTTCCCTCTGGACGTCCATGGCACTGGCGGTTTTTCCGTGTCAAACGGAAAGCATTGTGACTATAATCAAGAGTTCGGCGAGAGAGCGCAATGAAAGCCCTGCCTGATCCTAGTTCCACGCAATGCCAGGCGATACAAAGGGAACCGACGTTTTCCGCCCCAATTTCGAGGAAACATTACGGAGGGACGCCAATGAGCTCAGCTCAGCATGAACACGAGTCGGCAATCAAGACTCCCAAGCAATTGATCGCAGCGGTAGTCGCGGGTTTTATGGTCCCCATCGTGTGCATCGTGCTACTGGTGCAGTACGTGACCAACGGCCAGAAGACCGGTGCCGGCTCCGACAGTCAGACGCCCGAGATGATCGCGGCGCGCATCAAGCCCGTCTCCGATGACGGCTTCACTTTCCGCGATGCCAACGGCCCCAAGCAACTGCTTTCGGGCGAAGAAGTCTACAAGACCACCTGTGCCGCCTGCCATGGCGCCGGCGTGGCAGGTGCCCCCAAGGTGGGCGATGCCGCTTCCTGGCAAGCCCGGATCGCACAAGGCTATGACACCCTGGTCACGCACGCCATCAACGGTCTGCGCGCCATGCCCGCCAAGGGTGGCAATCCGGACCTGGACGATGTGGAAATCCAGCGTACCGTGGCCTACATGGCCAACCAGTCCGGTGGCAAGTTCAAGGAACCGGAAGCAAAGGCGCCCGCCGCCGCTGAAGGTGCCGCACCCGCTGCAGACGCACCTGCCAAGTAAGACCTGCATCCCGCCGGAAATCATGCGTCCGCAAAAAAAATCCCCGAATCGAATTCGGGGATTTTTCATTTGCGGCCGCCCTGTCATGCTGCCAAGGCGCCAGTTGCCGGTGGTGCGCATGGCACCTTCCGGCTGGTCATCTCAAGCTCAATAACGCGGCGGAGGCGGCGGGGGATAGCCACCCGGCGCATAGCCTGCCGGAGCTTGCTGGGCGGGTGCTGCAGCCTGTTGCTCGGCCACGAAGATTTCCACGCGGCGGTTCTTGGCGCGGTTGGCATCCGAATTGTTGGGCACCAGCGGCTCATGTGAACCACGACCCATGATCACGAAACGATTGGCCGCTACGCCGCGCGAGCTCAGGTAGTCGCGGGTACGGGCTGCACGCTGTTGCGACAGCGGGTCGTTGATGGCATCACTGCCGGTGTTGTCGGTGTGGCCAACGATGGTGACCGTGGTCGCCGGATTTTCCACCAGCGTGGCGGCGAAGCGATCCAGCACCGGACGCATCTCGGGCTTGATGTCGGCACGACCCGTATCAAAGGAGATGTCACTCGGGATTTCCAGCTTCAGGCGGTTGTCCGCAGTCTGGGTGACCTGCACGCCAGTGCCCTGGGTTGCCTGTTCCATGGCGCGCTTCTGGTTTTCCATACGGTTGGACCAGATGTTGCCCGCTACCGCGCCGATGGCGCCACCAATGGCCGCACCACCCAGGGCGCGTCCGCCGCCACCACCACCGGTGGCTGCGCCGATGATGCCACCCAGGCCGGCGCCGATACCTGCACCGGTAGCCGTGCCACGTTGCGTCGGGCTCATGTCGGCGCAGCCGGAGAGCGCCAGCACACCGGCGATCGCCGCAATGGAGAGTTTCTTCATGTCATGTCCTTTCTTGTCTTTTAGGGCCTGTTCACATTTAATCTACGAGTGCGAGAGGTCGCCAAGCGTTGACTGCCTAGGCGCAGCGACGCGCCGTAGTGGTCCTACGGCAAGGAGCTGCAACAACGGCAGGCGACGCTTGGCGGCCTCTCCCGGAGGGTTGGCGCCAGAAGGCGCGCTGGCGGCGTTGCACGTCAGGACTGGTGGCACCACCACCAGCCCTGACGCGCGCCTTGCCACCACGCCTTCTGGCGCCAACGCATCTCGCAGATTAAATGTGAACAGGCCCTAGTCTTGTTGTCCGGGCCATCGGCCGGTCTTCCTCAGAGCATTCGCCGGCCCGATATGTTCCTGCTCGGGAGATGCACCCGCCAAATTACAAAGGCATCCGGATGAACGGATGCCTTTGGGTGAAACGGCCGGTGCAAACAGAACCAAGCAGAACTAGTCAGGCTGGGACGGTCCTTCCAGTTCCACCGTCCCGTTGCCGCCCGACCCGCCGCGCTGGCTGAAATAATAGGCCAGCCCACCCACGGCGGCGATGACGCCTCCCATCATCAGCGGCTTGCGCAGCCAGCGACGCGACAGCAGCGAAGCACCTGTCATCAGCAATGGCGTCACCGTCTGCAGATTCAGGCTGCCCAGCCCGCCGCTGCTGATCGACTTGATCGACTGCACCGTCTTGCCGCCGCCAAACAGCGAAGCGGCAAAATGGCCAACGCGGCTCAAGGCCCCCTTGGCCAGCGACTCGGCGCTGAGATTTTCGCGCACCACCTCACGCGACTCCATCACACCCAGCCGATACAGCGCACCCTGCGCCAGTACCTTGCGCTTGCGCTCCTCATGGGTCATGCCGTGATCCAGGTCTGTCATGCTGTCCTCGTTCTGATGGAAAAGTTGCACCTACAACAGTGCATCACGATCCTTGCGCAGCTCGGTCATGGTCTGCGGCAGCGAAAGCTTGCCCTGCTGCAGCACCGAGCGGGCGTACCACACCAGCCCGACCGTCGCCGCAGTGAAAAAGGCGCCCAGCAGGGCCAGGATCTTCCAGCCCCAGGCGTCCCAGGCCAGCATCACGATCAGCACCGACCAGAAGGCGATGGCAAACCACAAGCCCACCGCCGCCAGCACGAAGATGACAGCAAAGCGCAGCAGGTTGGCACCGATTTCGGACATCTCCAGCGATGCCAGCTCGATACGGCTGATGATCAGGCCGAGCAGGTTCTTGGCCAGGCCCAGGAGCCCCGCCGTCAATCCGGGGTGGGCGGCCTGGGCGGTGGAAGCCGCCGGACTTTCCTTGTGGGGCGTCGCCATCGGCGCGGCGCTTACTTGCTACGACCGATGACCAGGCCCACCAGCAGGCCCAGCCCGGCCGAAATGGCCACGGCGCGCCACGGATTTTCGTGGACATAGTCGTCGGTCTTGGCAACCACTTCCTTGCCCTTCTCGATGGCGGCAGCCTGTGCGCCCTGGGCCGCTTCGGCAGCAGCTTCCAGCAGGGTCAGGCCCTTGGCGCGCAATTCGTCTGCCTTTTCACCGGTGGCAGCAGCGGCCTCGGCGAACAATGCCTGGGCGTCCTTGACCAGGGTCTTCATGTCGTTGCGGACGGTCTTCAGTGCGGGGGATTGAGGCATTTAAATTCTCCTTTTTTGCCGGTTATGGAAAAGACTAGCAAGTCGTCGCATCCCTTTCGCCACTCGCCCCATGTCCAGGCTGAGGCGAGCAGGTTTGCTGCGTTGCGACGAGCTTTTGATTCTACAGAGTCCGCTCCCTGGCGGATAGCGCCTTGCCAGCCTGCTGCACATGCATTGGAGCAGGCTTGCGCCAGCGCAAACTGGTTCGATGATGCGGTGGACGTTAGGTTCCGGCGGTTTCTCCCGCCACAGGGCGTGTCGAGAGGCCATCAGAACCAGAACCGGCCGACCATCAGAAGCGGGTTTCCCGCGCGGCACGCAGGAAACTGTCAAGGATGGGGGTGCAATCCAGCAGCTCGGCTCCACCGGCGCGGTGGAATTCCGGGTGCCACTGCAGGCCCATCACGAACGGCGCCTTGCGATAGCGGATAGCCTCCACGATCTGGTCCGGGCCCGATACCGCTTCCACCGACAGGTCGCGCCCGAGGTCACGTACCGCCTGGTGGTGAATCGAGTTGACGATGGCATTCTCGGTCTTGACCATCCCTGCCAACGACGAGCCCTGGGGGAAATGCAGCGCGTGATAATTGCTGTCGTACTGGTCATTGACGTGCAGGATGGCGGTCGGCACATCGGTAGCGATGTCCTGATACAGCGTGCCGCCAAAGGCCACGTTGATCAGCTGGCAGCCGCGGCAGATCCCCAGCACCGGCTTGCCCGCCTCGATGAACTCGTGCAGCAGCTCCAGTTCGTACATGTCGCGCACCCGGTCACCGCTCCACTCCGGGCGCGTGGCAGCCTGGGCATAGCTCTGCGGCGAGACGTCGGCGCCACCCTGCAAGACCAGCCCATCGAGGTGCTTGGCATAGTCCCGCAGGCGGATATTGCTGGGGTGGACCAGGCCATTGGTATTGACGGTCGGGATCATGAAGACCAGCACATCGCGCGACATGACCCACTGCGCGATCGATTCCTCCAGATATTGCAGGGTCTTGCTGCGCAGGCCCTTGGCACCGCTTTCCGGATGGAAGATACGGGCTGACACGCCGATCTTCAACGTCCTCTGCATGACCCGGCGACCGGCCTTGTCTGACAGCTGGCGCAGGCGCGCCGTGAGGAAACGCCAGGTCTGCGCCCAAGGCGCGTCGCCGGCATGATGGGGCGGCGGGGGCAAGGAGGAATAGGGACTTTGCTGCGGAGTTTGCTGCGCCTGTGCCTGGGTCGCTTCCGCTGCAGGCTGGGCACCAGGTCCAGGCTGCACGGAAGCGGCGGCGGCAGCAGCAGGATCGACCGGCGTAGGCACTACGGGCTGGACCACGGGGCTGGCGGCAACGCTCACGGTGGGGCCCGCTACCGGCGGCGTCCCGGCAGGATTCTGGGAGGCGGCCGGCGCCCCGGAGGCGTCGGCGGAGACAGGCTTGGCCGCGGCCGTACCCGGGGTGCGGTCGGGCGGCAGGTTGGCTTCGGAATCTTGGATGTCGGACATGGCTGCAATAAGTGATCTGGATGGATGAACTGCCGCGCGCTTCATGGGCCACGCGCATGGCGACAATCTACGACAGAGGACCCGGGGAGTGGCTGAGTATAAGCGCATTGCCCGGCTTTGGACACCTGTCGCCCGGCAAGGCGGCTGTGCCTGCAGCAGCGGGTGCTGGCAAGCAGTTTCATACAAGCCGCCGCTCCCGCTTTCATGGCACACTCCTTTCCCTCGTACTGGCAGACAACACAAAGGCCATGCATGTTCCGGCCAATTTCACCGGATCTGCCAGGCCCGGCCAGATCAACCGTCCAGCTCCGCCACCATGTCCAAGGTCCTGATCCTCTACGCCCATCCCGCTGCCGAGCTTTCGCGCACCAACCGCCTCATGCTGGAAGCCGCTGCCCGGTTACCCGAGGTACGGGTCCACGATCTCTATGAGCATTACCCCGACTTCCACATCGACATCGCGCACGAACAGCAACTGTTGAGCGAGGCCGAACTGATCGTGATGCAGCATCCCATCCACTGGTACAGCATGCCGGCGCTGCAGAAGGAATGGCTGGACCGCGTGCTCGCACGTGGCTGGGCCTTCGGCCACGATGGTCACGCGCTGCAGGGCAAGCGATTCTGGCTGGTGGCCTCCACCGGCGGCGAGACCGCCTCCTACAGCAGTGACGGCCGCCACGGCCACCGCTTCGAGGACTTCCTCCCGCCTTACCAGCAGACCGCCCGCCTGTGCGGCATGCAATGGGTGGAACCGCTGATCCTGCACAGCGCCCACCATATCCCACCGGTGCAATTCCAGCACCACGTAGAACGCTATCTGGAGGGCTTGCAGGCATGATGCGCCGCACCCGCCCTCCGCACCCGACCCCCTTTCTGAAAACTGGACGCTCCCATGGATGAACAACTGCTCATCGCCCTGGTTTATCTGCTCGCCGCGGTGGCCGCCGTACCCATCGCCAAGCGCCTGGGTCTGGGCGCCGTGCTGGGCTACCTGCTGGCCGGCATCGTCATCGGCCCCTGGGGACTGGGGCTGATCACCGAGGTCAAGCACATCCTCGAATTTTCCGAGTTCGGCGTGGTGCTGCTGCTGTTCCTGATCGGCCTGGAACTCGATCCCAAGCGCCTGTGGGCCTTGCGCCGCTCCATCTTCGGCTGGGGCAGCGTGCAGGTCGCCAGTGTCTCGCTGGCCCTCTTCGCGGCGGCCCTGGCAGCCGGCGTACCCTGGCGCATCGGCCTGATCGCCGCGCTGGGGATGTCGCTCTCTTCCACCGCCATCGCACTGGCCACGCTGGGCGAACGCAAGCTCACCGCCACCCCGGCCGGCGCCGCCGGCTTTTCCATCCTGCTGTTCCAGGACATCGCCGCCATCCCGATGATGGCCGCCGTTCCCCTCCTGGGCGTGGCGGCCAGCCAGGGCAGCGGCCAGGGCTGGTTGCATGCTGGCCAGGTGGCCCTGGTGATCGCCCTGCTGATCTTCGGTGGGCGCGTGCTGATCCGCCCCATCCTGCGCATCATCGCCAAGACCGACATGCGCGAAATCTTCACCGCCTTCGCCCTGCTGCTGGTGATCGCCACCTGCCTGCTGATGCAGTCGGTAGGCATGTCGATGGCACTGGGGACCTTCCTGGCCGGCGTGCTGCTGGCCGATTCCGAATACCGTCACGCGCTCGAAAGCGACCTGGAACCCTTCAAGGGCCTGCTGCTGGGCCTGTTCTTCATCGCCGTGGGCATGTCGGTGGACTTCGGCGTGTTCCTCGCGCAGCCCTGGCGCATCATCGGCATGGTGCTCGGCTTTCTGGCCATCAAGACCAGTGTGATGTGGGTCCTCGGCCGCTGCTTCGGCATTCCACGCGGACAGCAATTGTTCTTCGCCTTCCTGCTGTCCCAGGGTGGGGAATTCGCCTTCATCGTCTTCGGCGCGGCGGTCACCGCCAAGGTGCTCACGCCCGAGATCTCTTCCATGCTGGTGGTGGTAGTGGCCTTGTCGATGCTGATCACGCCGCTCATGCTCCTGGTGCACGACCGCCTGCTGGTACGCTGGCTGGAAGGCGGCAAGCGCCGTCCGGAAGACAAGATCGATCCGCAGGACCATCAGGTCATCATCGCCGGCTTCGGTCGCTTCGGCCAGATCGTCGGCCGCCTGCTGGCCGCCAATGGCATCGGCGCCACCGTGCTGGACCATGACCCGGACCAGATCGATTTCCTGCGCAAGTTCGGCTTCAAGGTGTTCTACGGCGATGCCACCCGCATCGACCTGCTGCGTACCGCCGGTGCCGACAAGGCGCGGGTACTGGTGATCGCCATCGACGATGCGCAAGCCGCACTGGAAATGGTGGACAAGGTCCGCGAAGAATTCCCGCACCTGCAGATCGCGGCCCGTGCCCGCAACGTCACCCATCTCTACGACCTGATGGATCGCGGCGTGACCGTCCTGGAGCGCGAAACCTTCGAGAGCGCCCTGCACATGGGCCGGCAGGTGCTGCAGCAGCTGGACTTCGGCGCCTATCGCGCCCGCGAGGCCGCCATGAAATTCCGCGCCCATAATCTCAAGACCCTGGACGCGCTCTACCCACACTACAAGAACCAGGCACAGATGGTATCGATGGCCGTGCAGGCTCGTGAGGAACTGGAGGCCATGTTCGCTGGCGACCGCGAGGCGCTTGAGCGCGATCACTCGCACGACCAGTGGCGCCAGGAGCCCCCCGCACCGCCCACGCCATAAAAAAAGGGCCGGACACGCTTGCGCACATCCGGCCAAATCCCTCACTGCTTACTGCTTACCACTTACTACAAGACTACCTACTGCTCACTACTCACAACTACTCACTGCGTACTACTGACTGCTCACCGGTACTACCCACTGCAAAAACGTCAAATCATTTATATCAATTCAGCGCCAGCGGCACGAAGATCTTCTCGTCGCCGCGCTCCACCAGCAGCGCCACATTCTTGCCGGCTTCGGTAGCCAGCTTGCGCAACTGGGGCACGCTCGTGACCGGGGTGCCATTGAGCGCCAGGATCACGTCTCCGCTCTGGATGCCGGCCACCGCCGCAGGTCCACTGGCGTCTTCTACCAGCAAGCCCTTCTGACCGCCGAGCTGAGCTTGCTCATCCTTGTCCAGCGGACGCACCGCCAGCCCCAGGCGTCCCTGGTCATCGCTCTTGCCCGGCTTGGCATCGTTCTTGGCCTGCTTCATCTCGCCCACCGTCACATTGAGGGTGCGCACCTTGCCGGCCCGCATCACTTCCATCGGCTTGCTGCTGCCCGGGGCGGCGTCGGCCACCAGCGTGGGCAGATCCACCGAGTGATCAATGGCATGACCATCGAAACTCAGGATCACGTCGCCCGGTTGCAGACCCGCCTTGTCGGCCGGGCTACCCTTCTCCACCGAGCTGATCAGGGCACCCTCGGACTTCTTCAGACCGAAGGAATCCGACAGCGCCTGGTTCAGGTCCTGCACGGACACCCCGAGGCGGCCGCGTGTCACCTTGCCATGCGTGACCAGCTGCTGCTCCACCTTCATCGCCACATCGATCGGGATCGAGAACGACAGGCCCTGGAAGCCACCGGTCTGGCTGTAGATCTGCGAATTGATGCCGATCACCTGGCCATTCAGATCGAACAGCGGGCCACCCGAGTTACCCGGGTTGACCGCGACGTCGGTCTGGATGAAGGGAACATAATTGTCGTCCGGCAGGCTGCGCGACTTGGCGCTGATGATGCCGGCGGTGGCGGTATTGTCGAAGCCGTAGGGCGAGCCGATGGCCAGCACCGGTTGTCCAACCTTGACCCGCGACGGGTCGCCGATCTGCACCGTCGGCAGGTTCTTCGCATCGATGCGGATGACGGCGATATCGCTCTGCTTGTCGATGCCCAGCACCTTGGCCTTGAACTCGCGGCGGTCGGTCAGCTTGACCACCACCTCCTGGGCACCATCGACCACGTGGGCATTAGTCAGGATCAGACCATCAGGCGAAATGATGAAACCCGAACCAAGACCATGCATCACTCGCGGTTGCTGCGGCATCTGCAGCTGCGGCCCGAAACGCTTGAAGAATTCGGAGAATGGGTCATTGGGGTCCACACCGTTGTCGTCATCGTCGGACACCTTGCGTGCCTTGCCGGTCACGCTGATGTTGACCACGGCCGGGCCGTAGCGCTGCACGATGCCCGAGAAATCGGTGGCCGCCGCGACCACCGGTCCGGCCGGGGCAGCGGACGCGGGGCTGGCCGCCACCAGCGGGGCACTGACCGCGGCCGCCTGCGCCGATGGCAGGTCGGCGCCACGAAAATAGACATAGCTGCCGCCGACCACTGCGGCAATCATGACGGCCAAAGTGTTACGAACAAAAACAATGCGACGGCTCATCTTCTTCTCCTTGATCGAACGCGATATCGTTGGTCGGGCCGGTTCACCACACTTGTGGGACCCACTTGCCTCAACCGTTGGAGTGAAGATTAAGCAGTGAAAATTAAGGCAGACTTAAGGCAGAAAAAAGAAGCATCCTGCCTCGCAGGTGGCCTGCCTGGCGTCGCCTAGGCAGGCAGCAGGACGAAGTCGACCCTGGCCTGCAAGCCCTTGCCGGTATTGACCAGGGTCACCGGTACGCGGTGCAGGTCGGCGATCTGGCGCACGATGGCCAGTCCCAGGCCGCTACCGAAGGCGGCACGATTGCTGCTGGCTTCCTGCGCACCGTGTGGCCGCTGGGCGCGATAGAACCGATCGAAGACACGCGGCAATTCGCTCTCGGCGATACCCGGTCCGCTGTCCTGGATGACGACCGTGCAACGACCGGCAACGGACAGATCGACGCCGACATCGACCACACCGCCCGCGGGCGTGTAGCGCAAGGCGTTGTCCACCAGATTGTTGAAGAGAATGCGCAGGGCATCGGCATTGCCTTGCACCTGCAGCGGCCGGCCATCATCACCTGTATCCGATAGCCCCAGATCGATGCCGCCATGCTCGGCCACCGACGACAGGTCACCTACCACGGTGGCCAGCAGCGCGCGCAGATCGACCATCGCAAAGCCCATGGCATCGGGTTCCTGGCGCGCCAGGGTAAGCAACTGGTGCAGCAGGTGGGAGGTCCGCTCCAGGCCGCTCTTGAGGTCCGCAAAAGCAGTCCGGCGCTCCTCTTCATCGCTGGCACGCTCGGCCAGTTGCGCCTGCAGCCGCAGGGCGGTCAGCGGCGTGCGCAATTCATGGGCGGCGTCGGCGACGAAGGCGCGCTGGGTTTCGGTGGAATGCTTCAGGCGCGCCAGCAAGTCATTCAAGGCATGCGTGAGCGGCTGGATTTCCTGCGGCATGCCCACGTCCGACAAGGGCTGCAGCGAATTCATGTCGCGCGCGGCCACTTCGGCGGCGGCCTTGCGCACCGGCGCCAAACCACGACTGACTGCCACCCACGACAACACCCCGATGAGGGGGAACAGCAACAGCAAGGGCACCACCGTCTTGACCGCCATCTGCGCGGCGATCTCGTCGCGTGCGCTCTGCGGCTGCGCCACCTGCACCACGGTACTGCCGATCTGCGCGCTGTAGACGCGCCACATGCCATTGGGCCCGCGCACATTGGCAAAGCCCAGTTCGGCCTGGCGCGGCATGGCGCCACGGGCATGCGAGTGGTAGATGACGGAGCCACGACTGTCCCAGATCTGCATCATGATCTCGTCCTCCAGCTCGGGGAACTGCTGCCCCGGCGAGATCGGCGAGAAGGCCTGGCGCGGCAGCGAGGCCGCGATCTGGCGCATCTGGTAATCAAAGATCTGGTTGGCCTCGCCACGCGCCTGGAAGTACAGCGCCACCCCGGCCAGCACGATGATGGAGAACAGGCCCAGTCCCAGCCACAGCAACAGCTTGTTGCGGATCGATTTCATGCCGGCACCAGGTAACCCACGCCGCGCACGTTCTTGATGAAGTCGCTGCCGACCTTCTTGCGCAGCGCGTGGATATGCACTTCGACGGCGTTGCTCTCGATGCTGTCGTCCCAGCCGTAGAGTTTCTCTTCCAGCTGCGCCCGCGACAGCACCACGCCGGGACGATCCATGAAGGCCTGCAGCAGCGTGAATTCACGCGCCGACAGGTTGACCGGCTTGCCGCCCACGGTGACCTCGTGGGTGGCTGGATTCAACACCACCTCGCGCACCTGCACCAGACTCTCTGCCCGCCCCGCCTGGCGACGCGAAAGGGCGCGCATACGGGCCGACAGTTCTTCCAGGTCGAACGGCTTGATCAGGTAATCGTCGGCCCCGGCATCAAGCCCGGCCACGCGGTCGGCCACCGCGTCACGCGCCGTGGTGATGAGCACCGGGATGCCGTTGCCGCGCTCGCGCAGCGTGCGCAACACCGCCAGGCCATCCTTTTGCGGCAGGCCCAGGTCCAGCAGCAACATGGCGTAATCCTCGGTCCGCAGGGCAACGTCGGCCGACTTGCCGTCCTGCACCCAGTCGATGGCAAAACCGTCCTGGCGCAAACCCTTGCGCACGGCTTCGCCCACCATGGGATCGTCTTCCACCAGCAATACGCGCATGTCGCAGGCTCCTTGTCGGATTCAGAGTAGCTTCGCCAGCAGGAACACCACCACCGAGATCAGGATGGTCGAGGCAAAGGGCAGCGAAAAGATGCGGCCGAACAGACGGAAGCGCAAGTCCCCCGGCAAGCGGCCGATGCCCAGCTTCTCCAGCCAGGGAAGCAAGGTCGAAAACACGATGACCGAGAGAAAGATGACGACGATCCAGCGTATCAAGCGCTTCTCCTCAGAGTCGGTGGGTGCGGTCGTGACGCAGCATGCGGGCCGGCCATTCGACATTCTTGCCGATGGCCAGTACCTTGAACAGCTCGCCCATCTCGGCCGGGGAAATCAGTTTCTGCATGCCATTGGCCAGCGGCAGATAAAGCAGGCTGTCCTCGGGCGAAGTGCGCAGCAGCAGCTCGCCGATGCCGGCATTGAGCAGGAATGCGCCCTGGCTGGTATAGGCCAGCACTTCGGCCCCCTCTTCCACCGCGGCCACCGCCATCGCGGTGAAATCGACGTGGGCCGTGATGTCCTGGAGGCCTGGCCAGTAGAACGGATCAGGGTGGGCATGATGGCGGTAGTGGCACATCAGCGTCCCCTGGTCACGATCCTGCAGATAGTATTCCGCAGCCGGGAATCCGTAATCCGGCAGGATCGCCAGGCCACCTGCGCCCCGGGCCAGCATGCGACCCAGCGTATGCATGAAACCGATGGCCACTGGCGCCAGTTCGGTGAGATAACCCTGCGGCAGTTCATCCGCGTCGGGAATCTGGGCCACCGGCAGGTCGGCCACTGTACGGTCTGCGAAATGCAGGCGGCCCTGGGCATCACATGCCACTCCGCGCTCCTGCCAGCCCTCGGCCGCCCTCACGGCCAGCCGCACCGGCATGGCGTCCAGCACCTCATTGCCCACCACCACACCGGAAAAGCTTTCCGGCAAGGCATCGAGCCACTCCACCACCGGCGCGAAAGCGGCCAGCGTTGCCTGTTGCTGTGCGCGCAACTGCGCCGAGATTTCCACGATGAAATATTTTCGCGGCAAGGCCTCCCGCAACTGCAATTCGCTGAGGATGTCCCGCGCCAGCTTGCCGGTACCGGCGCCGAATTCCAGCAGCGCGTTGTCCACCTCGGGACTGGCGGCGACCACCTCGGCGGCCAGGTGGGCCAGCGTGGCGCCATACAGGGGCGAGATTTCCGGCGCGGTTGTAAAATCCCCCTCTTTGCCCAGCTTGGCCGAACCACCGCTGTAATAGCCCACCTGGGGCGCATACAGGGCCAGATCCATGTAACGTTCGAAGGAAATCCAGCCACCGGCGGCGGCGATCTCGCCGGCGATCAGTTGCTGGAGGGTGTGCGAGGCCGACTGTGCGTCGGCGCCTGGTTCGGGTAGTTGCAGTTGCATGGGCCGTATTGTATTGGAGTATCGGACTATTGGAGACCTGGAGCATGAGCTCATCCACTTCAGCCGGCGTCGCGCTGGTCACTGGCGCGGCGCGGCGCATCGGCAGGCATATCGCCCTGGCACTGGCGCGGGCCGGCTGGGACGTGGCCGTCCACTACAACCGTTCGCGCGAAGAGGCCGATACCCTGGTGCGCGAGATCGAAGCCCTGGGGCGCCGGTCACTGGCCGTGCATGCCGAGCTGGGCGACCAGGCCCAGGTGAGCAGCCTGCTGGCCCAGGCTGCACCGCTGGGACGCATCCGTTGTGTGGTCAACAACGCCTCGCTGTTCGATTTCGATGACGCCGCCAGCTTCGGCAACGAACGCCTGCTGCGCCACATGAGTGCCAATGTCGGCGCCCCGGTGTTGCTGGCGCAGGCCTTGTACGAGGCCACGGCGGAGGGCGAACAAGCCGTCGTGGTCAACCTGCTGGATCAGAAACTGTACAATCCCAATCCCGACTTCCTGTCCTACACCCTGTCCAAGGCTGCCCTGCACAGCGCCACCACCCTGCTGGCGCAGGCACTGGCGCCCAAGGTCCGGGTGGTGGGCGTGGCACCCGGCCTGACCATGGTCTCGGGCGACCAGACCGAGCAGCAGTTCGACCGGGCGCACACCGTCACGCCCCTGGGCCGTGGCAGCACCCCCGAGGACATCGCCGCTGCCGTCTGCTACGTGGCCTCGGCGCGGGCCGTGACGGGTACCACCCTGCTGGTCGATGGCGGCCAGCATTTGCTTCCCCTTTCGCGCGACGTCATGTTCGTGGCGAAATAACCTTTACATTTCTGATCATGCTCTTCCTGTCCCATCCTTCCCTGCAAGACTGCCGCCGCGTGTTCCTGCGCAACTACGAGGTGTTCATCAACATCGGCGTGCACGAGTTCGAAAAGAAGGGTGAGCAGCGCATCCTGATCAACGTCGATCTCTACGTCCCGCTGGCCGATACCACGCCCACCGCCGACCATCTCGACGAAGTGGTCGACTATGACTTCATCCGCTCCACCATCGCCCAGCGCATGGCACGCGGCCACATCCACCTGCAGGAAACCCTGTGCGACGACGTGATGACGGCCATGCTGGCCCACCCCAAGGTGCGGGCGGTCCGTGTCTCCACCGAAAAGCCTGACGTCTATCCGGATTGCGATTCGGTGGGCGTGGAGACATTCCGCATCAAGACCGCGGGCTGATCCGATCCGCCGCATTCCAGCCTTCCTCCGCTGGCAGCACGACCAGAACCCCGCCTGATGCGGGGTTCCGTGTTTTTCGAGAATTACATACGGTTTTACACTTCCGTCCCGCTACCAAGGTGGTAGCATGTTACGGTGTGTCGATGCGCATCATTGCCCTCTCCACCTTACGGACTTTCTGGACCGCACACCCTGCCGCGGAGACTTCGCTGCGAGCATGGCACGCCTTGGCCAGCCGGGTGAACTGGAAGACCCCGGCCGACATCAAGGCAGCCTATCGCAATGCCAGTTTCACCAGAAACAACCGTGTGGTGTTCAATATCAAGGGCAACGACTACCGGTTGGTGGTCGCTGTACGCTACGACAAGGAATTGATCTACATCCGCTTCGTCGGCACGCATCGCCAGTATGACGCCATTGATGTGGAAACGATTTGAAGGAATGCCACATGCAACTCAAACTGATACGTACCCGCAAGGACTACCGCGCTGCACTGGCCGAAGCGGAGCGTCTGTGGGATGCTCCGGCACGTTCGCAGCAAGCCGATCAACTGGATGTACTTACCCTGCTGATCGCCCATTACGAGCGCTCGCACTTTGCCATTGGTGATCCGGACCCCATCGACTTCCTGCTGCATGTCATGGAGGCGCGTGGCCTGACGCGTAAGGATCTGGAGCCCTACCTGGGACCACGTGGTCGCGTCTCCGACATCCTCAACCGGGTGCGTCCGATGACCCTGGACATGATCCGCAAGCTCAGCGCCGGCTTGAACCTCCCGGCCGATCTGCTGATCCAGCCCTATCCCGTCAGGTCGGCGACCGGTGAACCGGTCAGCGCCTGATCCCACCAGGAAAAATGCCGTCCAGCTTGCGTTGGACGGCATTGATCCTGAGCGACAGGCTTGGCAGGAATACGCTCAACTACATCCCCATATACCTGCCCGCCCGGTGGTTCAAGGCAATCACCAGATTGGCAGTGACCGCACCCAGGATGGATGCCAGCAAGACCCGGGGCGTCACCACGAACAGCGAACACAGCACGATCACCACGTCCACGCCCATCTGCAGCTTGCCGGCACGCAGGCCGTAACGGTCCTGCAGGAACAGCGTGACCACGTTGATCCCGCCAAGGCTGGCGCCATGGCGGAACAGCATCACGAATCCCACCCCCATCAACAGGCCACCCAGCACCGCGCTGTAGAACAGGTCCAGCTTGCCGTAACTGATGAAGTGCGGATGCATCAACGAAAAGCCGGAGACCAGCGCCACCGCGCAGAAGGTCTTGCCGGTGAAGCGCAGGCCCATGCGACGAAACGCGAAGTAGTAGAACGGGATGTTGATGGTGAAGAACACCACGCCAAACGGCAGGCCCGTCAGGTAATGCGTCAGGAAGGCCAGGCCGGCGGTGCTGCCGGTCAACAGGCCCACCTGGCTGTACATGTTTACCGCCAGCGAGACAAAGAGCGTGCCGGCCACCAGCGCCAGCACGTCTTCATAGCTCTTGTGGCGGATGTCGGCCGCAACCAATGCGGCCTTGCCTGCCACTTCAGCCACGCAGCACCTCGGCCATGGTCTCGGCCACGCGTGCAACGTTGCTGTCGTTGAGGCCGGCCACGCAGATGCGGCCCGTGCCGACAGCGTAGACACCGAACTCTTCGCGCAGACGGTCCACCTGGGCGGACGTCAGGCCGGTGTAACCGAACATGCCGTTCTGGCGCAGCAGGAAGGAAAAGTCCTGGTCCGGGACCGCGCTCTTGAGTTGCGAGGCCAGCTTGACGCGCATGTCGCGCACCCGTACCCGCATCTCCTCGACTTCGGCACGCCATTGCGTGGCCAGCTTGTCGTCGCCCAGCACATGCGCCACCAGCAGCGCACCATTGCGCGCCGGGCTGGAATAGTTGCGACGCACGGTCAGTTTCAGTTGGCCCAGCACATTGGCCGCCTGGCCTGCCTGCGGGCAGAACACCGACAACGCACCGATGCGCTCGCTGTAGAGCGAGAAGATTTTGGAGAAGGAATTGGAGAGGAAGAACGGAATCTGCCGACGCACCGCCTCGCGCACCGGCCAGATGTCTTCGTCCAGGCTCTCGGCGAAGCCTTGGTAGGCCAGGTCGAAGAAGGGCAGCAGACCGCGCTTTTCGAGCACATCGACGATCTGTTCCCACTGCGCGCGGGTCGGATCGACGCCGGTCGGATTGTGACAGCAGGGGTGCAGCAGCACCACCGCGCCCTTGGGCAGGGAATCCAGCTTGGCCAGCATGCCCTCGAAGTTCAGGCCCTTGGTCTGCGCATCGTAGTAGGGGTAACGCTCGGTCTTGAAGCCGGCGCCTTCGAAGATGCCGACGTGGTTGTCCCAGGTCGGGTCCGGCAGCCAGATGGTGGGCTGCGGGAAGAAGCGCGCGATCAGGTCGGCACCCACCTTGAGTGCACCCGAGCCGCCCAGGGTCTGCACGATGGCCAGATGTTCCGCCGAGGGCAGATCCGCACCGAAGAGCAGCTTGGCCACCGCCTGGCGATAGGCGGCATGGCCTTCCATGGGCAGATAGACGTAGGGCGCGCCGGCTTCGGCCACTGCCGCGGCAGCGGTGCGCACCGAGGGCAGCACCGGCACCACGCCACGGCCATCGGTATAGATGCCGATGGAAAGGTTGACCTTGTTGCTGCGCTCGTCGCGCTGGAACTGTTCCATCAGGCTCAGGATGGGATCGCCGGCATACGGCGGGAGATGCGAAAACATGAGGACCTCGTCAGATTGAGAAACGCCGATGCCGGTGCAGCCGAGCTTTACCGGCAAAACCGCCATGGTAGCGCGGCGCGGGGAAAATTTCCCGCTTTGCGTTGGCGTGATCGCCGGTTCACAGGACTTTCTTCAGGCACGGGTAGCAGAAGATGCGGCCTGAATGCCACGTTTTGCGCAAGGCGCACTGCACGAACGCGCCCCGCCCATGGCACGAACCGGCGCTGCATGAGAAAATGCCGGTCCTCCGCCCGTGCCCAGCCATCTTGCCTGTTTGTCAACCGGCAGACTTTGCGTTGGCGCGGCAGCAACAGCCTACCGATTGAAGGAATTCCCCCATGAACGACATTGCGGCCGCAGTGCAACTGTCCGACCTGACCCAGCTGCCCGGGCTGGATGAGCCGTCCACGCCGGCTGCCGGCGCGCATGCGGAAGTGACGGCACGCGGTTCGCGCCGCTTCGAGATCCTGGAAAAGGGCATCCGCCGCATGACCGGCCGTGCCATCGCCGACTTCGACATGATCCGCGACGGCGACGTCATCATGGCCTGCATGTCCGGTGGCGCCGACAGCTACACCATGCTGGAGACCTTGCGTTACCTGCAGACGGTGGCACCGGTGAAGTTCGAGATCATCGCCGTGAACCTGGACCAGAAGCAGCCGGGTTTCCCCGAGCACATCCTGCCCGCGTATTTCGAGCGCATCGGCGTGCGCTACCGCATTGTCGAGGAAGACACCTACAGCATCGTCAAGGACAAGATCGCCCCCGGCAAGACCACCTGTTCCCTGTGCTCGCGCCTGCGCCGTGGCATCCTGTACCGCGTGGCCAAGGAACTGGGCGCCACCAAGATCGCCCTGGGCCATCACCGCGACGATATCCTGCATACCTTCATGCTCAACATGTTCTACGGTGGCAAGATCAAGACCATGCCGCCCAAGCTGATCGCCGACGATGGCGAGAACGTGGTGATCCGTCCGCTGGCCTATGTGCGCGAGCCGGATATCAAGAAGTACGCGGCCGCCATGGAATTCCCCATCATCCCCTGCAACCTGTGCGGATCGCAGCCCAACCTGCAGCGCCAGGCCATGCGCGAGATGCTCAATGAGTGGGAAAAGACCAATCCCTTGTGGATCAAGAGCATGTTCACGGCCATGGCCAACATCACGCCATCGCATATGCTGGACCGTAGCCTGTTCGACTTCGGCAGCTTCCAGCCGGTTGCAGGCAAGCAGGCCACAGGCGACACCCTGTTCGATCGCGACGACCAGCTCGACCAGGGGCAATCGGTGGTCAGCCTGCTCTGATTCCCGGCCCGACTGGCGTCGTTCTCACGCTTGCCACACCCGCTGCAAGACTTAGGATGACGAGACACCGCGTATCACCTCATTACCCGGAAGCCCGCCTGCAAAGCGGCTTCTGCGGCCAGCGCGGGCGCCAGCCAAACCCAAAAAAGTAAATTTTTGTTGTCATCCGGCTATAGTCGGGGATTGGACGACAAATACCCTCCTCTTCCACGCTTGAAGGCGAAAAACCGCATGTTCTAATCTGACCCATCGTAGTGAGCTGCCGCGAGGGCTCGCTGCCAGGTCAGAATAAAGACAACCATGCAGTCGTGGTTTCGCAGGGAAAACGTGATCCCGACACGGAAAATACCGGGAGGCCGAGCCGCCACCGACGTGCCGGCCGCCGCGTGAAACATCGCACCCACGCCTCTGCACCCGAACGACTCTCCGCCCTACGTGTAAGAGGCTGCCTGATGGCTCATTTTTGGCGCGACAAGCGCGTTTTAATCACCGGTCACACCGGCTTCAAGGGAAGCTGGCTGACTCTTTGGCTGCACCTGATGGGCGCCAAGGTCAGCGGCTATTCGCTGCCGGCACCGACCAATCCCAGCCTGTTCCACCTGGCGCGGCTGCACAATTGCGTGCAGACCACCACCGGTGACGTGCGCGATCCCAAGCACCTGGCCGAAACGCTGGCGACGGTGCAGCCGGACATCGTCTTCCACCTGGCTGCCCAGCCGCTGGTACGCGACTCCTACAGCACGCCCCTCGATACCTACGCCACCAACGTGATGGGGACCGCACACCTGCTGGAAGCAGTGCGCCACACTCCGTGCGTGCGCTCGGTGGTGGTGGTCACCAGCGACAAATGCTATGAAAACCGTGAATGGCTGTGGGGCTATCGCGAGGACGACCCGATGGGTGGCCACGATCCCTACAGCAGCAGCAAGGGCGCGGCCGAACTGGTGACCTCGGCCTATCGCCGTTCCTTCTTCGCCAAGGACCCGGAGAACCCGGTCGGCATCGCCAGCGTGCGCGCCGGCAATGTCATCGGCGGCGGCGACTTCGCAGCCGACCGGCTGGTGCCCGATTTCGTCCGTGCATTGGAAAGAAACGAGGCCGTGAGCATCCGCAACCCGCATGCGGTACGCCCCTGGCAGTTCGTGCTGGAGCCACTGTCGGGCTATCTGCAGATTGCCCAGTTGCTCTATGAGCACGGCGGCAAGTATGGCGAGGCCTGGAACTTCGGCCCGGCCGACACCGATATGCAGACCGTCAGCCAGCTCTGCGCCACCTTCAATCATTCCTTGCAGAAGAACGACGTGATGCCGGTGGAGGTACGACTGGAGCCGCAACCGCAGGGCCCGCATGAGGCCGGCACGCTGCGGCTGGACATTTCCAAGGCCCGGCAGCGCCTGGACTGGATTCCCAAGATGGAGCTCTACACCGCGCTGGAGCTGACTGCGCAATGGTATGCCGGCTACCTCAACAACGAGGATCTGCGCAGCCTGAGCGAGAATCAGATCGCCTTCTACCAGAGTCTGACATAATCTCCGGGTTACGCACCCGGAGAACTGTCAGCTCATGAACATCCTCGTCACCGGCGGCGCCGGTTATATCGGCTCGCACACCTGCGTGGAACTGCTCAATGCAGGCCACGAAGTCATCGTCTTCGACAACTTCTGCAACAGCAGCCCGGAATCGGTCAAGCGGGTACAGCAGATCAGCGGCAGGCAGGTCTCCCTGGTCAAGGGCGACATCCGCAATCGCGACCAGCTCGAGAGCGTGCTGCGCGAATTCAAGTGCGATGCGGTCATCCACTTCGCTGGCCTGAAGGCCGTGGGCGAATCGGTGGAAAAGCCGCTGATGTACTACGACAACAACGTGGTCGGCACAGTGCGCCTGCTGGAAGCGATGGAAGCGACCGGCGTGAAGACCATCGTGTTCTCCTCCTCGGCCACGGTCTACGGTGATCCGCAATACCTGCCGCTGGATGAAGCCCATCCGCTGTCGGCCAGCAACCCCTACGGCCGCAGCAAGATCGTCATCGAGGATATGCTGCGTGACTATTACCGCGCCCATCCCGACTGGAAGATCGCGCTGCTGCGCTATTTCAATCCGGTTGGCGCACACGAGAGTGGCCTGATCGGTGAAGACCCCAACGGCATTCCCAACAACCTGATGCCCTTCGTGGCGCAGGTCGCCATCGGCCGCCGCGAAAAACTCAATATCTGGGGTGGCGACTATGCCACACCCGATGGCACGGGCGTGCGCGACTTCATCCACGTCGTGGACCTGGCCCATGGCCACGTCGCTGCCCTGCAGGCACTGACCACGCCGCAATGCTTCTCGGTCAACCTCGGCACCGGCATCGGCTACAGCGTGCTGGACGTGGTCAAGGCCTACGAAAAAGCCTGCGGCAAGACCTTGCCCTATACCATCGCCGATCGCCGTCCTGGCGACATCGCCTCCTGCTACGCCGATCCGGCCCAGGCCAGGGAAAAGCTCGGCTGGGAGGCCCGCCTCGGACTTGACGCCATGTGCGCGGATTCGTGGCGCTGGCAGCAGAAGAATCCCAACGGCTTCAAGGACAGCGCCACCTGACTCCGGTCAAAGGCGATTCAGCTGCGTTGCCGCAGGGACTGGACCGTGTCCGCGATGGCCTGGCGCAAGCCGCGCACTGGCGGCGCGCCCAGTGCCTGGGCCTTGGAGATATCGGGAATGTAGCGGTTGCGGCCCGGATTGTCAGCAACGGCCTTGGCCATGATGCGTACCGGCTTGTCCGGTGCAACCAGCTCTCGCACCAATCCGGCCAACTCGGCCACCGTCACCGCCTCGGACGAACCCACGTTGTAGGCCTCGCCGGCCTTGCCATCGCGCAGCAAGAACGTCAGCCACTGCGCAAGGTCGGCCTGGTGCATGTAGGAACGCACCGGGCTGCCATCCCCACCGACCACAATTTCCTGCCCGTACAAGGCATCTCGGATGAAGTTGCCGATGGCGAAATGCGCGTTCAACGGCAGGTCCTCGCCGACAAAGGCGAAGCAGCGTGCCACTACCGCCTCGAACCCGTATTGCGCCGCATACAGCGCGCACAGGTGCTCCGCCTGGCGCTTGGCGAGGCTATAGACATTACCGGGATTGAGCGGGTCGGGCATGCTGTGCAGATGTTCCGGCATCGCCACCATGTCGGCAGGCTGCGGCCCATAGGCACCACCTGAACTGGTCAGCAGGAAGCGCGAGGCGCCGGTGGTTGCCGCCAGCTCCAGCATGTGGCGCGTGCCCGCTGCGATCTGGTCGTACCGTTCCAGCGGCGTCAGCCTCGCTGCATCGGTGGAATCAGCCGCAGCATGCAGGATGTGACTAAAACGGTCGGTGTGCGGCAAGGTCTGCGGCGACAGAATGTCGCCCTCGTGAAAGCGCAGCCAGGGCAAGCCATCGAATTCCGGATGCTGGTCGAGAAAGCGCCGCGGCGCGCGACTGAGCACGACGATCTGGGCGAAGTCCGGCATGCCGCTCTCCAGTGCCCTGCCAAGAAAATGGCGCAGCAGTGCCTTGCCGAAAAAACCCGTCCCGCCAGATATCAGCAATTTCATTGCTTCTCCTTTCATGTTGCGCCCGCCCGCATGATCATCGCGGATATCAGAACACCAGCACCTTCTGCGCCCCTGCTTCGGCCAGCATTCGTCCTATCGTCTCGCCTCCCCACGATACGGTCACCACAATGGGCAGTCCGGCATGCTCGCGCAGCGCGGCATCACGGTCCATGAAACGGTATTGCCCGGCATAGGCCGATTGCGACAGCGCTTCCCAACGCGCATCGATCACGGCACGCACCCGGCAGGCAGACAGCGGCCCGCCGGCCGCGCGCGAGCGGAAGAAATTATCGCCAAAACCATAGACCACGATCTCCTGCCCGGGGACAAACTGCGCCGCCATCCTGCCTGCGCGGTCGCGCTCTTGCGCAAGATAGGAGGCCAGCGCCTGCGGCAGGCCATGCGGCGCCTCCAGACCAGCCGCGCTGTCGCCCCCTGCTGCGCCGATGACATAGCAGGCGGGGAAGGGATTGCCATCCTTGTAGGTGAAATCCTGGCGACCAGCCTGGCGGATTCCCAGACCCCAGCTTCGTACTACATCCGACAAGGATGCGAGGGAGAAATGGTTCACGTGCAGGCGATCGAAGTAATAGCAGAACTCCCGGCGCGGCGCGGACGCGTAATGCGCCGCATCCGGTACCTCGATGTAGATCTTGCCGCCCGGCGCGAGCTTGCCGACGATGGCGGAAAAATCCTTGAGATCGACGATGTGTTCCAGCACGTGCGACAGGATGATCACGTCAAACTGTTGATCGATTTCCTGCCACGAACGATTGAAGCGGATGCGCGGATGCGCGCCACGCCCACCCGGCGCATCCTCCTTGACGTTGGGATCGCTGCCGGCATAGCGATGCTGCGGAAAACGCGCCACCAGGGTGCGCAACAGGCCCGCCTCGCCACATCCCACGTCGAGGACATCCAGCGCCTCCGGACCGCCGAGGATGGCGGCCAGGGTATCGGCCTGCGTGACATAGCGCCTGGCGTCCAGCTCGGAAATCTCCGCGTGGACCGACATCTGGTCATTGGTATTGGCGGCGTAATAGCGGTCATAGGCTTGCGCATCGACCGGTGCCACGTAGGCGAAATCGCAGGCTGCACAGACGGATACCGTAATGTCGGAGGGCAGCCCTGCACGCTGCGACAATGAGAGCGACAGCAAGGGTTGCTCGGGCAGGGTGCCGCAAAGGGGACAGGCACACAGGGGGGGGCGTGTCCAATGGCGGGTATCGGAATCGGGATGGTCCATGAGGCGTCAAGTCCAGGTCGGAAAACAAGGCGGGAGCGCAATGCCCGGCACCGCGCTGCGCATCATCAATAGAAATAGAACGACGAGTCGTCCATCAGATCGGAGTAGTGACGCAGTCCCACCTTGTAGTCCGGACGAATCCGCTTGACCTCGTCAAGCAGTTTCCAGAGGTCGGACGCCCGGTGATAGGCACACACGCATAGCTTGGGCCGCTGCGCCCGGATGGTGCCGGCCGCGCCCTTGAGCGCTTCTTCCTCGGCACCTTCGATATCAAGCTTGAACAGCGTCACCGGGCCGGTGATGATGTCGTCCAGGCGTATGGTCTGGATGTAGGAGACGATGTCATTGGGGATGGGACTGTCGATCTCCTGCAGCAGGTCGAACGACATCGCGGGACGATAGGTGAATTTCTGGTACGACGACGACAGGCCGAGATTGTAGAAAAATACCTCGGGCCGGTCGGCATGTCGTTTCAGGCCATCGTAATACGCCGGCAACTCCGGTTCGAACAGGTAGGCATGGGTCACTTTGCCCAGGCGCTGTTCCATGCGCTCCAGGCTGTCGCCGTTGAAGGCGCCGGCATCGACGTAGTAGGCCATGTCGGCTGGCTGGACAAAATCCGCATCGAGGTATTCATCGGCGAAAGGCGACTTGATGGCATCAGCCACCTGGGTGGCCAACGTACGGCGCATCCGGATCAGACCGTCGAAGACCTGGCGCGAACGCTCGTCGTCCAGTGCCAGGAAGGCCGAGATGAAACGCATGGCGTCGGTGTCGAGTACGTCGACGAAGGAGCGGAAATCGCTCTCCGCATTATGCGAGGTACGCAGTGCGAACATCAGTTCGTGCATGTTCTTCACATGCTTCCAGCCCAGCCCCTGCAACTGCGCCATGATGACGTTGCTGTAGCGACCGCTGGCCACGACCACGGACTCGTTCTCGCCATCGATCTGCCCGGGACCACCGATGAGGATGCCATCGATGCGCTTGCCATGCTTATCGCTACTGTTATCGATGAAGCCCTTCACCTCGATCCCGCGTTCCACGCAGAAACGCGCAACCTTCGCCCCCAGCTTGTGGGCACCGAAGATGTACAAACCACGGTCCACACTGAATGCCCCTGCCAGCGCCGCCTCCAGCGTGGCGCTGGCAGCCGGGCGGTTGGCATCGGCCAGGGCCAGGATCTCGGGATAGCGATGCAACTGTCTGAGCAGCTCGAACTTCTCCCGCGCTGCCAGCACCACATGCTCGCCGCACTCCGAGAGGCGCTGGTCGCCAAGGCGGAACGGCAGCACGACCGCGCCGCCATCGGGCCGGGCGATGCTCAGGAAGTAATCCGTGTCGGCCTGCAGATCGGTGGCGTTCATGCCGGCTGCGTCAATTCCCTTGAACATTCTTTCCTCGCGATGAAATGGAGGGCGCCGGGTGACGACGCCGCAATGCCTGATGCCTAGGCCGACGGTACGTTGAAATAGCGCTCGGCCAGGCTCTCGCGTCCCCGTGGACGGATGACGAGTCCCGTCGGCCCGTTGTAGACCACGCTGTCCGCCGGAATCTCACGATCGAACACCAGTGTATTGGCACCGATGGAAGAGCGCGCACCGATGGGCTTGTTACCGATGATCTGCGCGCCAGCGGTCAATGCCACACATTCACCGATCTTCAACTCCGGATCGGTATTGACGGTCACGTTCTGCAGTATCACCAGGAAATTGGAATACTGCGCATGGCCGAGCACGCTACCCACCGGATGGTTGAGGAAGAAGATCTCCGGCAGCGCCAGCTTGTAGGAGCAGAACACGCCGTTGAGCGCCTGGTTCAGCAGCATCAGCTTGTCGCACAAGGCTTGATTCTGCGACCGCTTCCAGAGGCTGTTGCCCATGAAATACAGCAAATGGCAGTACTGGCCCGAATGCAGGTGCGACAACTGCACCTTGCCATCGACCACGAAGCCGCGGATCGAGACGAACTTCAGGCAATACTCCAGCCGCTGCAAGGCCTCATCGAAGGCGGCATCGACATCCGCGCCGGCAAACGCGTAACGGTCAGGAAAAAAACGGTCGAGCTGCTGGCCCATGTAGGCCTTGAACTCCTCTACCGGCATGGACAGATCCATCATCGCGCAGAGCCCTCCCCGGCAACGTCCGGCCGTGGCAGTGGCAGTTCGTATTGGGCGCGCGCGAGATCTTCCGGCACTCCCATGTCGATGAAATAGGCGTCAGTCTGCATGCCGTAGATGGCTGCCGTATCGAGCTTGCCGGCCAGCACATCGAGCTCGAAGCTGAAAGCGGCATCGGTGCTGTCAGCGAACGCGCGGGCATGGACGTGATAGACGCCGGAGTTGATCAGACCCGCCTGACCCACACCCTTTTCCCGAAAACCCAGCACGCGTGCAGCCTGGTCAATCTCGACGCGCCCGAAGCGAGAGGTATCGGCCATGTATTTGAGCGCCATGGCAACATCGGCCGCCTTGTCACGGGCGAAAGCAGCCAATGCACCGGCATCCAGGTCGAGCAGGGTGTCGCCGTTGACGACGATGGCTTCTTCAATCTCGTGCGAGCGCATGGCATGACGGATCGCGCCGCCGGTTCCCAACGGCTGCGGCTCTACCGAATAGGCCACGGGGACACCACGCCACTGGCTGCCATAGAGCGCCCTGATCTTTTCCCACTGGAAGCTGACGGCCAGCACCAGTTCACTGGCACCACCCTCCACCAGCCGGTCCAGCACGTAGGACAGGAAGGGACGGCCGGCCACCGGAATCAAGGGCTTGGGCGTCTCCCGGGTCAGCTCGCCCAGGCGGGTTCCCAGTCCACCGCACAGGACGATGGCCTTCATACCGGCTCCGGCCGGAATATCCGTTGTTCGATGTGCGCACACAGGGCATGTTCGATGACCAGGTGACATTCCTGAATGCGCGGTGTGGAAGCCGACGGCACGCACAGGCAATGATCGGACAGGGCCTTGAGCTTGCCACCCGATTGTCCGGTGAGGCCGACGACCTTGATGTCCTTCTGGCGGCAGGCCTCGATGGCGTGCAGGATGTTTTCCGAATTGCCACTGGTGGAAATGGCGATGAACAGGTCGCCTGCACACCCATTGGCCAGCACCTGGCGGGCGAACACTTCCTTGTAGCCATAGTCATTGCCGATGGCCGTGAGGATGGAGGAATCGGTGGTCAGCGCGATGGCCGATAGAGGCGGCCGGTCGAAATAGAATCGGCTGACAAGTTCGCCGGCAAAATGCTGGGCATCGGCGGCACTGCCGCCATTGCCGGCGATCAGTATCTTGTTGCCGCGTTGATAGGTCTGCACGCACAGCTCGCCGATGGCCTGCAACTCGGCATTGAGGGCGGCATCCCCCAGGAAGGCCTGGAAGACCTGCAGCGATTCCTGCATGTGCAGGGACAGTCCATTGGATGAGTTACCAGACACTTCTGCCTCCATCGACGACCAGGTTGGTTCCATTCAGATAGCTTGATGCATCCGAGCAGAGGAAGGCAATCGCGCCACGATATTCGTCAGGCCGGGCCATGCGCCCCATGGGAATGAGCTTGACCAGCTTGCTGACGAACACATCGTTCTGCCCGGCGTACACACCGCCCGGTGAAAGCGAATTGCAGCGCACGCCCTGCTCGCACCAATAGGTGGCCAGGTACTTGGTCAACCCGATCAGGCCGTGCTTGACCACCGAGTAGGTCACCGGCTTGACCGGCTGCAGATGCGGCGCGCGGCCCTCGACCTGGTACAGCCGCTGATCCGGCGCGATGACCCCGAGGTCGGAGGCGATATTGACGATCACCCCGCCACCGGCCTGCGCCATGTGCGCACCGAATACCTTGGAACAGTTGAAAGCGCCGCCCAGACCGACATCGATATCGAGCTGCCATTGATCGGAAGGGAAATTTTCCAGACGCGAGAAATTCATCCCGTCCGCATCTTCCACCTTGGGATTGCGGGCGGCGTTGTTGATCAGGATAGCGATTGCGCCGTGCTGCTGGAGGATGGCCTCACGCGCGGCCTGTACCTGGTCCAGCCGGGTGATGTCGGTCTGCAGGACCAGCACATCGATGGCGAACTCGTCGCGCAGCGCGCGGGCGTTTCTTTCCAGGCCGGCGGGGTCGATATCGAGCAATACCGGCTGCCCTCCCAGGCTGGCAATAGTCGCTGCGTGCTGGTAACCCAGCATGCCACCGCCACCGGTGATGACAGCGACTTTGCCTTGCAGGTCGAACAGGTCTTTGCTGGAAACGGAATTGGACATAGCCTTGATCTTTGCCACAGAGAAAATGAAAGGACGCTCGCCATCAGGCATGCCTGCTGGCCGGCGCCGGGACGGCTGCTCAACTGCGCAGCTGCCCTCCATCGAGGACGAACACGGCACCGGTCGCGAAGCTGGTGCGCGCCGAGCACAGGAAGAGCACCATGTCGGCCACTTCCTCGGGGGTACCGAAACGGGCCAGTGCGACATCGCGCTCCAGCATCTCGGTCACCTTCTCGGGCGCGGCCTTGACCTTGCGTTCCCAACTGCCGCCCTCGAAAAGGATATTACCCGGTGCCACTGCATTGATGCGCACGCCCTCCTTGGCCAGGTAACGCGCCGCGCTCCGCACGAAACTGTCGACCGCAGCCTTGGAAGCCGAATAGGCCGTCGGCGCACCCAGCTCGGCACTGCCGCAGATGGACGAGACGCACACGATGGCCGCACCTTTCTTCAGGAAGCGACGCGCGGCGTGGACCGTGTTGGTCGTGGCCAGCAGATTGAGCTGCAAGACCCGCAACCACTCTTCTTCCGATTCGGTACCGGGTGGCACCGAGGTGCCGCTGCCGACGTTGCACACCAGCAGATCCAGCTGACCATGAACGGCAAAGGCGCGCTCCACCACCGAGGCGGCGCCGGCCGCAGTGGTGACGTCACCGGCCACGCCGATGCCACCGATCGCATGCGCGGCGGCCTCAAGCCTGGACCGGTCGCGGCCGTTGAGCAGCACCTGGCAAGCTTCACCTGCCAGGGCGGCGGCGATCTGCCGGCCTATGCCCTGCGAAGAGCCGGTGACCAGGGCCACCTTGCCGCGCAGATCAAGTTCCATAGTGGCGGCTCAACAGCCCGGTCACCATCTGCACATACCGCGCCAGCGCACCGGCATGGTCGCCGTCGTCGGCGCGGGCGGTCTGCAGGATGAAGCTTCCGGCGTAGTGTCGGCGCGCCAGGCCGGCCATCACCTTCTCGAAGTCGGCGTCGCCGGTCCCCAAGGGGACGGTGGTACCGCCCAGCTTGCGATCCTTGACGTGGACATTGACGATGCGCTCGCCATAGGCGGCAAATTCTTCATCGGGATCGAAGCCCAGGCTGGCGCTGTTGCCGATATCGTAGTTGACGTTGAAGACGTCAGCCGGCAACAGGGCCATGAAGGCCCGATAGTCATCCGGACCATAGTCAGTCTCGAAGATCACCTGCACCCCGGTGGCACGCAGCACCTCTGCCCGTTCCAGCAGATGGCGTACCAGCACATCGCGTTGTTCCGATGTCTCCAGGCGGCCGTTGTCCACCAGCGGCACCACGACGAAGCGCACCTCCAGGCGCGCAGCCGCGGCCAGCACCAGATCAAACTTGCGCAGCAGTTCGCTGCGTTGCTGGCCCTCGTATTTCCAGAACGGCATCTGCATGAAACAGTCGCCTGTCAACGAGTGGACGGCCACGCCATGGCGTGCCATCAATGCCCGTATTTCGGCCTGACCTTGTTCAGTGATGAAGGGGTTCTGCTCCAGACGCTCGTCGTCCAGGGTCCATTCCATTGCCGTCAGGCCCAGCGCCTGGGCACGCGGAAACTCGAGTTGCCAGGTATCCCAGGGAAAGGCCTGGATCTTGCCGTCGATACGATCGACCAGACGTCCCTGCATGAATCCTATGTTGTTCATCACAATCCTTTTGCAGTCCATCCGCCATCGACGATGAGGTCGGTGCCGGTGACATATTTGCTGGCTGGCGAAGCCAGGAAGATGGCGGCGCCCACCAGGTCCTCGGGCTGTCCCCACCGTCCCAGCATGGTATGGCCGGCGCGCTGTTCATGCAGCACCGGGTCGGCATGGCTGGCGGCGGTCATGGCGGTCTGGACATAGCCTGGCACCAGGCAGTTGACGCGCACCTGGCTCGGTCCCAGATCCAGCGCCAGCGCCTTGCTCATCATGCGCAGACCACCCTTGGCGGCGACGTAGGCGGGATTATTGGGAAAGGCCATGAGCGAGCCGATGCTGGTGACCGTGATGATCGAACCCTGCCCGCGTGCGGCCATGCGGCGTCCGGCGTTGGCGCAGCAGTCATAGGCGCTGCTGAGGTTGCTGGCAAGGGTGGCGTTGAAGGTCTCGCTCGATTGCATGCCGCCCTGGGAAGGCAGGGTAATCCCGGCCACGTGCAGGTAGACGTCGATGGCGCCAAACTCGGCCTCGACATCATCGAACAGCCCAGCCACGGCGGCCGGAGCGCATACGTCGCAGCGACGGTAGTCGAAGCGCGCATCGGCGGCGGCATCCGAACGCCCGAAGCCCACCACCCTGGCGCCGGCATCGACCAGGCCATTGGCGATTGCATGACCGATACCGCGCGAGGCACCGGCCACCACGGCGACCTTGCCCTGCAGGGAAAAGAGAGAAAGGATGTCGCTCATTGCGAACTCATTCACCGATCAGCGGGATGAGCATGTTGCTGCGCAGCTCTTCGCGGTCGAGGAAGGGGAACAGGTCTTCCAGCGGCGACGATTCCATCTTGCCGTTGGCGCCCTGGCGGGTGGCAATACGCGGGATACGCGGCTCTTCCGGCAGCACCATGACCTCGCACAGCAGCGGACCGTCGCCGGCCAATGCCTGCTTGAGCTGCTCGGACAAGCGCGCGCCCGACTCGATGCGGATGAACGGCACGCCATAGGCGCGGGCCAGGGTTTCCAGGTCGGGCAGCGCCATTCCGCTGCTGGCATCGGCTCCGACCAGGCGCTTGAAATAGTTGGTCTGCGAGGTGCGGATCGAAGCGTAACCGGCGTTGTTGATGACGAAGCATTTCACCGGCAATTGCAGGCTGGCCATGGTTGCCAGTTCCTGCACGTTCAGTTGCAGACCGCCGTCACCCTCCACGCAGATGGTGCGCTGGCGATCCGCCGCCAGGCAGGCGCCGACGGCCGCCGGCACGCCGAAGCCCATGGCGCCGGTGCCACGGTTGTGGAAGCAGCGCTGGCCTGGTTTCAGGCGCAATGCCAACAGGAACAGTTCCACCGAGAAGCCGGCACTGCCGGTGGCGATGACGTCGCCCTCGGCCATCTCGGAGGAGAGTGCATCGGTGAAGTGATACAGGCTGAGCGGTCCTTCGGTGGTGATCTGCTCGGGCTGCAGCAGGGGATACTTCTGCTTCCAGCCGGCAATGCGCTCCAGCCATGCTGCGTAGGACGGCAGGGTCGGCTGGCGATCGAGCGCCGCGTGCAAGGCCACCAGATAATCCTTGGCATCGGCCACCACAGGCAGGGCGATTTCCATCTTCATCTTGCGAATCTCGGCGACGTCGATATCGACCATGATCTTCACGGCACCGCGGGCAAAGCGGTCATGCGCGTAGGCCGTCATCGCCATGTCCAGACGGGCGCCCACCACCAGGATCAGGTCGGCGTTCTGCAACGCGAAGTTGGCCCAGCGCGGTGCGATCGAACCAGGACGACCGGCGTACAGGGGATGGTCTTCCTCGATGATGTCCATGCCCAGCCAGGTGGTCAGCACCGGCACGCCGGCGCGGTCGAGGAAATCGCGTAGTTCCGGTACGGCGCCTGCAATGCGCACGCCGCTACCGGAGATGACCACCGGACGTTGTGCCTTGCGCAACAATGCGAGGGTTGCCTCGGCCTCGCTGCGCAGGTCTGCGCGTGGGGCTTGCACCGCTGCCGGCGCCCGACGCAGGGTGGCCGGATCGACTTCCATGGCCTGCACGTCCAGCGGCACATCCAGCCAGACCGGGCCACGACGGCCACTCATGGCGGCCTGTACCAGTTCATCGAAGACCACGCCCACGTCTTCCGGGCGCAACAGGGTCACGGCCTTCTTGGTGATGGAAGACACCATGGTGACGATATCGGCTTCCTGCACGCCCAGCATGCGCAGTTCGGTACCGGCCTTGAGGTCGGCGGTCTTGACCTGACCGGAAACGAAGAATACCGGTGTCGAATCCAGCCAGGCGCCGAGGGTGGCGGTAATGACGTTGGTCGCGCCCGGGCCGCTGGTCACCAGGCAGGCACTGGGGCCGGCCAGCAACTTGCCGGCGGCTTCTGCAGCGATGCCGGCAGCCTGCTCGTGCAGGCAGAGCACCGGTTCCAGCTGCGGGTGAAGGCCCAGGGCGTCGTTGAGGTGCATGGCCCCGCCACCCGGCAGGAAGAACACCTGGCGGATGCCCAGTTCGGCCAGGCGGGACATGATGTAATCGGCGACGCGCATTTCAATTCCTTCAATGGCTGGGAGCCGTTGGCAGGCTCATCCTTACCACCGGTTCAAGAGTTGACTTCAGCGTCTTTTAACGGCACGAAGTCCATTTTGTTTAGTTCAGCGAGGCCAGATATTCAAGCGCCGACCAGAATCCGGCGCCGTGGTCCTTGTGCCCTTGCCATACCTCGGGGATGAATCCCATACCCGGGCAGGCAGCGATCTTCTTCCAGCTGGCAGGCCAGTCGACGTCGCCGGTGCCCATCACCACGCCTTCGCCGTTGGTCCCCTTGGCGTCGGCGACGTGCAGATGCGCCGAATAGGGCAACAGCAGGGCCAGGGATTGCTGGAAGTCCAGGCCGAAGTGGTTGCAGGTCATCTGCAGGTGCGACAGGTCCAGGCACAGCCGCATGTTCATGGCGCGCGCCTGGGCTGCCAGCTCATCGGGCATCATGAAGATGTTCTGATGACGCTGCCCACCGAAGTGCCAGGGGAAAGGCGCCATGTTCTGCGGGATCAGTTCGGTGCGGCCGAAATCGATTTGTGCGCACGATGCCAGGAAACGCTCATACAAGACCTTGCGATGCGCCAGCGGGAACGGTGCATCGGCGGAGAAGCCGCCGACATTGGCCACGATCAGCAAGGAATCAGCCTGGGGGAAGAACTCGGCGATGCGATGCGTGGCATCGACCACGCGCTGCAGGTTGTCGATGGAACGCTGGCGATAGGCTTCGTCGTCCGCAGCCAGGTCCAGCAGTTCGCTGTTCTCGAACAGTTCCGGCGCATGCACCACCAATCGGGTGCAGGCGACCTGCGTCAGATAGGGAGCAGGATCGACCCCAAGGTCGCGATACGACAGGTGGAACTCGAACAGGTCCGGCTTGACCCAGGTCTCGTACTGACGGAAATCGTGATAACGCACCGGCACGCCCCATTTCACGGGGAAGTGGTAGCGGCGGTCGATGCTGAGTTTTTCGCGCAGATCGCTTTCGAACAGGAATTCACCCTGGGCAATGGCGCGATTGGCGGGCTTGCCCAGCAATTCGACCAGCTTGTAGGGCGCCAGGCCCTGGCCCGGACTGGCCACGCGCAAGGCACTTTCGCTGAATACCTCGCCTTCGGCGATGTCGCGCGCGGCAATCACGCTCTTGGCCAGGTTTTCACGGTTGAGCAATTCACCCTGGCTGGCATGACGGCCGGGGCCGCTCCATGGCAGCGCCTTCTCGATCTGGCGGATACCGTCCACCAGCTGCCGGAACTCGGCCGGCTCCAGGCTGGCCAGGTGGTCCGGCCCTTCCATGTTGCGGTCCAGGGTGATGTGGCGCTCCACCAGCGACGCACCCAGCGCCACCGCGGCCAGGGTCACGGCGGTGCCACGCTCATGGCCCGAATAGCCGATGACGCCATGCAATTGCTTCAGGCGGGCGATATAGCCCAGCTGGATATCGGACTCCGGCGCCGGATAGGTGCTGTTGCAATGCAGGAGCGCGAACGGCACCTGCAAGCTCTTGAGCTGATCGATGGCGCGCACGATTTCATGCTCGAAGGACATGCCGGTGGACAGCACCAGTGGCTTGCCCAGGCTGGCCGCCTTGCGAATCAGGTAGGGATTGCACAGGTCGGCCGAGGCGATCTTCAGGGCCGGGACATCGAAGCCTGCCAGCACGTCGACGCTGGGCTCATCCCAGGGCGTGCACATGTAGGTGATGCCGCGCTGGGCGCAATAGTCGCGCACGGCGCGATGATCTTCGATACTCAGTTCGACCTTGTTGAGCAGGTCCTGGATGTATTCGACACCGAGGTCTTCCGCCACCGAGCCGTCGGCCTTGGTGCGATACAGCGCGCTACGATCGCGCAGCTGGAATTTGGCGCAGTCGGCACCGGCCTCGATGGCCGCGTCCACCAACTGCTTGGCCAGTTCCAGCGAACCGTTGTGGTTATTGCCGATTTCGGCGATGACGAAGACACGTGCCCCGCCGATTTCATGTCCATCGATGGAAAAAACGGTATTGCTCATAGGATTTTGGTGCGCCAGGAAACGACACCCTCATTTTCAAATTTGAAGATCGACAGCTTGCAGTTCAGGTCCTTGAGGCGCTTGGCCAGTTGCTGGCGATACTGCGGCTGCACGAAAAACAGGAAGAACCCACCCGCGCCGGCACCCAGCAGTTTGCCACCCAGCGCGCCGGCCTGCATCGCCGATTCGTAGATATGGGCCAGTTCGGGATTGCTGATGTCGGCGGAAAGACCGCGCTTGAGCTGCCAGGCCTTGTCCAGGCAACGACCGAAGTCCATCAGTTCGCCGCGGAGGAGATGGCGATGCATCTCCCGGCACAAGGCCACCATCTCGGTCAGCTGCTCGGCCTTGTTCTCGTTGGAGTAGGTCTCGCGCTGCTTCTTGTGCAGCGTGCCGGAATCATGCTTGATGCGCGAATCGCAGAGGATCAGACATTCTTCCAGTTCGTTGACGGTCGCGGCTTCCAGGCGGATCGCATGGACCAGGTTCTTCTTGTCACCCAGTTCGATCAGGTTGAAACCGCCGAAGGCTGACGCATACTGGTCCTGCCAGCCACCTGCCACACCGAAGCAGACACGCTCGGCCTGGAAGGCCAGTTCAGCCACTTCATAAGTGGTCCAGCGGTCCAGCCGCATTTCATTGAAGGCCGCAACCACGGCGGTTGCGACCGCGGACGACCCGCCCAGTCCGGAGCCCACCGGGAAGTCGGAGCGCACATACAGGTCAAACCCATAGATCGGCTTGATCACCGACACCACCGCCGACAGCAGGTCCTGGCGGGGCGAAGCCAGCAGGTCCAGCAGCGAGGGGTAGTGGGTATGGGTATCGAGGTCTTCGGAATAGATGTGGATATTGCGGTCGGCGCGCGGGATCAGGGTGGCGTGGGCATACAGCGCCACGGTGGTGCTCAGGACCGCACCGGGATGATCCACGAAGTAATAGGTCAGGTCCGATCCACCGCCGCCGAAGCTGATCCGCACCGGGGCGCGGGCGCGCGTGAGGACCGGAGCCTCGGGCGAAGCCAGCTCGTACTCCGGGGTGATCAGGTCCATCAAGCGACCGTCCGGGGCGACCTTGGGAATGACAGTGAATCCCAGGTCCAGCAATTTCAGCATTTCCTCGCGACTGGCATTCATCCCGACGCTGCGGAAACTCTTGTTCATGCAGGCAGTGACGGTTTCATCGGTCTGGCCACCGTTGAGCAGGAAGCGCCGCACGTCACCATTGGTGATCAGGCCCTTCAACTGGAGCTCACGATCGGTTACGAAGACGGTCTGGAAACGGCTCGCTTCAATCTTGTCGATGGCAGACAGCAAATCCTCGTCGTCGTAGACGATCATTTTTTCCAGAAGCTGGTTCAAAATGCGACCCCCAGGAAGCGTTCAAGATGATCAACCACGTGATCCAGATGACTTTCGGTCAGCCCAGGGAAGACACCGACCCAGAAGGTATCGTTCATGATGACATCGCTATTGCCCAGCTCACCGCTGACGCGATAGTTGCGCCCGATCATGTAGGGCTGGCGGGTCAGGTTGCCGGCGAACAACAGACGGGTGCCGATGCGCTGCTGGTCGAGGTAGGTCAGCAGGTCTACCCGTGACACCGGCGCGTTGGGGCGCAAGGTGATCGGGAAACCAAACCAGGACGGATCGGATTCCGGAGTGGCCTCCGGCAGGATCAGGAACTCCTCACAGCTCTTCAGGCGTTGCTTGAGATAGGCGAAATTGCGCTTGCGGGCAGCCACGAAGTCATCCACCCGCTCCATCTGGGCCAGACCGCAGGCGGCCTGCATGTCGGTGATCTTGAGGTTGTAGCCCAGATGCGAATAGGTGTACTTGTGGTCGTAGCCTTCGGGCAGGTTGCCCAGTTTCCAGCAGAAGCGTTTCTGGCAGGTATTGTCCTTGCCCGGAGGGCAATAGCAGTCGCGCCCCCAGTCGCGGAAGGACTCGGCAATACGCTTGAGTTCAGGGTTGTTGGTGAACACCGCGCCGCCCTCACCCATGGTGATGTGGTGAGCCGGATAGAAGCTCAGGGTACCGATGTCACCGAAGGTCCCCACCAACTGGCCACGATAGGTCGAACCCAGGGCATCGCAGCAATCCTCGATGAGCCACAGCCCGTACTTCTTGCACAGGCCGACCACCACATCCAGGTTGTAGGGATTGCCCAGCGTGTGGGCCAGCATGATGGCCTTGGTCTTGTCCGAAATGGCGGCCTCGATCCTGGCGGGGTCGATGTTGTAGGTCGGGATATCCACGTCCACGAACACCGGCACGGCCCCAAATTGCAGGATGGGGTTGACGGTGGTCGGGAAGCCTGCCGCCACGCCGATCACCTCGTCACCCGGACGGATGGCGCGCGCGCCCAGGCTGGGCGAGGTCAGTGTCGAAAAGGCGATGAGATTGGCCGATGACCCCGAATTGACCGTGATCAGGTGCTGCACCCCCAGATACCGGGCCAGCTTGGCCTCGAAGGCATCGTTGAAGCGACCGGTGGTGAGCCAGCCATCCAGCACCGATTCGGTCATCAGTTCCAGTTCCCTGCTGCCGATCACCTTGCCTGCCGGGGCCACGGTAGTCACGCCGGGGACGAATGCCACCGGCTGGTGCGCCAGTTCGCCATACTGTTTCACCAGTGCGGCGATCTGCTTTCTCAACTGATCTTTATCCATGATGTTCTGTTTTGCTGTCTTGCGACCTGGTTACCCTGCTTACGTCCAGCGCTTCCACGGAGCGCGTCCGGACCACCACAGGTCTTCGAGATAGTTCTTGTCGCGCAGGGTGTCCATGGGCTGCCAGAAACCGTTGTGATAATGCACCCTGAG
Organism: Herbaspirillum frisingense GSF30; assembly: GCF_000300975.2. Taxonomy (GTDB): domain Bacteria; phylum Pseudomonadota; class Gammaproteobacteria; order Burkholderiales; family Burkholderiaceae_D; genus Herbaspirillum; species Herbaspirillum frisingense. Next base: position 174,118 of record NZ_AEEC02000001.1, on the reverse strand, counting down.
CTGGTCTTCCTTGGCCAGGCGCTCGATGGGCGCGCCTTCCCAGACGGTGGCATCCTGCTCGATGTAGTCCAGCACGCGCGGCGAGAGGACGAAGAAGCCGGCATTGATCCAGCCGCCCTCCTCGGGCGGCTTTTCCTTGAAGCTCATGACCCGGTCGCCGTCCACGCTGAGCGTGCCGAAACGCCCCAGCGGGCGCGCCCCGGTCACGGTCGCCATGCGGCCATGCTGGCGGTGATAGGCAATCGAGGCGGTGATGTCGATGTCGCCCACGCCGTCGCCATAGGTGAAACAGAAGTCGTCGTCACCGATATACTGGCCCACGCGCTTGAGACGCCCACCAGTCTGGGTGTCGGCGCCGGTATCGATGAGGGTCACCTTCCATGGCTCGGCATGCTTGTGATGCACTTCCACCGAGTTCTTGGCCAGATCGAACGTGACATCGGAGGTGTGCAGGAAATAGTTGGCAAAGTATTCCTTGATCACATAGCCCCGGTACCCGCAGCACACCACGAAGTCGGTCAGGCCATGGCTGGCATAGATCTTCATGATGTGCCAGAGAATGGGATTGCCGCCGACTTCCACCATCGGTTTGGGTCTGAGAGCCGTTTCTTCGCTGAGTCGAGTACCCAGTCCGCCGGCCAGGATGACAACCTTCATAAGCGCCTTTATTGAACTTTGATGCGATAATTCCAATAATTCGGCCCATTAAATCACACTTGAAAAACGGCCTATTTGGCGATTAGAAAGGTTTTTTTCAGCCTCACCCGCGCCTTCGTAGCTCATCCGGCGACCCGCCACCGCCGCGTTGGATGAATACGGATCAGCTGCGGCGGACGCCCGTCGAACCGTACCAAGAACGGGCCAATCTGATCCAACATGCTTCAATTCCAGACTTCTTCCTTAAAAATCCTGTATTTTCCCGAACAGGTCTCTGTTTAATCCTCTCACTCCGGAATCGCAATGAGCCAGAATGCAAACGACAACGCCCCGTCCTCCAAGGCACTGGAAGAAAAACTGGCGCAGATCGACGGCCGCCTTGACGGGCTGGAACACAGTTTGAGGCAGTTGATGACGACCACCCGCGTCATGGCCGAGACCCAGGCAAAGGGGATCGCCCAGATCGAACGGTCGATGCAGCAATTGCTGATCCCGCTGCATATTTCCTTGTCAAAATTGAAATCGACCACGCAACTGGTGTCGCGCAACGTCTATCGCGGCCCGCGCGAGGTGATCCGCGTGATCTTCCTTGTTCACAATGTGGAAACCTGGAACGCCCTGGATGAAATCTACCGCCTCATGCTGGAACACGAGCGTTTCGAGCCGGTGGTCGTGACCCTGAAGCGGGATTTTCTCAACGCACAACGCTTTGGACAGGAAGAGATCAACTACAACGGCCTGATGCAGCTGGGCATCAAGCCGATCCGCTTCAACAGCAACGATCCGGTGGAAGAACTGGAACTGCTCAAGCTGATGAACCCGGACATTATCTTCCGGCAAGCGCCCTGGGATATCAGCATCCAGCCTGAATTCCGCTACAACGAAATCAACTTCGCCAAGGTCTGCATGGTGCCCTATGGTTTCGGTTCGGTTGCCATGCAGGATGAACACTACAACCACCACTTCATGCGCAACTGCTGGCGCATCTATGCCGAGTCGCCGCTGGCGCTGGATCGTGCGCGGGACTTCATCTTCGATTCCAACATGGTGGTGGCTGGAACGCCCAAATTCGACCAGATCATCCGTGCCAAGAGCGAGGCTGCCTGGCCACTGCCGATCGGCCCCGACAAGATCCGCATCATCTGGGCACCGCACCACAGCATGACCGCGGACTGGCTCAATTTCTCCACCTTCCGGAGCAACTACAAGCATTTCCTGCAACTGGCGCGCGAATGTCCGCACCTGGACATCGTCTTCAAGCCCCACCCGGCCCTGCTGGAAAAGGTCGTCGCCTATGGCTTCATGACGCAACCGGATCTGCGCAGCTATCTCGAAGAGTTTCTCGCCCTGCCCAACACCGCCATGGTCACCAACGGTGACTACGCGCCGCTGTTCTGGGGTTCGGACATCCTCATCACCGATGGCATTGGCTTCTTCGGGGAATACATGGTCACCGGCAAGCCCATCATCTGGACCGAGAACCCGGGGCACTTCCCCTTCAACCCGATCGGCGAGATGTTGCAGGAAGGCATGTATCGGGCCGGCGATTTCGAGGCTGTCGTGGGTTATCTGGAGCAACTCTGCGTGGAAAAACAGGACCCGCTCAAGGAGAAGCGCGAGGAAATCATCAAGCGCCTGTTGCCGCGCCCCGAGGGCAGCGCGCAATTCATCGTCAACGACCTCCTCAATGAAATGGACAAGCTGTAATCCCGCGTCCTGCTTTGCCTAGTATTTCACCTACAAGAATATCGAATGAACATCGTCATCCTCGCCGCCGGCATGGGCAAACGCATGCAATCCGCCCTGCCCAAGGTCTTGCATCCCCTGGCCGGCAAGCCCCTGCTGGGCCATGTGGTCGACCTCGGCCGCTCGCTGGCCCCCTCACAACTGTGCGTCATCTACGGCCACGGCGGCGACGCCGTACCCAAGGCATTTGCCGACCAGGGCCTGTCGTTCGCCCTGCAGGAACCCCAGCTCGGCACCGGCCACGCCGTCATGCAGGCCTTGCCCCATCTGGACGACAACGCCCCCACCCTGGTGCTGTACGGCGACGTCCCCCTGACCAGCACCGCGACGCTGCAGCGCCTGTTGCAAGCCGCCGGCCAGGACAAGCTGGGGGTGCTGACCGTCGAGCTGGACAACCCCACGGGTTACGGGCGCATCGTGCGCGAAGGCGGCAAGATCACCCGCATCGTCGAACAGAAGGATGCCAGCGCGGCAGAACTCGCCATCAAGGAAGTCAATACCGGCATCATCGTCGCGCCCACCGCGCGTCTGCGTGACTGGCTGTCCAGGCTGTCCAACAAGAACGCACAGGGCGAGTACTACCTCACCGACGTGATCGCCGCAGCCGTAGCCGATGGCGTCGAGGTAGTCTCGGCCCAGCCCGACGATGTGGCCGAAACCCTGGGAGTGAACAGCAAGGTGCAACTGGCTGAACTGGAACGGGTACACCAACTGCGCATCGCCCGTGCCCTGCTGGAGTCCGGCGTGACACTGGCCGACCCGGCACGCATCGACGTACGCGGTGTGCTCAACTGCGCGCGCGACGTCAGCATCGACGTCAACTGCGTCTTCGAAGGCGAGGTCAGCATCGGCGAAGGCGCCACCATCGGCGCCCACTGCGTCATCCGCAATGCCCGTATCGCTGCCGGTGCGAACATCAAGCCCTTCACCCACATCGAAGACGCGGTGGTCGGCGCCAAGGCCCAGATCGGCCCCTATGCCCGCCTGCGCCCCGGTACCGAACTGGCGGCCGACGTACATATCGGCAACTTCGTCGAGGTCAAGAACAGCATCGTCGGCCTTGGCAGCAAGGCCAATCACCTGGCCTACGTGGGTGACGCCGACATCGGCAGCGGAGTCAACGTCGGCGCCGGTGTCATCACCTGCAATTACGACGGTGCCAACAAATTCCGCACCGTCATCGAGGACGATGCCTTCATCGGCAGCGACAGCCAGCTGGTCGCACCGGTGCGCGTAGGCAAGGGTGCCACCATCGGTGCCGGCACCACGCTGACCAAGGACGCACCGGCCGGACAACTGACCCTCTCGCGCGCCAAGCAGCTGTCGCTGGCGGGATGGCAGCGCCCGGTAAAGATAAAGAAGTGAGCGCCAAGGCCCGAATCTGACTTATCCACAGCAAAAAAAATCGGCCGGCCACATTGTGCGCCGGCCGATTGCTTTTCAGCGCCGCTCACACGGCATCAGGTCTCGATGGGCACTGCCGTTTCGAACTTGCTGCGATGGATGGAGAAATAGCTGCGCACATTGCGCACGTTACGCTGCGAAGCGAACAGGCGATGCGCCAGCGCGTGATAGGCCGGCATGTCCCGCACCAGCACCACCAGCACGAAATCCGGCCCTGGCGAGACGCGATAGCACTGCTGCACCGCCGGCTCGGTGGCCACCAGCGCCTCGAAGGCCTGCTGCTCTTCCTCGCCCTGCCGGTCAAGCGTGATCTCGACCACCGCAGTCAGCGTCGACGACAGGCGCACCGGGTCCAGCAAGGCCACCTGACGCGCAATCACGCCAGCCTCGACCAGCCGCTTGACCCGCCGCAGACAGGTGGGCGGAGAGGCATGCACCCGGGCAGCCAGTTCCTGGTTGGTCTGGCTGGCATCGGTCTGCAAAACCTGCAGAATCCGGCGGTCAAGGTCGTCCAGGTCGAGTTTCATCAGCGTTGAATCAGGGGCCAGTCATGGATCGGAAAAGATTGGAACAGCGCATATTGAAATATAAATTCATTAGTTTGAATTTTCTTTCCAAATATTTCCACATACAGTGATCAGGCAATATTAATTCATTTAATGCCAATTTTAGAAATCATATTTCAAATTGCCTGCCCTACCATGCATGCACATCTTTTCCCAAGAGGCATTCCATGTGCGGCATCGTCGGCGCAGTAGCGCAACAAAACGTCACTCCCATCCTGCTCGAAGGCCTGAAGCGCCTCGAATATCGCGGCTACGACTCCTGCGGGGTGGCGCTGCATGTGGATGGCAAGCTGCAACGTTCGCGCAGCACCTCGCGCGTGGCCGACCTGCAGCAGCAGATTGCCCAGACCGGCCTGGCCGGCTTCACCGGCATCGCCCACACTCGCTGGGCCACCCACGGCGCCCCTGCCACGCACAATGCCCACCCGCACTTCTCGCGCGACCGCATCGCACTGGTCCACAACGGCATCATCGAGAACCACGACGAACTGCGTGCCGAACTGCAGGCGGCCGGCTATACCTTCGAGAGCCAGACCGACACCGAAGTGATCGCCCACCTGGTCGACCACATGTATGACGGCGACCTCTTCCACACCGTACAGCAAGCCGTGCACCGCCTGACCGGCGCCTATGCCATCGCCGTCTTCTGCGCCGACGAACCGCACCGCGTGGTTGCCGCACGCCAGGGATCGCCCCTGATCGTGGGCGTGGGCGAGGGGCAGAACTTCGTCGCCTCCGACGCCATGGCCCTGGCCGGCACCACCGACCAGATCATCTACCTGGAAGAAGGCGACGTCGTCGACCTGCAACTGCAAAAGGTCTGGATCGTCGACAGCAACGGCCGACCAGCCGAGCGAGAAGTACGCACGGTGCAGGCCTACACCAGCGCGGTGGAACTGGGCCCTTACCAGCACTACATGCAGAAGGAAATCTTCGAGCAACCGCGTGCCATCGCCGACACCCTGGAAGGCGTGGTGCGCATCATGCCGGAACTCTTCGGCGACAAGGCCTACAAGGTCTTCAAGGAGGTCGACTCGATCCTGATCCTGGCATGCGGCACCAGCTACTACGCCGGCCTGACCGCCAAATACTGGCTGGAATCGATAGCCCGTATTCCCGTCAATGTGGAAATCGCCAGTGAATACCGCTACCGCGACAGCGTCCCCAATCCGAAGTCACTGGTGGTCACCATCTCGCAAAGCGGCGAGACCGCCGACACCCTGGCCGCACTGAAGCATGCCCGCAGCCTCGGCATGCCGCATACGCTGACCATCTGCAATGTGGCCACCAGCGCCATGGTGCGCGAATGCGAACTGGCCTACATCACCCGCGCAGGCGTCGAGGTGGGCGTCGCCTCGACCAAGGCCTTCACCACGCAGCTGGCGGCATTGTTCCTGCTCACACTGGCGCTGGCACAAACCCGTGGCCTGCTGACTGACGAGGAAGAAGAAGCCCACCTCAAGGCCATGCGCCACCTGCCCGCGGCCTTGCAAAGCGTGCTGGCACTGGAGCCCAGCATCGTGGCCTGGTCCGAGGCCTTCGCGCGACGCGAAAACGCCCTCTTCCTGGGTCGCGGCCTGCACTACCCGATCGCACTGGAAGGCGCACTCAAGCTCAAGGAAATCACCTATATCCACGCCGAAGCCTACGCCGCTGGCGAACTCAAGCACGGCCCGCTGGCCCTGGTCACCGACCAGATGCCGGTGGTGACGATCGCACCCAACGACGCACTGGTGGAAAAGCTCAAATCGAACATGCAGGAAGTGCGCGCACGCGGCGGACAGTTATATGTTTTCGCCGACGGCGACTCACGCATCACCTCGGCCGAAGGCGTGCACGTGATCCGCATGCCGGAACATTACGGCGTGCTCTCGCCTATCCTGCATGTGGTGCCGTTGCAGTTGCTGTCGTATCACACGGCACTGGCGCGGGGGACGGATGTGGACAAGCCGCGGAATTTGGCGAAGTCGGTGACGGTGGAGTGAGGGGGATGGGGGTTCTGACTACTTGTTGGCAGCGCATATAAAGTCTGTATCAACGTACTAAAAAACGGACCACAATTCCCACTTCTTAACCCTCCAGACTTCGGTCACAAAAATGGCGCCAAATACGGCGCCATTTTTTTGTCCTCACGTTTGGATTTCCAATTGGAAATAATGACCATTGGAAATAAAACGCAGCTTGAGGTACGTCGAAACCGCTCCAAATCCTTGTTAATACACTTAAGTATCGAACGTAACTCTTGATATTTTTTTACACAATCATATATAGTTTCCCGCGACAACAACATCAACTCTAAAGTCTATGACAGCCGCCACTTGCACACCTTCGGGTTTACCTGCCCTCAACAAGAGCGCTGTTTCTCTTGCCGGCCTCGACGATGAAAATTTTGCAGAATGGCTAAATAGACAAAAGGCCGGTAAGAAGGAAGTCGTATTAGTGCATGCCGGAACCACCTGCAAGGCGTATGAAAAGGCCGACTCTCGAGGAGTCCTATTCCCAGTAGACCCGGAGGGGAAATCAAAAATCGCTCTGAGAGCGCTGGCCAGACAAAAACTACTTTTTATGGTCGAGGTCCCGCCTCCTGAAATTGCTGACGCCGCACGGGCTGATAATTCATGGGCGCCTCAAGGTACCTCCGTACCCGATATCGATAGCTTCCTTGAGCAGCGCAAAATTCACCTTGGACGCGTTGATGGCCGAGGTGAACCTATCAGCCAAGATACCGCGAATAAAGTCTGGGCTGATGCCGGTGGATGTTGCATGTTCAAAGGGTGTGGAAGTGATCTAAGCAACGTCCCCTTGTATAACAAGGGGAAACGCATCGCTTACCTGGCCCACATCATTGCTTCTGATCCAGAGGGACCGCGCGGAACTCCAGATCAATCGCACCTCCTATCAAATCAACCTGAGAACATCATGTTGATGTGCGATGCACATCATCGACTGATTGATTCCTTCGAGCCAGACAGCTATCAAGCGCCTCGACTTCAGGAGATGCGACGCGAACATGCGGCGAAAATTCGTATGTATCGCAATGCCATGCAATTTCCTGAGGCGCAGGCGATAACTCTTTTTGCAGACCTTGGGAACGTTCCAACACATTTCCCCGACAGTGACTTCTTAGAAGCACTTCTCGCGGAAGGATTCTCCATGAATGCCGAAGTGAAACGGCATCTTACTTTTGAGGGCCGCGACGACAGAACCCCACCAGACTTCTGGGGAAACTATCTCCGTCAGATGGAGCTGCCTATCCGGACTATGGTTCAAGCCCTCGGCCAAGTGCCGTCTTCAGACGTTCTCGCAGTGTTCCCGCTCCATCACACTCCGACCTTAGTGCTTGCTGGAAGAATTATTGGCGAGGCAAGAAAAGTTCAAGTGTTCCAGCGCTCACGGCAACGAAAAACCTGGCATTGGAACTCAACCTCTACGGCACTTCCTCCCGGCGCCTTCAAGGTTTCTGGCTTAACTGCCAATCAGGCTGATGAAGTTCTGCTAACGGTTGAACTGACGGCAAACATTGACAGCAGCTCTCTTCCGAACACCCTTGCGAAAGCTGTAGAAGAAGGGAATATGCCTTGGGTCCGATTGACAATCGATGCTCCGAACGGTGAGTGCATCCAACGAAAAGAAGACCTCGCACAATTTGTCGACGTCGCTCGGACAACCATTAATGCCATCCAGGACAAGATGCATGCCAAGACTGTTCATCTCATTGCGGTCTGTCCCGTGAGCGCAGGTTTCAGCCTTGGTCAACTCATGCAGCCAGGACATCACGCTGTTTTCAATCTATACGACAGGCCAAACGGCGAACATCCATTCAGAGAAGCTTTCTCTATCAATGGCTACAGTGTCGTCCCTCCCGCGAACTCACAACATCCACCCATCTCAATTCGTTAAAGGAACCGTCTCATGGGATTGACCAAAAACGCTATGTTCGTCGAAGCTGCAATTAAGCGCCGGGGTGGAATCGCCGTAATGGCGAAGTCATTGACTCCGTCAACTGAGGGATTCAGTGTTGTCTTTGATAGCGCGACGGAACCAACAACGTATAGAAATCTCAAGCAAAAGAGAGAGCCATACGCGCACTCATTGAGCGTGGTCAACGATCACATCACCGTGAAGCAGGAACTGATTGATGATGCATCTGCTGCATATGAAGAAATCGCTCAACTTCTGACGTCGAAGCTTGGCTGGCCGCCAGAGGCCATTCGAATTTTCCCTCAGGGGTCAGCGAGTACCAAAACATTGATTCGAACGCTTGGAAATCAAAAGTTTGACATTGATGCTGTATGTGAGGTTGATATATCGAAGGTTGAAGCTCGCGATCCAATGGCATTCTTCGACGAAATTGGCATGGCCTTGGACGGGCTGGATATTGAACCGAGGAGACGGTGTTGGACGGTCAAGATGATTGACCAACGCTTTTATCTTGAATTTACCCCTTCTGTTCCTTTGACTACAGTTCCACTCACCGAACGTCAGCACCGAGGGCTAAAGCAATCTGAACAAGAATTCGTGTCTACAGCTTTAGCTGTGGTCGATAGGCCTTCGGAAAATTGGAAAACCTCAAATCCTGCTGGAATTCGAGATTGGGTTAACCGTGCTGCGTACAAGTCCATTGTGTTGTCTCCTGTAGTTGAAGCCTACAACAGTGTCCGCGCAAGCATTGATCCGATTGAAAAGCAAAGCGTAGAAATCGAGGAAACCCTTCGAGTAGCAATCCGACTTTTCAAACGACATCGCGATATGTGTGTCTCTCGTGGCCACCTCGAATTTGAAACACAGCCAATCTCAATTATTTTAGTAACGCTTCTAACCCTATGTTACGAGGGACTCGCGGAATTAATCCAAGAGGGCGTACGCCCTCCCTTCGTCCACGTCGTCGATGCTTTGATCGCGATAGCAGACCTCTTGCCGGAAATGATTCCCCAGAATCCAGATTGGGGATACTACCTTCCGAACCCTACGGTGGTTGATGAGAACTTCGCGGAACGGTGGAATACGGACGACGGTGAAAGAGCAGAGGCGTTTCAGATATGGTGCGGCCTCTTGCAAGCAGACCTCGCGGCAATCGCAGCATTGACTGATCCTAAAAAAATCATGCAAAAAACTTTGGAGGTTTTCGGGTGTACTAACGCAAGCACGGGCCCTAACGGTACCGGCGGTGGAAACGACCCTGGACCACGTGTTGTTCCGTCCGCGCCGGCCCCTGCGCCTCGTACATCTGGCCTAGCCTGATACACGTCGCATGAGCTTTGAACTGGCGTCTCTCACCGATAAGCTCGCGGATGTCCTGGTCGAACCAGCTACCAGCGGGAATAACGGTGGTACCGTGTATCGACTCAATCTTGGGGAGCTTCCCGCCGGCCGCGCTATTTCGTTCGCAGAACTCATATTGCCGAAGGGCTTTCCCGAGACTGGTATTGCACGAATTCGGCTTTCACCCGAATCCGAACTCCGCGTACCTCACGTCGAGCGCGATGGATTCTTGTGTATCGATGGGGACCCGGGACCGGGACGTGGTCTAGACGGGGAAGAACGTGTTGTAAGTCTGGTCGCAAACTTTTTCAGGAAGTTTCTTGCCCCCTGGTGTAACGGTGACCTTGATGCCGATTTCTCTAAGGAACCCCAAAATTACTGGGACGTCCATGTTGCTCGGCTCAAATCGAATGACGACACTGCGCGTGGAATTTGGACCGTAGATGAGATTCCTCGAAAGGCTCAAATTCGAGAAGGACTGTTGCTGCATCCTGCACGACTAGTCATCGCCAGTGATGGAGATAACCAGTTCGTACAGCGCTTGATTGCTTCGCTTGGTTTTCGCGCAAAGCAACGTGTACGCGTAATCATCGCGGATATCCCAATCTCTCGCTCTTTCGTGCCTAGCACTTGGCCGAGGAATACAGACGAGTTACTTCGACTTCTCCAAGCACGGCTGAAGCCGCCCGACTTCCAGCGCTTTATCGAAAAGACTCTTCGTAGACGGCGTTCACGTGAGCACCGCATAGCTTTGTTTAGAAATCACGAAGGAGGATTTGGCTTTGTGCTGCCAGGCGGGCCGCCGGTTATTCTTCAAGAAGGAAATCGCCAACGTGCCCGACGGCCTCCTACGCGTATTCAACCAATCTCGGTAGACCGCATTGACCCTATGTGGACCGTCGGCCGAGACCAGATTTCTCAGGTCTCAGATCGCCAACAGAAACACGTGGTAGTGCTTGGCGCTGGCGCTCTTGGGAGCCCCGTCATCGAACAAATCGCCAAGGCTGGTATCGGAAAAATTACAATTGTTGACTCAGACGTCATGGAGACGGCGAATTTGGGGCGCCATCTTCTGGGGGTGCCGTTTCTTGAGTATTCGAAAGCCGATTCGGTGGCAAACGAGGTAAGCCGAAACCACCCCTCTTGCACTATCAAAGCAATCAATGACAAGGCTGAAGCTTGGCTTTCGACAGTTGAACTAAAAGGTGTCGACGCTGTATTGGACTTGACTGGCGAGCCCAGTGTGCGATGGCAGCTGAATGAAGCGAGGCGAAAGCACCCATGCAAAATGCTTGTGGGATGGATGGAGCCATTCGTCGCAGCTGCTCATGTTTGCGCTCTTACGTCAGAAACACTCTGGTTCCCTGATGAGACCAGCACTGAAGACAGGTTTAACTCGCTTGAAGCGATTGATTGGCCTGATGGTGTTATCCGACAAGTTCCGGGCTGTAGTAGCCGATTCCAAGCATACACATCTGCAAATGCAGCATATGCCGTTGCCATGGTTACAGAGAATGCTCTTCTGTTGATCGATGAAGAAATGAAAAGCTCGAAGGCTGTCAGTTGGATTCGTGGCCGAGAATTTCTAGATAAACAATGGAAAAATCTGACATATCGCGACTGGGCCAAAGGCGCTGAGCAACACCCAGGGATTATGCTGGAGCGAGCATTCATATGAAATGCCGAACATTCTTTTCCCCTGACATGTCGACATACATTCTGCTTACCGAGAGCACGCTGAAATACATGTATGCGTTCGCTCAGCGCAAATGGAATCAAACCGAAGCGGGCGGGGAAATCTATTCGACGACCCCCTACTCCCCGAGCCTCGTGATCGACGGCGTCGCGGGCCCACATCGAAAGGACCGTCGCACTCGACACTCTTGCAATCCAGATGTAGAAGCGACAACCAAAGCACGTCACAACGAATTTGCACGTGGCCGGCATGCTGTAGGTTTGTGGCATACGCACCCAGAGCCCATCCCCTCTCCATCTGGTCAGGATAGAAGGACAACAGAGGAATATCTAAAATCTTTCGGAGATGATCGAGATAGGTACCTAAGCATCATCATAGGAAACCGTGGGGAAGTACCCGAGATGACTGTCTGGTCAATGGAGAAATCTGGAGAATGGCAGCGTTGGGCGGAATTCGACGGGCAAACCGTTGAATTGCACACTCACCTTTCGTGAACAGCATTATGTACGCAGAGATAATGGGAGACTCAAATGGAAGCTCGTAAGGAGATTTTCATATCTGTTGATATCGAGACGTCCGGTCCAATACCAGGTGAGTACAGCATGCTGTCTATTGGCGCTTGCCTAGTCGACGCTCCAGAGACAACTTTTGAATGCACGTTGAAACCGCTAAATCGGAACGCGGACCCAGAAGCATTGGCAGTGACCGGGTTTTCACTCGAAGAGCTTGAACAACGCGGCACAGAGCCCCTTCAAGCAATGGATCAATTCGATAACTGGATCAAAGTGGCGTGCGGGATGGAAGGGGTACCCGTATTCGTCGCCTTAAACGCTCCATTCGACTGGTCTTTCATAAACTACTACTTCCATCGTTTTCGCGGGAATAATCCCTTTGGCTTTACAGCTTTAGACATAAAAGCTTACTACATGGGAGTAGCTGGGGTGTCTTGGAAAGACACTCGCTCTAGTGCAATGGCAAGCCACCTGCGCCCCGTGCACAAGGGGAACCACAATGCGTTAAAAGATGCTCTTTATCAGGCAGAACTATTCCTCCTGGCTCAAAGGCTCAATAATCAGACTAAAGTGCGATGACTTACGCTAGAGGCATCCTCTTGGAGAAGCGCTGCCCATCTCCCGAAAATCCAAGTGATTCGTAGAACTGGTGCGCTGACTCGCGCTGGTCACCGCTAGTCACCTCGACCTTCACGCAGCCGTTGGCCATAAACCATTCATTCGCCGATCCCATCAAGGCCGTCCCGATACCCTGGCCACGGCAGCCGGTATCAACGACGAGACTCGTGATGCGTCCCAGGAAACCAGCTGTGTGAAACATCGGCATCACGTGCAAGCTTATCGGAGATGTCGTCCGAACCACTGATGCAGGCCCTCGACGCCATCAATCAGCGCTTTGGCAAGGACACCCAGAGGCTGGCATCTGGTCTCGGACAACATCGCTGGACTGCACGATTCGACATGGTCTCCCAGCGGTACACCACTAATTGGAACGAGCTCCCGCTCGCGAGGTAGTAAGCATGGACGTCGTTGTCTAGCAAATGCGCAAACAAGGCGTAGGGTCGTACGACCGTGTGGCCGCCTTTGGACGGCAGTGGAAAGTGAGTCAACTGGAGAGGGTCAATTCTGCGAGCAGATCAACAGACAAATCCCCTTCGGAGCCGCGAATACATCCTCGACTCATTGACGCTTCTACTACCCCCTAGCTAGGCCGCATTCGTTTTATCTGATATGCAGATACTTTAAGAATATCCGATATTCAGATATTTTAATATTATCTGCTATTCAGATATATTTACTTTATCTGTAATTCAGATAAAATAGATTTATCTTGATATCGGATATTCTTACCATGGCTATCAATATCTCCCATCCCCTCCTCACCACATCACAGCTCGGCCAACTGCTCGTGTCGACACGCAAGAGGAAGAAGCTCACGCAAGCGGAGGTAGCGACCCGTCTCGGCCTAAGCCAAAATCGTATCTCTCATCTGGAACACAACCCAGACGAAATCAGTGCCAAGCAGTTATTCACTTGGTGCGCAGCGCTTGAGCTGGACCTGAGGCTTGGGGATAGAGCGCCGGCACCGCTCAACACCACCCTGGAGTGGTAACTATGGGACGTCGCTCACATAGCCAAACACTCCATCTCTGGGCCAATGGGGCCTATGTTGGACGCTGGACGCTCAACAGTCACGGGGTCTCCGAACTGGCTTACGACGCCGACTGGCAGAGCTCAGCGGCCGGACGCCCAATTTCGCTCTCGTTGCCGTTCAATATGCATAACGAGCCGATTAAGGGGCCCAATGTCACGAATTACTTCGAAGGGTTGCTGCCCGATAACCCCTATTTATGACGTGATGTCCGCCTACCCCGTCATCGGCCCAGGTCCGAACCAATGGGATGAGCGCAGGCTAAAGATGGCGATGGCCCTACAAGGCGCCAATAAGCACTATCTCGCGCACACTATCCTGCGTCGACACTTTAACAGCACCGCCAAGGCCGTCGGCTTCGGCGCGGATGCAGAGCCGCTGCTGACCGACTTCATCGCCCGCACACCAGAAATTGTAGAAAAGGTGCGCAACGACCTACCTGAAGGCTTCTCTGAAAGGGTCGCCGATAAGGTTCTCGGCGGGCTTCTCGCCGCCGCGAAAGCTCTGGAAGCAATGCCGGCCACCTGAATCAGGGCATACCTTTCCTACGAATAGAAAGGTAAGAAGCACTGAGCTTCTCTGCCTGAAGTAGTGGTGGCATAACCAAAAGCAGAAGCCCCGAATAACGGGGCCTCTGGTCCAGTGGGTCCGATTCCTCTTAGTTGGCGACTACCGCCACCATTGCCTGCCCCCGTATGGCCAAGCCAGAATCAGTATCAGAGACGACTACCCTTCAAACGGAAGCTGTCCATCTCCATGACGCACCTGGAAAACATTCAACGTCATGGCAACCAACGCGTAGTAACCCAGCAGCCCTACAAGATTCACCAATACCTCGACACCAAAGTACTGCTCTGCCTCTTTGTAGAGCGGCTCTGAAACTCGCTTGGTTTCATAGAGTTCCTCCACCAACTCCCAAATCAACTGTTCTTCACGAAGCGCGAATTTCGGCTCCTTGCCCAGGCGCACCAGTTCGATATTCCGTTCATCCAGTCCGGCATCGATGCCAATAGGATAGTGAATCTGCCACTCTGCCTGGGCTCGCCACTTCGAAGCCGTACAAAGGATCGCCAGCTCAGAGAGCCGTAACGACAACTTCGTGTGATAGCGGCAGAATGCGCCAAGCTTCTGTGCAGGCTGTGCCAGCTCAGGGCTGTGAATCCACGAGAGGAAGGGACCGGCCAGGTTACCGCGCGGCCCGTTCAAGATGTCATCCAGAACGCGCTTCTGTTCTGGCGAGGCTGTTGCAACATCGACGACTGGCAGCCGAGGTTCGCCTGCTTTTTGTTCCATAGACTTCCTTGTCAGATACTCGAATGATGGGGGTGTGCTTGAGGTTGCCCGATACGACCACAAAGGTGGAGCATGACGAGCAGCAATGCGCAAACCAGGGTGGCGGCTGAAAAGCTTAACAGACCGGTGCGATAACTTCCTGAGGCTTGGCGCATGATGGGAAGAAATGCGGCGCCGGCACCAGCACCGAACTGGAATACAGCGAAAATCACGCCATACAGTTTGCCGAATGAGCGCATACCGAAATAGCGCTTCAAAAGGTAGCTGAGCACGTCGAACTCTGCCCCCAGCACCATTCCCAGCAATGCGGCACACAGGAACACCACGTCGCCGGTGACGCCGTACGCGTAGAGCACACAGGCAATCGTGCCTCCCAATGCGAGGACACACATGACCAAAGCCGCAGAGATGTAGTCGATAAGCAGGCCGGTGAGCAGGCGGCCCACGATGACGAAGATACCGAAGGTCGCCTGTACCACCGCAGCGCGCTGTGGGGTCACGCCTGCATCAATCAACATCGGGATCTGGTGAACAATCAATGCGGTATTGATGATACCCAGCAGCATGAAGATGCCGACCAGCAGTTTGAACTGCCTGCTACGCGCGGCCTCCTTGAAATCAACACCGGGAACGCTCTGCGCTTTCCCCTTTCTGGGCTCAGTACCAGGTTTTTCCCGGATGAAGAAGAACGCGATGGGTAGCGTCAGTGCGACCAGCACGGCCAGGCCCACGAATCCGGCACGCCAGCCTTGTTGAACGATCACCGTTCCGATCACGAGCGGAATCACTGCGCCACCGATGCCAATACCCGCGTTGGCGATGCCGATCGCCAGGCCCAGGCGTTTGTCGAACCAGGAACTGACGACACGCAGATACGAGAGTGGGAAGATACCAATACCGATAGCCGGCAGAGCAACCCATGCGGCGTAGTAGATCCACGGCACCGGCGGCATGAAGTACATCAGACCTATGGCGACGCAGAACAAGGGGATGCACGGAATGATGATGGCCCGCGCGCCGAAGCGGTCCGTCAGGTAGCCCTGAATCGGGGAAATGAACATCACCGTGTAAGACACGATAGAGCTGGCGAGCGCGATCTGGGTGCGACTCCAGCCAAAATCGGCTTCCAGGGGCTTGATGAAAAGCCCCAGACTGAGCACCGCCACGGTACTGGGCCCGAACATCAAGGCAATCATCGACGCAAGGACCACCACCCACCCGCGATACCGCCAGGACTCTTCTCCGACCGTCGCGGCGGCAGTCCCACTGGACAACATATTCATACTATCTCCGTTCTGTTCTTTTAATTCAGGGCTCAGGCTGCTCAGAAGCGGGTTGCCATGCCGATCCGGAAGATGGCTTGGCTACCTGTGCTGGAAGCAGACCCCGGGCCGTACAGGCCGTTGATCCAGGCCTGGGTAGTGGCGTTGTCGCCGCCTGCCTTCTGGTACACGGTCTGCAGGTAGATATCGGTCCGCTTCGAGAGCCAATACTGCAGCGTCGCATTTCCCTGATGGGCGTAATTGTGCGCCAATTGCGCGTTCCCCTTCATGTACTCATAGGAGACGCCCAGGTTCCAGGCGACATCCATCTGCCAGTTGACGCCAGCTTGATAGACGTTCACCTCGCCCTTGGTCAGGGTATTGCGGGTGTTGGTGTAGAGCAGATTGAGCTTGTAGTCGCCGATCCGGTATCGCGCGCCCAAACCCCAGTTGCGGATACCGTCGTGACCGTTGCTCATAGTGGAGTAGCGCGCATCGGTATATGCGGCTGCCAGGCCGAATGCACCGCTGGCATAGTTGGTGCCGAGGCTGATGGTGCGCGATGCAGAGGTGTCTCCCGCTACCTCGCCGAGGCCGTACATCCCACCGAACGTCACGCCATTGAAATCCGGACTCAGATACTTGACGGAATTGGCGACGCGAGCCAGGCCGGCCAGGCGGTCGAAGTCCGAGGCGCCGGTTGGGTTGTTCGGCACCGCCAGGGCATTGAACGGTCCCTGACGGAATGTGTAGTACCCGCCATAGGTCAGCGCGGAATCAAACCCGCCGAATAACAGCGAGTCGTGCATGAATTCGTACTGGTTGCCGGCGGTGAGTGTGCCCCATTTGTTATCCCTCAGACCCACCAGCGATTGGCGGCCGAAGATGAGATTGTTTCCGGGCAAGGATGCGCCGGTGCTGAGATTGAACTGGCTCTCAAGCTGGAAGATGGCCGCAGTGCCTCCACCCAGGTCTTCTTGTCCCTTGATGAACAGGATGTTCGGGACACCGATGCCGTTATCGGCCCGCAGATTGCTTTTTCCGGATTGATTGCTGACGTATGAAACCCCGGCATCCATGATGCCCGAGATGGTGACGCTGCTTTGAGCCCAGGAGGCGACGGGCAGCGTAGCAAGGGCAGCAATTGCGCCGAATTTCCATTTGATTTTTTGCATGTCTCTCTTTCCTCTTTCAGAAGGACGCACGACGCCCTATCGGCCAAGTGCGACATTCGGTTTCGTTGTTATGGTTGTAGCTCGTCGTCAGAAACGGCGATGCATCTGGCGCTGAGCGCCGCGTGGTGAAGTGGGTAAAGGTCTCCGATGAGCTGCGTTTATGGAGCTGCATTAATGAGCCACATTTATGAGCAGCTTTTTGTGTTGATGCGAGCAAACTATTTCCGTCTCCCATTTCCCGGTGGGAGTAGCGTTAATCTATTCCTTTACGATTCCCCATCTTGCTTCAGTCCGCGCTAGAATTTGACTAATAAGGCGACATCAATGGCGAACGCATTTCGCCCACCAGATGAAAACAAAAAGAGCGCCGCAACGACCAAGGAGACAGCCATTTTTATCCGCACCTTCTCTACCGCCGAGAGTCCGTCCCGTGAGGGCGCGCGATTGTTCGAAAGGCAGATGGCCAGCCTTTTTTCGATCGGCCTGTCACTGGACTCCGGAAAAGACGAGCCCTTGAGCACCCAGATGCAAGCCTATTGCGGCAGAAGCCTGCAATTTGCATCCATCCGCTTTTCTCCCCATGAGACGTCCGCACCGGCGACACATAAAGACACCCGCCGGTGGCTGGTGACTGTCCAGAAGGAAGGTGAGGCGCATGTTTCCCAAGGAGGGCGCAGCGCCCGTGTACGACCTGGAGACATGGTGCTTATCGACCTGGCATCCCCCTTCCACATCGAAACCGGGCATATGGTGACGCACTCGACCTACGTCGATTCGGAGCTGTTGCGCAGGGTGGTTCCCGATGCGCATCTGCGCACGGCCAGGCGAATCGAGACAGCCGGTGGCCCGGGGGCAATCTTCCGGGCAATGAATGACGAGATGTTCGGCATGGCATCGGATCTCGATGAAAATACGGCCGCGCGTATTGCGCAAGCCCTTCCCTACACGCTTGCGGTTGCGCTGTCCCTCTGCGACAAGGAAATGACGGCCCTGCCCTCCAAGCTGCATGTTTTTCACCTTGAGCGCATCCGTGCGTTTGTTCGTGACAACCTGCACGATTCGTCGCTGGATGCGGAGATGATTTCGCAGGCGGTCAACCTGTCGACGCGGCACATCTATCAGCTCTTTACCGCGGAACAGACGTCGCTGATGAAGTGGGTGTGGTCCGAGCGTCTCGAACGATGCCGTGAAGACCTGGTATCGCGTCAACTATCGAACCGGCCCATCGGGGAGGTGGCTTATGGGTGGGGCTTCAGCGATGTTGCCCACTTCAGTCGTGCCTTCAAGGAGAAGTTCGACATGACCCCTCGGGAGTACAGGAAGGTGCACGGCTAAGCCTGCATGGACATGTCGGCGCCATGTGGCGAGGCCCCAATCCGCAGCCAGCGGATTGGGGCCTCGGCCGTCAGGAGCTGCCTGACTCCTGACTCCTGATTCAGCTCAGCAGGAATTGCCCGACAACTTCCGTGAATTCGGCAGCGGCTTCAACATTGCTGATATGACCCGACGGCAGCACCACAGATCTGGCGCCCGTAATGGCCTCGGCGACCTTTGCACAAATCTCCGGCTTCACGGCGGCATCCTTCTCACCGGCAACGACCAGCGTGGGTACTGATATCTCCTGCAGCCGCGCTACGTGGTTCATTCCCTTGATGGCATCGACTGCCTCAAAATACCCCGCCTGGGTCGTACCTCGTACAAGGGATTCAATCCATTTCACGGTCAGCGGCGCACGGGCGCGATAGTCATCATCGAACCAGCGTTCTATCGTCGAACGTACATGCTGCTCGGCGCCGAACTCGCGGTAACTCCTCTGACGCTCATTCCAGAGCGCCACCACGGGTTCAGGAGTGACCGCTCCCGCGTTGGCAAGGACGAGCTTTCGG
The DNA here is from genome assembly GCF_000300975.2 of Herbaspirillum frisingense GSF30. Lineage (GTDB taxonomy): Bacteria > Pseudomonadota > Gammaproteobacteria > Burkholderiales > Burkholderiaceae_D > Herbaspirillum > Herbaspirillum frisingense. The sequence continues at coordinate 155,008 of NZ_AEEC02000001.1, read as the reverse complement.
ATTCGCTCCGGGAATTCCAGTGCAAAGGCCTGTGCAAGCATTGCGCCAAGCGACACGCCGACCAGTGATGCCTGGTCAACCCCCGCCCTCGTCAGAGTCACAGCCAGTTGCCGGGCGAAGTCCGTGAGTGTTGGCGTCCCCCCGAGCGGCTTGCTGAAGCCATGTCCAGGCAGATCAACCAGCACCAGCCGGAACGACTTTGACCAGACGGGCAGTTGCAGGCGCCAGATATCGCGATTCGCACAAATGGGATGCAGCAAGACAACCGCGTGACTGTCATCCTTGCCGAGTGACTCGGCTGCAAGTGGAACAATTTCAGCGTTCATCTCAGCCCTTCACTTTCCACTGGGCCAGACCAATCCCTGTGTACCATTTGGAGACTGCCTTGTAGTAGAGCGACTCGAACTGGGCACCGTCTGCTGCACCATGGCCAATCAACCAGTTGCGGATTTCTTCCGCACCATTTCCGGCAGCAGCGACATGGTTTGTCGCGTGCTCAACAATCGTATCCGTATGGCCGCTGCCCAGGTTGGCCAGGAACTGGCGGTCAAATTCCTCGTTGACCATGCCCATTCGCGGCGTGGCGATATCGTGGCTGATGCCACCGGTGGCAAGAATCGCGATGCGCTTGCTGGCGTCAAAGCTGGCGATCGCCTTGCGAAGGAACTTGCCCCAGTCGACGCATCGGCGCATCGTGGGCAAGGGTGGCTGGACACAGTTCACCAGCAATGGAACGATTTGTACGTGAGGTACCAGACCGGCCAGCAACAATGGGGTCAGCGAGCCGTGGTCAAGCACCAGCTCGATCGAGAAGGACGGGTCAAACCCGTTTTGCAGCGCTTCACCCAGGAGGTGCGCCCCCAATGCCGCATTCCCCGGCAAGACTTGCTTCTCAGCCTTCAGCCAGTGTTCCACAGGCGTCTGGTAGCTCTCGGCGGCACCGATGCAGAATGCAGGGAAATTGTTGAAAAAGAAGTTGTGGACATGGTCGTCGGAAATGACGATGACGGTATCGGGCCGCGACTCGGCGATGCGCCGCCCCATCTCCTTGAACGCCGCGAAAATCGCGTCCCGGTCTTCACCGGGGATGGCATCCGGAAAATTCAGCATGACGGGCGTGTGGCTCGCCGCATAGATTCCTACGAGTTCAGCCATTCTTTTGTCCTCCAGCGACGGCCTTCAGTGATGCAAGGAATTCCTGTTCCGAAATGCGCAATCCCAGGCAGTGCGCCCTTAACAGATAGGGATTGGCACCCGCCAGATACATGGCGCCAATATCATTGGTACGAACCGCTTCCCGGAGGTTTTCCGGCATCGGTACGGTCGACAGATACTCGCCTGGAGATGCCAGATAGCGCTTGAGCTGCCCATCGTTGTGATGGACTTCGAACAGCACCTTGTTCAACCAGTAGGCAGATTGCGATGGAATCTGCTGGACCCAGTTTCCACTCATGCGGCCCCCACCTGGTTTTTGACGTGGGTGGATAGCCACTGGACGATCGTTGGCAGCGTCTGCGGCGTATTTCCCATGTGTCCGCCCGGGAACAGGCGAACGGCCTTGGGAGTGCCACGCTCGATCAGGAGATGCAGGTCAGCGATGGGACACTGCTTGTCTTCTTTGCCGTTCACCAGCAGCATCGGCGCGCTGGGTTGGTCGAGCAACCCCTGGTCCACCAGAGAAAGGCGCTTGAAGCCGTCAATGTATTCCTGGTCGGTACTCACGCCCAGCATGCGCTGACGCGTTTCGACAAGCTCCATCAGGTAGCTGTCGGGGTAACGGGAGGATTCGACCCACTCTGGCTGGAACATATAGTGGGCGCCACCGCCCCAGTTCACAGCGGCCGCAATGCGTTCCGGCTGCAAGTGCGCCAGTTTGGTCGCCCAGTAGCCACCGAACGAGCGCCCCAGGATGCCGACCTTTGCACCGTCCAGGTCGCTCTGACGACTGGCCCACTCGAAGACGGGCAGGAACTGGCGCTCTGCATCCTGAACACCCTTCACCGGTGACTCGCCGGTGCCTGCATTGTCCATGGCGATGGTCGCCACGCCGGCCGCCAGGAAGGCATTGCATGCGGCGGTCATCTGTTCTTTCCATGCATCCACCCCGCCCCACATGACAACGACAGGCGGGCGCTCCACACCCTGGGGACGACGGATCAGGAACACGATTTCCTTGCCTTCACCGCTGCGGCCTTCGAAGGGAATGGTGACGCGCTGCACCGGATTATCCCAATACGAACCTGCGAGGACATAGGTCTCGCGCTCTGCGCGTGCACAACGCTCCTTGTCAGGATGATTCGGGCAAGGGAATCGACCCATGAAATAGAAGCCGCTTGCCTTCATGTAGAGCGCGGCGGCTTCTGCGTCGTTGGCGCTTTCACGGGCGCGGTCTGCCAGCGCACGTGTTTCGTCACCGGCCTTGCCCCAGACGGCCGCCCACGATGCGCCATCCAGACCCTGAAGGGAGTCAATGAGACGCTCACCGTCTTCCTTCGACACCAGATTCATCGGGTGCACCTTGGCTGCCAGCTTGCCCAGCATCCATTGCTTGGCTTCGGCCAGGGTCTTGGGGCGGCCCTGCACGGCGCCGGCATTCTCTACGTTCTCGCTCAATTCGTCACCTCTGTCAGTTGCAAGCCCTTATCGATGTGGGCCCGGGACTGATATCGTAGGCGCGCGAAGGCCAGCTACTTTGCCCCCTGTGCTGCGCCTTTTGACCCTCAGCGCAGCATCGCTGTCTGCCTCCTTCGCTCCGAGACAAATTGCACGGCCAGTTCAGGCAAATTTCATCCATGCATACCGCTACGCTGCGAGTGTGAACAACATCCTGGCCTTTCGTATCGACTGCGGTCGTGCTGGGTCCGGTAACTGGAGACTTGTGTAGATGCAACAGAAGAAGATTCTTATCGTGGGCGGTGGGGTTGGCGGGATGTCTGCCGCCATATCGCTGGCCAGGTTCGGTCACCATGTGGAGCTCATTGACCTTGACCCGGAATGGCGTGTCTACGGCGCGGGCATCACGATTACCGGCCCCACACTGCGGGCGTTCAAGGCGCTGGGCGTGCTACCGGACATTGAAGCGCAGGCCTATACCGGCGCCGGCATTCAGGTGTGCTCTACCGACGGTGCGCGTCTGGCAGTATTGCCCACCCCCGTACGACCAGAGGATGGCATTCCCGGCTGCGGCGGCATCATGCGGCCGGTACTGCACAAGATTCTGTCGGCCAGAGTCCTGGCTGCTGGCGTGAATGTGCGTCTTGGACTCTCGGTGGAGAAGTTCAAGCAAGGTCATGACCAGGTCGACGTAGAACTGACCGACGGCACCCGGTCCAGCTATGACCTGGTGATCGGCGCGGATGGACTTTTCTCACGTATCCGGAGCCTGCTCTTCCCGGACGCCCCCACTCCTGAGTACACCGGTCAGAGCGCCTGGCGCGCCCAACTGCCTCGCCCTCCTGAAATCGACCGGCGCCATTTCTTCCTGGGCGGCCCGTATAAAGTCGGTTTGACACCCGTATCCAAGGAGCGGATGTACATGTTTCTCCTGGAAAACGCCAAGGAAAAACGTCGGCTCCCGGAAGAGTCCCTTCCTGAAGAACTGGAACGTCTGACTCGCTCCTATGGCGGCATCATCCGTGAAATCGGCAAATCTCTGAGCGCGGAGAACACCATCGTCCATCGGCCGCTGGAAGCCTTTCTACTGCCGGATCCGTGGTTCAAGGGCCGAGTCCTGCTCATCGGCGATGCCGCCCATCCGACGACGCCTCAATTGGCGTCCGGTGCGGGTCTGGCGGCGGAAGATGCCCTGGTATTGGCGGAAGAATTCGGTGACGGCCAGGATATCGACCTTGCGTTGATGCGCTACATGTCCCGGCGCTATGAGCGCTGCCTGCTGGTGGTGCAGAACTCACTGGAGATTGGGCGACGCGAACAGGCCGGTCGGCCGATCGCGGAGCAAACCGTGCTTGTCGAACAATCCCTGAAGGTCCTGGCAGAGCCGATCTGACGCCGACTCTTGGAGCAGCATGGCGTTTCTGAGCACGGCAAGATCGGGCAAGTCCTGCTTCGCATAGAGACAAAATCTTGCAGGCGAGAAGACTAATATCGGAATTTGTACCTAGAACAAAGTGGAGACCAGCATGACACAGCCATCTCACGACATCATCCGCGGCGCACAAGTCGCCATGAGCCGCCTCGCCGACCGCAATACGCCGTTTATCTTCAACGAATGGTATGTCGCAGCCTTCAGCGATGAAGTAGGTCGTTTTCTGCTCAAACGCACCCTGCTCGGCAAACGCGTGATCCTGTACCGCACCGAAGCTGGCAATCCGGTCGTCATGGACGACCGTTGCGTACACCGTTCCTATCCTCTGTCCGCGGGTCAGCTGGACGGTGATACCGTCGTCTGCGGCTACCATGGCCTGCGCTATGACGCATCCGGTGACTGCATCGAAGCCCCCGCAGTTGCAAAATGCCCGAAGAACATCGGCGTACGTACCTATCCGCTAGCGGAGCGTGGCCCGGTCATCTGGATCTGGATGGGTGACCCCGCCTTGGCTGATGAGTCCAAGGTTCCGGCGCTGCCCTGGATGATGGATAGTGAATGGGCAGGCGCCAAGGGCTACTACGACCTGAAGTCCAGTTACGTCTACTTGCACGAGAATCTGCTGGACACCTCGCACCTGAGCTACATGCATGCGAACACCATCGGCTCACCCGACTATGTGAAAGCCCCCACCAAATCCGAAATGGGTGAAGGCAGGTTTGCCTTGGTACGCACGGTGTCGCCGACCAAACTGCCACCGGTCTGGGGAAAGCCGACTGGACTGGACGGTGTGCCAACCGCATCGCGCATCGTTCGCAATGAATTCCTGACACCTGCGCTCTACGAGGTGACAACCCGCTTGTACGATTCGGCACTTGCGGAAGGAGAACGTCCGGAATTCCTCATCAAGGTCGCTCACATGGCCACACCTGCCACGCACAACACCACCCACTACTTCATCTATCTGGGCCGTGACTTTGCCCAGACCGACGAGGCAGCGACGCAATTCATGGCCACGAATTTCTTCAAGGCATTCGATGAAGACGTGGTCGGCCTGAGCTTGCTCGAAGAAGTGATCGCAGAACAGGGGGACGACCTCTACGAGATTTCCATCGCCAGCGATGCGCTCGGCGTGGCCATGCGGCGTTATCTCAAAGGACGGGCCGACCAGGAAGCCAAGGATAAGGAAAACGCTCCGCCATCGACCGGTGCCGGCTTCCCCCAGGTGGTGATGATGCAGCAGTCCTGAATCCGGAAGTCAGCAGGAATGAGAATATGAAGCTCGATGCAGGCAGTAACTTGTGGATGACCATGACCGTATCGGCCAAGGTCCTGGAAGCGGATGGAATCTATTCGTTCAGGTTCAGAGCGGCCAGTGGTGAGGCCTTGCCCCGCTTCACCGCCGGTGCGCACATAGATGTCGAAGTCGCTCCCAACCTGGTCCGCCAATATTCGCTGTGTAACGTGGCGGGACAAGAGAGCGAATACGAAATTGCAGTGCTTCTGACAGAACCGTCCCGTGGCGGCTCCAGGGGCATGCATGCGATCGGAGTTGGCCAATCGATCCGTATCAGTGCTCCCCGAAACAACTTCAACCTGGTACCCACCACCGGTCGGTCGATTTTGGTGGCCGGTGGCGTAGGCATCACACCCATTTTGTCCATGGCAGAGGAGTTACACGCCCAATCCAAAGCATTCGAACTTCATTTCAGCGCCCGGTCACCCGCTCGCGCAGCGTTTCGCCAGCGTCTTGCCGAACGCTCCTTTGCCAAGGACGTTCGGTTCTACTTCGATAACGAGGGCCAGAAGCTCGACCTGGCTGACATCGCCAGGTCTCGTCAACCCGATGACCACCTCTACGTGTGCGGGCCGACCGGCTTCATGGACTTCGTCCTGGGCGAATCGGAACGGCTGGGCTGGAAAAAAGAACAGCTCCACAAGGAGTACTTTTCCGCACCGTCGGTCGAGGAAAAGAGCGGCGCTAGCTTTGACGTCAGGATTGCAAGCACCGGCGATGTCTTCCACATCCCTGAAGATAAGTCTGTCGTTCAGGTATTGGCAGAAAATGGCATCGAAATTCCTACTTCCTGCGAGCAAGGAATATGCGGGACATGCATCACTCGTGTGCTGAGCGGCAGCATCGACCACCGTGATTTCATTCTCAGCGATGAAGAGAAGCGCCGCAATGACCAATTCACGCCATGCTGTTCCAGAGCGGCTTGCCAGATGATTGAACTGGATTTGTAGTTATCCGTCATGGGCGCCGTGGCCTGGCAGGGCTGCTGATGGGGGGCATGGGATCAGCCCCTTCTCTCCGGCTCGGCAGCATGAATGAATACGTTGTAGGTATCGGCCGGACGATGACCACCGGCCAGATCAAGAGCGTGTCCAATCGCCCCTCGGTGGTAGGTTCCATGATTGATGAGGTGGAACAGGGCTTCTTCGCGGCTGAGTCTTCCGCGCTTGCCATCGACAAACGTGAAAGAAATGCTTTCCTTCGAACTACTGGAAGTCAGGCTCCTGGCGTAGGCCAACGACCATTGGTTTGCCGCCGTCAGCCTGGAATCCAGCTCGGCCAATTCCGGCAGATGCTCGGTATTGGTGGAGTCATGGGGGTCTTCAACTCCGCGCAATCTGGCTTGAAACAACTCCTCGACACGAACCATGTGGTTCAGCTGTTGCCGTGCGAAATCCAGGGCGCTTTTCTGTTTCGCTTGGGTGAGTTGCGCTACCGCGTCAAGAATGCGTCGGTCCGACCAACTCTTGTATTCCAGGATGTTAAACAAGTCCATTTTCAAGTTCCTCCTCAGCGCTGCACGATACCTCATCCGGGAAACGCGTGCGACTCGACTGCTTCACGCTGGATGAAGCCGGCGTTTCTGAACAGGGAAATGAGATGATCAATTGGCAATGGCACGTGCCGCAGACATCACCAGATCGGCGTGCCGGCGCTCGTCGGCGTCGCCGCCCCAACGGGCTGTGACAATGGCCAGGTTGACCGCCCCGACCGGGCGGCCGCGACGGTGATCCATCACCACCGCCGCCGTCGAGATATCGCCCAGGAAATATTCTTCGCGGCTGTGTGCATAGCCCTGCTCGCGAAAACGGATCAGCCGCTGCTTGATCGCAGCCTTGTCGGCCACGGTGTAGGGGGTGTACATGCGCAAGTCGCTGCGCGCGAGAATGTCGTCGACCTCATGGGGATCGAGCGCCGCCATCATGGCAAGACCGCTGGCGGTGCAAAAAGCAGGTAAGCGCGTGCCGGTCACCACCGTCGGATTGAGCACGTTGCTGCTGACGATACGCTGGACGAAAACAATCTCGGTGCCATCGAGGATGGTGAGATTGGTGGTCTCCTCGGTTTCCCGGCTCAGTTGCTGCAAGTAGGGCGTCGCGCGCAGCACAAGGTCGCTCGATGACAGATAGTGGTAGGCGAAGTTGAGTACCTGTGGCGCCAGCTCGTACTTGCGCACGGCCTCATCCTTGCTCAGGTAGCCCAGCGTCATCAGCGTGTAGGTGAAACGCTGCGTGGTACTGAGATCGAATCCGGTGAGGGCGGCGATCTGCGTCAGCGACAACTGCCGCTGCTGGCCGTCGAAGGCCATCAGTACCTTCATCGCCTTCTCGACCGAGTTCACGTACAGCGGCGAGTCTGCGCCCGTCAGTTCGTTGCCTGTGCGGGCGGTGTCATTTTTTGTGGCCATGCGTTCGCTCATTGGCCCCGCATTGCGGCGGGGCATCTGTCAAAAAACACTATTATCGCCGCTTCCCACGTTACTTCAGCACACTACTGGCACGATCCCAGGCCAACGACAGATCACGGCTCAGCAAATGCTTGCGGATGCGTTCTGACAGCGTGGTTTCGAATCCTTGCGTCTGCTGGTAGTAACGCGGCAGCTGATAACTCGCCAGGCGCGAGCTGGCCCAGGCAGCCAGTTCGTCAAATGGGAGCTTCATCCCTTCCTTGAATTGCACGAACAGCATGATTTCCTGTTCGCCGACATCGCTGGCCACGCCGATGGCGGCGACGGCGGCGATGGCAGGGTGCATGACGAAGATGCGTTCGATTTCCCAGGCCGACACATTTTCTCCACGTACCCGCATGCTGTCGGTCTTGCGGCCGACGAAGAACAGATCGCCTTCGTCGTCCGAGCGTGCCATGTCGCCGGTGTAGAGCTTGCCGTGGCGGCGGGCTTCGCTGGTGGCTTTCGGGTTGTCCAGATAGGTGGGCAGGAAGCATCCCTCGACATCGGTGGAGACCACAATCTGGCCGAGCTCGCCGGTGGGTACGGGTTGGTCGTTTTCATCGAGCAGCTCGACACGCAGCCAGGGCAAGGCGCGGCCGATCGATCCTGGTTTTCCGCTGTAGTTCACGGTGGTGAAACTCGACACCTCGGTCATGCCATAACATTCGCGCAAGGCAATCCCCAGGCGTTGCACGATGCTGTCCCACGATTTGATCGATACGCCGGCGCCCCAGGCGACCTGCAGCGTGTGCTGCGCTGGCTGGGATTCGGGTGGCAGCTGGCAGACGATATCGAGAATGCCACCCAGGTAATGCAAGTGGGTCGAGCGGGCCTGCTCTACCTGCTGCCAGAAGCGGCTGGCCGAGAAGCGTTCGACCACCTGAAGGCTGACATCGGCCAGGAAGGGAACCAGCAGCAGCTGTGCGCCACCGATGTGGCATAACGGCTCCCAGACGAACATGCGGTCGCCCGGCTTCACACCGGATACCAACACCGTGCCCTCGCTGGCGATGCGCATCATCCGATGGGTAAATACGACGCCCTTGGGTGCGCCGGTGGTGCCGGAGGTGTAGATCAGGCAGAGCGTGTCGTCCGATGCGATGGGTATGTGCGGCAGCGCTTCAGCGGCCGGCAGTTCCAGCTCATTGAGCCAGACCAGTTTTTTGGGTTCCTGTTCCAGGCCGGCGAGAGCCTGGGCAAAGCTGGGTTGCGTAATGAAGAGGTCGGGCTTGCAGTGGCCGAGCAGATAGTCGATACCGGGCGCCTTGAGGCGCGTATTGACCGGCACCCAGACTGCTCCGCTCAGCATCAGTGCATAGATCAGCGCCATGTGTTCGAGGCCATTTTCGAGCATCAGGGCAACCCGGTCGCCGTGGCCGATACCCTGGTGCGCCAGCCAGGTTCGCATGCGTGCGACACGCTGTGCCATCTCGCCATAGGAGGTGGGTACACCGTTGAACTCGATGAGCGTCTCTTGCGCGCGCTCTGCATCGGCGGCAAAGCCGGATTGCAGCAGCGGCACAACATCGAGGTTGTCAGCGGTGTCGCGAACGGGAAAGTAATGTGGATAGACGTGCATGTCGATTCTTATTCAAAAGGGATGGAGTCAGCTACGGGCCATGCGTAGTCTCTTGTGCAGCGACGGGAGAGCCACCAGCAGTGAAATGATCACCACCATCACCAGCGATACGGCGGCCAGCGTCGGGTTCACCTGCAGGATCATGTCGTCCCACATCTGCTTGGGCAGCGTGTTCTTGAGGCCACCACTGACGAAGATGGCGATGGTCAGTTCGTCAAACGAAATGATGAATGCCATCTGTAACGCCGCTGCGATGCTGCCGATCATGATCGGCAAGTGGATGGTGCGCAGCCGCGTCATGGCCGACGCGCCGAGGATGCGCGCGGCATCGTCCAGGCGCCAGTCGAAGCGCTTGAGTGCGGCCGCCATGGTCACCACGACATAGGGGATGGCCAGCACGGTGTGACCGATGACCAGGCCGATATCGGTGCCGACCAGGCTCAACCGGGAGAAGAGATAAAACAGACCGACTGCCACCACGATGCGTGGCACGATGAGGGGTGCCAGCAAGAAGGCGAAGAACGGCTTGGTCCAGCGCGAAGGCAAGCGGGTGAGCGCCAACGCTGCGCCGATGCCAAATGCAGTAGAGGCCAGCGCCGTGACGGTGGCGACGCCAAATGAACGCAGGAACGATGTCTGCCAGACTTCCGAGAACAAGAAACTGTTGAACCAGCGCAGGCTGAGTCCCTTGGGGGGGAAACTCAGGAAGGGAGAATCGGTGAAGGCAATGGGCAGCACCACGATGATCGGCAGGGACAGCAATGCCACGATGCCGAAGCCATAGACCTTCATGATCGGACGACGCCCATCGGTGGCACGACGGAGCCCACTGAACAGGCGCCCGATGGCAATCAGCAGGGTATTGCTCCAGGTACCGCCACTGGACGACCGGGTCCGCGTTTCGCCACTTAACGACGATAGACCGACCAGCTTGTCGTAGAGCATGAAGATCAGGATGGCCGCCACCAGCAGTACCGCCGAAAGGGCCGCAGCGTAGGGCAGGTTGAACAGTTCGTTGATGGCCTGGATCACCAGTTGCGCCACCATGGTCTCGCTGGGTGCGCCGAGCAAGGCCGGCAGGATGAAGAAGCCGAGGCTGGTGATGAAGACCAGCAAGCCGGCAGCGGCCACGCCCGGCCCCGCCATGGGGAGGAAGATCGAGAAGAATGATACCGACGGGCTGGCCCCCAGCGTTTCGGCCGCATGCATCAATTGCATGTTGACGCTGCGCATGATGGGCAACATGTTGATGACGGCCAATGGCAGCATGGCATGCACCATGCCGATCATGACACCGAACATGGACGGCACCAGGGCGCGCCCGTCATCGACCATGCCCAGCGCGTGTGCCAGGGAAAACAGTACGCCGGTCTTGGACAGCACCAGGATCCAGGCAAAGGTCTTGACCAGATAGCTCGTCCAGAAGGGGATCATGATCCACATGATCCAGCGCTCGCGTATCCGATCGTCCAGCTGGCTAAGGAAATAGGCCACCGGAAAACCAAGCAGGACGGAGAACAGCGCGGTCATCCCGGAGATGGAGAAGGTCGTCCACAGCACCTTGAAGAATACGAAGTCACTTCCCAGGCGCACATATTGCGCGGTGGTGAAATGGCCATCGGCATCGAGCACGCTGGTTTGCAGGATCTCCACTACCGGCAGACAGAAGAAGATCGCCAGGAACAACAGACAAGGCACGGCTGGCAGCAGTGCGCGCAGGGTCTTCATGAATGAGGCAGGCATGATGTGCTCCGCTTATAGATTGACCACTGCAGCGTGGGCCGGGTTCCAGCGCAGGCCGATGTTGGCGCCGACCTCTGGCGCATCACGGCGACTGCAGCGCAAGAGGAAAGGCTCGTCACCGCCGACATCGACCAGCACGCGGTAATCGGATCCGGCAAACACCACTTCGGTGACCTGGCCGTTGAGCAGCGCTTCAGTCGCACCGCACGGCGTGGCCTGCTCGGGTCGCACCACCAATGCTTGCGCCGCGCCTTCGCGCGCGGCCGCCGCGTCCAGGGGAAGTGTGTGGCGGCCGTGATGCAATACGCTGACGCCGCCGGCACCGCGTTGTGCCGTTCCCCGCAACAGGTTGGAATAACCGATGAACTGCGCTGAGAAGGCGGTGGCTGGGCGATCGTAGAGATCTTCTGGCGTACCCAGTTGCTCGATCCTTGAATTGTTCATCAGGCAGATACGGTCGGAGAGGTTGAGCGCTTCTTCCTGATCGTGGGTGACGTAGATGAAGGTGGCGCCGAGCTCCTTGTGCAGCTTGCGGATCTCGGCCTGCATGTGTTCGCGCAGTTTCTTGTCCAGCGCACCCAGCGGCTCGTCGAGCAGGATCACCGAAGGTTTGTAGACGAAACAGCGCGCTAGCGCGATGCGCTGTTGTTGTCCGCCCGACAGCTCGCGCGGCAGGCGGTGTACACAGGCGCCCATTTGCACCATGTCCAGCGCATCCTGGACGGCGGCATTGATCGCGGCCTTGTCCATCTTGCGCATGCGCAGCGGATAGGCGATGTTCTCCCACACTGACAAATGCGGAAACAGGGCATAACTCTGAAACACCATGCCAATGCCGCGTTCACCGGCCGGCTTGTGGGTGGCTTCCTTGCCGCTGATGATAAGTTGGCCTGCGCTGGGCTCGACCAGACCAGCGATGATCTGAAGCAGTGTGGTCTTGCCCGAGCCAGAGGGTCCGAGCAAGGTGAGGAACTCGCCATCTTGCACCGTCAGGTCGGTCGGCGAAAGCGCAGTGACGCTGTCGTAGTGTTTGCAGATACCCAGTGTTTGCAATCGTGCAGTCATGATGTGTCATTCAGTTCATGCACCCGCGCGGCGCAGTTGACAAGCGCGCGGACGACGGTGCGAGGGGAACAGGTCTGGCTGCGCCGCATGACGCCATGTGGTGCTGGCGTTGGCGCTGCGGCGCGGCTTTACGTCAGTGCGGCAGTGCGGTCCTAGCTGAGCAGCCAGGCGTTGAAACGATCCGACACGGCGAGACGGTTCTTGTGCCACCAGGGTCCGTTTGGCGGGCGCATCTGACCGATGTTTTCCGGTGAGGTCGGCAGGATCGCCGCGCGCTTGGGCGGGATGTCCTTGTACGCCTCCAGCGCCGTCGGACCATAGGCCAAGGTATCGGTGAATGCGCTTTGCAGCTTGGCGTCGGCACAGAACTTGACGAAGTCCCTGGCGATGGCAGCCTTCGGCGTACCCTTCGGCACCCCCCAGCCTTCCACCGAATACAGACCCTGGTTCCAGTTGATGGCCACCGGTGCGCCGCCTTCGATGGCGGTTTGAGCGCGCGCATTCCAGATCGAGATCATGTCGACCTCGCCGGATTGGATCAGCTGCATCGATTGCGCACCGCTGGTCCACCATACCGCGACGTGTTTCTTGATACGGTCCAGGCTCTTGAAGGCGCGGTCCAGATCCAGCGGATAGAGTTTGTCGGGGCTGACGCCGTCAGCCATCAGGGCTTGTTCCAGGGTATCGATGGCATTGCGGCGCAACGAGCGGCGGCCGGGGAATTTCTCGACGTTCCAGAAATCGGCCCAGGTCTTGGGGCCATTGTTGGCGTACTTGTCGGTGCGGTAGGCCAGGATGGTGGCGTAGACATCCACCCCCAGGAAATTGGGTGTGACAGTACCGGCCAGCATGTTCTTGAAGTCAGTCGGCACCAGGCCCAGCGGCTCCAGCAGTCCACCTTCTTCAAGGATGGGAATATCTTGTTGCAGCGTGAGCGTTGTGACGTCCCAGACAAAGTTCCTGGCCTTCACCATCGCGGTGAACTGGGCCACGGGTTGTGACTCGCGCGCCACGTTGACGATCTTGACACCGGTTTCCTTCTCGAACGGATCGTAGAACGCCTTGCGATACGCGGTCGTGTAAGGGCCGCCTGGATCGGACACCACCAGTGTCTTGTTCTGTGCGATGACCATCGGTGCTGCGACTGCCAATGCCGTGCCGCCTGCTGCCTTGAGCACTCCACGACGCTTGTTGTTGACGGGCTGTTTCATACCATGCTCCCTGAATAGAGTAGTTGATCCAAAACCTGCATTCCCTGCTGCTGTTACCGACGATGTCGCGCCTTACTTCGTGATGCTGTGGCCCCGCTTCTTGAAGAACTCCTCCATCATGCGTGCCGGCTCTCCAGTGGCGTAGGCTTCCATCTGGATACGACGTCCTGCAGCGATGGTCTTGACGAAACCTTCTTCGGACACTTCGCAGAAGCGCTGCTTGTTCAGGCGCATTGCCACCGACGGTTTGGCGGCCAGTTCGCGTGCAATTTCCAGCGCCTTGGGCAGCACCTCTGCTGGCTCCACCAGGTGGTGAATCAGGCCCAGGGCGTGCGCTTCAGCCGCTTCCATCATGCGACCGGTCAGCGTCAGTTCGATCGTGCGGGAAATGCCCAGCATCTGTTTCATGATCCAGGGACCGGTGACGCTGGGGATACCCGAATTGATCTCTGGTTGTCCCATCCGTGAGCCGGCGTGGCCGACGCGGATATCGGCCAACAGCGCCACCTGGAAGGCCGAGCCGGCTGCCGTTCCGTTGAGCGCGATGATCAATGGCTTTTGCAGGGTACGGATGGTGCGGTAGTAGTTTTCCCACTCGGTCATCCATTCATCGGCGCGCGCCTGGTCGAAACCATGGGCTTCTTCCAGCTCCTGGCCCGCGCAGAAGGCCCGGTCACCAGCACCAGTCATGACGATGGCGCCGATCGCCGTATCGGTATTGAAAGCAGCAAGTGCGGCGATGATCTCGTTGCGCATGGCGGTGTGCCATGCATTGAGTTTCTCGGGCCGGTTCAGCGTGATGATGGCGACATTGCCGTCCCGTGAAGTCTTGATGTATTTTTCCATAACTATTCCTATGTAATAACTAATGTTTTAATGTGCCATAAAATGATATAGCAACAAATGTGCCTGTCTATATGCGATGCAATAGACGCTAAATGCACCATTAGCTATCTTTGGGAGCGAGCCGAATCCCTGAAATTTGGCGCTACGCACAATGAATGGGCGAAGGCGAAGGGCTGGCCTGAGGGAAGAGGATGGTGGGAACGCGGCCGGGAGTCGGCCTGGTGGTCAGTGCTGTGTGTGTAGTGTGCTGCGCAAAGGGTGGGGGGAAGAGCGTGTTTCAGTGAGGGTGGACACCCGGTCCGGCGACGCGGGCGTTTCCCGGTGGATCTACTGGGCGTACCAGATGGCTGCCTGAAGCGGTAGGACCGCCGAGCGCTACGGCGTTGATACCGCAAGAAATCCAGGGCCTGTTTACATTCAATCGACGAGTGATTGGATGTGAACCGGCGCTAGCCTTTCAGCGCCAGCCGGATACCCTCCGCATAGGAAGTCTTTTCTATCGGCCCGATCAACTGCTGCAGCGCCGAATCGTCCATGATCACCGGCTGCGTCTGCAGATAATGCATCTCCACCAGTTCGCGCATCAAGGGATTGAACATTCCGATGAACCGCAGCAGGGTCTTGCCCGCCACCCGGATCTTCAATTTACGCCCGGTCTGGCGCTCCATTTCCGCCACCAGCGCTTTTTGCGTCGTCACGCCCGCACCCGCCAGGTGCCAGATCTTGCCGAAGGCCGCAGGCGTGTTGACCAACCTGGCCACAACCGGACCGACGTCCGGCACGAACACAAACTCGTGCGGCCGATCCAGCGGGCCGATCATGTCCGCCCTGCCGCCTTGCGCCGCTGCCTTGATCGCACCGTGCAACAGGCTGGCTTCGACGCCAGGACCGTAGAAGTCCGGCAGGCGCAGTACCGCCGCCTGGATGCGCCCTTCGGTGTGCGCCTGCATCAGCAGATCTTCCTGCGCCTTGCGCATGCGGCCCTTGAAGGTATGCGGCTGGCGCGGATGGTCTTCACGCACCGGTGTGGTCTGCGGAACACCATACGGGTACACCGTGCCGATCAGGAGAATGCGCTTGACACCGGCGCGGATGGCGCCGGCCAGGGTCTTGCGCATCAGTTCTGGATGCAGCTCGAACTGCGTGTAGTTGACGCCGACCAGGTAGATCAGTGTATCGACGCCATGCGCGGCCGATTCCACCGATGCCGGTGAATCGGGGTTCCAGCTGACGATCTCGGCGAGCGGATCTGATCCGAAGGTCTTGCGCAGGCTCGCTTCGCTACGGCCGACAACGCGGTAATGCTGGCCTTGCGCGCTGATGGCGGCAGCGATGCTGCGACCGATGGCGCCGGCAGCACCGAACAGGGCAATCTTGGACATGGAGTTCTCCTTGGGTAGCGTGTGATGGAAGAAGCTCCAGTATGCAAAATTGACGCATCAGTGAAAATTGCATAAATTAGCCTAGCGTCTATACATAAATGAATACCATGGCTGACATCGAACCGAATTGGGAGTGGTACCGAACCTTCCTCAAGGTCTTGGAGACGGGCTCGCTGTCAGCGGCCGGACGCGAGATGGGCCTGACGCAGCCGACCGTGGGCCGCCATATCGACCAGCTGGAATCGACGCTGGGATTGAAACTCTTCGTTCGCTCCTTCGACGGCTTTTCGCCCACCGACGCAGCACTGGAACTGAAACCCTTTGCAGCCGGGATTGCCGCCACCTCCGCTGCATTGCGCCGGGTCGCCAGCAGCCAGGGCAAGGAAGTGCGCGGAACTGTCAGGCTGACCGCCAGCGAAGTCATCAGCGTGGAAGTGCTGCCGCCCATCCTGACCGAACTCAGACGTCAGCATCCGGAGTTGCGCGTCGAACTGGTCATGTCAAACAAGCCCGATGACCTGCTGAACCGAGAGGCCGATATCGCCGTGCGCATGTTCAAGCCGTCGCAGGATGCGCTGATCGCCAGGCGGCTGGGCAGCATCGAATTGGGTCTACATGCCCACCAGCGCTATCTTGCGGCTCACGGCACACCGCGCTCGCTCGAAGCGCTGGCCGAGCATGCGCTCATCGGCTTCGACCAGGAAAGCGCCTATGTGCGCAAGGTATTGAAAGAGCTCCCCTGGCTTTCGCGTGCCATCCTGGCGTTCCGCACCGATAGCGACCTCGCACAACTGGCCGCCATCCGCGCGGGCTTCGGCATCGGCATCTGCCAGGTGGCACTGGCGGCGCGGGACGACGCACTGGTGCGTCTGCTGCCCAGGCAATTCTCGCTCAAGATGGAAACATGGGTCGCCATGCATGAGCACCTGCGAGCAAGTCCGCGCTGCGCTGTGACATTTGCCGCCTTGGTAAAGGGTCTGGACGCCTATATACGTCATTGACCTCCGCGTCGGGCGTTCAGGCAGCTTCTGCCGGTTTTTCTCGGGCGCCGGGTATTCCTCCCCTCTGCCCAGTCAGCGATCCATTGCACATTCGCAATTGATCAACAACCACAACGCCCGTTGTTTCTTTCTCCCCATCGCAACGAAAGTTGTTGACCTCTGAGAATGATCGTTCTACTATGCATAGAACGATCATTCTCATCTGGTTCACATGGATACTACTGACGACTCCCCTCTCACCGCCCGGCTACTGGCCGCGACCGAGAAACTCATCTATTCAGGGGGCATTCACGCCACCGGGATGGATGCCATCGTGAAGGCCTCCGGTGTAGCGCGGCGCAGTATCTACCAGCTCTACTCAAACAAGGAAGCCTTGGTCGCGGCCGCGCTGCTGGCGAGAGACCAGCGGTGGATGGCGTGGTTTATCGATGCGACTTCGCAAACCAGTGCTCCGCTTGAGCGACTTGCGGCGATCTTTCCTGCGCTGCGCCAATGGTTTGAAACCGAGGATTTCCACGGCTGCGCATTTATCAATGCCGCCGGTGAACTTGGCGGGGTCAATCCCGAGATTGGCGCGGTAGCGGCGCTGCACAAGCAACGCTTGCTCTCCTATCTGCGTGAGCTGACCAATGCGTCAGGCTTGAGCAATCCGGACGAAATCGCGAACTATTTTCTGATTCTTATCGACGGCGCAACTGCAGTGGCCATGGTCACTGGCGATACAGGTGCCGCCGATAGCGCTGGTAGAGCGGCCGCTCTGCTTTTATCCACCCTGCAGCAGCAGGCGGGGTCCGTTTCACCTAAACATTCACGTCACCATTGAGGTCATATCATGTCATCCAATACTGAAGTTCGTCCGCCCCTTCCGCCGTTCACCCACGAGTCCGCCATCCAGAAGGTGCGCCTGGCCGAAGATGGGTGGAACACCCGCGATGCAGCAAAAGTCTCTCTTGCCTACAGCCTGGATACGCGCTGGCGCAATCGTGCCGAGTTCGCCAACGGCCGGGACGAAGCACGTGCCTTCCTCGAGCGCAAGTGGGCCAAGGAGCTGGAATATCGCCTGATCAAGGAACTGTGGGCATTCAACGGAAACCGCATCGGCGTGCGCTATGCCTATGAATGGCGCGACGATTCCGGCAACTGGTTCCGCTCCTACGGCAACGAGAACTGGGAATTCAACGAAGACGGACTGATGCAGAACCGTTACGCCTGCATCAACGACCGCCCCATCACTGAAAGCGAAAGGCTGTTCCGCTGGCCGCTCGGACGTCGCCCCGACGATCATCCCGGTCTGTCCGAACTGGGACTCTGAGCTGGTCTCGCCGTCGCGCCTACTTCGGCCCGGCCGTACGCAAGTCCGGCGCGACGACACCTTTGTTTTCCTTGATGCGGATGAACACGGTCATCAGGAATGCGATGAGCAGCAGACCTGAGAGGAACATCAGCCCGGTGCCAGGGCCCGATGGGAGTCGACAGGACTGGCCAGCGGACGAGAGCAGTCTTGTTCGAGAAGAATATCGAACGGCAATTGTCAAATTGCAAGCAAAGTGGAATGTCGGTCAACTCGTGACCACCTGCCCCAGCCGCGCCACGGTGACCCCGGGTCCGAGCTGGCGCAGGGACGGCATGACGATGACGCAGTTGTCATAGGGCGTGACGAATTCCCGCTCACCTTCGCGGGCAATGACGGTGCCGGCCTGGGGGATGATCTCCATGCCGCGATAGTCTTCGGCGAATTCCAGGTCGTAGGACGTGGCCACCACCGGCTCGGTCACCTTGATGACGCTCTGCGCTACGGTTTCGCCGGCTGACATGAAGGCCATCAAAGCGGCCTTCTCCATCACGCCGGTCGCGATCAGGAAGCGGCAGGCCGAGTCCATCGCCACATCCCGGCTGCGCGCAGAGAAGTGCTGGCCGGTCTCGATGAGCAGCGCATTCTTCGCGCTGGCAGGATCGCCGAAGCCGCCGTAGTCGCGCATGCGCACACCATTGGGATGCCCGACGTCAACGATCACATGTTCCGGCGCTCCGACCTCCGCGGCGAAGCGGATGCCCTTGTCCAGGGGACCACTCACAATCAGCGGTACCGCCTCTTCATGCATGGAATGCAGGTCGAGCATGTAGTCGACCGTGTCGATGACGGGGCGCAGCTGGCGTGCACGACGCAGCTCCATGCTGTCGTCGGCGCCGTCCAGGCGCGCTGGCGACCAGACCCGGTTCATGTCTTCATCCACATAGCGCGTCGCATCCGGGTCGCGGGCGTCGAAACGGCGATAGGCATCGACGTTGGCAAAGCCCAATGTGATACGTCCCTTTACCGGCTTCAGGCCGGCTTGCAGCAAGCGGTCGACGGTGATCGCACCGCTGACCTCATTGCCATGCATCAGCGCCAGGATCATCACATGCGGGCCGGCGACGCCGCTATCGACGCTGTGCACGTAGTCGACGCCGGTGTTACCGTGCTGCCACTTGGCGATGTCGGGAAAGGCCACCTCGACGGGATATTGCTTCAGGGCGGCGCGTACTTGTTCCAGGGTTTTCATTCAACAGGCTCCAGCTTGATTTATCGGGCGCGTCCCGTTCGGCGGCCCAGCACGATGACGGCCGTCAGGCTGATCAGTGCGGTCGCCATGACGTAGAAGCTTGGTGCCATGTTGTTGGCGCTGGCCGCGATCATCCAGGTCACGATGAGCGGGGAGAAGCCGCCGAACAGGGTCACGGAAAAGTTGTAGCTCAACGCAAGACCCGTGCCACGGGTCTGGGTCGGGAAGATATCCGCCAGCAGGGCCGGGATCGGACCCAGGCAGGCCGCGATCAACACGCCGACGATGCCCTGTACCGCAATCAGGGTGGAAATGGTCGGCCAGGTGTTGAGCAACATGAACAGGGGATAGGAACTCAGCCCGATCGCCGCCATGGCGATGGTCAGCACGCGGAAGCGCCCATAGCGGTCCGACAGCGTGCCGAACACGGGTGCCGTCAGCATCAGTACCAGTCCGGTGATGAGGGCACCGATGAAGGAGGAGGTCGCAGGAATGTGCAGTTGCTTCAATGCATAGGTCGGCATGTAGAGCTTGTGCACGTAGTTGAACGCAGTGGCACCGGCGACCACGCCAATGGCCAGCAGCAGCTTGGCGCGATCACGTGCCAGCACCAGTACCAGCGGTGATTTTTCGGATTGGGTCGCTGCTGCCGCGACCTTCTTGAATTCCGGTGTTTCATCGATCTGGCTGCGGATATAGAGACCCACCGGACCGACCAGCAGACCGAAGCAGAAGGCGACGCGCCAGCCCCATTCATTGAGTTGCGTTTCGGTGAGCAGATAGCTGAGCAGCGCACTGACACCGGCGGCCAGTACTGTGGCCAGGCCTTGCGTAGACAACTGCCAGCTGGCGAAGAAGCCGCGTCGTTTGGCGTCGGCATGCTCGACCATGAAGGCCGTCGCCGCACCGAATTCGCCGCCGGTGGAGAAACCCTGCAGCAGGCGCGCGACGATGATGATCAACGGAGAAGCGATGCCGATCTGTGCATAGGTCGGCGCGAAGGCGATCATCGCCGTGCCGACCATCATGATCAGGATCGATGCCGTGAGTGAGGCCTTGCGACCGGCACGGTCGGCGTAGGAACCCAGCACGATGGCACCGAGCGGACGGATGACGAAGGAAATCCCGAAGGTACCCACACTGAGAAGCAAGGAGGTCGTATCGTCCTGCGCCGGGAAGAACAGCTTGCCGATCACCACGGCAAAGTAGCCGTAGATCAGCAGATCGTAGAACTCCAGGGCGTTGCCGATACTGGCGGCACAGATTTCCTTCCAGGGGTTCTTGCGGCGGGCTGCGTGATGGGCGGAGGCGCTGGTGGCGCTGCTGGCGTTGGCGACACTTGCGGCGGATGACTCTAGTTCGGCTGACATGCGATGGCTCCCTCTTCTCTGTGGGCGGCGCATCGCTGCTGCGTTGGCAATCCTGGCTGCGCCGCCTGTTCTAATTGGCTCGCACGCTTGATCTGTCCGGAAAAGTGCGCGCAGATAGCGCGTGTTGCGCACCAGGTGCGCGCACTTTCCAGACGCATCGGAAGGCATGCCGAGAACGTCGAGGGAGTATAGGGAGCCGCTTTTTCTGGCGATTGCCGTTTCGGCACAAGCCTGTGCTTTTTGCGGCAGGAAGGGTCTGGGACGGGCCGGCGCCTATCAGGCCTGCTCGATGGCGTCCGCGGAAACGCCCTCCCAGATGGCATTGACCAGCGCATTGTCGTTGCCCCGCATGCGATAGAGCGAAATGTCGAAGTTCACGCGCATCTCGGGTTCGCCGATGATCTTCAGGCGGTGCTCGCTGAGGTCTTCCTGCACCAGCCGCTGGGGCAGCCAGGCGACGCCTGCACCGCGACGCGCCATCTCGTGGATGGATTCGTAGGAGTCGGCTTCATACACCATGCGCAAGGCAATCTTTCTCGACAGTCCCGCCAGATGCTTGGCCAGCACCCCGCGCAAGGTCAGCGACTGCGAGAAGCCCAGCCATGGAATCGACGCCAGCGCGGCGGCACCGGCTGTACCGGCAGCGGGCAGCTTGAAGCGCGCCCGTCCCTTGGCATCGACGGCGGCCACCGGCAGCAGGATCTCACGCGCCAGCGTCAGGGACTCGTAGCGCATCGGGTCGATCAGCAGGCGCGTGGTGGGACTGGAATAGATCACCAGCAGATCGGCATCCCCTGTGCCCAGTCGCAGGATCACCTCCTGCGCACCACCGGTACTGAGCGACACTGGAAACGGCCCGAAGCGCTGATTGATGCTCTCGTACCAGTCCGGGAAAAAGGTCCGCGCCAGGGTGCGCCCGGTGGCCACGCGCAAGGTTTTTTCCACCGGGCTGGAGGCATCCTGCAACTGGGCCCGGGCAGCGTAGAGCACGTCGGTCGAATGCGTGGCCGCGTCCAGGAACAGCCTGCCCGCGGCGGTCAGTGACACCGGATGCGCGCGCACCACCAGCTCCGCGCCGACCCACTGCTCCAGCGCCTTGATGCGCCGACCGAAGGCCGGATGGGTAACGAAGCGATTCTCGGCGGCCCGCGAAAAACTGCGCGTGCGTGCCAGCTCGATGAAGTCTTCCAGCCATATCAAATGCACAATGCCACCTCTGGAGTTTGGTGTTGGCGATACTCGTCCATGCTGCTTTCCGCGGCCCTTGGCTCTCAGGGAATGACCTTGGCCCGCCCCTTGGCCGCCAGCAGCTGCACCAGCAACTGATCGCGCTCGGCGGCGATCGCAGCAGAGGTCTTGCCGGCCATCTGCTCTTCCACGCCGGCACGGATCCGGGCCTTGAGTGCGTCGGTGATGGCAGGCGTTCCGAGGTCGGCCCACCAGCTCTCGATGGGGGGGCCCAGGTGGTCCAGCATGTGCTGGATGCCGCCCTCGCCGCCCGACATGTGCAGGTTCAGATAGGGGCCCATCAGGGCCCAGCGCAAGCCGGGGCCGTAGGCGATGGCGGTGTCGATGTCCTCGGTACTGGCCACGCCCTGCTCGACCAGATGGAAAGCCTCACGCCACAAGGCGGCCTGGAGCCGGTTGGCGATATGCCCCTTGACCTCCTTGCGCACGTGGATGGCTTTCTTGCCGATGGCGGTGTAGAAGTCCAGCGCGGCCTGCACCGCCTCGGGCGAACTCTGTTCACCGCCGATCACTTCCACCAGCGGGATCAGATGGGGCGGGTTGAAGGGATGGCCCAGCACCACCCGGCCGGGATGGCGGCAGGCGGCCTGCACCTTGCTCATCAACAGGCCCGAGGAACTGGACGCTAGCACCACGTCAGCCGGCAGCACGGCATCCATGCGCCGGAACAGGTCGATCTTGAGGTCTTCACGCTCGGGGCCATTTTCCTGGACGAAATCGGCATCGGCCAGCGCCTCTTCCAGCTGCGCCGAAAAGCGCAGCCGATCCAGCGACGCGCCCGGCGCCAGCCCCAGCACTTCCAGGCTGGGCCAGTGGCGCGCAACGGCCTGGCGCAACTTCTCTTCGGCGCCAGGCATGGGGTCGGTCGCCGAGACGTCCAGGCCTTGTGCCAGGAAATAGGCCACCCAGCTGGCGCCGATGACCCCGGTACCCACCACGGCAACACGCCGCACGCCCTGCTTGCCGCGGACGGCGCCGGATGTTGATTCTTGCATCTGTATCTCCTCTTCTTGCCCTGATGGGAAGTGAAATGAACTCAAATAAAGTAATGATTTCTCGATTTTATTCGAGGAATTTTAGCGAGATTCCTACGGGCCTTCAGCTACGATGCCGTACAAACCATACAAAACAATAAATCGGACACGAGTCCGAACCAACTCCAGGCGCTTTCATGTTCTTGTACATCCCCTTCCTGCTGGCATTTCTGACCGTCGTGGTGATCGCACTGGGGTGGAGGTCATTAAGCAATAAGCTATGGTTGGCAAGCGTGGGGGTGAGCTTGTGGTGGTTCAGCCAGCACATACAAGGTAACCCGGGTTTCGTACTTTAGAGATGGATAGCGATCATGGACCGTTCCATCGTCTTTACTCCGCGTGACCCTATCCTGCCGGGCGGGGTCTTCCTCAACTGCGTCTGCCTGCTGGCCATCAGCAGCTGCCTGGGCCTGCTGCTCTACTTCCAGTGGGCCCTGCAGGAACCGCTCTGCCCGCTCTGTCTCCTGCAGCGCACGGGCATCATCCTGACCGGCATCGGGTTCATGCGCAACCTGCGCTTTGGCGTGAAGAGCGCGCA
The DNA here is from genome assembly GCF_000300975.2 of Herbaspirillum frisingense GSF30. Taxonomy (GTDB): domain Bacteria; phylum Pseudomonadota; class Gammaproteobacteria; order Burkholderiales; family Burkholderiaceae_D; genus Herbaspirillum; species Herbaspirillum frisingense. The sequence continues at coordinate 131,657 of NZ_AEEC02000001.1, read as the reverse complement.
CTACGGCATGGCGGTGATCGGCGCCCTGCTGACCGGTGTGAGCGCGCTGCGCCAACTGGCGCTGGAAGGTCTGCCAGGTCAGGATGCACCGGGTGCAGTGCTGCTGGGAATGCATTTCTACACGCTCTCGGCGCTGTTTTCGCTGGTTGCGCTGGCCACCATCGCCGGCCTGCTGGGCGTCAAGAGCGCGGAATATCCGGCCACCCTGGTGCTGATGCAGATGGCCGAGGAGCCCGATATACAGGTCCGTACTCCCTGGGCCAGGATCACGACATGCGCGGCCTTCGTCCTCCTGGTGGGCGCGCATCTGGCCGCCACGATGGCCGCTTGCGATCCCGGTATCTGCGACGAAAATCTGTTCGGCCGCCTGCAGCTCCAGGCCGGCAATACCCCTATCCCGTAATAAAAAAACGGCGCACCCCGCTGATGACGGGGATGCGCCGTGCAATGAACGACTCAAGACTATCCAGTCCGGGTGCCTTGCCACCCGGACCTTGCTTCAATACATCAGAAGCGGTGCTGCATGCCCAGCGCCATGCCGAACTGGCTGTTGGCGAAGCCAGCCTCGTCACGCGAGAGGCCGACCAGCTGGTTGTTCTTGGCCTTGGCATAGGCCGTGCTCAGGTACAGGTCGGTGCGCTTGGACATCGCATACTTCAGACGCAACGAGTACATGATTGGATCGGCATCGTTGGCTACGTTCTTGATGTTCTGGTAGTAGATGGCACCGATCACGCTCATGGCCGGAGTGAACTTGTAGGTCACGCCACCCCAGAAGAAATCGCTGCGCAGGTCGGTGGCGCCGGTGGCCAGGCTCTTCTTGTAGTAGCGGTAGCCCAGGTTGAACTTCCACGCATCCGACAGCTGGTAACCGGCGGCCAGGTGGGCGCTGGTCGCGCGGTCGTAGGCGGCGCTGGTGGCGGTGGTGCTGTTGACGCGGTCGTAGGTCGCGGCCACGCTGAACGGACCCGAGCCCCAGCCCAGGCCGACGCCATACTTGGCGCCGTTGCTGGTGTCGCCAGCCACTTCGCCGAAGCCATACATGGCACCGACCTTCACGCCGGAGAATTCACCCTGGTACTTGACCAGGTTGGACACGCCGGTCGGCATGCCGTCCTTGCGGCTACCGGTGGCGCCGGCCGAGGTCACCCACGAATAGTTGGCCGAATAGCCCATGGGATCGAAGGGCAGGATGAAGTCATAGGTGGTCGAGAAGGAACGACCCATGACCACGCGACCGAAACCGCCTTCCAGGCCGACGGTGGACTGGCGGTTGAAGAGCTGGTTGGTGTCACCGTCGAAGCTGCCGGTGTCGAGCTTGAAGCCGTTTTCCAGCTGGAACACGGCCTTGAGGCCGCCACCCAGGTCTTCCGTACCACGGAAGCCGATGCGGGAGGTGTTCATCATGCCCGAGCTCAGGCGCACGACGTTGTTGCCGGCCGCGTTGGCGTGGTTGACGAATTCCACGCCCGAATCGATCAGGCCGTAGACGGTGACCGACGATTGCGCCTGGGCACCGGTCGTGGCCATGGTGGCGAGGGTGGCGAATGCAGCCAGCATGCTGGCGGCGAGGTGATTCCTTTGCACTGAGGTCTCCTTGGTTGAAAGCTTGGATGGTTTGCGTCGGCACGGGCGCGCCGTGCGACGTCTTCTGGTATTGCGCCCGGCCGCGCCGACGAGCCGGCCGGACGAGCGGGAAGAACGGCGGGTAGCCGTCCGCTCCCTTGCTTCATCGATGGGATGAACCGTTGATAGCCTGGGCGAGCTGCAGCGACGTCAGCGCGTCAGAACGCCCACAGCGCCTGTTCCGGCAGCGACAGCCAGTACTCGCCCTGCTCCAGACGCTGCGGCGCGTAGGCACGCAGGCCGACCGCGCCGGCCGGGCCGCCTTCGACCTTGAACAGGCATTCCCAGCGGTCGCCCAGATACATGCAGGTCGACAGCGGCAGGCGGATGGCATTGCCGGTCTGCTCGCCGGAGACGCGCACCTGTTCGACGCGGATGATGCCGGTCAACTGCTGGCCCGGCTGGGCATCGTTGCGGCCGCGCAGGGTCGCGACGGCGGTGCCGCCATCGAGCTTGAGGGTCACACGCTCGCCATCCCGGCTGACCACCTCGGCGGCCAGCTTGTTGTTGCTGCCCATGAACTCGGCAGTGAACAGGGTATCGGGGGTCTGGTACATGCTCTGCGGCGTACCCTGCTGTTCGATGCGGCCATTGTTGAGCAGCAGGATGCGGTCGGAGATCGCCATCGCCTCCCCCTGATCGTGGGTCACCATCAGGGCCGACAGGCCCAGGCGCACGATCAGTTCGCGCAGGAAGGCGCGGGCTTCCTCGCGCAGCTTGGCGTCGAGGTTGGAGAGTGGTTCGTCCAGCAGGATCACCTGCGGGTTATAGACCAGTGCGCGGGCAATCGCCACGCGCTGCTGCTGGCCACCGGAGAGCTGGTGCGGATAGCGCTCGCCCAGATGTCCCAGGCCCAGCTGCGAGAGCACCGCCTTGACGCGGGTGGCGATCTCGGATGAGGGCGTCTTGCGCAGCTTCAGGCCATAGGCCACGTTGTCGGCCACGGTCTTGTGCGGCCACAGCGCATAGGACTGGAACACCAGGCCCAGGTTGCGCTCTTCGGCCGGCATCTCGAAGTTGCGGCTGCCATCGAAGACGCGGCGGGTGCCGATGTCGATGCTGCCGGCCTTGGGCGATTCCAGCCCGGCCACGGCGCGCAGCAGGGTGGTCTTGCCGCTGCCGGAGGGGCCCAGCAGGGCCACCACTTCACCGCGCTGCAGTTCCATGGAGACGCCCTTGAGAATGGGGTTGGCGTGGGCGCCGCTACCGTAGTCCAGGTGCAGCTCGTTGACGGAAAGTTCGCTCATGATGATTCCTTTGGAGACGCTTGCTTAAGGGGCGTCGGGCGGCCAGGCGCCCGACGCATGCAATGGATGGATTCGGTTGTCGGAGTCAGTCGTGCAGCTTGACGCCAAAGCGCAGCGCAATGCCCAGGCCCACGGCCACCAGCGTGATGTTGATGAAGGACAGTGCCGCCACCAGTTCCACCGCGCCGGCCGCCCACATGGAGACGATCATGGAGCCGATCACCTCGGTGCCCGGCGAGAGCAGGTAGACGCCGGTCGAGTATTCGCGCTCGAAGATCAGGAACACCATCAGCCAGGCGCCGATCAGCCCATAGCGCACCAGCGGGATGGTGACGTCACGCGTGACACGGGAGCGTGAGGCGCCGACGGCGCGGGCCGCCTCTTCCAGTTCCGGCCCGACCTGCAGGAGGGCGGTATTGATCAGGCGCAGGCCGTAGGCCATCCACACCACCGAATACGCCAGCCAGACCGAGAAGATGGTCGAACGCAGGCCACGCAGCGCCGGGATGAAGCTGTCCACCAGCCACAGGGCAATGGGGTTGTCGATGCCCTTCAGGGCCGAATCCAGCAGCGACGGTACGAACAGGAACACCCACAGGAAGGACAGGCCGGCCAGCAGGCCCGGCACCGCACGCGGCACCAGCACGCTGTAGTCGAGGAAGCGGGTGATGCCATCCTGCTTGCGGTGCATGGCCAGGGCGATGGCGGTATAGCAAGCCACCGCCAGGGCGCCACCGATGACACCGATGAGCACCGTGTTGATGATGCCGCGCACCAGCGAGGGCTGGTCCCAGACGTTCAAGAGGTTGTCCAGGGTCAGCACTTCCAGCAGGTTCACGCCGTCACCCCAGTGCGAGACGAAGGTCCGCAGGGCAATACCCGACAGCGGGATCACCACGGTGAAGAGCAGCCAGCCGGCGATCAGCGCGAACGCCACCCAGCGCCACTTGCCCAGCGGCAGTGCCTTCTGGCGCGCGCCCTTACCCTTGATGGCGACGTACTTGTTGGCCGAACGCAGCAGCCAGCGCTGCATCATCACCAGCGGCATGGTCACCGCCACCAGGCACACGGCCACTGCCGCCATCAGGTGATAGGAAGGCGTCCCCAGCTTGTTGGTGAGCTTGTAGAGATAGGTCGGCAGGACCAGGTGACCTTCCGGATCGCCCAGCACCAGCACCAGGCCGAACACTTCGAAACCGAGGAAGAACACCAGCACGCCCGAATAGGCCAGGGCCGGCGTGATCATCGGCAGCGACACGTTCAAGGCCACCTGCAGCGGCGAGGCGCCGGCCACGCGGGCGGCCTCTTCCACGTCCGAGCCCAGGCTCTTGAGTGCCGACGAGGCGTACAGGTAGACGTGCGGTACGTGGGTCAGGCCGGCGATGATGACGATGCTGGTGAAGGAATAGATGTTCCAGGGGTCGCCCTCGAAGCCGAATACCGACAGCAGGTTTTTCATCCACACGGTGTAGAAACCCACCGGTCCCATCGAGACCACGTAGCCGAAGCCGATCACCATGGGCGAAACGAAGATCGGCACCATCAGCGCCGGGGCGATCAGGCTGCGACCGGGCAGGTCGGTCCGCACCATCAGGAAGGCCAGCATGCCGCCCAGCGGCACGGCGATGAACGTCAGGCCGGCGGCCAGGGTGAAGCCATTGATGAAGGCCTGGCGGAAGTCCGGATCATCGAAGATGAAGCGGTAGGAATCGAAGGTCAGGGTCTTCACCGGCGCGAAGAATGGCGCCGACAGGAAGCTCTGGTAGAAGATCAGCAGCAGTGGCACGAAGATGGCCAGGGCTGCCAGCAGCACGACCAGGCCGCGTGGCCAGTTCAGCCGGAAACGGCGGACTGGCAGGGCTTGCTCGCTGCGCGCTAGCGTTGTGGAGGTTTGCATGGTGCGCCTCATGAATAGGCAAATCGGGACAAAAGGATCAGAACTGGCAAAGCGACGGCAATACCGCTCCCACGGAGCCGCACAGAGGCGCTCCGGGAGAGCAATGATTCAGACGGATGGAACCTGGCTGCTTGGACGACCCCGCCCGGACCTCCCCGGACCGGACGGGGCAGGGACTTACTTCTTGGTGGCTTCCTTCCACTGCTTCAGGAAGTCCAGGCGCTTCTTCTGGTCCAGGTAGTCCAGCAGTTCGGTGGAGACCGGCATGGGCTTCAGGGCCGCGCCCAGTTGCTTGGTCAGTTCGGCCGAGGTGGTGGCGCCGGTCACATCGCCACGGATGGCGAACAGCTGCGCGTCATTGGCGATGATGGTCTGGCCGCGCTTGGAGAGGATGTAGTCCACCCACAGCTTGGCGGCATTGACGTTCTTGCCGGCCTTGTTGACGAAGATCACCCGCGAGAGCACCAGGTTGTAGTCCTTGGTGAAGGCCACGCCGATGGATGGGTCCTTCTTGGCGCGCACCAGGGCGTAGGGACCGAGGATGTTGTAGCCGATCAGGTTTTCACCGGAAGAGATGCGCTCCAGCATGGTACCGGTGGAGGATTGCACGCGCGCTGCCACGCCGCCCATGGCACGGGCGAAGTCCCAGAACTGCGGATTGTGCTTGAGGTCGTAGGTCATCAGGCTGAAGCCGACACCGGATTTCTCGATGTCATAGGTGGTGACCTTGTTCTTGAACTTGTCCTGCTTGGTGGTCAGCAGCTTGGTGAAGTCGGCATGGGTGGTCGGCACTTCGGCTTCGGTCACCAGGCGCTTGTTATAGACAATGGCCGCCGGCTCGAAGGTGGTGCCGTAGGCGGTGTCCTTCCAGTTGGCCCAGGCGGGAACGGCAGCCGCTTCCGGCGACTTGTAGGGCAGCGCATAGCCTTCGGCGGCCAGCTTGACCTGCAGGTCCATCGAGGACGACCACATCACGTCGGCGGTGGCGCCACCGGCGGCCGCCTCGGAGATGAAGCGGTTGTAGGCTTCGGTGGAATTCATGTCGTTGTACTCGACCTTGACGGCCGGGTAGAGCGCACTGAAATCCTTGATCAGCGATTCGGCGGCCTTGGAATCGGTGGTGCTGTAGATCACGACCTTGCCTTCCTTCTTGGCGCCTTCGATGATCTTGGCGTAGTCGGCCGGATAGCCGGCAGGGGTATCGGCATGAGCGACTCCACTCAAGGCGACGGGCAAAGCGAGGGCCAGGCCGAGCGCGATGCTCAGGCGACGTTTGTGCAACATGGATTCTCCTTGATGATGAAAATGGCCCGCGCCGGCAAGTCAGCAGAGAGCGCCTGACGGCGCCTGCCCACCCGCACTGTCAACGCACCAGGCCTAACTCCTGGGACAGCTTGCGATATCGCGCCACGGTCTGCGCGATGTAATCCGAAAGCGGCTTGCCGGTCATGGCAAAGGGCTGCAAGCCGCCGATGCTGCGCTGGCGATCGAATGCAGGATCGGCCATCGCCTTGTCGAAATAGCGCACCCAGCGCTGGTAATCGTCCTCGCTGGCATACGGGCTCATGTAGAAGCCGCGGATGATGGGCCACACCACGTCATAACCCTGCTCGCGTGCGGTCGGCACCTCCTGCAGCGGTCCCGGCAGGCGCTGCTCGGACAGTACCGCCAGGATGCGCACCTTGCCTTCGGCGATGAAATGGGCGGCCTCCGAGGCATCGCCGGAAATCACCTGCACGTGGCCGGCCTGCAGGGCCGCGAACGAGTCGCCACCGCCTTCCAGCGCCACGAAATGGAACTGGCGCGGTGCCATGCCGGCACGCTGGACCAGCATGGCCACCTTCAGCCAGTCCTGGCTGCCGGCCGTGCCGGACAGGCCGATGGTGGTGGCCGAGGGATCCTTGCGGATGGCCTCCAGCAACTGCTTCAGGCTGCGCCAGGGCGCATCGCTACGGACTGCGATCATGCCGTGGTCGATCCCGACCCCGGCCACCCAGCGTACATCGCCGACATCGGCGCGACCGTACTTGCCTTGCGCCAGTCCCAGCAGGGAACCCCCTGAAAACGCCACCAGCGAATCCGGACCACCGCGACGGTGCGACACCACCGACCCCCACGCCACGGCACCGATACCGCCGGGCAGGTAGGCGACCTTCACGTTGCCCTGGGCGTCGCGGCCGTCCTGTTCCTGCATCACCCGCCGCAACAGCTTGCAGGAGGCATCCATGCCACCGCCAGGCTTGGCCGGCACGATGCATTCCACCGCCAGGGCGCACGGCGCCGCGCATGCCAGCAGGCAAGCGGTCACAAAGCGGTGCCAGCGGATCGCCTTCATGGCGTTAGCGGCACAGGGGATGCAATACGGGACGGGCGGTGCCGGCAGGGCCGACGGACAGGGCGGTCATGATGTGTCTCCTGCATGATCTTTTTTGATATGGGCGCATCGTACAAGAAAAGCCTTTCAGCCGGCTTTCAGTAAAGCTTGCAATGCGGCTTTCTCTCCACAATGGCGGCTACGCGTTTTCCGCAATTGCTGCGCCGGCCATTTCAAAGGGCGGCGGCCTTCTGTTAGCATCCGCGCTGGAGACAAGCCGCACCGGACCTACATCAATAAAAAGGCAGCATCATGCGCATCCTGCTGGTCGAAGACCATATCGAACTTTCCCGCTGGCTGGCCAAGGCCATGCGCGACGCCCACCTGACCGTGGAATGCGCCCACAACGGCGCCGATGCCGACAGCCTGCTGTTGACGCAGGACTATGCGCTGGTGATCCTGGACCTGACCCTGCCGCGCATGGATGGAATGGAAGTCCTGAAGCGCATGCGCGCCCGTGGCAGTCGCACCCCGGTGCTGATCCTGACCGCACGCGGCGGCCTGGCTGACCGCGTCAGCGGCCTCAACATGGGCGCCGACGACTACCTGGCCAAACCCTTCGAACTGGAAGAACTGGAAGCCCGCGTGAAGGCCCTGCTGCGCCGCTCGCAGAGCCATGAAGCAGTCACCGTCACCTGTGGCGCGCTCAGCTTCGACACGGTCTCGCGCACCTTTACCTATGGCGGCGAACTGCTGGCGCTCACGCCCCGTGAGCATGCCGTGCTGGAAGCGCTGATCGTGCGCCATGGGCATACCGTCCCCAAGGAAAAACTGTTCCAGCAGGTGTTTTCGCTGGACGACAATGCCAGCGTGGATGCCATCGAGATCTATATCCACCGCCTGCGCAAGAAGCTCGAACGCGATGGTGCCGGCAAGGTCGGCATCACCACCCTGCGCGGCCTGGGCTATCTGTTGCAGGCAGTGTGATGGCAACCGCGATCCGGCGCCTGGGCAACCTGCGCAGCCAGCTGGTGCGCTGGCTGCTGATCCCGTTGACGCTGCTGGTGGCGGTGGATGCGGTCTCGGTCTACTACAACGCGCTGGAAGTGGCCGACCTGGCCTACGACCGCTCGCTGCTGGCCTCGACCCGGGCACTGGCCGAGCGGGTATCCATCGTCGATGGTCACGTCACGGCCGATGTGCCCTATGTGGCGCTGGACAGTTTCGAGACCGACAACCTGGGCCGCATCTACTACAAGGTCACCGGCTTGAAGGGTGAGCTGGTGTCGGGCTACGACGACCTGCCGCCGGTGCCGGCCAATGTCAAGCGCTCGGAAGTCTATCCGGCCCTGGTGCGCTTCTACCAGGCGGACTACCACGAGCAACCGATCCGCATCGCCGCCCTGCTGCAGCCGGTGTATGACGACAGCATGCGTGGCATCGCCCTGATCCAGGTCGGCGAGACCATGGAGGGACGCAACGGCATGACGCGCAAGATCCTGTTCGACACGCTCTGGCGGCAAGGCACGCTGGTATCGGTGGCCGCGCTGCTGGTGTGGTTCGCGGTGCGTTTCGTGCTACGGCCGGTGATGCAGTTGAAGGGGGAGGTGGAGTCGCGCGCGCCAACCGACCTGTCCGGCTTCGATCCGGCGCTGGTGCACAAGGAAATGCGTCCGCTGGTACAGGCCATGAATGGCTACATGGGCCGGCTGCAGGCGCTCATCAGCGCACAACGGCGCTTCATCGCCGATGCCTCGCACCAGTTGCGCACGCCCTTGACGGTCTTGAAGACGCAATCCGAATTGACCCTGCGCGAACTACGTCGTGAGCGCCTCGATGCCGGCGAACTGCGCGATCTGGTCGAGGGCATGGCGCGCACCACCGACTCGGCCGTGCACCTGGCCAATCGCCTGCTGACGCTGGCGCGTGCCGAACACGGCGCGGCCGAAGGCGGCACCATGCGCGTCTCGCTCACCGATGCGGCCCGCCAGGTGGCGCTGGAACTGTCGCAGCAGGCGGTGCTGCGTGACATCGCCCTGGCCTTCGAGGAAGAGGGCGACATCGGCATCCAGGCCAATGCCCTGCTGTTGCATGAATTGATGGTGAACCTGCTGGACAATGCGATCCGCTACACCCCGCCAGGCGGTCACGTCATCCTGCGCGTGCGTGCCGCCAGTGCAGCGGGGCAGCCCACCGGTGCGCTGCTGGAAGTGGAAGACGACGGCCCCGGCATTGCCGAGGCCGAGCGTGAGCGCGTGTTCGAACCCTTCTACCGTGCCGGCGCGACCCAGCACGTCAATCCCGGCGGTACCGGCCTGGGGCTGTCCATCGTGCGCGAGATTGCGGCCATGCACCGCGCCAGCGTCACACTGGCGACTCCGTTGCGGGGCAACGGGCTGGTGGTACGGATCGCGTTTCCGGGCGTGGTGGAGTTGCGGACCTGAGCCGTGGCTCCTGGCCGCACAGGCGCAGGAGCCGTTGGCATAGCGATACCTCTCAGAACTGTTCCCAATCCCCGTCGTCGGCAGTCACGGCCTTGCTGCCGGCCTTGGCACTGGCCTTGTTGCTGGCCTTGGTGCTGGCCGCCGGCAAGGCAGGAGGTGTCGCAGTTGCCGCAGTTGCCGCGGCGGGCGATGTCGCAGCCGGTGCTGCTGCCTGCCCTGTTTTGGCCGCCGGGCGGGCGGTCGTCGCAGGCCGCGGCGCAAGCGGCTTGCGTGCGGCTTGCGCGCGCGGGGCATCGTTGCTGCTGAGCTTGAAGACACCCACCGTTTCGCTCAGGCGGACCGACTGCTCCTGCAGCGATTGTGCGGCGGCGGCGGCCTGCTCTACCAGCGCGGCGTTCTGCTGGGTCACTTCATCCATCTGCACGATGGCCTGATTGATCTGTTCGATACCATCGCTCTGCTCATGGCTGGCCGCCGAAATCTCGGCCACCACATCGGTCACCCGCCTGACGCTGGCCACCACCTCGCTCATGGTACTGCCAGCCTGTTCCACCAACCGGCTGCCGTTGTCCACGCGGGCCACCGAATCATCGATGAGGGCCTTGATTTCCTTGGCCGCCGAGGCGCTGCGCTGGGCCAGGGTACGCACTTCGGAGGCCACCACCGCAAAGCCGCGTCCCTGCTCGCCGGCCCGGGCCGCTTCCACCGCCGCATTCAAGGCCAGGATATTGGTCTGGAAGGCGATGCCGTCGATCACGCTGATGATGTCCACGATCTTGCGGGACGCGTCATTGATCTCGCCCATGGTCTGCACCACCTGGCCAACCACGCTGCCGCCCTGAACGGCGACCTCCGAGGCCGTCGCGGCCAGCTGGTTGGCCTGGCGCGCATTGTCGGCGTTCTGCTTGACGGTGGACGTCAGTTCTTCCATGGCCGAGGCGGTCTCTTCCAGCGCACCAGCCTGTTCCTCGGTGCGGGAGGAGAGGTCCAGGTTGCCGGTGGCGATCTCGGAAGAAGCGGTATTGATGGTGTCGGTGCCAGTGCGGACTTCGCTGACGATGCGATGCAGGTTCTGGTTCATGGTCTTGAGCGAGGCCAGCAGCATCCCGGTTTCATCCTTGCTGGTATCGGCAATCTGCACGGTCAGGTCGCCCTGGGCCACGGCGCTGGCGACGTTGACCGCCTCATTCAGGGGCCGCGTGATGGAACGGGTCACCAGCCAGGCGGCGATCACGCACAGGATGATGGCCACGCCCGAGAGTTCCAGCATCAGGGCGATGGCCGAGTTGGTGGTGTTCTGCCCCTCGATGACACTCTCATCCATCAGGGATTTCTGGAAGACGGCGAATTCGTTGAGCACCTCGAAGTAGCGATCCTGCGCCGGTATCACTTCTGTGAAGAGGACCTCGGTGGCCTCCTCCTTCTTCTGCTGGCGGATCAGTTCACGCAGCTTGTCGCGTGGGGTGTTGTAGGCGGCGCGTGCATCATTGATGGATTTCATCAATTCCTTGCCACGCGCGGTGTTCACCATCTTGTCGACATCGGCCAGCGCCTGGGTGGTCTTGGCGGAGTTGGCCGCACCGCGATCGAGGTAGCGGGTGGCTTCCTCGGGATTGCGCGCCAGCAAGGCATTACGCAGGTTGCGGGCAGCCGAGTTGACGTTCTCGCGGATTTCCATCACCAGCGAAATCTTCACATAGCGGTCCTCCACCACCATCCGGGAGGCCTTGCTGATGCTGTTGAGGCTTTGCATGCCCACGCCGGTGATCAGGCACATGACGCCGATCAATATGGCAAAGCATGCGGCCAGGCGCACGCTGATCTTGATATCCTTGAATTTCATTGGTCGACCCCCATTCGTCGCATTAAAGAGATGCAAGAGAAGCCCGGACCATGCTGCCAGTCCGGACCCGCGCGCGTCTGCAGTCGCGGTCCTGTGGGTGTCGCCTTCGAGCAACCGGCTCGGTCGCGGGCAATCTGTTACCTGAGGACAATCGATCGGCCGCCATTGGCGAGAGCGGAGACCGGTCATGTGCGATGCAATCGGTATAAATTGCGGCGCGTTGCTTGTCAACGGCAGTTTCCCGCGTTACTTGAGCGTTGCTCGCCCGCCCCGGCCGTCGCCCCGCAGCCGCGCTGGCGCTTTGGGTTAGAATGCGCGTTGCCGTCAGCCTTCTCCGTCCTGCAGGCCGGGTCCGCCAGCCACTCCTCCCTGTGCCGCGCCTGACCAGTCCTGACCATCGATGAATCCAGTCACTCCCCACCCCGCACCACTGTCGGTGCGCCTGAAGTCCGAGACCGCCGATCTGCACCAGCAGATGCACGCGCTCATGGAAAGGGCGCAGCCTTTTTCCGATCGCCTGCACTACAGCCGCTTTGTGGCGGCGCAATATCATTTCCAGCGCGACGTCGAACATCTCTTCGATGACCCCGGACTGCAGGCCGCCCTGCCCGATCTGCAGGTACGTGGTCGAGAAGCGGCGGCACTGGCCGATCTGGCCGACCTGCAGGCAGCTCCGGGTGAGGTGACCATCGCCACCGCCTCGGTACGGATGCCGCAAGCCTGGGGCTGGCTCTACGTGTCGGAAGGATCGACCCTGGGCGCGGCCTTCCTGTTGAAGGAGGTCCAGGACAAGCTGGGCCTGTCCGAACACTTCGGCGCACGCCACCTGGCGGCCTATCCGGAAGGCCGGGCGCTGGCCTGGCGTCGCTTCGTTGGCTTTCTCGATGCCAGCGAGCTGACAACGGCCGAGCAGGACGCCGTGGTGGCCGGCGCGACGGCGGCCTTCGAACGTTTCGGCGTGCTGCTCAGGCGCCATTTCGCGGTGGATTGAGGCAACGTGGACCATCCGGCTCCGGATCCGCGGCAGGACGCCGCTCCTGAAGAACGCTCCCCCAACGCCAGCTCGCTGGCGCCACCGCGCACGCGCTGGCTATGGCTGCTGCTGGCCTATGCCAGCCTGGGCATCGGCATCATCGCCCTCTTCATCCCCGGCATCCCCACCACCGAGTTCGTGCTGCTCTCGGCCTGGGCCGCCGGCCGTGGTTCGCCGCGGCTGCAGCGCTGGCTGGAACAGCACCGCCTGTTCGGCCCGATGATCCACAACTGGCGCCATGGCCGCGTGGTGGCGCGGCGCGCCAAGATCAGCGCCTCGCTGATGATGAGCCTGTGCCTGGTCATCATGCTCTTTACCGTCAAGCGCCACTGGGTGATCGTGCTGGCCACGCTGGGCATGGCCCTGGGCGCGGCCTGGATGTGGTCGCGCCCGGAACGCACAGAAGACGCCGAGCCCGGCGAGCGCTCATGAAAAAAGCCCGTGCCGCGATGACGGCACAGGCTTCCTGGATCACACCCTTGCAGGCCGGGCTCAGGTAATGGACGACGACACCTTCCACAGATCGACATCGCCATCGGTGGCATGACTGTCGATGCGGGCCAGTTCATCGGCGCTGAAATCCAGCTTCTTCACGGCATCCAGCGAATCATCCAGCTGCTCCACGGTGCGCGCACCGATCAGTGCCGAGGTGACGCGCGCATCGCGCAATACCCAGGCGATCGCCATCTGCGCCAGGGTCTGGCCGCGCTGGCTGGCGATCTCGTTCAAGGCACGGATGCGCGCCAGGTTGTCTTCCGACAGCATGCGCTGCGGCAGTGACGGCGCACGCGTGACACGCGCGCCTTCGGGCACGCCATTGAGGTACTTGGAGGTCAACAGGCCCTGTGCCAGCGGCGAGAAGCCGATGCAGCCCACGCCCAGCTCTTCCAGCGCCGGCAACAGCCCCGGTTCGATACTGCGGTTGAGCATGGAATAGTTGGGCTGGTGGATCAGCAGCGGCACCCCCTCGCTCTTGAGGATGGCGGCGGCCTTGCGGGTCAGTTCGGGTGAATAGGACGAAATGCCCACATACAGCGCCTTGCCCTGGCGATGCAGGTGGGCCAGCGCGCCCATGGTCTCTTCCAGCGGGGTGTCGGCATCGACCCGGTGCGAATAGAAGATGTCCACGTAATCCAGGCCCATGCGCTTGAGGCTCTGTTCGCAACTGGCGATCAAGTGCTTGCGCGCACCGCTGGGGCCACCATACGGGCCGGGCCACATCTGCCAGCCGGCCTTGCTGGAGATGACCAGTTCGTCGCGATAGGGGGCGAAATCCTTGGCCATGTAGCGGCCGAAGTTCTCTTCGGCGGAACCGGCCGGCGGGCCGTAGTTGTTGGCCAGGTCGAAGTGGGTGACGCCACGGTCGAAGGCGCGACGCAATACGGCGCGGCCGGTCTCGAAGTTGTCGACGCCACCGAAGTTCTGCCACAGGCCCAGCGACACGGCGGGCAGCAGCAGGCCGCTGCGGCCGGTGCGGCGATAGGGCATGCGGCCATCGTAGCGGGAGGGTTCGGCGATATAGCTCATGAGTCTCCTTGGGGAAGTTCCACTGTAGGGATTGAGGGGCTGACCACTTCCTGAGTGGTGGTGCGCAGAAGTCTACGCTTCCGTCGCTTATTCATTAAATGCAATATTTCGATGCGATTGATCTATCTGACTGATCAATCTACCGGCCCGTTCCCGCCTTCGCGCCGACCGATCAGCGGGCCGGCAGGATGATGGTGGCGGCAAGGCCGCCTTCCGGATGGTTGCGCAGCAGCAGTTCACCACCATGGGCCTGCACGATGTTGCGCGAGATGCCCAGGCCCAGCCCCATGCCACCGCTGTTCTGGGCACGCCCATGCTCCAGTCGCACATAGGGCTGGAACAGGGTGCGCATGGCGTCTTCCGGCACGCCGGGGCCGTGGTCGCGGATCTCGATCTCGACCAGGTCGCCGTCGGCACCGACCGAGGGACGAATGCTGATCTCGACCTTCTGGCCGTAGTACAGGGCATTGTCGAACAGGTTGCCGATGGCGCGCTTCAAGGCCAGCGGCTTGGCCATGACATTGATGCCGGAGGGTGTGAAGGCGATCTCGTGGCCGGCCAGCCGGGCGTCGCGGATCATGCGCAGCACCAGCGCATCGAGGCGGACCTCGGTGCGGTTCTCGTGGATGTCGCTGTCCTTCACCGATTGCAGGGCGCCCTTGACCATCATGTCCAGCTCGTCGAGGTCATCATGGAAATCGGTGCGCATGGCGTCGTCATCCATGAGCTCGGTGCGCAGTTTCAGTCGCGTGATAGGGGTGCGCAGGTCATGCGAGATGGAGACGAACAGGCGTTCGCGATCTTCGAGATAGCGCTTGATACGTTCGCGCATGCCGGAGAAGGCGCGCGCGGTCTTGACGTATTCGCGGCTGCCGGTGCCGGGCAGGCTGGGCACGGTCTCGCCCTTGCCGAAGGCTTCGGCGGCGTCGGCCAGCGCCGCCAGCGGGCGCGTGGTCCAGCGCACCACCAGGATGGTCAGCAGCAGGATCGCCGCCAGCGACAGGCCTTGCAGCACCAGCCGGTCCAGCCAGAGCGGATTGTCGCTGTCGAGGAAATAGGGGTTGGGCATCAGCGCGGCCAGGTAGATCCAGCGCCCGCTTTCCACCTGCATCTGGATCACCAGCACCGGCGCCGAGTTGGGCTTGGTCAGCAGGATGTGCTGCACCCAGTTGTCGGGCAGGTCGTTGACGGTGAGGCCATCGCTGGCCACCGGCAGGCCGTCCGGCCAGGCAAAGGCCAGCCGCGCTTCGGGCAGGAAAGGCAGGTCTTCGCGCAGGGTCTGCGCGGTCACCTCGATGGCCAGGTTCGCCAGGCGGCTCTCGCCGATGGACTTGACCGGCACCGCGCTGCTGTTGGCATTGATGAAGAAGCGGGTGCCGCCCATCTCGCGCAATTGCTGGATCATCAGCGGACGATAGTTGGGCGGCAGGGTCATGAAGTAGCGGACCGCCGAGGCCGCGCTGTGGGCCAGGTGCTGCGCGGCCACGCGGGTCTCGGCCTCGGACTTGCTGCGGAGCTGGATGTCCCAGATCAGGCCGCCGGCCACCTGCGTGACCAGCACGCCGAAGATCATCACCACCGACAGCCGGCCCAGCAGGGAATCCGGCAGCATCCAGTCCAGCAGCGCGGCCAGGCGACCGCGCAGGCTGGGTGAGCGGGTCTCCTCTGCTGCATCCGGAGGCGTCAGCGCCGTCTCCGGCGCCGCGCTCTCAGGCGGCTGCGGCACTGACGTCGGCCGAGAAGACATAGCCGGCACCGCGCACGGTCTTGATCAGGTGCGGCTGGCGGCCACCATCGTTCAGGCGCAGGCGCAGCTTGCTGATCTGCACGTCCAGCGAGCGGTCCAGCGGGCCGGCATCGCGTCCGCGCGTTTCTTCGCACAGCACGTTGCGGTCCAGCACGTCACCGGGATGTTCGACGAAATACTTCAGCAACTGGTAGTCCATGCCGGTCAGAGCCACGATGGCACCGGCACTGTCGGTGAGGGTGCGCTCCACCGTGTCGAGCGTGAAGCCCGAGAAGCGGTAGTAGCGCGGTGCGGCACTGCTGTCGATGCCGATGCGGCGGTGGATGGCCTTGATCCGTGCCAGCAGCTCCCGTGGGCTGTAGGGCTTGGCGATGTAGTCGTCGGCGCCCAGTTCCAGCCCGACCACACGGTCGGTCTCGTCCGAACTGGCGGTGAGCATGATGACCGGCACATTGGACTTGCGACGCACCGCCTTGCACAGGGCGAAGCCGTCGGTGTCGGGCAGCATCACATCCAGGATCACCAGCGAGAGCTCGTCGGCAAAGCGCTGGAATTCGGTCATGAAGGCCGCGCCGTCATGGGCCAGGCGGACCTCGTACTGGTTCTTTTCCAGATAGGCCTTCAAGAGCGTGCGGGTCTTCTGGTCATCGTCGACGATCAATATCTTGCGCGTCATGTTGCTGCTCCATCTCCGTGTTTCCTGGAACTCATTTCACATCCGTGGATGCGATGAGCCTAATCATTGCGATTGCGCGACAGGGTGCGCGCAATCGCTGCAAGTCGTTTCTGTGTCTGTTCTTCGCTGATGCTGCGGTCCAGGAAGAAGCGCTGCACCTCGGCCACGATGGCATCCTTGGTGGTGTCGTCGGTGGCCATGCGGTGGACCAGGCTGGGCGCCTGCCAGGCCGGGCCTTTGCTGAAGGCGCGCCAGGAATCCCTGGCGCAGCGGTCCATGTGCGGGTCGGCCGCACGCAGTACGGGGATCGAACCCTTGATCCTATTGTATTCGGACTGCACCGCCGGCGACATGGTCAGCCGCGCCAGCGTTTCCTGCATGGCCTGGTGCGCGTAGTTGCCGGCGAACATGGCCAGGGTGTCAGTACTGTAGAGGTGGAAATCCCCCGTGCCGGGGACCGGGGCGCAACCGAACTGCTGGTCCACTTCCATGCCCCAGGCATTGAGCTCGCCCTTGGCCCAGTCACCCATGATGAGCATGGCCGCCTCGCCGCTGACCATGCTGCGCGCCACCTCGGTCCAGGGCCGCTCGCGCACCGGCTGCGCCATCGCCGCCGACAGTCCGCGCAGGCGCTTGAGGATATGCAGCATGCGCGCATCCAGATAGGCCGCCGGGCTCATCTCCACGAACAGCCGCCGGTAGTAGGCCGGGCCGCTCTCGGCCAGCGCCAGGTTCTCGAACAGGGTCGCCAGCTGCCAGGCTTCGGCGCTCTGCGCCAGCGGCGCGATGCCGCTGCCCTGCAGCTTCTTGACGATCTGGTCGAAGTCGTCCCAGGTCTTGGGCGGGCTCAGGTTGTAGCGCTTGAAGATGGCGGTGTTGTAGAACAAGGAATTGATGCGGTGGATGCCCAGCGGCGCCGCCACCACGTGTCCGTGGTTGTTGAGCAGCGACCAGACGGTAGGGAACATCTGCTTTTCCCAAGCGCCCTGCACGGCCACATTGTCCAGCTCCAGCAGCAGCCCCAGGTCGGCCCATTCGCCGAAGACCACGCCGTTGAGTTGCGTCACTTCGGGGGCGCGGTTGGCCAGCACCATGCTCTTCAAGACCTTGGCCGCACCCATGCCGGCGCCGCCGGGAATGGCGACGTCGCGCCACTGAATATCCTGTTTCGCCAGCTGGTTGACCACCACGTTGATGGCCTGGCGCTCGCTGGCCGAGGTCCACCAGTGCAGCACCTGCAGGGAGCCGCCGCCGGAGGACGGCGGGACCGGTGAAGATGAGGATGAGGATGACGAGGAGGATAGCGATATGCCGGAAGCCGGGCCGGAGCTCGACAGTGGCAGCGACTGCGCCTGCGCCCCATTCCACCCCCAGCCCAGCCATAGCGCGAGCAGACACAGCAAGGCCGGCCAGCAGGTGGCCGGGCCGGTGCGTGCATTCGCGGGCCGTTTCTTTTTTATCATGGGGTGCGTGTCTCCAAACCGGGAGAGACTATAGCCGGGTGCATGCCAATGCGCAATTTGCATGCGCCCCGGCGGGAACCCGATCCTGCCTTGCGAAGCATGAAGCCGGTTTATCTCTTGTTAAGAAACGTAAGCCTTGCTCTGCTTATCTTATCCACAGGCCAGCGCCAATGCTGCGCATCACCATCCCTTGCCTCGACGTCCAGACCGCCTGCACATGCTGCAGGCCATGTAAGGATATGTAATGGCAAGAATCCTGACCATCCTTAAATTATTCTTTTAAATCAACAACTTAAAAATACTCCAAGGGTCCTGGCAGCGTTGCTGGCATCACATGATCGGCGCTGCTACTGTCACGGCGTTTCGTCGCGGCTGGCGTGCGGCGATCCCCACAACACCAAGGAGACCCAAGATGCAGACCGAAAAAAAGCCTGGTCGTTTTTCCCTCATCCCGCGCCGTCCACTGCTGGCCGCCTGCGCCCTCGCCCTGGGCCTGGCCGGCGGCCTCGGTGCCGCACACACCCAGGCCGGTGCGCTGACCATCGAAAGCTGGCGCGTGGACGACCTGCCGCTGTGGCAGGAAGTACTGATCCCCGCCTTCCAGCGCAGCAATCCCGGCATCACCGTGAAGTTTTCGCCCACCGCCCCGACCGAATACGATTCCAGCCTGGCCGCGCGTCTGGCCGGCGGCACGGCCGGTGACCTGGTGGCCTGCCGCCCCTTCGATGTCTCGCTCTCGCTCTACAACAAGGGCCACCTGGAAAAGCTGGACGGCAAACCCGGCATGGAATACTTCGCACCGGCCGCCAAGGCCGCCTGGCAGACCGATGATGGGAAGGACACCTTCTGCATGCCGATGGCCTCGGTGATCCACGGCTTCTTCTACAACACCAAGATCTTCAAGGAACTGAACCTGGAACCGCCCAAGACCGAGGCCGAGTTCTTCAAGCTGCTCGATACCGTCAAGGCCAACGGCAAGTACGCGCCGCTGGTGATGGGCACGGCCGAACAGTGGGAATCGCACCAGGTGCTGTTCACCGGCATCGGCCCCAACTACTGGAAGGGCGAGGAAGGTCGCAAGGCGCTCATCGCCGGCCGTGCCAAATTCACCGATCCGCAATTCGTGGCCGCCTGGGAGTATGAAGCCAGGCTCGGCAAGTACCTGCCCAAGGGCGCCTCGGCCCAGACCTACAGCGACAGCCAGAACATGTTCGCGCTCGGCAAGGGCGCGGTGTATCCGGCCGGCTCCTGGGATATCGCCTACTTCAACGGCAAGATGGACTTCGCCGCCTTCCCGCCACCGGTGCCCAAGAACGGTGATGCCTGCTACATCTCCGACCACAACGACATCGGCATGGGCATCAACAGGAAGTCCAGGAACAAGGAAGACGCCTACAAGTTCCTGGCCTGGCTGGGTTCGCAGGAATTCGCCGATCTCTATACCAACAAGGTCACCGGCTTCTTCTCGCTGTCGAACCACCTGATCTCGGTGAAGGACCCGATTGCCAAGCAGATGATGGGCTGGCGCAAGAACTGCGCTTCCACCATCCGGGTCAATTCGCAGATCCTCAACCGTGGCACACCGAGCATGGAAAACGAGATGTGGAACGTCAACGCCCAGGTGCTCAACGGCAAGCTCACGCCGCAGGATGCGGCCGCCAAGATCCAGGCCGGCTTTGCCAAGTGGTACAAGCCGCAGCAGTAAGGCTGCTTCACTGAGGTAAGCAGTACCCGCCCGTTCGGGCTGAGTAGCGGCAACGCCGCGTATCCAAGCCTGATCTGAGCCCGTCGAAGGGCGCACCGTCCGCGCGCCTTCGATACGGCCCTCGCGGGCCTACTCAGTCCGAACGGGAGTAGATGTCCGCGCTCCCCCTTCAGGAACAGGAGACCCATGAAAACCATCCGCGCCTGGCAACTGGCGGTGCTGCTCGCGCCGGCCGTGCTGATCTACGCGCTCTTCAGCGCCCTGCCCCTGCTGGACACCCTGCGCCTGGGCTTCTATACCGCCAATGATGCCGGGGTGCGCAGCTTCGTGGGGCTGGACAACTACCGCACCATCCTGTTCGACCCCGACTGGTCGGCCGCCTTCTGGAATGCCATGTGGAACAACGTCAAGTTCTTCTGCCTGCACATGCTGCTGCAGAACCCCATCGGCCTGCTGCTGGCGACACTGTTCAGCCTCAAGGGCCTGCGCGGCGCACGCACCTATCGCACACTGATCTTCCTGCCCACGCTGCTGTCGGTGGTCATCATCGGCTTCATCTGGCAGCTGATCCTCTCGCCGCTGTGGGGCGTGGGCGAAAAGCTGCTCGGCCTGGTCGGCCTGGCCGACTGGTTTGCGCCCTGGCTGGGGCAGGAATCCACCGCCCTGGTGACCCTCTCGCTGATCTCGGTATGGCAGTACGTGGGCATACCCATGATGCTGATCTACGCTGCCCTGCTGGCGGTGCCCGAAGAAGTGCTGGAAGCCGCCCACGCCGAGGGCGCCAGCGCCATGCGCATCTTCTGGCAGATCAAGCTGCCGCTGATCTATCCGACCCTGGGACTGGTGACCATCCTCACCTTCGTAGCCAACTTCAACGCCTTCGACCTGATCTACTCGGTCAAGGGCGCATTGGCCGGTCCCAACTACGCATCCGACCTGCTGGGAACCTACTTCTATCGCACCTTCTTCGGCTACCAGGCGCAGATCGGCAGCCCCACCATGGGCGCGGCGGTGGCCACGCTGATGTTCCTGGTGATCCTGGGTGGCGTGGGCGCGTATTTCGTGATGGTGCAGCGGCGCCTGACACGCTATGCGATGTGACGGGAGGATGACGACATGCTGGCTTCTTCCCCATCCTCTCCACGTTCCCCACTTTCCACCGCTCCCGACACCATGCGCAAACCCACGCTGATCCAACGCAGCTTCGGCACCGCCGGTCATCTCTGGGTACATGTGGTGCTGTGCCTGTATGCGGTGATTGCGCTGTTTCCGATTGCGCTGATCCTGATCAACTCGGTCAAGACCCGCAACGCCATCTTCGAAGGCCCGATGGCCCTGCCCACGGCCGAGACGCTGACCTTTGCCGGCTTCCAGAAGGTGCTGGCCGGTACCCACTTCCTGCTCTACTTCGGCAACAGCCTGGTGGTCACGGTGGCGGCGCTGGTGCTGATCGTGCTGTTCGGCGCGATGGCGGCCTGGGCGCTGACCGAGTACCGATTCTTCGGCAACCGCGCGCTGAACTTCTTCATCGCCGTCGGCATCATGATCCCGATCCGGCTGGGTACGGTCTCGATCCTGCAGTTGGTGGTGGCACTGGACCTGATCAACACCCGGACCGCCCTGGTGCTGGTCTATACCGCGCAGGGATTGCCGCTGGCGGTGATGATCCTGTCCGAGTTCATGCGCCAGATCCCGGGCGAGCTCAAGGATGCGGCGCGCTGCGATGGCGTGGGCGAACTGGCTATCTTCTTCGGCGTGATCTTGCCGCTGCTGCGCCCGGCCATTGCGACCGTGGCGGTGTTCACCATGATCCCGGCCTGGAACGACCTGTGGTTCCCGCTCATCCTCGCCCCCGGGGAAGACACCCGCACCGTCACGCTGGGGGTGCAGCAGTTCATCGGGCAATACGCCACCGACTGGAATTCGGTGCTGGCCGCGCTGTCGATGGCGGTCGTCCCGGTGCTGTTGCTGTACATGGCCTTCTCGCGCCAGCTGATCCGCGGCCTGACCTCGGGCGCCGTCAAATAATCAAAAGGAGACCTCATGGCACACGTCAACATCAAGCAACTGCGCAAGACCTACGACGGCCGCGCCGATGTGCTGGCCGGGCTGAACCTCGATATCCGCGATGGCGAATTCTGCGTACTGGTCGGGCCGTCCGGCTGCGGCAAATCGACCCTGCTGCGCATGCTGTGCGGGCTGGAAGAGATCAGCGGCGGCGAACTGGCCATCGGCGGCCAGGTGGTCAACCACCTGCCACCGGCCGAGCGCGGCATCGCCATGGTCTTCCAGAGCTATGCGCTGTATCCGCACATGAACGTGTACAAGAACATGGCCTTCGGCCTGAAGGTGGCCGGCAGCAGCAAGAGCGAGATCGACCGCCGCATCCGCCACGCGGCCTCGATACTGAAGATCGATCACCTGCTGCAGCGCCTGCCGCGCGAGCTCTCGGGCGGGCAACGTCAGCGCGTAGCCATCGGTCGCGCCATCGTGCGCCAGCCGCGCCTGTTCCTGTTCGACGAGCCGCTGTCGAACCTCGACGCGGCCCTGCGGGTGCAGACCCGGCTGGAGATCGCCAAGCTGCACCGCCAACTGGCGGCCACCATCGTCTATGTCACCCACGACCAGGTGGAAGCCATGACCCTGGGCGACAAGATCGTGGTCATGCACGAAGGCCGCATCCAGCAGGCCGGCACGCCGCTGGAGCTTTACCAGCAGCCGCAGAACCTGTTCGTGGCCGGCTTCATCGGTTCACCGAAGATGAACTTCTTCCAGGGCGTGGTCACCCGTTGTGACGATAGCGGCGTACAGGTGGAAATCGCTGGCGGACTGCGGCTGCTGGCCGATGTCGACCCCACCGGTGTACAGCTCGGCGAGGCCGTCACGCTGGGCCTGCGCGCCGAACAGATCCGCGAGGGCCTGGGCGACGGCCAGCCCTTGCACGGCGTGGTCAACCTGGTGGAACACCTGGGCGAAGCCAACTTCCTCTACGTCAGCCTGGACGGCGGCCATGACATCGTGGTGCGCGGCGACGGCAACCGCAGTGTGCGCATCGGCGAGCAGGTGGCGCTGTCGGTCCAGAGCCAGGCCTTCCATCTCTTCGATGCCCAGGGCCAGGCCCTGCGTCGGCGTCAACCGGGCAACCTGCAATCGGCGCGTCACCTGGACGAGGCCTGAACCATGGACGGCATTGCCTACCTGATCGGGGTGGACGGCGGCGGCAGCAAGACCCTGGTGCGGCTGGCCACGCCCGAGGGCCGCGTGCTGCAGGAAGCCAGCGGCACCGCCTCGGCACTGCGCAACGGTGCGGCCAAGGCCTGGCAGGTGATCGGCCAGACCATCGAGCGCGTCTTTGTGCAAGCCGCCCTGGTGCGCCCGGACAATGCGGCGCTGGCGGTCGGTATCGGCATCGCCGGCGAGAACGTGGCACAGTGGTCGGCCGACTTCCGCGCCATGGCGCCGGCCTTCGGCGCGCTGGAGATCGTCAACGATGGCGTGGCCACACTACTGGGCGCGCATGGGGGGGCGCCAGGTGCCATCGTCGCGGTCGGCACCGGTACCATCGGGCTGGCCCTGGACACCGACGGCAGCCGCCGCATCGTCGATGGCTGGGGATTTCCCAGCGGCGATGACGGCAGTGGCGCCTGGATGGGCTTGCGCGCCCTGCATCACGCCCAGCTCGCATTGGATGGCCGCGCTGCCCGTGGCCCCCTGGCCGAGGCGGTGCTGGCACTGTGTCGCGCCGAACTCCCCGCCGTCACGGCCAACGAAGAACGCGCCACCTTGCTGGACTGGCTGGCCCAGGCCGACCAGGCGGCCTTTGCCCGCGCTGCCCGTCCGGTGGTCATGCATGCTGCGCAGGATGCGGCAGCCCGCGACATCCTGCAGGCGGCAGCAGCCGAGATCGGCCTGATGATCGCCACCCTGGACCCGGCGCAGCGCCTGCCGCTGGCGCTGTGCGGCGGGCTGGCGGCGGCCTTGCAACCCTACCTCGAGCAACGCCTGCAGGCGCGCATCGTCCCGCCGCAAGCCGATGCCGCTGGCGGTGCGCTGCTGCTGGCGCAACGCGCCTGGCAGCAACAGAAGAACCCAGCGGATAACCCAAAGGAAACCCCGGCATGAACGCACCGACCCAACTGCACGGCAACGTGCTGACCCCGCAGGGCTGGATCCAGGGCAACATGGTCTTCGACCAGCGCATCCGTGCCATCGATGGCCGGCCGCTGCGACGCGAACCACGCGTCATCGACGAGGGCGACTACATCCTGCCCGGCTTCATCGACCTGCATGTGCACGGTGGCGGCGGGCGCGACGTGATGGAAGGCGGCGATGCCGTGCAGGTGCTGTCGCGGCTGCATGCGCGGCACGGCACCACCAGCCTGCTCGCCACCACCATGACGGCGCCGCTGGAGGAACTGGAAGTGGCCCTGCGCGCCATCGCCGACGCCTGCGGCAGCCGCCAGCCAGGGCAGGCGCGGGTACTGGGGGTGCATCTGGAGGGGCCGTACATCAATCCCGGCAAGCTGGGTGCGCAACCCGACTTTGCCATCGAAGCCTCGCTGGAGCAGGTCGATTACCTCAACAGCCTGGCGCCGCTCAAGCTCATCACCATCGCCCCCGAGGTGGATGGTCACCTGAAGCTGGTCTGCAAGCTGGCCCATCGCGGCATGAAGGTGCAGATCGGCCATACCGCCGGCAGCTATGACGATGGCGTGGCCGCACTGGCACACGGTGCCTCGGGCTTCACCCACCTGTTCAATGCCATGAGCGGCTTCCATCACCGCGCCCCCGGCATGGTGGGCGCGGCGCTGGCACATGCCACCTATGCCGAGCTGATCCCCGATCTGCTGCATGTCCACCCGGGTGCCATCCGTGCCGCCCTGCGTGCCATCCCGCGCCTGTTCTGCGTGACCGATTCCACGGCCGCCGCCGGCATGCCCGATGGCGACTACGCGTTGGGCCGGCAGGTGGTGCACAAGTGCGCCGGCGGCGTACGACTGGATGACGGCACCCTGGCCGGCAGCGTGCTGACCATGGACCAGGCACTGCGCAACCTGATCACGCTGGGCATGGACGTGGCCGAAGCCTCGCTACGCACCTCGACCTATGCCGCCGATTATCTGGGTCTGTCCGACCGTGGCCGCCTGGCCACCGGTTGCCATGCCGACGTAGTGGTGCTGGACCGGCATTTCGCCATCAAGGCTGTCTATGTGGAAGGAGAAGAGATTGACCTCGCTGATGCTTGAAGAAGCCCGTTCGGCCACCCGCCATGTGGCGCAGCAGCTGACCCGCGACCAGCAGCGCTATGCCGAACTGGGCGCCCGTCTGCGGGCCTCGCCGCCCACCAACGTGGTCACGGTGGCGCGTGGTAGTTCGGACCACGCGGCCGCCTATTGCGCCTACCTCGTCATGGCGCGCCTGGGGCATATCGTGGCCTCGCTGCCGATGTCGCTGGTGACCCTGAACCAGGCGCCGCTACTGGTGCGCAATGCACTGGCCATCGCCATCTCGCAGTCGGGACAGAGCCCGGATGTGGTGGAACCGCTGCGCTATTTCCGCGCCCATGGCGCCACCACGGTGGCGCTGGTCAACCATGCCGATTCACCGCTGGCGACGGCGGCCGAGTGGAGCGTGCCGCTGCATGCGGGCGTGGAGTCGAGCGTGGCCGCCACCAAGAGCTTCATCGCCAGCCTGGTGGCCGGCGCCCTGCTGACGGCACACTGGCAGGACGACACCGCGCTGCTGGACGCCCTGGGGCAGTTGCCGCAAGCCCTGGAGACGGCCACCCGATGCGACTGGTCAGAAGCGATCGGGGTACTGGCGCCGGCCAATCGCATCATGGTGGTGGGGCGTGGCACCGGCTTCCCGCTGGCGCTGGAGGCCGCGCTCAAGTGTAAGGAGACCTGCGCCATCCAGGCCGAAGCCTTCAGCGGCGCCGAGATCAAGCACGGGCCGATGGCGCTCATCGAGGAGGGGTATCCGCTGCTGATGTTCGCCCCTCGCGGTCCGGCCCAGGCCGGCATGCTGGCGCTGGCGGCCGAGATGCGCGTGCGCGGTGCCAGGGTGCTGCTGGCCGCGCCGCAGGACGTGGTGGAGCGTGACCTCACCCTGCCGGTGGCGGCCACGCCGGACCTGGACCCGATCGTCGCCATCCAGGCCTTCTACGTGATGGCGGCGCAATTGTCGGCGGCGCGGGGCATGGATGCGGACCGGCCGCGCCACCTCAACAAGGTGACCCGGACCAGCTGACGATCCCCTCAGGCCTGCGCCTGGCGTGCTTCTTCGATGAAGGCGCGCAGGTAGTCGATGTCGACATCGCTTTCGCGCGCACCCAGGTAGATGTGCTTGGCAATGCCCTGCTTGCCCAGGCGCACCGGTACCACCGCCATCTGCTCCGCATACTCCAGCACCAGCCAGCGCGGCAGGGCCGCCACGCCGCGCCCGCTGGCGACCATCTGCAGCATGATGTCGGTGGTCTCGATGGTCTTGTGCCGGCGCGGCACGACTCCGGCCGGCGCCAGGAAGTGGGTATAGATATCGAGCCGGTCCACCGGCACCGGATAGGTCACCAGCACCTCATTGTTCAACTGACGTGGCTTGACATAGTCGGCCGCGGCCAGCGGATGGTCGGCTGCCACCACCAGCACCTGCTCGTAGTCGAACACCGGCTCGAACACCAGACCCGGCTTGTCCAGCGGATCGGGCGTGACCAGCAGGTCGATCTCGTAGCCGAACAGAGCGCCGATGCCACCGAACTGGAATTTCTGCTTGACGTCCACATCCACGTCCGGCCAGGCCGCCAGATAGGGCGACACCACCTTCAACAGCCATTGGTAACAGGGATGGCATTCCATGCCGATGCGCAAGGCGCCACGCTCGCCCTGGGCGAACTGGCGCAGCCTTTCCTCGGCCAGGCTCAGTTGCGGCAGCACGCGGTTGGCGACTGCCAGCAGGTACTGGCCCGCCTGGGTCAGGCGCAGATGACGCCCTTCCCTTAGCCAGATGTCGGTACCCAGCTGCTGCTCCAGCTTCTTCATGCTGTGGCTCAGGGCCGACTGGGTCACATGCAGGACACCGGCTGCAGCGGTGAGCGAGCCCTGGCGCTCGACTTCCTGGACGATGGAGAGGTGGATGCGGTCCAGCATGATGATGAATGGAACTCATGGATGGTTAGGATAGACGGATTTTACTTCATACATCCGGCGCACCATCATTGCACGGACCGGCAACTGGGCAACACAACCTCATGCACTGACACTTCAATTGAAAATTTCAATTGAAATATTGGAGGCCGCTACTGACATCCTGGGTCAACCGGGCACACGCAGACTACGTCCATGCCAGCCCAACGCCAGACAGGCAAGGGGCAAGCAGACCAAGTCCCCCACCCTGACCGAGGAAATCATCATGCGCCCATCCTTCCGCACCCTGTCCACCCTGTGCAGCATCGCCGCCATCGGCACCCTGGCCGTGTTCGCCTCGGCCTTCAGCAACACCGCCTACGCCGCCTCCGACAGCGCGCTGGAGCAGGCCCTGTCGCCGCACCGCGCCATGGTGCGCACGGCACTGCAATCGACCAGCGGCAACGGGATGAGCGCGGCCAGTGGCAACGGTGGTGGCGCCATGATGCAAGTGGCCGCCAGCAGCGAATCCTCGTCCTGCCGCACGCTGCGCATGCAGGCCGAGCGTGCCCGCACCAACGAACCGAGCAGCGTGCAACGCGACCCCACCCCCGGCACCCTGCGCGATGGCCGCTTCACCATGACCGGCCCGGGCTCCATCGAATATGGCGAACGCGCCCGGCTGGAATCGCGCTACATGACCGAGTGCCGGTGAGAGTGGATTCCAGGAATTTTTCCATCTCCTGAAACTAAGTTTTTTATCTCCTTGTGGTTCTTTCAGGCAGGCCGATACGGTCTGCCTTTTTTTATTTTCCTGACAAAGCACTGACATCAGTATGCTGCCGAAAGCCAATGTGGACGCGGCTTCCAGTCAGCTATTTGTCAGCGATCCGTCAAATTTTCACCAGCCTTCATCGTTCTTCTTGAGCATGAACCTTTCTTGATCAGTTCTCTCAAACTTAAAAATCTGACACGTCACTGCACCGTTACATCCCATCACAATTTGATCGTCAACTGCGCAGTGCGGCGTGTCGTTATCAAGGCTATCCAGGCAATCCCCCCACCGTTCCCATCATCCATGCCGGATCGAGGACCAGATCATGACAACAAGAAACAGACATCGCGCCATCATCGTTTCCGCTTCGCTCCTGAGTGCCGTGCTGGCACTCTCGGCCTGCGAGAAGAAGGACAATGCCGACACCGCACCGCCCAATGCGGCAGCGTCGGCCACGCCCACTGCTGCGAGCGCGCCGGCCTACGTGCCACCCACGGCAGCCCAACTGTCGCAGATGGTGGCGCCCATCGCGCTGTTTCCCGACAAGCTGGTGGCCCAGGTATTGGCCGGCTCCACCTATCCCGACCAGATCGTCGCGGCCAACCAGTGGCTGGGACAGAACGCCGCGCTCAAGGGCGACATCCTGCAGGCCGCCGAGGACCGCCAGCCCTGGGATGTCAGCGTGAAATCACTGACCATGTTCCCGGCGGTGCTCTCGCAGATGGCGGCCAATCCAGACTGGACGCGGGCCCTGGGTGACGCCTTCGTCAATGATCCGAACGACGTCATGAACGCCATCCAGGCACTGCGGCTGCGCGCCCAGCAGGCCGGCAACCTGAAGAATTCCTCGCAGCTGCGGGTCTCCACCACGGTGCGCAGCAGCCAGATCCAGGCACCTGTGTCGACACCGGAGCCGGTTCCCGTCTATGCCGGCGCGCCGGTGATTGCGCCACCGCCGCAGACCATCGTCATCGAATCCAGCCAGCCCGATACCGTCTATGTACCGAGCTACAACCCGGCGGTGGTCTATGGTCCGCCGGTGCCGGTCTATCCGGGTTACGCGTATCGCCCGCCCAGCCGGGTGGGCAATGAAGTGGTCGTAGGGGCCCTGTCGTTCGGGGTGGGCATCTTCGTGGGCGAAGCCATCAGCCACCACGCCGACTGGGGCTGGCACGACTGGGGCATGCACTGGGGCGGTTCACCGGCGGGCGCACAGTCCGCTCCGGGATGGCAGCGTCCGGCGGTGGTGTACCGGAACACCACCTATGTCTCGCACTCGACCACGGTGATCAATCGCGTGACCAACAACAATGTGACCATCAACAACAACCGGGTTGTGAACAACAACGTCAGTAATATCAACAATGTCAGCAATGTGCGCAATGTCAGCAACGTGGACGAGCGCAACATCAGCCGCGACCAGACCCGCATCGACAATCATCCGGAAGCGGCCAACCGCCAGGCCGGCATGAGCATGCCGCACTTCACGGCCAACGATGCGCATGCCGGTGCGATGCCGGCAGTCCATCCGCAACCGCAGCCGCAACACCCACAGTCGCCAGTGGAGGCCGCCGACGTCCACCGCCAGCAAGCCGAGCAGAAGCAAGCTGCCCAGGCCAACGCGGCACGTCAGCATCAGGAGATGGAACAGCAGGTCGCCCGTGAACATCAGCAGGCGCAGCAGAATGCGGCTCAGCAGGAACGGCAACAGGCCGAGCAGCGTCAGGCGCTGGCCTTGAAGCAGGAAGCCGCGCGCGCCCAGCCGGCCCATCCCGCCGAGCATAAGGAGGCTGTGCCGGCCCATCAGCAGGCAGCCGCCAGGCCGGAAGCCCGCCAGGAAAACCGGCCGGTCCACCCCCAGCAGGCGCCTGCCGAAAGACATGAGGCCGTTGCGCATGAACATGCGTCAGAGCAGCATGCCGCCCAGAAGCACGAGCCGGCGCGGCATGAGGAGGACAAACGAGGCAATGAACGGCATGAAGCCGAAAAGCACAATGGCTGAACGCTGACGCTTCCTGCCATGCAGCAAGCAACAGGGCCGCTCAAGAGCGGCCCTGTTGCTTGCTTGGTCAGAGAAGACCATCAACGATGGCGATCAGCCCGGAAGACGGTCGGGATCGCTGCGCTGGTCCAGCGTCAGTTGCAGGAAAACCAGATCCAGCCACTTGCCGAACTTGGTACCAACCTGGGGCATATGACCGACCTGGTCGAAGCCCAGCTTCTTGTGCAGCGCGATGGAACCGACATTGCTGGCGTCGATGGCCGCTACCATCACATGCTTGCCCACGGCGCGTGCACGCGGGATGAGCGCTTGCATCAGCGCCACGCCCAGGCCTTCACCACGATGCTCCTTGTGGACGTAGACCGAGTGTTCCACCGAATGGCGGAAGCCGTCGAACGGGCGCCAGTCACCGAAGCTGGCATAGCCCAGCACCTGGTCGCCGTTCACCGCCACCAGCACCGGATAGCCGAGCTGACGGCGTGCGGCCAGCCAGTCATGGCGGTTCTTTTCATCGACCTGGGTATCGCTCCAGATGGCGGTGGTATTGACTACGGCGTCATTGAAGATCAGGGTGATGGCGGGGATATCGGCGGGGGTGGCGTCGCGGATCTGCATGATGTGGGCGGCTGGCTTGCGGTAATGAGAAATGGGGAATGGGAAAGGGGGAATAGATGAGCCCACAGTGTAGCTCAAGACGGGCAGTGCTTCGGCGGCCGCCTGGCGGGTGGGGCGACAGCGAGTGGGCAAAGGGCTTATAGTCCTGTCTTGGTCACCCTCAGCGCCTTCTCGACATCTTCAACATGAATCAACCCTACGGCGCCACCTATCGCGGCAAGCACATCAGCGTGGAGAGCACGCAGCAAAGAAACGGTGACGTGATCTGTTCGGTCCGCATCGACGGCGAACCGGCACCCGGCCTGCGCGGCAATCCCTTCGCTTCGCTGGCGGCGGCGCAGGTGGCCGGGGTCGCCTATGCCCGGGCGCTGATCGATACCCAGCTCGACAACGATGTGGCCGAACATCATGGCTACTTCATCCGCGTGAGCAGCACCGAGCAGATCGACGGTAGCTGGGTCGGCAACTACCAGCTGCATCGCAATGACAATCCGGTCGCCTTCCGCCGCGTGACGTGCGACGACTTCCGTGGCAATACCATGGTGGAGGCCGAGGAACATGCCATGGCCAGCGCCTTCCGGGCGGTGGATGCCGATATCGCGGCAGGTCGGCTTTAACCTAGGCCGCCTTGCGGCGGCGCGCCGGCAGCTTGTCCGATTGCGCCAGGATGGCACTGAGCAGGCCGGGGAAACGCTGTTCGATATCGGCGCTGCGCAGGGTGTTGATGTGAGTGGTGCCGTTGCTCTCGGTGCGCACCAGTCCGGCCTCGCGCAAGACCTTGAAGTGGTGCGAGACGGTGGACTTGGGGCGCCCGCCATCGAGTTCGCCGCAGGTCGCGCATTCCACGCGGTCGAGATGGCGCACGATCTCCAGGCGGATCGAATCGCTCAGCGCGTAGAGAACGCGCTCCAGCACGAACTCGGCAATCTCGGGATGTTTGTAGGGACGCATCTGCAGGATGATACACCCTGGGTTATACTCCTTCCATAGTTCGAATATTTTCGAACCAACGAAACAGGTGTCCGCAGTCCCGACGCCTGGCGCTCCCGCATTGAACCCTGACAAGAAAACGCCCCATGTCCGCTCTCTTTACCCCCTTCAAGCTCAAGGAGCTGAACCTGCGCAACCGCATCGCCGTGCCACCCATGTGCCAGTACATGGCGGTGGACGGCAAGGCGAACGAATGGCATCTGTCGCACTACGCCGGCATCGCCCGCGGTGGCGCCGGCCTGGTGATCGTGGAAGCCACCGCCGTGGCCCCCGAGGGCCGCATCACCCCGGGCTGCACCGGCATCTGGTCGGACGAACTGGCGCAGGCCTTCGTGCCGGTCGTGCAGGCCATCAAGGCCGCCGGTGCGGTCCCCGGCATCCAGATCGCCCATGCCGGCCGCAAGGCCAGCGCCAACCGTCCATGGGAAGGTGACGACCACATCGCCGCCGACGATGCCCGTGGCTGGGACACCCTGGCCCCGTCGGCCATCGCCTATGGCAAGGGCTTGCCCAAGGTCCCCAAGGCCATGAGCCTGGACGACATCGCACGGGTGCGCCAAAACTTCGTGGACGCGGCCATCCGCGCCCGCGACGCCGGCTTCGAATGGCTGGAACTGCACTTCGCCCACGGTTACCTGGCGCAGAGTTTCTTCTCGGCACATTCCAACCAGCGTGATGACATCTATGGCGGCAGCGTCGAGAATCGCGCCCGTTTCCTGCTGGAAACCCTGCGTGCGGTGCGCGAGGTATGGCCGGAAAAGCTGGCCCTGACCGTGCGTTTCGGCGTGCTGGAATACGACGGCCGGGATGAACAGACGCTGCTGGAATCGATCGCCCTGGTACGTCAATTCAAGGCCAGCGGCATGGACATGATCAGCGTGACCATGGGCTTTACCATCCCCGAGGTCCAGATCCCCTGGGGTCCGGCCTTCCTCGGCCCGATCGCCAGGCGCGTGCGTGAAGAAGCCGGCGTGCCGGTCTCGTCGGCCTGGGGCTTCGGCACGCCCGAGCTGGCCGAACGTGCGGTCAAGGAAGAGCAGCTGGACCTGGTGATGGTCGGCCGTTCGCACCTGGTCAATCCGCACTGGCCCTACCAGGCGGCGCGGGAACTGGGCGTAGATCGTCCCTCGTGGACACTGCCGGCGCCCTATGCGCACTGGCTGGAACGTTATTGAGGTGCCTGCCGCTCGGGATTTCCCTGAGCGGTCTCGTGGTTTTCTAGGGAAAATCACTAAAGCCAACGGACGGGGGATTTCCTAAGATGACATCGTCTTGAGGAGATCACCATGTTCACCACCTACCTGCTGACCGTCGTTCTTTCCGCATTGGCGACCGTCGCCTTTTCGTCCCTGGGCATCTATCTGTTTGCCGAGGCGAAATGGCAGCATCACCCGCTGGCGCGCAATATCCGCCTGCCGGGACAGCGTCTGCCGGTCTGACGTCGGTTTGCAGGCAGGTGGAAGTGGATCTGGTGTTGCCCCTTGGTCTTTGACCAAGGGGCGTTTTTTTTGGTGAGGATGAAAAGCTGCGGGTCCGGAACTGTGTTCAGTAGAACAACAGACTCAGCAGCGGCACGCTGGCCAGCAGCAGGCAGCCCAGGAAGGCGGCGAGGAACAGCAGTTTTTTCTTTCGGGTGGCCATGGTGGTCCTGCAAAGGGCAATGGGGGACGCGGTAAAAAGCGCAAGGCCGCAGTGTACCGCGCCAGCCGCCTTCAGGCCATGCCGTTGCGGCCGTAGGTACGAAAGCCTGGACGCTCGGTCAGGCGTTCGAAATAGGCCGCCACCGCCGGCAAGGGCGCGTGCTCGAAGGGTGTACCGAACCAGCGGTTCACCGACAGGCCGACCGCAATGTCGGCCAGCGTGAAGTCCGCTCCGGCAACGTAGCCACCGCTGTGCTGCAACTGCTGTTCCAGCACCCGCATGAAACGGGTCCAGCCGGCAATGGAGGCCGCTACCTGTTGTGCATCGCCATGCTCGGGCGACTTGCGGGCCAGGGCCATGAAGGCATAGCTCCAGCTGCGGTTGAGGTCGCTGGCCTGCCAGTCCAGCCATTGGTCGATGCGGGCACGCTCGCGCGGCGCGGCCGGATAGAGCGCGCTGCCGCCATGTTGCGCGGCCAGGTAGCGCAGGATGCTATTGGATTCCCACAGCACGAAACCATCATCGTCGATCACCGGCACCATCGCATTGGGATTCATGGCCAGGAAGCCTGCTTCGCTGGTGGGACGAAAGCCGGCGCCCCAGTCTTCCCGCTCGAAGGCGATGCCCAGTTCGGCACAGGCCCACAGCACCTTGCGTACGTTGATGGAATTGTCGCGCCCGTAGATTTTCAGCATCGCTGCCCTCCCTGTTGTCAATCTGCCCAAGATTATCAGCACGGCGCACGGGGCGACATGTACAGTTGCCCGGCCGTATCGGCAGCCACTGTTGCGGGCGGCCAAGTGGCACGGTGCAAAGCACGCAACTGTACCGGGACGGCCAGGGGCCGGTCGCCGTACAATCATCATCCGACCGGCCCTCCATGGCGCTGCCCCGCGACGCAACGCCTTATCTCCATGTCCTCCTCCAATATCGCCAAACTGTTGTTGCTGGCCGCCATCTGGGGCACCAGCTTCATGCTCATGCGCATTGCCGCGCCCGTCTTCGGCCCCATGCTGACCACCTTCGGCCGCGCTTCGCTGGCCACGCTGTCGCTGCTGGCCTTTGCCCGCGTACGCGGTGTACCGCTGCAGTGGCGCCAGAACTGGTTGCCCTACCTGGTGATCGGCGTGTTCAATACCGCCCTGCCCTTCGCGCTGTTTGCGTGGTCGGCGCTGCACATTCCTTCCTCCTACATGGCGACGATGAATTCGCTGGCGCCGGTGTTTACGGCCATGTTCGGTTTCCTGCTGATGGGTGAGCGGCTCAGCCTGTTGCGCAGCGCGGCCTTCGTGCTGGGCCTGGTGGGCGTGGCGGTGCTGGTAGGCATCGGCCCGGCGCCGGCCGACTTCCTGGTCATCGCCGGGGTGCTGGCGGCCATGGGGGCTGCGGTCAGCTATGGCTTTGCCGCCACGTTTACGCGCATGCGCGCCGGTGGCATCTCCCCCATCGCCATGGCGACCGGCAGCCAGTTCGCCGCCGCTCTGTGCCTGCTGCCGCTGGCCGCCCCGTCGGTGCCGCATGCGCTGGAGGCCGGCACCGTGCCGGCGCTGCTGGCTGTACTGGTGCTGGGCGTGGTCTGTACCGGGATTGCCTATGCGCTGTTCTTCCAGTTGATCGCCGCCGAGGGCGCGACCAAGGCCATCACCGTCACCTTCCTGGTGCCAATGACGGCGTCGCTATGGGCCTGGCTGCTGCTGGATGAACCGGTGACCCTGGGCACCGTGGCCGGGATCGCCATCGTGCTGGTGGCAACCGCCACGGCGCTGCGCGCCAAGCCGGCGGCCAGCGTCAAGCCGCCGCAGGCCAAGGCCACCGTCTGAGGACAGGCCGACGGCTGTGGACAAGACAAAGGCGCTGCAGATTCTGCAGCGCCTTTTT
The DNA here is from genome assembly GCF_000300975.2 of Herbaspirillum frisingense GSF30. Classification (GTDB taxonomy): domain Bacteria; phylum Pseudomonadota; class Gammaproteobacteria; order Burkholderiales; family Burkholderiaceae_D; genus Herbaspirillum; species Herbaspirillum frisingense. The sequence continues at coordinate 97,113 of NZ_AEEC02000001.1, read as the reverse complement.
TCTGGTGCGTATTTTCCGCGAGGTATTGACCGGCAGTCGCCTGCCGACCCCGGCTTACCAGCCGTAGCGGGCGCAGGCCTTGCGATAGGCCAGGCCGGCCAGGGCCACGTCTTCCAGACCGATGCCGATGGCCTTGTAGATGACGATGTCCTCGGGCTTGCGCTGATAGGCCATGCTGCCGTCGACCGCCTGCGCCAGTTCCATCACCTCGGCCCAGTCGAACACGCCCGGCGCGCATTGCACCAGGTCGCCGGCTTCCTGCTGGGCCTGTGGTTTCCATTCGACGAAGAGGGCAGCGGCGCGGCCGATGGCCACGTCATCCAGCTCACGCACATTGGCCTTGGAAGCGCCGACGGCGGCCACGAAGGTACCGGGACGCAACAGCTGGCCATCGAACAGGGGTGTGGCGGCGCGGGTCACTGTCACCAGCACGTCGGCCTGGGCAGCGGCCTCGTCGATGCCGACTGCGCGCGCGGGCACGCCCAGGGTACGGGTGACTTCCTCGGCCAGTGCCTGCTGGCCCGACTGGCCGGCGATCAGGACTTCCTTGAATGGACGGACCTGCAGCAGCGCCGGGATGTGCGAGCGCGCCTGCACGCCGGTGCCGATCACGGCCAGCACCTGGGCATCCGGTCGCGCCAGCGCATCACAGGCCACGGCGGTGGCCGCAGCGGTACGCAGGCCGGTCATGGTGTCGCCCTCGATGGTGCACAGCGGCGCCCCGGTCTCGGTGGAGAACAGCTGGATGACGAACTTGAACTGGCCCTTGATGGTGGTGTACACCTTGGCACCGGCGATGCCGGCGGCCGGAATGACCGCACCCATCATCGACAGCATCACGCCATTGGAGGCGCTGGTGCGCACGCGTCCCTGGTGGGCGCCTTCGGCGGCGTGGGCGAAGGCTTCGCGCATGGAGGCGATGGCGTCTTCGGTGGTCAGCAGTTCGCTGATCTGCTGGTTGGTGAGAAATTTCATCGGTAGATCCTTGTGATGTTCAGGCGTGGGAGGTCCGGGCAGGGCAAGCTCACTGCGCGCCGTGCTCGGACTTGAGGTAATTCCAGATACGGTCGATGTCGGGGTTGGCACCATCCAGGCGGCGGTAGGCGCGGATATCCATCTCTTCGCACCACAGCCCCTGTTCCAGCGCCTCGCTGTCGTTGGGCGCGATGGCCAGGGTCAGCTTGCCCTCGGCGATCTCGCGGGCCACTGCGCTGGCGGGCAGCCAGGCGATGCCGTGGCCTTCCACGGCCATGCTCTTCAAACCCTCGGCCAGGTCGGTCTCGAAGCGGCGGAACAGATGCACGCGGCGAGGACTGGAATGCAGGGCCTTCTCGACGATGCGCGACAGCGACGAATACGGCGAATAGCTGAGGAAGGGTTGTGGATCATTGGGCGTGCCAGGCAAGACATATTTGGGCAGGCCACTGGGCAGGGTTTTCACATAGGGGCGCAGTGGCTCCTTGCCCAGCGAGAGCACGGCGTAGCGCTCGGTATCGAGGGCGATGCCCTGCTGCCGGTGGTCGTAGCAGATCAGCAGGTCGCAGTTGCGCTCCACCAGCGCCATCACGGCATCGTGGACGTTGCCGGCCATCACGGTGGTGGAGATGGCGCCGATCTTCTTTTCGATCTCGGAGAGCAGCTTGGGGAAGACCGTCAGCAGCAGCGTATGCGGCATGGCGAAGCGCACCGCCGATTGCGCCCCGGCCAGTTGGCCGCGCAGTACCAGCCTGGCCTGCATGGACTGGTTCAGCATTTCCTTGGCGATGGGCACGAAGGACTCGCCTGCCGGGGTCAGGGTACAGGGGTAGGAAGAGCGATCGAACAGTTCAGCGCCCAGCCAGGTTTCCAGCGAGCGGATGCGGCGTCCGAAGGCCGGTTGCGTGACATTGCGCAACTTGGCCGAACGGCTGAAGTTGAGCGTGTCGACCACCGACAGAAAGTCTTCCACCCATTTGATTTCCATGCTTGCCACCCCGTTGGCATGCCGCGCCGGATGGGCGGCATGGTGTTTGCGCGCGCGTGGCGCGGTGTGCGCCGCATGCCATCGGCATCGCAGTCGCCCTCTCCCTTGGCGGCAACTATACCGAAACGGCACCGCCGACGTCCCATGCCATTTTGGCATAAGTCGCGCCGGACGCTCGGTTGCGGCCGATTTGGATCTGTGACAGGCGATGGCGAAAGACGAGTCGGCAGCCGGCATCGGCGCTGGCGCTCAGGCGTTGGCTTGCAGTTCGGACAAGACTTCGTCGGCGCGGGCCAGACGTACACCGGCCGCGGACATGGCTTGCAGGAATTGCTGGTAGTGCGCCTCGAAGCCGGTCACGGGACTCATGCAGTCGGTGACCAGCACCAGGCGCATGCGAGCGGCCGCGTCCAGCTGGGCCACGATGTGTTCGGTGGTGGCGCGCACGCAATGGCTGCCGGCCTCGCCGGTGATGTAGACGCGATCTGCCTCGGCCAGGCGGGCGATGAAGCCGTGGTTGAGCTGGGTGGCGGGGTCGTCGGCATCGGGGACTTCGGCCATCACCGCCGAATAATGCTCGGTCCAGGGATTGCTGCCCTTGCCGAGCTTGGTGACCTGGCCCAGGTGCGCATCTTCCCAGCGGTTGTAGGCGGCCCGCACATCGGCATGCACGGCGGCGCCCCAGCTGCCGATCTCGCAGTGGACCGGCCATATCATGAGGCGGTAGCGGCCGGCTGCTTCCAGCGCATCCAGGTAGACCAGGCTGCGTGCCAGTGCCTGCGGGTCGCGCGGCCGGTAGAGGCCGGCGCGCACCTGGGCCGCCTCAATCTGGGTGAAGGGTGCGACCGGCGCGCCCTCGCCGCTCTGCCAGAAGGTGGGGTGGGCGATGTCGAGGCGGTGATGGGCGTCGAGGGTGATGCTGATGGCAGAGAGCCCGGCCCCGCCCTGGTCGATCAGCCCGGCCACGCGCTGCAGGTCGGCATGGCTGCCGGCCACGGGCAGCGCCGGACGTAGCAGGTCACCGTTGACCGGGTCAGCCGGCAGGTAGCTGGCGGGGAGATCGCAGAAATCGTTTTGCGGATCGATGACAAGCAGGTGGAAGTTGCGTTTCATGGGGGGCTCCGGAGGGCGGCAGGCAGTCACTGTCCCCAGAGTGTAGAACACTGCGCGCCAGGCGGCAGCCGCAACGAAAACGGCGCGCCGTTGAAGGCGCGCCGTTTTCGTCAGTAGCGGGGTTGTGTGGGCCCCTCAGGCACAACAGTTACCGTCGATATGTTCACAGCGCTCCTGGCGCCGGGCTTCACGACGGTGGCGCACGCGTTGCGAGACGCGGTACACGGCGCGCTGGGTCAACATCATGGAGAGCGTGCTCAGGCTGAACTCTGCTGCAATCAGCAAACCGACCAGAGCGGCAAACTGCAGATAGATCCGTGGATAGAAGGACAGGCCACGCGAGAACACTTGCTGCAACATGATGATTTCCTCTTTGTTGTTGTACTTGCTCTAACTTGCTTTGGCTTGCTTTGGCTTGCTTTGGCTTGCTTTGGCTTGCTTTGGCTTGCTTTGGCTTGCTTTGACTTCCTGCTTCAATCAGCCTGGCAGGCCAGCGAGGCGGGATGCGCGGTCATCGGATGAATCGGGATGACCTTGCATCCGCATGCCCTGCATCAGGCACCAGCGTAGGTCGAAGCAGCGGCACGACCGGCGGTCTGCACTTCGCTCTTAGCGGGACCGTTGCTGATCACCGGGAAGACCGAGTCAGGCTGGTTGGCCAGGCCTTGTTGCTGGGCACGTGCCAGGTCGGCCTTGACTTCGGCACGGGTGGTGTGGGAAACGAAGGCTTGGTCAACCGGATACTGGGCTTCAGCGAAAGCGACGGACGAAGCGGACAGGGCCAGGACTGCTGCGATGATGGTCTTTGCGGACATGATGTTCTCCTTGGGTACAGTTAAGTTCAATCGGGTTAAATACAGTTTGGTGATGCACAGGCAATGTTGGGTACATGTTTCGGTGGAGCGAATGGGACACATGTGCCGCTCTCTAGAACTCCGTCGCCACCGCCTCGTTTGGGGCGTTGCGATGTCGTTCATCGATGGACTGAAGTCTACGGAAGAGCGGCGCGAAGAAAAACCATGCAAGAGAGAATTGAGTGTTCCGCGATCTGGAACAATCGTCAGGGACTATCGAAGCGATAGGTAATAGTCGCAACAGTAATAGTCTCTACCGCTACGCCGTCACGACGGTAGCGAGGGCCGCGCAGAGGACAGCGCCAGGCCGCTGCAGAGCGCAGGCAGACTGGTACGTCGCAGGCCAGGGGCCTGCACGCAGATGAAAACGTCGGGGACAGCCGCGTGAACAGGTCCTAGCGAGCGGAGCGATCCAGCTTCTGCTGCTCCAGCAGTTGTTCGGCCTCGGACAGGCCGCCGGGCTTGAGCACGGTGCGGCCCTTGGCAGGCGCACCATCCAGTGGTGCAGGAACAGTCTCCTGCTCAGGGGTATGGCGCGGATCGGGATGATCCTCGAGGGCGTTATCGGGCTTGGTCGGATCGGCGGGATGCATGCTCATGATGGTCTCCTCATCGCTCAGGTCCACTGGCGCTGGCTGGCGCGCAGCGGACGGGTGTATTCCTCGTGCTGACGTTGGGCCGGCCGCTCGCGCCTTTGCGCTGCGACGGCGGGTCGGGGCTGATCCTGAACGTCACCCGTGGAGGAAATCGAGCGCGCCACCGCGCCACGTCCCAGGGAGCGGCGCAGGCGCTGGCGCACCGGATCGTCGGGATGCTCGCCCATGCGCGCGAATTCTTCCTTGAGGCGGGATAGCTCGTCGTCGGACAGGTCTTCGGCATCCATCATCTGCTTGCGGGTCCCTTTGACGGCGCGGATCAATTCATCCAGCTTCAGCTGCGTCGCCTGGGCATCGCGGTTCTGGGCGTTCTGGATCAGGAAGACCATCAGGAAGGTCAAGATGGTGGTGCCGGTATTGATGAGCAGTTGCCAGGTGTCGGAGTAGTCGAACATCGGGCCGGTGATGGCCCAGACCAGCACCACGCCGAGCGCCAGGACGAAGGTCCAGGAACTGCCCACCGCACGCGCGCAGGCTTCGCTGAAATGATGGAAGGTTTCGGAAAGACCGGCATCGGCAGGCGTGGCCGATCCGGGGTGCTTGGTGGCTTTCATGATGCGCTGTCTCCTCCCGCAATCTCCTTGTTGTTGCGGCAAGGGGCGCGAAATCAGGAGTGCAAACTCAGGAGTGCAGACTGATGGCGCAGACCCATGCCGGGAATGAGCGAGAGTATCTCTGCGGTAGCCACCCACCGCAAAGCAGACAAGCGCCATCCCTGCTGTAGGAAAGCAGGCAGCCCAGCGCTTAGGCCACGTTCTTGTAGGGAATTGGACGGTCGGATTCCTCGGCCACGATCTGCATCTCGCCGATGCGGTTGCGCAATTCCTCCCAGGGATGCTGGGGCAGGCCGTCGCGCGCATGCTCGGACTGCACGCGGCTGGCCAGCTCCTCGACATCTTCGGCCACGCGTTCCTGCCAGCGTCGTTCCAGCGCGATGAACAGCACGATGGCCGCCACCAGCCCGCCCATGCACAGCGCAAGCGCGGCATAGATGGCGTACTGCATGATGGCGTCGATCCAGTCCATGTGCGGCCGGTCCTCGTTTGGATGGGTGGGGGGGGAAATATCGGGAATGGACGGATCTTAGGCGTGTAACTCGACAATGCCCATCAGGAAATGACTGAGTCGCCGTCCTGCCACAGGCCAAGCTCATCCGCAGGAACCGCCTCGCCAGAGGGAAGGTCTGCCGTCTTGCCGTCCAGCCTTCTGCTGTTGGCTCATCCCACCGGAGTCGCCCATGTCCGCCCCCTCGTCCGCACACGTCGGCAGCACGACCATTCCCGCCCGCCTTGACCGCCTGCCATGGTCACGCTGGCACTGGCGCGTGGTCATTGCACTGGGCGTGGCCTGGGTTCTGGACGGGCTGGAAGTCACCCTGGTTGGATCGCTGGGCAGTGTCCTCGAACGCTCCGATACGCTGGGGCTGGATGCGGCCCAGGTCGGCTGGACCGGCTCGCTCTACATCGCCGGCACGGTGCTGGGGGCATTGCTGTTTGGGCGCCTGACGGACCGTCTGGGGCGCAAGCGCCTGTTCATGCTGACCCTGGCGCTGTACATGGCCGCCACGCTGGCGACCGCCTTTGCGCAGGACTTCCTGTTCCTGGCCCTGTGCCGCTTCGTCACTGGCCTGGGCATCGGCGGGGAATATGCGGCCATCAACTCGGCCATCGACGAACTGGTGCCGGCGCGGGTGCGCGGCCGCGTGAACCTGATCATCAATGCCAGCTTCTGGATAGGCGCGGCACTGGGCGCGGGCCTGTCGCTGGTGATCTTGGACCCGCGCGTACTGGGTGCGGCGCTGGGCTGGCGCGCCTGCTTCCTGCTGGGGGCGGTATTGGCGGTGGCCATCCTGCTGGTGCGCCGGCATGTGCCGGAAAGTCCGCGCTGGCTGCTCATGCATGGGCATCACGAGAAGGCCGAACAGGTGGTGCGGGAGATCGAGGCACAGGTCGCGGCTGAACACGGTCCATTGCCGGCGCCGCTGCCTGCCGATACCTCGCCGGGTGCCAGTACCGGTAGCGGCATGCTGTCCTGGCGCGAGATGGCGCAGGTGCTGCTGCATCGCTATCGCCAGCGCAGCCTCATGGTGGCGCTGATGATGGTGGCCCAGGCTTTTGTCTACAACGCCATCTTCTTCACCTATGCGTTGGTGTTGACCCGTTTCTTCCACGTGCCGGACCACCGTGTGGCGCTCTACATCTTCCCCTTCGCGCTGGGCAATGTGCTGGGGCCGCTGGTACTGGGCCATCTGTTCGACAGCATCGGCCGGCGTCGCATGATCGCCGCCACCTACCTGCTCTCCGGCGCCGGACTGGCGGCCACCGCCTGGGCCTTCCAGGCCGGCCTGCTCGATGCGCTCGGGCTGGCGCTGTGCTGGAGCGCGGTGTTCTTCGTGGCATCGGCGGCGGCCAGTTCGGCCTATCTTACGGCCAGCGAGGTATTCCCGCTGCGCATGCGGGCCATGGCCATTTCGATCTTCTATGCCATCGGGACCGGGGTGGGGGGATTCATCGCACCGCTGCTGCTGGGCTGGCTTATCGCCAGCGGCGATCGTCATGCGGTGGCGGCAGGTTATGCGCTGGGCGCATGCCTGGCCCTGCTGGCGGGTGCCTGCGCGCTGCGCTGGGCGGTGGATGCGGAACGGCGCACGCTGGAAGACGTGGCGGAGTGGAAGGACTGATCTTCCCGCTAGGCCAGGACCTTCTCGGCGATGCCTGCCCCCAACGGCGCCAGCAGTGCCTGCAATTCTTCTTCGCCGAACTTGATGGTGGTGGTGTCATCCCGCCCCAGCATGCCTTCGGCCAGGGCCGACTTGCGCGCCTGCAGCTCCAGCAGGCGCTCTTCGATGCTGCCCTCGATGACCAGCTTGTAGACGAACACCTGGCGCGTCTGACCCAGTCGATGGGCACGGGCGATGGCCTGCTCTTCCACGGCCGGATTCCACCAGGGATCGACCAGCACCACCGTATCGGCAGCGGTCAGGTTCAGGCCCACGCCGCCGACCTTCAGGCTCACCAGCATGAGCGGCACCTGTTGTGCCTGGAAGCGTTCAATCACGGCACCACGGGCAGCCGGTTCGGTGTCGCCGGTCAGCATCAGGCAGGGCAGTTGCAAGCCCTGCAGCTCGCTGTCGATGAGCCGCAGCATGCTGGTGAACTGCGAGAACACCAGGATGCGGCGCCCCTCGGCCACCAGCGCCGGCAGGGTATCGCGCAACCACTCGATCTTGGCGCGCTCCAGCCCCTGGGGCATGCGTCCCTGCTTGAGCAGGTAGGGGTCGCAGCAGACCTGGCGCAACTTCAACAGTGCATCCATCACGCTGACCTGCACACTGCCCAGGCCGCGCCGTTCCAGGGCGCGCCGCACCTGCTTGTCGGCGGCCACGCGCACGCTTTCGTAGAGCTCACGCTGGCGCCCCTGCAGTTGCAGGCGTTCGACGATCTCGATGCGGGCCGGCAATTCCTGCAGCACGTCTTCTTTGCGCCGGCGCAGGATGAAGGGGCGTACCCGCTGCGCCAGCAGTCGCGCGCGTACGGTCTGGCCCTGCTGTTCGATGGGCTTGCGCCACAGCCGCGCAAAGCTGCGCGCATCGCCCAGAAAGCCCGGCATCAGGAAATGGAACTGGCTCCACAGCTCACCCAGATGGTTTTCCAGCGGCGTGCCGGTCATGCAGAGACGATGGCGGGCATGCAGTCGGCGCGCGGCGGCGGCGCTGCGGGCGCCGGCATTCTTGACGGTCTGGGCCTCGTCCAGCACCAGCAGGTGAAAACGCAAGGACAGCAGCGCATCCAGGTCGCGCCACAGCAAGGGATAGGTGGTCAGCACCAGGTCGGCCTGGCCGGCGGCAATCGTGGCGACGTGGCGGGCGCGGTCGTCCCCGTGCAGCACCACCACGCGCAGTGCCGGCGCAATGCGCTGCGCCTCCTGCTGCCAGTTGAACAACAACGAGGTCGGTACCACTACCAGCGCCGGCAGGTCCAGGCGAGCGGCCTGCTGCTCGATCAGCAGGTGGGCCAGCACCTGGGCGGTCTTGCCCAGGCCCATGTCATCGGCCAGGATGCCGGCCAGGCCGTGCTCACGCAGGTATTGCATCCAGGCCACACCTTGCAGCTGGTAGCCGCGCAGGCGCAGACCCAGCCCCTCGGGTGCGGCCACCGGTACGACGCTACCGGCGGCGCGCAGGCGCTGCGCCAGTTGCAGCACGCCGGTCGCGCCGCTCATATGCCAGGGCTGGCCACCGTCGAGGGCCTGCAGCGCGCCATGCAGGCTGTCGAGGCGGTGCGCATCCCAGGGGGTCAGGCGCAGCGGACCGTCCTGACGCTTGAGGTCGATCAGCAGATCGAGCAAGGCCAGCACCACCGCCTTGAGCGGACCGGCCATGGCATCGATGCGACGCCCGCCGGGAGCGCGCAGGGAAATCACCGCATGCGGGTCCATGCGCTCGACCTGTTGCGCATCGGCCCAGCGCGGGTCGCGCCGCAGCAGGTCGGCCACCATCGGCGCCACGTCCATGGATTGCCCATCGACGTCGATGCCGATGGACAGCAACCAGCGGCCGGTCGGATCCAGGCCATCGAAGACTTCGCTGGAAAAGGCACGGGGCAACAGGGGCGCGGCCACTTCGCGGCTGACGACTTCACCGGTGTCGGGGCTGACGATGATGCGCCAGGCAGTTACCGGTACGCTCTCGTGGGCGAAGCCGGGGCGCAGGCGCAAGACCCAGCCCATCTGTTGCAGGCGTGGCGCCTGGTCGGCCCAGAAGTCGCCGAAGAATTCTTCCTGCACCAGCGTCCAGAGCGGGCCGGCGTCATGCAGGGGATTGCTGGCGCGCCATTGCAGGGCATCTTCGCGCAGGGGCAGCAGGCCCATGTCGCGGATGGTCTCCAGCGCCAGTGCTTCGGCCTGGGAATCGCGCACGATGTGGGCCGGCGTGTAGCCGGCTTCGTCCTCGGCGTGACCTGTCGGCGCCGGCGTGCTCCAGCGCTGCGCCCCGTCGCCATAGACCCAGTCGATCTGTGCCACCGTGACCAGGGCGCCACGTGGCCCGAACAGGCCATGGGCGCGCATGCCCAGCAGCCCCTCGCCACGGGTGAGGGACTGCAGGGTCAGGCGCGGATGGAAGGCACTGGGAGAAGGAGAAGGCGGACTGGGCATGCGACCAGGGAAGTTGGGCAAAGCGGCCATTGTAGGGCGCTTCGCGAGCAAGGTGCAGTAGCGGGGGGGGAGGTGCGCGACAGGAAAGACGATGCGACCCGGGAAGACGGCAGGCCGCTTACTTGGCCGGCGGAGTGATGCAGAAGTCCAGCATGCCGAAGGGGGTACGCCCTTCGCCGGTGGCCCACACCCACACCGCCCAGCACAACAGGCCGCACACCAGCAGCAGGGCCAGCACGATGTGCAGTCCGGAGGCTTTGCGCAAGACGTCTTCGACGCGGTCAAAGAGGGCGGTCATGGATGAGCTGGGAAATAAGGAAGTGGGACGAGTAAAGAAAGCTAACAACCAGCATTCTAGCCAAGGCCGACGGCCGATGTAATGGGACAAATTGACGCAGTGTCAGGCTGGCAATATCGGGAAACATTCACGCAGCCTACTCTGTTACCCTAGCGCACTTCCCCCACCCCAAGGCAGCCACGCCATGACTACCGCCCTGCTCATCATCGATGTCCAGCACGCCCTGTGCACCGGTCCCGACGCCGTCGTCAACGGCGAGCTCACCATCGCCAACATCAACCTCCTGTCGCAGAAGGCGCGTGCCGCCGGGATGCCGGTGATCTTCGTGCAGCACGAGGACCAGGGTGCGTTGCTGCAGGGCAGCCCCGGTTGGCAACTGGCGTCGGGCCTGCAGCGGCATGCGACGGATTTGGACGTGCGCAAGCGTGGTTCGGATGCCTTCCATCACACCGGGCTGGAAGCGCTGCTGCGCTCGCTGGGTGTGACGCAACTGGTGGTGTGCGGCATGCAGACCGAATTCTGCGTGGAATCCACGGTGCGGCGCGCGCTGGCGCTGGGCTTTCCGGTGACGCTGGCGGCCGATGGCCATACCACCGCGCCCAATGGCGTGCTGTCGGTGGCCGATGTGGTGGCGCATCACCACGCCACGCTGTCCAACCTGGGGGCCTATGGCGTACGCACCACCATCACGCCGGTGGCCGAGATCGCCTTCTGATCGCGGTGACGCCCTCAGAAGCGCTGTGCGCTGAAGGGTGACAGGTCGATCTCAGGGGCTTGCCCGGTCAGCAACTGGGCGACGATGCGACCGGTGCGGGCCGAGCAGCCCAGTCCGATATGGCCGTGACCATAGGCATGGATGATGTCGTGGCTGGCACTGGCGTGGCCGATGCAGGGCATGCCATCGGGCGTACTGGGACGCCGGCCCAGCCAGAATTGCACATCCTGCGCAGCCAGCGTGCGGGGCAGGCCGGGGAAGAGCTTGAGGGCGATGTCGCGCATGATCTCGCCGCGGCGCCAGTCCGGCGCAGCTTCGAAGGAGGCGAATTCCACTTGGCCGGCGATGCGCAGGCCGGTTTCCATCTGGGTGGCGATGACCTTGAATTCGGACACCATCATCGGCGTGCGTGCGGTGGCCTGCAGTTGCTGGCCACGGATCACGGCGTGGTAACCCCGCTCGCTCTCCAGTTGCACGCGGTCACCTGCCTGGGCGGCCAGGGCCTTGGAGCGCGCGCCGGCAGCGATCACGGCGGCATCGCAGGCAATCTCGCCCTGTTCGGTCAGTACCGCCTTCAGGCGCCCCTGCTCGACCCGGAACCCGCTGGCGCGGCCGCTGATGCGGGTGGCGCCGCGGGCCAGCACATAGGCTTGCAGCGCCTGCATGTAGGCGCCAGGATTCTTGCAGTGACCCGCCTCGTCCACATGGACTGCGAAGCCGAAGGCCGGATCGAGATCGGGCTCGCGGCGACGCAGGCTCTCGCCTTCCAGCTCCTGCCAGGTGATGCCCAGTTCGCGCCGCACGCCCCAGCCGAAGGCGTCGTTGTCGAAGTGCCGGCGCGAGCGATAGATGTGCAAGACGCCCGAGGTATCGATCAGGTGGGCCACGCCGGCACGGCGCGCCACCTCCAGGTGCAGGTTGCGGGCATCGGCCACCAGCGTACGCAGGGCGCGGGCGGTGGTGCGGATGCGATCACGCCGGGCGCTGGCCAGGTTGCGCAGCAGCCAGGGCGTCAGACGGGGCAGGTAGCGCCAGCGGATCGACAACGGGCCCAGCGGGTCCTTCAGGTAGCCCGGCACTTTTTTCCACATGCCCGGCTCCACCGGGGGAATCACCGAATGCGAGGACAGCCAGCCGGCATTGCCGTAGCTGGAGGCTTCTTCGCTACCGGCCTCGTTGAAGTCCAGCAGGCTGACCTGCAGGCCCTCGTCCAGCGCGTGGATGGCGCTCATGAGGCCGACGGCACCCGTGCCGATGATGACGACATGGCGCGGGAAGACGATTTGCGGGGAGGTGGACATGGACGGATGTGCGGAATAAAGCAGCATGATACGAGAACTTGCCGACGGATGTCTGATAGACGTCGAGGTCAGCATTGATCAGGTCCGGCAGACCGATCCGGATCAAGGCGGGCTCGATTGACCCGCCGCACGGCGCCGCCTAAGATCGGCATCCGGCAGCACTGGCCCAGGGCGGGCGCGACAACGGCGGCCCGGGCATTCGCGCCCATTACCATCCGAATTACTACGGCGCCTTTGTCCTCGATCCGGACGGACACAACATCGAAGTCGTCTGCCATTGCCCGGCCTGAAACAGATGCGGCACGGTCGCGCTTGACAGCATCACCGGAGCGGCGGAGGCTGGCATGCGCCGGCCCCGTTGCCGCCCCGCAGCCCGTCACCATCCACCCGCCAGCCCGAGGAGACCCGCATGAGCCAGCCCCATACCGTCAAGATCTTCCGCGTCCTGCGGGCCAAGCCGGAGCGCGTCTATCGCGCCTTTCTGGATCCCGATGCCATGGTGAAATGGCTGCCGCCCCATGGCTTCACCGGCAAGGTGCATCACATGGATGCACGGGTCGGTGGCTCGCACAAGATGTCGTTCACCAATTTCAGCACCGGGCAGTCGCACGCCTTCGGCGGTACCTATGTGGAGCTGGTACCGCATGAGCGCATCGTCTACACCGACAAGTTCGACGATCCCAATCTGCCGGGCGAGATGAAGGTCACCATCAGCATCGCCGCCAACCTGGTGGGCAGCGAACTGACGGTGGTGCAACAGGGTATACCGCCGTCGATCCCGCTGGAATTCTGCTACGCGGGCTGGCAGGAATCATTGCAGCTGCTGGCGCAACTGGTCGACCCGGAAATCCCGGACGGCGCCTGACGTCGCTGCGTCATTGCCCCTGCGCAGCGGCTTCGTTATAACGCAGCGTGCGTGGCTGGTAGGGCTGGCCGTTGATGCGCCGCAACTGGTGGAAGTGGGCACTGACGAAGCGCTCGCTGAGGATGTCGTGGCGGGCGTCGTAATAGACCGAATCCACACCCAGCAGGCCTAATACCGTGTGTTCCATCTGGTCGGTCTGGTAGGGACGGTATTCGAGCTGGGCTTTTTCTTCCGCACTCTTGCCGGTGAAGGAGCGGGTCCACGCCAGCATCGGGATCTCATAGCCGGTGGCATCGGCCACCGACTGGCCGGCGTGGTTGCGGGTGTGCCCGACCTCCTGCGCATGGTCGGAGCTGAAGAGCAGGCTGGCATTGTCTTCGCGGGCATCGTTCATGGTCAGCCTGAGCATGCTGCCGACCACGTAGTCGTTGTAGGCGATGGCGTTGTCGTATTCGTTGCGCAATTGCCTTATCCAGGCCGAGCGGTCGGCGTTCTCCAGCCGTTCGGCCACGCTGTCGCGCAGGCTGTCGAAGCGGGCGTACTGGCTGGGATAGCGCATGTCATAGGTGGGATGGGCTCCCAGCAGGTGCACCACGATCAGCTTCTTCGGGGCCGGGTCCTGCAAGGCGGCTTCCAGGGCCGGCAAGAGGTTGCCGTCGAAATTGTTTTCCCCGCGCCCGGCCCCCTTGTTGATGAAGACCTGATGATCGGCGCGGCGCGAGACCAGCCCCAGCCAGCCGTCATTGGGTGGCTGATTGGATAGCCAGTGGATGCGGAAGCCGGCCTCGCGCGCCAGCATCAGCACGTCCGGCTTGCGGTTCCAGGCCTGCGGGTCGTTCAGGTCGGCCGGGGTCAGCATCTTCATCAGCGAGGCCATGGTGGCCGGCTCAGAGGAGACCACGTCGCGGAACACGATCAGGTCCTTGCGCATGGCCTCCAGCGTGGGCGAGGTCGCACGCTCATAGCCATACAGCGACATGTTGGCGCGGTTGAGGCTCTCGCCGATCACCCACACCACGGTGTTGCGTTCGGGACCGTGGTAACGCACCTGCCACTCCGACTTTTGCGCCATGTTGCGCGCCACGTTCTCTTCCATGCTGGCGGCCTGGGCCATCTGGTCGCGGTAATCCAGATAACGGATGGGCCAGAACAGCAAGGGATTTTCCTTGGCCATGGTCGGGTTGAAATGCAGCGCGATGAAGATCGCCAGCAGACTGCCGACCCCAGCCACACCCCGCCAGCGCCAGACCGGGGCCGGCTGGCCCGCCTCGCTGCGGCGCAGGCGGCGCTCGGCCAGCCAGACAGCACCCCACGTCAGCCACAGCAGGCCGGCTGCCTCGGCCACGTCACGCCCGTTGTGGCGGAAGAACTCGCTGCTCTCGGCGGGGTTGGTATTGAAGATGGCCTGCAGCACCAGTACCGGATTGGGGCGCAGCCCGAAGTAGTCGCGCAGGAAGCCCTTGATGGCGGCATCCAGCAAGAACAGGCCGATGATGCCCAGGCTTGCCGCCGAGAACCAGCCGGGCCGACGCCGCAAAACGGGGATCGCCAGGAACAGGCCGGCGATCCCCGGCAAGGCCGTGGCCATGAGCACGCTGCTCTTGGCCAGCTCGTTGGCGCTGATGCGACCCAGCGCCCAGAACACCGCCAGGCCGGCCAGGCCCAGCAACAGTCGTTTGAGCAGTTTGTTCAATGCTGTCTTTCCGCCGCCCAGTCGGCAATATGGCTGTCATCGGGAAATGGATTGCGGCACCGGCGCTCCCCTGCGCCGGTCACATCCTTCACGTTTCACACACGCAGTCTGCGCGATAGGACAAGCTCAGCGATAATTTGTTTCCAGGCCGCGAGGATAACATTGCATAGCAGGCACCCGCGTCCGGTGCAAATTTTCCAGCGACCTCCCCCTATCGAAAGGAACACCATGCGTACCCTCCTCCATCGCCTCTGCGTCGCGCTCATCGGTCTGTCGGCCTGCATGGCCGCCCTGTCGCCGGCCTCGGCCCAGGGCGTCTATGACGACTGGTCCTCGGTCAAGGCGCCGGCTGCGCCGGCACTGTCGCACATCACAGTGGACCCTTCCACCACCGCCCTGCTGGTGCTGGACCTGGCACGCCAGACCTGCCATCCCGATACCCGTCCGCGCTGCGTGGCCATGCTGCCACGGGTAGCCAAGATGCTGGCGCTGGCGCGGGAGAAGAAGATCACCGTGATCCATACCCTGGGCGGTGCCAGCACACCGGCCGATGTCTGGCCCGAGGCTGCCATGCAGGCGGGCGAGCCGCTGTTCAAGTCCGGCCCCGACAAGTTCCTCAATACCGACCTGGAAAAGACCTTGCGTGACAAGGGCATCAAGACCGTCATCTGCATCGGTGCCGCAGCCCATGGGGCAGTACTGCATACGGCCTCCAGCGCAGCGCTGCGCGGCTTCGACGTGGTGGTGCCGGTGGACCTGATGGCCTCCGACACCCCCTATGCCGAGCAATATGCGGCCTGGCACCTGGTCAATGCGCCGCGCCTGGGCGAGCGCGTGAAACTGACCCAACTGAGCTGGATCAACTAGGCGAAAAAAATCCCGTCCGGCAGGGCCGTGACGGGATGGCAGCGCGACGGCCGCGCGGCCTATGCCGGCAGCAGCACGCGCTCGTTGCCGCGCAGGCGGAAACGTCCCACCAGGCCGGCCAGCTGGTCGGTCTGGTCGCGCAGGGAGTGGGCTGCGGCAGCCGCCTCCTCCACCAGCGCGGCATTCTGCTGGGTGCCTTCATCCATCTGCGTGACAGCATGGTTGATCTCGTCGATGCCGCGACTCTGTTCCCGGCTGGCCACCGCGATCTCGTTCATCAGGGTCGCCACGCGGGCCACCGAATCGACGATCTCGTGCATGGTCTTGCCGGCCTGGTCGACCAGGTCCGCGCCGGTGGCTACCTGCTGCACCGATCCTTCGATCAGTTCCTTGATCTCGCGCGCTGCCGCGGCCGAGCGCTGCGCCAGGCTGCGCACCTCGGTGGCCACCACCGCGAAACCGCGTCCCTGTTCACCGGCACGGGCCGCTTCCACGGCCGCATTGAGCGCCAGGATATTGGTCTGGAAGGCGATGCCGTCGATCACGCCGATGATGTCGGCGATGCGCGAGGAACCCAGGCGGATCTCGCCCATGGTCTGCACGACGCGGTCGACTACCTCGCCACCCTCGCTGGCCAGACGTGAGGACGTTGCCACCAGCTCGTTGGCCTGATGCGCGTGGTCGGCGTTCTGGCGCACGGTGGAGGTCAGTTCTTCCATGGCCGAGGCGGTCTCTTCCAGACTGGAAGCCTGCGATTCGGTGCGCGATGAGAGGTCGGCATTGCCGCTGGCGATTTCGCCGGAAGCGGTATTGATGATGGCGATACTGCGATGCACCTCGCCCACCATCGTGCCCAGGCTCTCGGTCATGTGGTTCAGCGCCAGCATCAGCTGGCCGGTCTCGTCACGGCCGTGCACCTTGACCTGACCGGTCAGGTCATTGTCGGCCACGCGACGTGCCAGCTGCAGGGCCTCGACCAGGGGTCCCGCCACCACCCGGGCGATGGTCACGGCCAGTATCAGGCCGATCAGGATGCCGGCGGCCAGCACGCCGATGATCCAGTTCTGCGAGGTGTTGTAGACGCGGTCAGCCTCGGTGTTGGCGGCTTCCTTTTGCTCGATGTTGGCCAGGCGCAGGGTCGAGAACTGCTTTTCGATGGCGCGATAGGCCTTCAGCGAGTCACCCTTGGTCAGCGCCAGCGCCTCTTCCTTGTGATTGTCGTGGGACAGCGCGATGATCTTCTTGTGCTCGACCAGATAGGTGGCCAGGGTCTTGCTGAGCTGGTCGAAGGTGCTGGCCTGCTCCGGGGTGAGGTCGAGCTTGCGGTATTGCTCTTCCAGGCTGCTGAATTCCTTGTAGCGGTCGGCCAGTGCCTTTTCCAGCGTCGCCATGGTTTCCTGGTTGCCCAGGATGTGCTGGAACTCGGTGGAGCGCACCCGCACCAGCGTGCGTTCCAGCATCAGGCTGATGCGTATGCTGGGTTCCCACTTGTGGGCGATTTCGGTGGCCGTGTCATTGACCTTGTCCATCTGATACAGCGAGAAGATGCCAAGCGCCGTCATCAGCCCCAGCACCGTGACGAAGGAGAGCAACAGCTTGGTTGCGATCTTCCTGTCCATGAACCATTTCATTGTGATATCCCTTTCCTGTCCAACCCCACCAATCGGTCACGGAGAAAATCCGAAGGCCTGAGAAGATTGGCTTTTCGATATTTCCTCTTGCGCAAAACAAAAGGACCCAGCCCGTGTCACGGACTGGGTCCCGGAGGGGCCGCCCGAGCGGCCGGCCCTCCATGTCGGCAGACTCAGGCGAAGTCGAACAACTGCGCCGCTGTCTTGCCGGTGATGAGACGACGGTCCTGCTCATCGCTCACCAGATCCTCGAATCGCCGCCAGCTGTCGGCATAGTCGGTCATGCTCTCGTGCTGGGTATGCGGCCAGTCGCTGCCCCAGAGCAGGCGCTCCGGCCCCAGATGCTGGCGCAACAGCGGCCAGGCCTGACGCGCAAAATGCGCACCACCCTCACTGCCGCCATTGCGGTATTGCGCCGACAGCTTCACCCACACCAGGCGCGAAGCACCGGTGGAGAGCAGGTACCGGAAACCTGGATCGTCCACGCCCAGGGCCGGATCGACCCGGCCGAAATGATCCACCACGACCTTCATGCCCAGTTCCAGCAAGGGCTCCAGCACCTGCGGCAGGTCCACCGCCTCGCGATGGATCTCGACCTGCCAGCCCAGTTGCGCGATATGCCGCAGGGTGTCGCGCCAGGCGCCTTTGAAATCCGGCAGCGGTGCGCCTCCCACCAGGTTGAAACGCACGCCGACCACGCCCCCTTGCTGCAAGGCCAGCAGGGCTTGCTCGCCGATATCGGGCTCGACCATGGCGATGCCGCGCAGACGATCCGGTGCGCGGGCGATGGCCTGCAGCATGTAGCTGTTGTCGCTGCCCAGGAAACTCGGCTGCACCAGCACGCCGTGACTCATGCCCAGGGCATCCAGCCGGGCCAGGTATTCGTCCACGGTGATGTCGTAGGCCGGGGTGTAGCGACGGCCATCAGCCATCGGCAGGCCACGCGCAAACACGTGCGCGTGGGTGTCGATGCGCAGGCCGGTGGTGCTGGCCGCTTTGCTCATGCTGCCGTTTCCATGCTGCGGCCCTTGGTTTCAGGGAGCATCAGCACGGCCACCACCACCAGCGAATAGGCGATGGCGGCATCGATGCCGATGGCCTGGCCCAGCGGCATCGAGTCACTCATGTGACCCACCAGCACCGGGAAGCCGGCCGAGGCCACGCGACCGAAGTTGTAGCAGAAACCGACCCCGGTGCCGCGGATGCCGCTCGGATACAGTTCGTTGAACAGCGCACCCAGGCTGGCCGGAATACCGGCTGCAAAGAAGCCCAACGGGAAACCGCAGACCAGCATCTGCGTGTCGGTCAGCGGCAGGAAGATGTAGCACAGCACGGTCAGCACGCAGCAGATGGCAAACGAAGCCACGGTACGACGGCGACCGATGCGGTCGAGCAATTGCGAACTGGCGATGCAACCACACCAGAAGGCGACGATGATGACCGCCAGATAGCCCCCGGTGGAGAGCACCGACAGGTGCTTCTCGGTCTTGAGGTAGGTCGGCAGCCAGGTCATCAGCGCGTAGTAACCACCATGGGCGCCGACCCCCAGCAGACTGCCGATAATGGTCAGGCGCAGCACGTCGGGGCGGAAGATGCCCAGCAGGGTGCTGGCTGCAGGCTTGCCGGCAGCGGCCTTGCGGCCGGCCAGGAAGGCATCGGTTTCCGGCACCGAACGGCGCACGTACACCACCAGCAGTGCCGGCAACAGACCGATGACGAACATCACGCGCCAGGCCATTTCCTGCGGCAGCAGCGAGAACAGCACCGAGAACAGCAACACCGCGCCGCCCCAGCCCACGGCCCAGGCGCTTTGCACCGTGCCCATGGCCTTGCCGCGATGTTCGGCGCGGATGGTCTCGGCCATCAGCACGGCACCGGCCGCCCATTCGCCGCCGAAGCCAAAACCTTGCAAGGCCTTCAACACCAGCAGTTGCGGATAGCTCTGGGCAAAGGCGCTCAGGAAGGTGAACAGCGAAAACCAGATGATGGTGATCTGCAGTGTCTTGACGCGGCCGTAACGGTCCGACAGGGCGCCGGCAAACCAGCCGCCGATGGCCGAGGCCACCAGCGTGGCGCCGCTGATCAGGCCGGCATCGGCCTTGCTGAGGGAAAAGGCCGCGATCAGCGCCGGAATGGCCAGGCTGAACATCTGCACGTCCAGCGCATCCAGCGCCCATCCGCTGAAGCAGGCCCAGAAGGTCTTGCGTTCCTTGGCAGTCACCTGCCGATACCATGAAAACATTGTCTCGTCCTCTAAGCTGAAGGCGCGCAACCGGTGCGATCCCCTCCCGGCAATGGCTGGGGAGGGATGAACGGAAGCGCGAAGCTGATTGAATTATCTCATTGATTACTCATATAGACATATATATGAGTTGGCGTAAGATAACACAGGCAAATGGCCTCAACAATCCTCATCCGCTCGTGGTGCAATCTCTCCTGGCAGGCCGCATCGGGTAGCTGTCATGGGATGCAGGCATGATCTGCGTGACGCGGCCGCAAGACAATGCCGGGGGCACTGTACCTGCCAGGGCTGGGCTGCACTGTTCACCCCGCCGTTGTGGGCAAGCCGCGCCACGGGTAGACTGAGCCCCTTTCATCCATGCAAGGCCAGTTCCACCATGCCTGACCAGTCCGTCGATGGGCGCCTGCCGCTTTATCTCCAGTTGCGCGACCTGTTGGCCGCGCAGATCCGCGCCCAGAAGTGGCAACCGGGTCAAGCCATTCCGTCGGAAGCGGAGCTCAGCCAGACCCATCAGATGGCAGTGGGTACGGTGCGCCGCGCCATCGAAACGCTCATCGCCGAAGGGCTGGTGGAGCGTACGCATGGCCGGGGGACCTTCGTGCGCAAGGCGCGCTTCGACAATTCCCTGTTCCGGTTCTTCCGTTTCGAATCCGCCGAGGGGCAACCGCTGGCGCCCAGGAGCGTCATCGTCGGGCGCAAGACCATCGAGGCGCCACGCCAGGTAGCCGAGGCCCTGCACCTCAAGCCCCATGCCCGGGTGATCGAACTGCTGCGCCTGCGCACGGTGGACGATCAACCGGTGCTGGCCGAGAACATCTATCTCTGCGCCCAGCGGTTCAAGGCCCTGGCCGACAAGGCGCCGGAAGATTTTGGCGACCTGCTCTATCCGCTGTATGAACGTGAATGCGGCCTGATCGTGGCCTCGGCCCGCGAGACCCTGACAGTGGAAACGGTGACGGCGGCGCAGGCGCGCCTGCTGGGCTTGAAGGAAAAGACGCCGGTAGTGGTGATCGAACGCATCGCCTTCGGTTCGGACGGAACACCGCTGGAGTGGCGGCAGTCCAGGGGGGCGGCGAGCAAGTTCAGGTATAGCGCGGAGATTCGCTAGCGGCAGCTGCCGGGGCTCTACTTGCGTCGACCCTGGGTCAGCCGGGCGACCCGTGGTTCCCGGATTTCCAGTATATGGGGCGGGCGCGCTACATCGTTCGTCCCGGCCCTTACCTCGGCCAGCAAATCCGGATGCTTGCGCAGCAGGCGCAGCAACAATACCAATGCGCGTGGTGGCTTGATCTTCCCGGCCTCGTAACGGTTGAAGGCATTGATGCCGCCGCCGAACAGCAGGCTGGCTTCGCGCTGGCCCAACTGCAGGAGCTCGCGCGCCTCGGTGATCTCGGCAGGATCGATGAGGCCGGCATTGACCTCCTTGTTGAAAGCCAGTGCCTCGGAAGAGACTCTTTCTTCCTCCGCAGGCAGGGGCAGGCATTCACCGCAGAGCGGGCAATAGTCACCTGTCACGCCCCCGATGAGGGTGGTCTCGCCCTTATAGGTATAGGGCAAGTCTCGGGTGGCGCGGACCATCTCGGCACCGCCGCAACTGGGACAGTTCATCTCATCTCTCCTTGAACGATACGATCAATACGTCATCCAGCACGGTCAGCTTGATGTACAGCACGCCATGACGGGTCAGCGGGCAGTACACGTCATGCCAGATCCGGTGATCCAGGTGGCTGGTCATGCTCTTGTAGAAATCACTGCTCTTGAGCGCTGCCACCACTGCGGTCATCTCCGATTCGTCCATGCCCAATGCTGCGGCGCCCAGGAGGGCCGTCGCAGTTTTGCGGATTCGCCCCTGGGCGAGCAGTGAATGGATTTGATACAGCTTGCGGTGAGGCGTGTGCTTTTCCATGTGCATGGTAACCATCCTGGTTACGCAAACCAAGGTGATATGGGCAAAAATTGTTCGAGAAAACTGCGCAACAAGGTCGGATACGACTGATGTATGCAGCCGGAGAGGTGGAGCGAAGGAGGGAGTGTGGTGCGACTTGTGCGGATTTCAGACAGATGGTTTGAAATCCTGAGGAGATCTCGTTTACTATCGTCACTCAGCCCGTCACTTCCCGCACCATGAATCTGAAGCGATCCATCACCCGCAAGTCCACTGCCCTCCCGGCGGCAGGCCTGCGCGCGTGCGGGCTGAATACCAAAAAACGGCATCTCCGCTGACGGGGATGTCACGTCCCGTCCGGCGGATCGCCTGGCGGGACTGGATCGCAGCAGCATTTCCCCTTTCAGACCTCGCCCGGCAGCGCCGGCGGAACGGCTTTCTTCAACCGTTCTTCCAGAGGTACTCATGCAAAACAGTTTTACCGGACTCCAGATAGCCGGCGCCTTTCCCGCCACCGCCGACAATGCGCTGCAGCTCTACGCCGACGCGCAGTACGCCAGTCCCTACGCCATGTCGGTCTTCGTGGCCCTGCGCGAGAAGCAGTTGCCCTTCACGTTGCAGACCGTGGATCTCGACGCCGCCGCCAACCTGGCACCGGCCTATGCCGAGCTGTCGCTGACGGCGCGCGTGCCGACGCTGCTGCACGGCACGCTGGCGCTATCGGAGTCCTCGGCCATCACCGAATACCTGGATGAGGTCTTCGCCGGCCCGCGGCTCTATCCGCAAGACCCCGCGCAGCGCGCACGGGCGCGACAGGTGCAGGCCTGGCTGCGTAGCGACCTGATGCCGATTCGTGAAGAGCGCAATACGCAGGTGCTGTTCTATGGCGCCAAGAAGGCGCCGCTGACGGCGGCGGGCCAGGCGGCGGCGTCGCGCCTGTTCCGCTTTGCCGAGAGCCTGTTGGCGCCGGGTGCGTCCAGTCTGTTCGATGGATGGAGCATTGCCGATACCGACCTGGCACTGATGCTCAACCGGCTGGCCCTGCACGGTGACCCGGTGCCAGAGGCCCTGCTCCGTTACGCGCAGGTCCAGTGGCAACGGCCGGCCGTGCAGGAATGGGTAGCGTTGCAGCGTCCGCCATTGGCAAGTTGATCCGGGCTTGCGGGTCTCATGACCTATGAAAAAGGGGCGGCGCCTCTCGACGCCGCCCCTGTCCCACTCTCGCCTGCGATACCGTCAGGCCAGCGCCTGCGCGCGCGGTCGAGCCAACGCAAACACCACCGCCACGGCGACCAGATCGAACACCGCCAGCAGCACAAACAGCGGGCCATAGCCGATCTGCGTGACCAGGATGCCAAACAGCAGGGTGAACAAGGTCGCCCCCAGGTAACCGCTCATGCCGGTCAAGCCAGTGGCGGTCGCCACCTGGTTGCGGGTGAAGACGTCGGAAGTGATCGAATACAGCGCACCCGACAGCGTCTGGTGGGCGAAACCACCAATGGACAGCAGCGCGATAGCCACATAGGGACTATCCACGAAGCCCACACAGGCCGGCCCGATCATGGCCAGGCTGCCCACCAGCATGACCAGCTTGCGCGAGGTGAACAAGGACACATTGAGATGCTTGTGGAAGAACGGGCTCAGGTAGCCACCCAGCACGCAACCGATGTCGGCGGCCAGGAAAGGCAACCAGGCGAACATGGCGATTTCCTTGATGTTCATGTGGCGCTCGGTCGCCATGTACAGCGGAATCCAGGCATTGAAGGTCTGCCAGGCCGGCTCCGACAGGAAGCGCGGAACGGCGATCGACCAGAAGTTGCGGCTGCGCACGATGAGCGTCCAGCTCTCGCGCTGCACCTTCTCGGGCGATTTTTCCTGGCCGTCCAGGATGTAGGCACGTTCTTCCGGCGACAGCAGCTTCTGATCCCGCGGGTTCTTGTAGAACAGCATCCACAGCACGAACCAGATCACCCCCAGCACGCCCACCACCACGAAGGACATCCGCCATCCGCCGTGCAGGATGGTCCACACCACCAGTGGCGGCGCGCACAGGGCGCCGATGGAGGAACCGATGTTGAACCAGCCGATGGCCACCGAGCGCTCCTTGGCCGGGAACCACTCGGTGGAAGCCTTCACCCCGCCCGGGATGCCAGCCGCCTCGGTCACGCCCAGCAGCGCCCGGAAGAAGGCCAGGCTCTGCCAGCCGGTGGCCATGGCAGCGGCGGCGCACACCAGCGACCAGGCCAGCGCGAAGATGCCGAAACCGATCTTGGTCCCCACCGCATCAAGGATGTAGCCCGCCACCGGCTGCATGAGGGCATAGCAGATCTGCCACGACACCACGATGTAGGAATACTGCTGGGTGCTCATGTCCAGCTCTTTCATCATGGTCGGTGCGGCCACCGACAGCGTATTGCGGGCCAGGTAATTGACGATCAGGGCCAGGGTCACCAGGGTGACCATGTACCAGCGGATTCCTCTTACGTACTTCATGGCGTCTCCAAAAGGATTTTTATTCAAATGGGCAGTACTGCAGCAGGCCGTCCCTGCTGCGCGCGACGCCGGACAGGCCGGACGACGGTGGATGACGCGCAGGGATACAGTCCCGGCCGTCCTGAGGACGGGCGGAGGCTTGAGAAGGCTAGGCAGGTCTTGGTTTCATACCGGTCTCCACACTGGCTGCTGTTGTCTTTTTTATGGTTGCAATTATACGATGTCGTATAAGTTAAAGCGCAATTAGTCCGACTAATTTCGAATGCAGGTGGACAACTTTAATGATCGACGTCCATGAAGTCAACCGGATTCGCGCCACTTCCCAGCCTGGAAGCGCTTTTTAATGCGGTTTTCCGCTCGGTTGCACGAATTGCAACAGCTTTTGGCCGCGCTGGCTTGCACAGCCCGGGCGAGTCCTTCATAGTGTCCGGAGAAGAACTCAACGGCAGCAGTCATCGTACATGTCAGAATCCCGCACACCGCCGCCCCCTGCTCCAACGCCAGCGCCCGGCCAGCTCAGCCGCTCCGAACATATCTGCAAGCAGATCATCGCCGCCATTCTGCGCGGCGAACTGGGCGAGAACCGCCGCCTGCCGACCGAGGTGGAACTGGCGCAGCGCTACCAGGCCTCCCGCACCACGGTGCGGGAGGCGCTGTCGCGGCTGCGCTCGGAGGGCATCGTGGTATCGCGCCGCGGCTCCGGCAACTATGTGCAGCGCCTGCCGTCCCTGCAAAACAGCGTACCGGCGCAGATCGCCAGCATCCACGACATGGAGCGCTACTACGCCTTTCGGGAATGCGTGGAAGTGGGCGCGGCCGGCATCGCCGCCCTGGCGCGTCAGGAAGACGACGTGCGCCTGATGCACGCCTGCTTGCAAGCTCTGCGCAGTGCGCAACTGAAGGGGCAGACAGGGGTCGAGGAAGACCTGGCGCTGCACATGGCCATCGCCCGCGCCAGCCGCAACCCCTTCTTCATCTCCACCATCGAGCATGCGCTGGGACCGATACGCCAGTGCATGGAGCTGGCCCGGAATCTGGGCTCGCCCCAGGACAGTGTGCGCATCCAGACCATCGACGATGAGCACCAGGCCATTGTCCAGGCCATCGCCGAGGGTTCGCGCGAACGGGCCGAAGCGGCCATGCGCGGACATATCGGCCTGGCGCGGCTGCGCATCTTCGAGGGTGGCTGATCGACGCCAGGCATCGCCAAAAGCGAGCCAAGAAAAACAAAAGGACCGGAATTGTCCCGGTCCTTTTGTTCAGGCAAACCTGGCGCGTCCTATGTCCGCCCTCGCCTACTGCGGATTCTGGATCGCCTGCGGCAGGTCGCGGCCGTGGTATTTCTTGTAGATGGCATTGAGCTTGCCGTTCTTCTGGTTGGTCCGCACCCAGTTGTCGATCCATTCCTTCAGGCGCGGCTGGTTCTTGTTCATGGCGATGCCCAGGTCGAAGGCCTTCTGCTCGAATTTCATTTCCAGGTTCTTGTCCGCTGCCTTCTTCTGCATCTCCTGCAGGTTGGACGGCGTGCTGGAGAACAGGTCGATCTGACCGGTCACCATCGAGGTGATCAGGGTGGCGTCGTCTTCATAGCGCACTACCTCGGCGCCTTTGGCGTTCTGCGTGGTCAGGGTGTCATTGGGGGTGGCGCGGGTGACGCCGACGCGCTTGCCGGCAAGGCCGGCGTAGTCCTTCACGGCCATACTCCGTGGACCACCGATGATGAGACTGATGACCGCATAGGGTACCGAGAAATCAATGACCTTCTGCCGCTCCGGCGTGATCGACAGCGAGCCCACCACGATGTCGGCGCGATTGGCCTGCAGGGTTGGCACGCGGGCGGCATTGGTGACGCCGGCCAGCTCCAGCTGCACGCCGAGGTCTTGTGCCAGCAGGCGCGCGGCGTCGACATCGGAGCCGGCCAGTTGCAGCTTGTCGTCGGTGAAACCGAACAAGGGTGTGCTGATGGTGGTGGCAATGCGGATCTTGCCGGCCTTGCGGATATCGTCCAGCTGGTCGGCCAGTGCGCTCTAGGTGGCCAGGCCGAGCAAGACAAGGGCCATGGTGGTGCGGGTCCAGCGGGGGAAGGATGGCAGGGGCATGTTGAGTCTCCGTTATAGATATGGGTGAAGCAGCAAGGGACGCCGTTGGGCTACAGGTCGGCAGCCAGGAAAGCCTTCAGTTCGGGGGTATGGGGATGGTCCAGCATCTCGCCGGGGCCGACTTCCCAGACCCGGCCCTGATGCATGTAGATGATGCGGTCGGCCACGCGCTTGGCGAAGTTCATCTCGTGCGTCACCAGCAGCATGGTCATGCCGTTGGCGGCCAGGTCTTCCATCACGCGCAGCACTTCACCGGTCAGTTGCGGGTCCAGCGCCGAGGTCACCTCGTCGAACAGCATTACCTTGGGCGACATCGCCAGCGAGCGCGCAATGGCCACGCGCTGTTGCTGACCACCAGAGAGTTGCTCGGGATAGGCTGCGGCCTTTTCGTCCAGCCCGACCTGGGCCAGCGCCGCCAGCGCCACGCGCCGCGCCTCGGCCTTGTCCTGCTGCTTGACGTGGCGCAGGGCCAGCATCACGTTCTCCAGCACGTTCAGGTGAGGGAACAGGTTGTAGCTCTGGAAGACGATGCCCACCTCGCGGCGCAGGCGATGCAGGTCCACCTGCGGATCATCGACACGGATGCCGACCACCTCGATGCTGCCGGAGTCGATGGTCTCCAGCCGGTCGATGCAGCGCAGCGCCGTGCTCTTGCCCGAGCGGGAGGCGCCGATGATGGCGATCATTTCGCCGCGCGCGACCTCGAAGGACACCCCCTTCAGGACCTGGTTGTCGCCGAAGCTCTTGTAGACCTGATCAAGCCTGACGATGACGGGCTGCACCTCCTGGGCGGGCGCCACGGGACGCAGGTGCGTCACCGTCTCCGGATTAACGATTGCCGACATTGAGTTTTCTCTCCATGGATGCGCTCCAGCGCGATAAGGGATAGCAGAGCAGGAAATAGAAGGTTCCGACCAGCACGAATACCAGGAAGGGCTGGAAGATCGAGTTGTTGATGATCTGCCCGGCATGCGTGAGCTCGACGAAACCGATCACCGAGGCCAGCGAGGTCATCTTGATCAGCTGCACCAGGAAGCCGATGGTGGGTGGCAGCGACAAACGAACCGCCTGCGGGATGATGACCAGGCGCAGTGTCTGCCAGCGCGTCAGCGAGAGGCATTCGGAAGCCTCCCACTGCGGCCGTGGCATGGCCTCCACGCAGCCGCGCCAGATGTCGCCCAGATAGGCGCTGGCATAGATCATCATGGCGATGCTGGCCGCCACCAGCGCCGGCAGCACCAGGCCGTAGACCGACAAGCCGAAGTAGACGATGAACAGCAGGATCAGCAGGGGAATGCCCTGTATGCACTCAATGAAGAGCAAGGCGGGGCGCCGCAGCCAGGCCCGAGGCGAGATGCGCGCCAGCATCAAGAGGAAACCGCCGACACCGCCCAGCACGAAGGCCAGCGCCGAGAGCACCAGGGTCCAGCCGATGGACTGCACCAGATAAAAGAAGTAGGTCCAGGTAAAGCCGCCCATCATGAGACCCTCCCACCGGTGCGGGCGCGCAGGCGTACGGCCGCATGCACGTAGGGTGTGTGGACCAGTGGCGCCGTGCCGGGCGGATCGTTCACCGGGCTACGCCGGCCCTGGGCCGCGGCGCGACGCAGGGTGCGGCGACGCTTGAAGATGGTCTCGCCCACGGCATAGGCGATCAGCTTGACCAGCACTGCCAGCAGCAGGTACAGCAGCGCCACCACGATATAGGTCTCCAGCGAACGGAAGGTATCGGACTGCACGGTATTGGCGATGGCCGTCAACTCTTCCGCCGAGATCTGCGAGGCCATCGCCGAGGCCTGCAT
Source organism: Herbaspirillum frisingense GSF30 (assembly GCF_000300975.2). Taxonomy (GTDB): domain Bacteria; phylum Pseudomonadota; class Gammaproteobacteria; order Burkholderiales; family Burkholderiaceae_D; genus Herbaspirillum; species Herbaspirillum frisingense. Next base: position 69,482 of record NZ_AEEC02000001.1, on the reverse strand, counting down.
CATCAGCAGGAACTGGCTGGTCAGTGCCGGATAGACGCGCTCGATGGCCGGCTGCAGCATCACGTGCCAGCGGATGCGCCAGGTCGACAGGCCCAGGCATTGCGCCGCCTCGATCTGGCCACGCGGCACGGAATCGATGCCGGCGCGGATGATCTCGGCCGCATAGGCGGCGATGTTGACCACCATCGCCAGGGTGGCCGCCGCGAAGGTCGGCATGCGCACGCCCAGGCTGGCCAGGCCGAAGTACAAGAGGAATATCTGTACCAGGAAGGGCGTATTGCGCACCACCTCGATATAGGCGCTGCACAGCTGGGCGAGGATGCGATTGCGGCTGTTCTTGGCGAACGCGACGAAGATGCCCACGCTCACTCCGGCAATGACGGCCACGCTGGTCATCCTTAGCGTCAGCCAGGCGCCGCGCAGGAATACCGGCCAATAGGGGGCGAGGGGCGAGAAATCCAGAGAAAAGTTCATGGCTGCCGGTCCATCAAGGTGGAAGGAAACCGGACATCGGTGCGACGCGTGCGCGATCCTGCTGCGTGCGGGCGGCCCGGTGTACCGGGTGCTGCCTTGCTGCGATTCAGGTCAAGCTGCTGCTCAAACGCTTACATGCGGGACGGGCCGGCGCGCACTGGAGCGACGCGCTGCACATCGAGTGCTTTCAGGTCTGGCGGGTGAAGGACTTCACGCCGCCGGGGAGGTACTACGCTACTGCGATGACTGGGTACTGCCTTGCTACCGGGACAGGACAGAGAAACCTGGCCTGCCGCTCAGCCGACCAGGGGATCGAACGGACCGGCGGCCGTGAAGGCACCACCCTGCAGGGTCGCCACCGGATCATCCGGGGCCGGCTGCGGCTGGGCTTCCACCTTGGCACGAAAGATCTCGGAACTGTCCTTGGGCGCATAGCCCAGATGGGCTGCGTAACGGTTGTCCCACCAGGTGTGCGCATTGGCCGACATGCCATAGACCACGGTATGACCAACGTTCGGGGTGAACAGCGAGCGGCGCAAAAGCTGCTCGAAATCGTCCATGCTCATCCAGCTGGCCAGCATGCGGCGATTGGTCGCCTCGGGGAAGATCGAACCGATGCGGATGCTCACCGTCTCCACGCCATAGCGGTCGAAGTAGAACTGCGCCATGTCTTCGCCATAGGACTTGGACAGCCCGTAATAACCGTCGGGACGACGCAAATCATGCGCATCGATGCGCTGGTCCTGACGATAGAAGCCGGTGACGTGGTTGGAACTGGCGAAGATGACCCGCTTGACGCCATGGCGGCGTGCCGCTTCATAGATGTGGAAGACGCCCTTGATGTTGGCTTCCAGGATTTCCTCGAAGGGCCGTTCCACCGACACCCCGCCCAGGTGGATGATGGCCTCGCAGCCGGCCACCATGGCATCGACTGCAACACGGTCGGCCAGGTCGCACCCCAGTACCTGCTCGTGGGGCGCTGCCGGGCCGGCCGCCTCCATGGCGCTGGCGAGATCGGCCAGTCGCACGCTGTCGGCAAAGGATGCCAGGCGCGGGCGCAACTGCTTGCCCACGCCACCGGCCGCGCCGGTCAGCAACAGGCGGGAAAAGCGTGCGGTCTGCCACGCATCGCGATCGGAATCTGCGCTCATGCGGGCTGTCTCCTGATGGTTGCTCATCGTTGTTGTTGTGGAATCGGGTTCAACGGCGACATCGCGGACAAGATGCCATCGTTGCAAACGATCTTGTACGTTGTCGTATCACTTGCGGATTATTCCCGCCGGGCGAGGCCTTGTCAAATGGATTTATATGGCGAACAAGGCGCGTCAAAAGCGCGACAGTGTAGGCAATTCTCACGGGAAAATCACACGATATATCCTCTATCTCTCAACAAAACAACGTTAACTCGCATCAAATGAGATAAACGTACGATCGTATCCGAAAGTCCTTGGAGCTGGGAATTATTCTCATCTAAAATCTTTTCCACCGGGAAAGTGAACCTGCAACGCGCCCTCCCCAACGGCCATCGCGGCAGGCAATCCTGCTCCTCCTCCTCCGCTGCCCCCACAGCCGGACTCCACGTACAAGAAAAGTCACAATCCCATGAATCATCTGAGCAAGCTCAAGATCGGGACCCAGCTGCGTCTCGGCTTCGGCATCGTCATCGCATTGATGCTGGTGCTGATCGCCATCGCGCTGGTCCGCATGCAGTCCATCTCCGGCGCGATGCGCTACCAGAACCAGGTCACCGCCAGCAAGCTGGAGCCGCTGTACATCGCCCGCGAGGCACTGGACCAGACCGGCATCGCTGCCCGCAACGCCTATATCTTCCGCGATGATGCCGACGCCACCCGCGAACTGACCCTGCTGGATGAGCAAAAGGCCATCTACCTGGCGGCGCTGCGCCAGCTGGAAGCAGTCATGGCGGGCAATGCCCAGTTCGAGAAGGCCAAAAGCGGCCTCCTCAGCATGGCCGACGAACTGAAGCGGCCGCGCCGCTATCGCGAGAGCGGCCAGATGGAAGCCTATGGCCAGTTCCTCGTGAAGGAATGCAGCCCGCTGCGGCGCCAGATCGTCAGCGACATCGACACCCTGCTCAAGACCGTGCAACGTGAAAACCGGCAAGCCAGTGATGCCGCCGAAGCCCTGTTCGACAGCTCGCTGCGCCTGATCGTGGTGTGTGCCGCGATCATCCTCGCAGTCTCGATCGTCACGGCCTGGCTGATCCGTCGCAGCCTGCTGGGCCAGCTGGGTGGCGAACCACGCTACGCGGTGGAAATCGCCGGGCGCATCGCCGACGGCGAACTGGCCACGCCCGTCCATACCGAACCGGGTGACCGCTCCAGCCTGATCCATGAAATCCGCATCATGCGCGACAAGCTGGCCTCGCTGGTCCAGCAGGTCCGCAGCGGGACCCACACCATCGCCAGCGCCTCGACTGAAATCGCCATGGGCAACCAGAACCTGTCGGAACGCACCGAACAACAGGCCGATACCCTGGAAAAGACGGTGATCGCCATGGATGAACTGAGCCAGGCGGTGCGCCGCAATGCCGACCACGCGCAGCAGGCCGAGACGCTGGCCGCCTCGGCATCGGACATCGCCAGCCAGGGTGGCGCGGTGGTCCAGCAGGTGGTCGAGACCATGGGCGTGATCGATGCCTCCTCGCGCAAGATCGTGGACATCATCAGCGTGATCGACGGCATCGCCTTCCAGACCAATATCCTGGCGCTCAATGCCGCCGTCGAAGCGGCGCGTGCCGGTGAACAGGGACGTGGTTTCGCGGTCGTGGCCTCGGAGGTCCGCTCGCTGGCGCAACGCTCGGCCGCCGCCGCCCGCGAGATCAAGCACCTCATCGACAGTTCGGTGGCCAGCGTGGCCGACGGCAGTCGCCTGGTGCAGCATGCCGGCGGCACCATGCAGGAAGTGGTCACCAGCGTGCAGCGCGTCACCGCCGTGGTGGCCGAGATCAGCGCCGCCGGCCGCCTGCAGTCCGAAGGCATCCAGGCGATGCAGCACGCCATCGCGCGTCTGGATGAAAACACCCAGCAGAACGCCGCGCTGGTCGAACAAGCCGCAGCAGCCTCGCAATCGATGAGCCAGCAGGCCGACCATCTGAACCACCTGGTGGATGCCTTCAAGCTCAGTGCAGCGCAGATGGAAGGTCAGCCGGCGCAGGAGGACGGAGAATACCGCACCATCGATATCACGCCCGCGCGCGCCAGCCTCGGTCTGCGCTGATCCAGGAAGAAATGGAAATAGAAACGCCGCGACCCGGTAACAGGTCGCGGCGTTTCATCTTGTGAGCCGGCCCCTGCGATCAGGAAGGCGCCCCCTTGTCCGCAGCCGAGGCCGAAGCCGACGCGGGCTGGGTCTGCTGGGTCTGCTCGTACCAGCCACCGCCCAGCACCTTGTAGAGCGTGATGCGATTGCTCTGCTCGGTCAGCCGCAGCGAAATCAGGGTCTGTTGCGCCGAATAGAGCGTACGCTGTGCCACCAGCGTCGTGAGGTAGCTGTCGATGCCGTTCTTGTAGCGCGCCTCGGACAGGCGGAATGCCTTGTCGCTGGCGGCGGTCGCCTTGCCCTGGGCATCCAGTTGCTGATCCAGCGTGGCGCGCACGGCCAGCGCATCGGCCACTTCACGGAAGGCGGTCTGGATGGCCTTCTCGTAATTGGCCACGTCGATGTTGCGGGTGATCTTGGCCGCATCCAGGCTGGCGCGCAGGCTGCCGGCATTGAAGATGGGCAGGTTGATGGACGGTACGAAGCTCCAGCTGCCGCTGCCCGCCTTGAACAAGCCCCCCAGTGTACGACTGGCAGTGCCGCCATCGGCAGTGAGCGAGATACTGGGGAAGAAAGCCGCACGCGCCGCCCCGATATCGGCATTGGCGGACTTGAGCGTATGCTCGGCCGCCAGCACGTCCGGACGACGCAACAGCACTGCCGAGGGCAGGCCGGACGGGGTGGAGGGCAGCACGCTGGCGGTTTCCGGCAGGCCGCTGGGCAACAGCGTCGCATCGACATCCGCGCCCACCAGCAGACGCAAGGCATTCAGATCCTGCGCCACCTGGCTGGTATAGCTGGCCACGTCGGCGCGGGCGCTTTCCACGGTGGCTTCCTGGCTGGCCAGGTCGACCCCGGAGACGGTGCCGATCTCGTGACTGCGCTGGCTCAGTTCGAAGGTACGTGACTGGCTGGCATAGGTGTCCTGCGCCAGCTTCAGGCGCTCGCGATCGGAGGCCAGCGTGAGCCAGGCCGTGGCGACCTCGGCCACCAGGCTGATGTGGGTGCTGCGGCGGGTCTCGACCTGGTACTGGTAGGTTTCCAGCGCGGCATCGGAGAGGTTCTTCAGGCGCCCGAAGAAATCCAGCTCGTAGGCGCTGATGCCCACGGTAACGCTCTGCTGGCGCGTCACCGTGGCGCCGCCACTGGTGGACAACTCGGCCGGCGTGCGGCTGGCGCTGCTGGTGCCGGTGGCGGAGATGGCCGGATAGCGGTCGGCATCGGCGATGCGATATTCGGCACGCGCCTTCTCGATGTTCAACGCAGCCACGCGCAAGTCGCGGTTGTTCTCCAGCGCGGCGGCGATCACCTGCTGCAGGCGCGGGTCGAGGAAGAACTCACGCCAGCCCAGCTGGTCGGCATCGATCTCGCCGGCAGCGCGCGAACCACTGGTGACCAAGGGCTTGCCATCGACCTGTTGCGACCAGCTGGCCGGAACCGGCGCGGCCGGTTGCGCATAGTCTGGCGCGAGGTTGGCGCAGCCGGCCAGGGCAGCGCTCAGGGCCAGCGCCAGGACGGTGCGCAGGTGTTTCTCATGAATCATCGGGCGCATCATCACAGGCCCTCCTTTGGCATGGCGTGATCGTCATCCCGGCGCGGTCGGGCCGCGGCGCGGCGGTCCAGCCAGGTGCCGATCAGGTAATAGAACAAGGGCACGAAGAAGATGCCCAGCATGGTGGCCGACAGCATCCCGCCCAGCACACCAGTACCGATGGCACGGCGGCTGGCCGAGCCGGCACCGCTGGCCAGGGCCAGTGGCAGCACGCCGAACATGAAAGCCAGCGAGGTCATCAGGATCGGCCGCAGGCGCAGCTGCACCGCCTCCAGCGTGGCATCGCGCAGACTCTTGCCGGACTCGTGCAACTGCTTGGCGAATTCCACGATCAGGATCGCGTTCTTGGCCGACAGGCCCACCGTGGTCAACAAGCCGACCTGGAAATACACGTCATTGGACATGCCGAAGACACCGGTGAGCAGCACGGTGCCCACAATCCCCAGCGGCACCGCGAGGATCACCGCGAAGGGAACCGACCAGCTCTCGTAGAGCGCTGCCAGGCAGAGGAACACGAACAGGATGGAAATCGCATACAGCATCGGTGCCTGGTTGCCCGAGAGCCGCTCCTGATAGGACGAACCGGTCCACTCGAAACCGATGCCCGCCGGCAGTTGCGCCACCAGCTTTTCCACCTCCGCCATGGCGGTCCCCGAACTCACCCCGGCCGCCGGTTCACCGACGATCTCGAAGGAAGACACGCCGTTGTAGCGCTCCAGCAGCGACGGTCCATAGGTCCATTTGCTGCTCATGAAGGCCGAGAACGGCACCATCTGGCTGGCCGAGTTGCGCACATACCAGCGGTTGAGGTCATCGGCCTGCATGCGGAACGGCGCATCGCCCTGCACATAGACCTTCTTGACCCGGCCATTGCTGAGGAAGTCGTTGACGTAGGTACCGCCCATGGCGGTGGCCAGGGTGGCATTGATATCGGCGGTCGCAATCGACAGCGCATCAGCCTTGCGGTCATCGATGGCCACGCGCAGCTGCGGCGTATCGTCCAGGCCGGTGGTGCGCACGTTGGCCAACAGCGCATTGCTGCGCGCCAGCTGCAGGAACTGGTCGCGTGCCTTCAACAGGGCATCGTGACCCACACCACCGACGTCCTTCAGTTCGAGGTCGAAGCCGGAACTCTGACCCAGGCCACGCACCGCCGGCGGGTTCATCAGGAACACCCGCGCGCCACGGATCTTGGACAGGTCCGCATTGGCACGACGCACCAGAGCCGAGGCCGACTGGTCAGCCCCCGTGCGCGCATCCCAGGGCTTGAGGCGGATGAAGGCCCGCGCACCGTTCTGGCTATTGCCGCCCACGCCGGCACCGACGATGGCCAGCACCGAATCGACCGACTCCTGCTTGTTCATGAAGTATTCCTGCACGGTCTTGACCACGGTGGCGGTCTGCTCGGCCGTGGCGCCGGTAGGCAGCTGGATCTGCGCCATCAGCACGCCCTGGTCCTCTTCCGGCAGGAAGGAAGTGGGCAGGCGCATGAACAGGATCGCCATGGCCGCCGCAATCAGGGCATACATCAGCAGGCCGCGCTTGCCACGCTGCAGCAGGCCGGCCACGCCACCCTGGTAGCGTGTGGCACTGCGATCGAAGGTGCGGTTGAACCAGGTGAAGAAACGGCCCTGCTGCACATGGCCGGCGGCATGGGGCTTCAACAGTGTGGCGCACAGCGCCGGGGTCAGGGTCAGCGCCACCATCACCGACAGCGCCATGGCCGAGACGATGGTGATGGAGAACTGGCGATAGATCACGCCGGTGGAGCCACCGAAGAAGGCCATCGGAATGAACACCGCCGACAGCACCATGGCGATGCCCACCAGCGCGCCGGTGATCTCCTGCATGGACTTGCGGGTAGCCTCACGGGGACTGAGTTTTTCCTCGCTCATCAGGCGTTCGACGTTCTCGACCACCACGATGGCATCGTCCACCAGCAGGCCGATGGCCAGCACCAGGCCGAACATGGTCAGCGTGTTGATCGAATAGCCGAACATGGCGAGGATGCCGAAGGTCCCCAGCAGCACCACCGGAACCGTGATGGCCGGGATGAAGGTAGCCCGCAGGTTCTGCAGGAACAGGTACATGATCAGCACCACCAGCACGATGGCTTCGATCAGGGTCTTGACCACCTCTTCCAGGGACACCCTCACAAACGGCGTGGTGTCATAGGCAACATTGGTCTTGAGCTTCATGGAGGCCGGGAAGTACGGCTCCAGCTCGGCCATCTTCTGCTTGACCGCATCGGCCGTGGCCAGCGCATTGGCGCCGGTGGCCAGCTGGATGGCCAGCGCCGAGGACGGCTTGCCGTTCTGCTGCGAGGCCACCTGGTAACTCTCGCCACCGAGCTCCACCCGCGCCACGTCGGAAAGCTTGACCAGCGAACCATCGGCCGATGACTTGACGATGATGTTGCGGAATTCATCGGGCGTGGTCAGCTTGCTGCGCGCGGTGATGGTGGCATTGATCTGCTGGCCGGGCCGGGCCGGCAGCGCACCGATCTCGCCAGCGGAGACTTCGGTGTTCTGGGCTTCCAGGGCGCTGGTGACGTCGGACGGCATCAGCGCATATTTCTGCAGCTTGGCGGGATCGATCCAGATGCGCATCGCATAGTTGGTACCGAAGGCGGTGACGTCACCCACACCCTCGACCCGGCTGATCTGGTCGGTCAGGGTGCTGCTGATGAAGTCGCCGATATCGATGCTGGTGATGCGCGGATCGTCCGAGGTCAGCGACAACACCATCAGGATGTCGGTGGACGCCTTGGTGACGGTCACGCCGTTGTTCTGCACCGCCTGTGGCAGCCGCGCCGTGACCTGCTGCAGCTTGTTCTGCACCTGCATCTGCGCCACGTCCGGATTGGTGCCGGCAGTGAAGGTGAGCGAGACCGTGGCGCTGCCGGCCGAGCTGGAGCTGGCCGACATGTATTGCAGGTTGTCCAGGCCCTTCATCTGCTGCTCGATGACCTGGGTCACCGAATCCTCCAGGGTCTTGGCCGAGGCACCGGTATAGGTGGCCTTGATGTTGACCTTGGGCGGAGCGATGTCGGGATACTGCTCCAGCGACAAGGAACGGATGGCCATCAGGCCACCCAGCATGATGATGATGGCGATGACCCACGCGAAGATGGGCCGGTCGATGAAGAAACGTGCCATGTGCGCCCCGCTTACTTCGACTTGGCGCCGGTGGCGTTGTCGGTGGTGGTGGCGGGGCTGGCGGGGCTGGCAGCGTTATTGCCAGCGTCTGTATCAGCGTTGTCGGCATCGCCTCCCAGTGAGGGATCAGCAGCGGCGGCGGCGGCCTCGCTGGCCAGGTCCTTCTTCAGGCTGTCGGTGATGTCAATGGCACGCGGGGTATCGCCGGTGCGCACCTTCTGCAGGCCGTCGACGATGAGCTTGTCACCCTCCTTCAAGCCCTTGCTGATCCACCAGTTGTTACCCACTGCACGCGCCACGGTGACCAGACGCTGCTCCACCTTGCCATTGGCGCCCAGCACCAGGGCCGTTGCCGCACCGGTCTGGTCACGACTGACCGCCTTTTGCGGCACCAGCAGGGCATGCTCGTCCACGCCCTCCTCCAGCACCGCCCGTACATAGGCGCCCGGCAGCAACACACCGTCCGGGTTGGGCACCACTGCGCGCAGGGTGATCATGCCGGTACCGGTATCGACCGACAGGCCGGTGAATTCCAGCCGGCCGGTGCGGTCGTAGGCGGAGCCGTCTTCCAGCAGGATCTTGACCTGGGCGGCGTTATCGCCGCTCTTGCGGATCTGGCCGCTGGCCAGTTCGCGGCGCAGACGCAGCAGATCCACCGTGGACTGGGTGACGTCCACGTAGATCGGATCGATCTGCTGCACGGTGGTCAGCGCCGTGGTCTGGCTGGCGGTGACCAGCGCGCCGGGCGTGACCGAAGACTTCTCGATACGTCCGGAAATGGGCGAGAGGATCTTGGTGTACTGCAGGTTGATGGCCGCCGTCTGCACCGCCGCCTTCTGCACCTCGACGTCGGCCTGGTTCTGGCGCAGGGTGCTCTGGGCGTCGTCGTTATCCTGTTTGGAAACGGCGTCGATCTTGTTGAGTTCGGCGTAGCGCTGGGCCTTCAGCCTGGACGAAGCCAGCGTGGCCTCGGCCTTGAGCAGCGATGCTTTGGCACTGTCGTAGGCCGCCTGGTAGCTGGCCGGGTCGATCTGGTACAGCGGCTGACCGGCCTTGACCTTGGCGCCCTCCTTGAACAGCCGCTTCTGGATGATGCCGCCCACCTGCGGGCGGATATCGGCGGCCAGGTAGGCACTGGTACGGCCGGGCAATTCGGTCGTCACTGCCTGTCGCTGGGCCTTGACCACCACGTAACCGACCTCGGCCTGGGCTGCTGCCTTGGGCGCCTCGCCGGAGCGGGAGCAGGCCGCCAGGGTCACGGCCAGCAGGGCGGCCAGGGTCAGGGTGCGCAGCAGGCGGGGTGGATTCTGGCGCAGCAGGGGCAAGGCTTGGGAGCGGAAATCGGGCATCTGGGCGGCTTTCTGCCAGGAACACCTGCCGCCATGGGCAAGTAATCCGGGCGCAATGAGCTATCGGACCTGTGATTATGGAAAGCAAATGTGAAGGAAATTTGAGCGCAGCCACTTTCTTCCCGGAATGAAACAGATCACTCCCCGGCCCTCGCCGCCATGCGACTATCTTGTTAAGCTGGCGCCTTGTCCTGTCATTCCCGGCTCCCGTGTTCAAGTCCATCGCCCACTCGCTGGCGGCGCTGTCCGACCGCTTCTTCCACCGCGCCAACATCCGCCTGAAACTGTTCTACGCGATGCTGGCGCTGATCGTGGCGCTGATCGCCGCCATCAATGGCGCCGGGCACTACATCTTCAATCGCGACTTCCTCGGCTATCTCAACGAACAGGCCCAGCAACGCATGGAAGACATGGTGCCGCGCCTGGAGCAGGCCTATCGCGAGCATGGCAACTGGGACTTCATCCGCGGCCAGCCACGGGTCTGGTTCGAACTGATGAAACCGGCCATCGTCGAGCACAACGGCGTAACACCCCCGCCGGGACCGCCGCTGACCGCCTCCGACCTGACCGGCGCCACGCTGCGTTTTTCCTTGCTGGATGCCCATCGGCAGCTGGTGATCGGTTATCCCAACATCGGTCCCGATGCGCGCCTGCGACCGCTGCTGCTGGACGACGTGATCGTGGGCTGGGTGGCGCAGACGCCCTTCGAAAACGTGATCGGCGCCATCGACCTGCGCTTCCAGCAGAGCCAGTTCCTGGCCCAGCTCATCATTGCGGTGGTGGCGGTGATGCTGGCGGCGTTTCTGGTGGTGCGCATCTCCGGCGTGCTGACGCGCCCGCTCACCCGCGTGGCGCGCGCCACCCACCGGCTGGCCGGCGGCGACTACGCAACCCGGGTGGAGGTCGAGTCCGGCGATGAAGTGGGACGACTGGCGCAGGACTTCAACCAGTTGGCCATGACACTGGAGCGCAACGAGCAACTGCGGCGCGAATTCATGGCGGACGTCTCGCATGAGCTGCGCACGCCGCTGGGCATCCTCAACGGTCAGCTGGAAGCACTGGAAGACGGCGTCATGCAACCGGACGCGCAGACCCTGCGCTCGCTCAAGAGCGAGGTGGAACATCTCAACAAGCTGGTCGGCGATCTCTACGACTTGTCGCTGGCGGACGCCGGTGCGCTGGCCTATCGCCAGACGGACATGGATCTCTTGCCGCTGTTGCGTACCAGCGTGCAGGTCTATGGCGAGCGCTTCAGCCAGCGCGGCCTGACCCTGACGGCACAACTGCCGGCGGCCATGCCGGTGCATGCCGATGGTGCGCGCCTGCAGCAACTGTTCAACAACCTCTTCGAAAACAGCCTGCGCTATACCGATGCCGGCGGCGGCATGCACCTGCAGGCCAGCCTGCAGGAACAGCACTGGCATCTGGTCTTCGACGACAGCGCGCCGGGCGTGCCGCCCGAGGCGATGGCGCGCCTGTTCGAGCGTTTCTTCCGGGTCGAGAGTTCGCGCAATCGCGCAAGTGGTGGCGCCGGACTCGGGCTGGCGATCTGCCGCCGCATCGTCGATGCGCACCGGGGCAGCATCGCGGCCAGTGCCTCGCCCACGGGAGGCCTGCGCGTCACGGTGGTGCTGCCGGCGCGGTTCGAGGAGCAGTCATGAGCGAAACCTTCCACTTCCAGCCGCCCCAGAGCGCCGACATCCTCATCGTCGAGGACGAGCCCAAGCTGGCCGAACTGCTGCAGAAATATCTCGCCGCAGCCGGCTACCGGTCACGCCATGTGGCGCGGGGCGATGCCGTCGTCGAGGCGGTGCAGCAGCAGCGCCCGGACCTGATCCTGCTCGATATCATGCTGCCGGGAATGGATGGCTGGGAAATCTGCCGTCGCCTGCGCAGCTTCTGCGACGTGCCCATCCTGATGCTGACCGCCCGCGCCGAAGAAGAGGATCGCCTGCGTGGTCTGGAACTGGGCGCGGACGACTACATCAGCAAGGCACCGTTTTCGCCGCGTGAAGTGGTGGCGCGGGTCAAGTCCATGCTCAGGCGCAATGCGCTGGTGCAACGCGCACAGGCACCGACGAGCCCAACCGCTGCGGAGTTGCTGCACATCGACGAACTGCGGCACCAGGCCAGCGTGCGCGGCGAGCCGCTGAACCTGACGCCACTGGAACTGCGCCTGCTCAAGACCTTCGCCGCCGCACCGGGCCAGGTATTTTCACGCGAGCAGTTGCTCAACCACCTGCACGACGACGACCGCCCGGTCACCGACCGCGTCATCGATACCCACATCAAGAACCTGCGGCGCAAGCTGGAACCGTTCTTCCCCGGTCATAACGCGATCCAGGCGGTGTACGGGGTGGGGTATTGCTTCGGGTTGCCGTCGCAATGAGTCCATCGTAAACGGCGTACGCATGACCACCTTGGCGGTCATGCAAACCTCGTATGTAGGTTTCAGCGCTGGATCTTGAACACGCTGACCACCTGCGTCAGCCGTCCGGCCTGGTCCTGTAGCGACTGCGCGGCGGCAGCGGCTTCTTCCACCAGCGCGGCGTTCTGCTGCGTGACTTCGTCCATCTGGGTGATGGCGCGGTTGATTTCCTCGATGCCGGTGCTCTGCTCGTGGCTGGCGGCGCTGATCTCGGCCACCACGTCGGTGACGCGGCGCACGCTGGCGACCACCTCGCTCATGGTAGCGCCGGCGCGCTCGACCAGCTGGCTGCCGGCGCCGACCTTTTCCACCGAATCATCGATGAGCTGCTTGATCTCCTTGGCCGCCGAGGCCGAACGCTGGGCCAGTGAGCGCACTTCCGAGGCCACCACGGCGAAACCGCGGCCCTGCTCGCCGGCACGGGCCGCTTCCACCGCCGCGTTCAACGCCAGGATGTTGGTCTGGAAGGCTATGCCGTCGATCACGCTGATGATGTCGGCAATGCGGCTGGAACTCTCGGTGATGCCTTCCATGGTCTGCACCACCTGGTGCACTACTTCGCCCCCCTGGCTGGCGATGTCGGAGGCCGAGGCCGCAAGCTGGTTGGCCTGGCGGGCGTTGTCGGCGTTCTGCTTGACGGTGGAGGTCAGTTCTTCCATGGCCGAGGCGGTCTCTTCCAGGGAGCCGGCCTGTTGCTCGGTGCGCGAAGACAGGTCGAGGTTGCCGGTGGCGATTTCCTGCGAGGCGGTGGTGATGGCATCGGTGCCGGTGCGCACTTCGCAGACGATCTTGTGCAGGCTGTCATTCATGGCGCGAAGGGAATGCATCAGCATGCCCGTCTCGTCCTTGCTGTGGGACTGGATTTCCACCGTCAGGTCGCCTTGGGCCACCCGCTCGGCCACGCTCACCGCTTCGTTCAGGGGACGCGATACCGCGCGTGCCACCGCTGCGGCCAGGGCAAAGGCAATCACCACGATGGCCACCAGCAGGCCGATGATCCACTTGCGCGCAGCGTCGAACACGTCGCTGGCGTCCTGGTCGGAGCGGGCGCTGCCGGCGTCGTTGATCTTGACGATCTCGTCCATGTTTTCCAGCATGCTGCGGAAGGTCTTGTTGGAGTCGCCCTTGAACATGGCGCGGGCGTCTTCTTCCTTGCCTTGGCCGGAGATGTCGGCGAGCTTGCGGTTGATCTCAAGATAGCTGGCGAAATTCTTGGAGAATTTTTCGTAGACCAGCTTTTCCTCGGCCTCCGAAATCTGCTTTTCGTAGGTGGCGCGCTGCTTGGCCAGGATCTCCAGGCGCGACTTGATGGCCTTGAGCGCATCTTCGCGTTCGGCAGGGTTGGCCGCGGTGATCATCTGCAGTTCGGAGATGCGCATGCGCGGCAGGGACGCCTGGATCGCCTGCGCCGCCTTGATGGTCGGCAGCCAGTTGCTGGCCATGTCGGTGGAGGCCTGGTTCACCGCCTTGAGCTCGCGGATCGCAAAGATCCCCAGGATGACCGTCAGGATGATGACGGCGGCAAAGGAAAGGATCAGTTTCCGGGCGATCTTCAGATTGTTGAACCAGTTCATGTCTGCCTCGTTATTCTCACAGTGCTGGAATGCAGAGTCGATTCTAGGCAGGTCGTGAACGGGCCATATCGCTGATTACGCGGGGGTTTACCGGGCAATTGCCGTACTTGCCATGCAGAACTGACAAGCCTGTCAGCAAGCGGCTTTCCGGCCGATCAAACTGGTCAGGCCATCATATCAGTCGTTCTCTTGCGGCGATAAGATTGGCAATTGAGCAAGTGCCGGTGCCGACGAGCTACCGACCTGCAGCGCACTCTCACGACGATCCTGCCAGTCTCCACCGAGCGCTTTGATGAGGAACACCGACACCAGCAGCCGTTGACCCATCAATTGCGCCGCCTGGCGCTCGCTGTTGAGCAGGGACTGTTGCGCGGTGATTACATCGAGATAGGGCGTGGCACCACCTTCGTAGCGGCTGGTGGCGATGTCCAGCACCCGACGCGCACTAGCGATGGCCGACTGGGATTGCCGATAGGCACGGTCCAGGGCCGCGATACCGGTGATGCCATCTTCCACTTCCTGCATGGCGGTCAGCACGGTGCGCCGGTAACCGGCCACGGTAGCCTGGTAGCCAGCCTTGCTGAAGTCCACGCCGGCGCGCAGGCGGCCGGCATCGAACAGGCTTTGCGAGGCCGATACTCCGAGTGACCAGAGCACGCTGGGCGCGTTGAAGAGCGCGCCCCAGTTGCGGCTGTCCACGCCATACGAGGGTTGCAGCATGAAGCTGGGATAGAAGGCCGCGCTGGCCACACCGATCTGGGCATTGGCGGCAGCCATGGCACGCTCGGCCGAGGCCACGTCAGGGCGACGCTCCAGCACGTCCGAGGGCACGCCCAGCGGAATCGCCGGCAAGGCGATCGGCGCCAGCGAGGGGGCGATCGCAAAGCCCGGGGCGGGGGTGCCGGTCAGGGTAGCGATGGCATGCTCGTACTGGGCGCGCTGGCGGCCCAGGAGGTCGACCTGGGTCAGCGTGGTGTCGAGCAGAGCCTGTTGCTGGGCCACGTCCAGTCCGGAAGTGGCGCCCAGGTCGTGCCGCGACGTGGCCAGGTCCAGCGCCTTGCGCTGCAGTTCGATGGCGCGCCGGACCACGTCCAGTTCGACATCCAGTTCACGCAGGTTGAAATAGTTGCTGGCCAGGTCGGCGCTGATCAGGAGGCGGGTGTTTTCGAGATCGGCAGCCGATTGCTGGAGGGTGGCGCCGGCCGCTTCCACCGAGCGTCGTACCCGGCCGAAGAAATCCAGTTCGTAACTGACAGTCAAGCCCAGCGCGAAATCGTTTTGTACGGTCGCGTAATTGGGCGAATTGTAGTTGGTCAGCGGCCGGTTGGCCGAGATGCGCGCACGCGCGGCACGGCTGCTGATGCCGACCTGCGGCGCCTGCGCCGCTCCGCTCACATCCAGTTGCGCCCGTGCCTGGGCCAGCCGCGCCGTGGCAATCGCCAGCGTCTGGTTGCCGGCCAGCGCCTGCTGCTGCAGGGCATTGAGCTGGGCATCGCCGAAGCGCTCCCACCAGGGGCCGCGCGCGACCTCATCCTGCGGCTGCATGCTGCGCCAGGGGGCTTCCGGCGTCCAGGCGGCGGGCATGTCCAGCGTCGGCTTGACGTAATCGGGGCCGCTGGCGCAGGCAGCGAGCGCCAGGGCGCAGGTCAGCATGACCAGGACGACCGGCGGGCGGCGCAGCTTCATGATGCGGCCTTCTTCGCTGGGGCGGCCTGCTCCAGGGTGGGTTCGACCTGGTCACCTTCGGACAGCGAATCGGAGGGATTGAGGATCAGTTTTTCCTTGCCGCTCAAGCCCTCCAGCACTTCCACAGTGAGCCCGAAGTTGCGCCCCAGCCTGACCTTCTTGAGCTGTACCTTGTTCTGCTCATCGACGGCCGCCACCAGCGAACCATCGCGCCGGAACATCAGGGTATCGGCTGCGACCAGCAGCGCGCCGCTGGGTTTCAGGGGCAACGCCACCTGTACGAAGGCGCCGGGCAGCAGCGCGTTATCGGCATTGGCCAGGGTCACCTCGATCTGCATGGAACGGGTCGCCGTATCGATCGACCCGGCGGTGCGCGCCACCTTGCCTTCGAACTTGCGGCCACGCAGTTCGGACTGGGTGACCGTGACCTGCTGGCCCGGCTTGACCAGGTTGGCATAGGACTGCGGCACGTTGACATAGACCCGCAGCGGATCGGTCTGCGAGAGCACGAACAGCGAGCGCCCTGCGCCCGGATCGATCAGGTCGCCCACGTCCACGTTGCGGCGCGTGATGATGCCCGAGAACGGTGCCACGATGCGCTTGAAGCCCTCCACCTGGCGCAGCCGTTCGACGTTGGCGTCGGCTGCCGCCAGGTTGGAGCTGGCCTGGGCGAAGGCGCTGCGGCGTTCATCCAGTTCCTGCTGCGAGACCGCATCCTTCTTGCGCAGGGCCTCCCAGCGGGCCATCGAGCTCTTGGCCAGTTCCATGCTGGAGGCGGCCTGCTGACGGGCGGCCAGGGCCTGCGAGAGTTGCTGGTCGATTTCCGGGGTATCCAGCTCGGCCAGCAGCTCGCCCTTCTTGACCTCGGCGCCGATGTCCTTGTACCAGCGCTTGAGGTAGCCGCCGGAACGCGCCGAAATGGGGGACTGCACAAAGCCCTGCAAGGTCCCCGGCAGGGCCAGGGTCTGGCCATCGGCGCTGCTGCGGGCTTCGGTCACGCGCACGAACACCTTGGCGCGCTCGGCGGTGCCGGCTTCCAGGGCGCGTGCGTTGGCCGTGCGGCTGATGATGGTACGCGCCGCGCCTGCGGCCAGCAGGATCAGCACCACCACCAGCACCAGCCGGGCGCGCTTCATCATCTGCTGGCGCTGTTGCGGCTCGCCCTCGGAAAGAGGGTGGATGCCGAGTTCGGAATGACGGTCATGCGACATGGTTCAAGACTCCTGATGCGCGGGCCCGGCCACGGGATGGCGGCGCTTCTCGGCGCGGCGGGCCAGTCTCTGATGCACGCCGGCAAACACCACCGGCACGAAAAACAAGGTCGATACGGTGGCCAGCATGAGCCCACCGATCACGGCACGCCCCAGCGGCGCGTTCTGTTCGGCACCCTCACCCAGGCCCAGGGCCATGGGAATCATGCCGATGATCATGGCCAGTGCCGTCATCAGCACCGGGCGGATACGGGTGGAGCCGGCTTCCAGCGCGGCCGCCAGCGGGGTGGCACCCTCTTCCCGGCGCTGCCGCGCAAAGGCCACGATCAGGATACTGTTGGCGGTGGCCACGCCCATGGTCATGATGGCGCCGGTCAGGGCCGGCACCGAGAGCGTGGTGCCGGTGATGAAGAGCATCCAGGCGATGCCGGCCAGCGCGGCGGGCAGCGCGGCGATGATGATGGCGGCATCGATCCACGACTGGAAGTTGACCACCACCAGCAGGTACACCAGCACGATGGCCATGGCCAGGCCGACGCCCAGGCCGATGAAGGAAGACTGCATGGTTTCCACCTGGCCGCGGATCACCACCTGGCTCCCACGGGCCAGCCTGGGCTTGATCTCTTCCACCAGGGCCGTCACCTTGCCGGCCACGCTGGCCAAGTCGGTCCCCTGCACGCTGACATAGACATCGATGGCCGGCGAGATGTTGTAGCGCGAGGCCACGGCCATCTGGCGTCCGGCATGCACATCGACCAGGTTGCCCAGCAGTTGCGGTGGGGTGGTGGCATTGGCGCCCGCCCCGACCGGGATATTGAGCAGGGAATCGAGCGAATCGACCTGGTATTGCGGGGACTGCACCGCAATGCTGTAGACCACACCGTTATTGGGATTGAGCCAGAAGGCCGGCTGCGTCTGTGAACTGCCGGACAGGGCGATCAGGAGGTTCTGGCCGACATTGGAAGCCGACAGGCCGAACTGCTGCAGGCGCGTGCGATCCATGCGCAGGTCCAGCGAGGGGCCGTCCAGTCGCTGGTGCACGTGGGCGTCCACGGCGCCGGGAATCTGCCTGATCTTGCGCGTCAGCTCAGCCGCCAGGCGCGCATTGGCTTCCATGTTGGGGCCGGTGAATTGCACGTCGATGGCCGCGGGCAGGCCGAAGTTCAGGATCTGGGTGACGATGTCGGCCGGCTGGAAGAAGAACTCGATGCCGGGGAAGCGGCGCGGCAATTGTTCGCGCAGCATGGACACCAGTTCCTCGGTGGGGCGATGGCCTTCCTTCAGGGCCATCAGGATTTCGCCGTCGAGGGTGCCGATGGTGCCGGCATTGCTGTAGGACAGGTTGATGCCGGAATTGGGCACGCCCAGGTTATCGAGGATGGTCTCCAGTTCGGAGGCCGGGATCAGGCTGCGGATGACGCGCTCGACCTCGTCGGCGGCACGCGCGGTTTCCTCGATGCGGGTGCCGGTGGGCATGCGCATGTGCAGGCGGATCTGGCCGCCATCCACGTTGGGGAAGAAGTCGCGGCCGAGGAAGGGATACAGCAGGCAGGACAGCAGGCAGAACCCCAGGAAGCTCAGCGCGAAGCGGCGCCGGTGCGCCAGCAGCGAGGACAGCACCAGCGTATAGCCATGGCGCACCCGCTCGAAGCGGTTGTCGAAGGCGCGGTACAGGCGCTGCAGCAGACTGGCCTTGGCGCTGTCGACCTGGCCGTGGCTACCCATGAGCAGCATCACCAGGGTCGGTACCAGGGTGCGCGAGAGGATGTAGGAGGCGGCCATGGCAAAGACCACGGCTTCGGCCAGCGGCACGAACAGGAAACGCGCCACGCCGGAGAGGAAGAACATCGGCACGAACACGATGCAGATGCACAGCGTGGCCACGAAGGCCGGCACACCGATCTCGCCGGCGCCGACGGTGATGGCGTCGTGCAGCGGCTTGCCCAGGTGCAGGTGACGCTCGATGTTCTCGATGGTGACGATGGCCTGGTCCACCAGGATGCCCACCGAGAGCGCCAGGCCGCCCAGGGTCATCAGGTTCAGGGTCTCGCCCAGGGCGGCCAGCATCAGGATCGCCGCCATGATGGACAGCGGAATGGTCAGGCCGATGATGAGCGTGCTGCGCCAGTTGCCCAGGAACAGCAGCACCATGGCCGCCGTCAGGCCGGCGGCGATGAGCGCCTCGCTGATGACGCCGGTCACGGCCGCCTTCACGAACAGCGACTGGTCAAACAGCGGCGTGATCTTGATGTCTTCAGGCAGGGTCTGGGCCGCGGTGGGCAAGAGCTTGCGCAGGTTGTCCACGATGTCCAGGGTGGAGGCGCCGCCGTTCTTCAAGATGGACAGCAGCACGCCGCGCGCGCCGTCCTGGCGCACCACGTTGGTCTGCGGCGAGAAGCCGTCGCGCACGTTGGCCACATCCTTGAGGTAGATGGTGGCGCCGTTGGTGGTGCGCACCGGCAGTTCGTTGAGACCGGCCACGGCTTCGGGCGAACCGTTGATCTTGACCGAATACTCGGTGCCGCCGAACTTGGCCGTGCCGGAGGGCAGGATCAGGTTCTGCGTATTGATGGCGTTGACCACGTCGATGGGGGCCAGGCCACGCGACTGCAGGGCCTGGGTATCCAGGTCCACGGAGATCAACCGGCTCTTGCCGCCATACGGGTAAGGCACTGCCACGCCGGGAATGGTGACCAGCTGTGGACGCAGGGTCTGGACGGCAGCATCGAACACGGTCTGCTCGGGCAGCGTGGGCGAGGACAGTGCCAGTTGCATCACCGGGATACTGGAGGCGGAATACTTGATCACCAGCGGCGGCGTGATCCCCGGCGGCAGCTGGCGCACCTGGGTCTGCACCGAGGCCACCACCTGGGCGATCGCCTGCTGGATATTGGCCTTGGGCTGGAAGAACACCTTGATCACCGACACCCCGGCCAGGGATTGCGACTCGATGTGCTCGATATCGCTGACCACGGTGGTGAGCCCGCGCTCGTTCTGGGCGGCGATGCGCTGCCCCATCTCCTGCGCCGACAGGCCGTTGTAGTTCCAGATGATGGAGACCACCGGGATATTGATCTCGGGGAAGATGTCGGTGGCCATGTTCTTCAGCGTCAATGGCGTGGCCAGCACGATCAGCAAGGCCATCACGATGAAGGTGTACGGGCGGCGCAACGCCAGCGCGACCATGTTCATGAACTGCTATCCCTGTAAGGCGGGCAGGATCGACCGGGCAGCCTGCGTCTGCAGCTTGCCCATGCCATGAACCGGCGCCCCGTGCGGCCCCGGCCGTCCTCTCCTGCTGTGCTTTGTTCTATGTGGCGCAGGCTGGCGCTTTTCCCCGGTCGCCGGTCTGCGTTCCCTGAATCCGATGAGCTTGCCGGGGCCCGGTTTTATTCTTCGTGGGCCGTGCGGCGAGGGCTATTGTAGCGGCCTCGGAGCCGCCTTGCAGAAGGCTTTTCGACAAATCGCTTTCTGACGGAAATGTCAGCGAAGGACTTCTCACCGGCTGCAAGCACAACCGGAAAATCGCCACATGTGGCGACCGGCAGGAACCGCGCCGCTATGGCACACTGCCCTTCCCTTACCTTGTCCCCGCACTCTCCTGCATCATGGAATTCCTGCGCCAGCGCATCGAAGCCAATGTCCTCTCCATCAGCCGCGGCCCTGGCAGTGCCGACTTCCTGCAGCCGCCAGGTGATCCCGGCCTGTTCGGTCCGGATTCTGCAGCCTGGCAGGTCCACAGCGATTTCACCTCCATGTTGACGGGCGGCGTGGCGGCCCTGCTGCTGCAGATGTTGCATCCGCTACCACTGGCCGGGGTGTGGGATCACTCCAACTTCCAGGCCGACATGCTGGCGCGCCTGCGCGCGACTGCACAATTCATCGCCGGCACCACCTTCGGCAGTCGCGCCGACGCCGAGCGCCTCATCGAGCGGGTCAAGCGCATCCATCTCGTGGTCAAGGGCGTGGCGCCGGATGGGCGCGCCTATTCCGCCAGCGATCCTGATCTGCTGACCTGGGTGCATGTGGCCGAGGTGCATTGCTTCCTGCAGGCTTATCTGCGCTATCGTCGGCCGGACTTTCCGGCGGTGCGCCAGGACCAGTATTTCGGCGAGATCGCCCGGGTCGCCGAGGCACTGGGCGCGCGCGAGGTACCGCGTTCGCAGATGGCAGTGGACGGATACATCCAGGCGATGCGCCCCGAACTGCGCTGCGACGAACGCACCCGCAAGACCTTGCAGCTGGTATTGAATGCCCCCGCGCCGAACGCGCTGGCGCAGCCATGGACGCGCCTGATGATGCGCGCCGGAGTGGACCTGCTGCCGCCCTGGGCGCAAGAGATGCTGGGGGTCACACCGCGTCCGCCGTGGCGTCGGGAGCTGCTGCGACGCTCGGTATTGGTGGCCGCACAGCCACTGCGCTGGGCGGTGCGCAACGGTTCCATCCATCTGGCAAGGCGGCGCATGGGCTTGCCGCCGTACGGCTGAAGGCCGCTCTTTCAGGGCTGACGGACGCTGCGCAGGTAGGCCAGGATGTCGTCGATCTGGCGATCGCTGCCGATGCCCCAGAAGCGCATCTTGTTGCCCGGCACCACCTCGCTGGGCGCCTTGAGGAAGGCGCGCAGCTTGTCCTCGGTCCAGACGAAGCCGGCACCGGCCATGGCCGGCGAATACTTGAAATCTGCGGTGGAACCGGCCTTGCGGCCGATCACGTTGCTCAGCTGCGGACCGAAGCCGGCGCGTGCCGAGGGTCCGACTGCGTGGCAGCTGGCGCACTTGGCGAAGGCAGCGCGCCCGGCCACGGGGTCGCCTGCCGCCTGGGTCAATAGAGGGATGAGGGCAAGGACAACAATCAGCAAGGAGGTCAGGCGCATGGACATTCCGGTCAGTCGGCTACCGCAGGCGCGGAAGCGCCCCGGATCACGAAATGGCTGGCCTCAATGCCCGATTTCTGAAGAAAGGCGAACACCGAGTCAGCCGTGGTGGTCTCGATTCTATCGCTGAAGCGCAGGGCGTTGGGATGGTCGTCGAATGCGATATTGGCCTTGAACATGCGCCCACCCAGGCGCGTAAGCGGCCCCAGGTTCAGCGTATCCGGGGTGTAACCCTTGGCCCTGAGCCAGGCCTGGGCCTGCTCGCGAGTCTCGATCTGCGACTCCAGCGCCCGTGCCAGGGTTTCGTTGACCCACTGATTGGACTGCTGGTAGCGGGTGGCCCAGGGATAGGCCAACATGTTGTAGTGCGGCTCGTGCATGCGCGTGGCCTGAGCACGATCGATGGCCGCGCGCAGCGCATGCTGTACCTCCGGCTGCGGCACGCTGACGTAGGCCTCCAGCAGGAAAGGGCTGTCCATGAAAAACTGCCCCATGCCCTGCTCGTAGATACTGCTCACCGCGGTGCCGCATTCGTTGAGCTTGTGCACCACATACCAATGCACCCCGTCGCGGTAGGCAAAGGCCAGGTGCGAGTAGCGCTGCCGGTACTGGCTCAGGTCCTGACCGACGCGACCGATGATGACCACGTCGGCGGTACTGGCGTCCAGACGCTGTACAGTCTGCACGGCCATCTCCAGCTGCTGACGCATGGCGTCGACCTCGGGAAGCTTCTGTTCGCAACTCCGCCCGGCATGGGCGGCCAGTGGCAGCGTCATGCCCAGAGATAGTGCGAGGACAGCAGCCAGGCGCGTGAAACGTTGGAGAGAGGTGAAAAGAACACGGGACGATCGCACGATGGGCTCCGGTTCAAGACAGTTTTTCGCTCTTCAAGAGAGCCTTGCCCATCGCCGTGGGAATGATCGCCAGCACATTGCCGGCGGCGACCAGCAAGGTCCCCGATGTAGTGGTGACAAAGCGCAGCGATTCACCCACGCCGAGCGAGGCCGCCCCGCTGATATTGCGGCCCACGGTGATCGAGCCGCTAACGCCATCGCTTACCCTTTCCACCACATAGTACGTGCCGTCGAGCGAAGCCCAGAAATCCGTCAACTTGTAGTCACTGATGTCGGAAATGAAGGCAACCGGCGCCATCACCGACACCACTACCAGTCCGGTGGAGAGATCCCGATCGCTGGACTGGGCATGCACCGGCGCAGCCAGTAAGGCGGAAACCAGCGACAGGGACAAGGCCAGACGGCGCAGGATTGGGCTTTTCATGATGGACTCCTTGGAAGTTTGGAAGCTGTCCGCCACCGTGGCGAGACAGCGGGACGCAATGTAGCAATGCGCCGCCCCGGTGTTGAGCCGCTCGTCTTGAAGAGCAATTCCTGCTGCGATCGGTATCGAAATACAATACCGCAGCCTTTCGTCGTATCGCTGATCTTTCAGGAACAAGGAGAACCGCCATGGCCCAGGCCGACGCGCTGATCAACGCTTTGAAGAACGTGCTCAAGGCACGCGGCATCACCTATGCGCAACTGGCCAAGGGGCTAGCCCTGAGCGAAGCCAGCGTCAAGCGCATCTTTGCCGAGCGCAGTTTTACGTTGGAGCGACTGGACCAGGTCTGCACCCTGCTGGGTCTGCAGATCAGTGACCTGGCGCGCATGGTGGTGAGTGAACAGCCGGTGCCTTCGCGCCTGAGCGTGGAGCAGGAGGCCAAGCTGGTGGCCGATCCCCGGCTGCTGCTGGTGGCGGTGCATGCTCTACACCAGTGGACGCTGGAGCAGATAGTGGACAGCTTCGCCCTCACAAGGGCGGAGTGCATCCGCCTGCTGGCGCGGCTGGACAAGCTGGGCATTCTCGACCTGCTACCCAACAACCGCATCCGCGTACGGGTGGCACCCGATTTCACCTGGCTGCCGGGCGGCCCGATCCAGCAATATTTCCGCGCCCAGTTGCGCAACGATTTTTTCAATTCGCACTTCGACCAGCCCGGCGAAAAGATGATCTTGGTGAGCGGCACGCTCTCGGAAGAGAGCAATACCGTCGTGCAGCGGGCGATGAACCGGATTCGTACCGAATTCCTTGCGGCCCACCATCAGGACCTCGGTCTGCCACTGGAGCGACGCAACGGAACGGCCCTGATCGTGGCGCTCAGGCCATGGACGCCGCCGCAATTCCGGGAGTTGCGACGGCCGCCAAAGGACTGACTAGTCCGACGCGGCGACCCCATGATCACGCCGCTCCGCCAGCCATCCCCACACCAGCAGCGCCACCACGGCAATCCCGGTCAGCGCGGCAAACGCGGCGCCATAGCCGTAATGCTTGGCAACCACCCCTGCCAGGGCCGGGCTCAGCGCCGCGCCGACCGACTGGATGGTGGTGACCGCGCCCAGGCCGATGTTGATATGGCCGCTGCCCTGCAGGATGCGCGCCACCGAACCCGGCAAGGCCACGCCCAGCAGGCCGGCACCGACGCCATCGAGCATCTGCACCGGCAGCAGCGCCCAGGGCGAATCCCACACGCCGGCCACCAGGCCGCGCACCGGCAGTGCCAGCAGGGCGATGGTGATGGGCAGCCAGTAGCCCTGGCGCTCAGCGAAGCGGCCTGTCAGCAGCGCCGTGGGGATCATCACCAGCTGCGCCACGATCACCGTGAGCGCGGTATAGAGCGCCGGATCGGCACCGCCACGCGCCACCACCGACTGGCTCAGCAAGGGCAACATCGCCGCATTACCGAGATGGAACAACATCATGGCCAGGGCCAGCAGCATCAGCGGGCGCGAGGCGACCAGCACGCGCCAGGTGGAGACCTGCGGGTCCGCTGCAGCGCGTTCCGGGTCCAGCCCACGGGCGACGTCGTGATCGATGTCCTGCGGGCGGATGCGCGACAGGCAGACCAGCGAAGCCAGCGCCATCACCGCCATCAGTACGAACACCGCCGGCAGGCCCCAGTAGTAACCGAGCGCACCGGCCAGGGCCGCCGAGAAGACATTGCCGGCGTGGTTCCAGGCTTCGTTGCGCCCGAGCTGGGCGGGCAAACCCTGCTGACCGACGATGCCCAGGGTGAGGCCGGCGATGGCCGGGCCGATGACGGCGCCGACGATGCCGGTGCCAACCTGGGAAATGGCGGTCAGCGTGAAACTGGGCGCCACCAGCAGCAGCAAGGAGCCGGCCACCACCAGCACCGATCCCAGCCCGACCACCAGGCGCTTGGCGCGCACCGCATCGGTGAGCGCGCCGGCCGGTGTGGTGGCGAGCATGCCGGCGATGCCGCCCAGCGTCATCACATAGCCGATGTCGTCGGCGGCCCAGCCCTGCCCCATCAGGAAGACCCCGAGGAAAGGCCCGAGACCGTCGCGCACGTCGGCCAGGAAGAAGTTCAGCCTGGACAGCCAGGCGATGGAGCCGGCCTTGGCGTTCATCCTATCGGCCCCTTGAAGATGAAGAAGGCACCCAGGCAGATGCAGCCAAACCCGACCAGATGGTTGATGGTGAACTGCTCACCCAGGTAGAGCACCGAGAAGATCGAGAACACCACCAGCGTGATCACCTCCTGCATGGTCTTGAGTTCGGCGGCGTTGTAGACGCTGTGGCCGATGCGGTTGGCGGGGACGGCGAAGCAGTATTCGGCCAGGGCGATCATCCAGCTGACCAGGATCACCAGGTACAGCGGACGGTTCTCGAACTTGAGATGGCCGTACCAGGCAAAGGTCATGAAGACGTTGGAGATGATCAGGAAGACGATGGGAAGGACTTTGGGCGACATGTTTTTTGTTCTTTATGAAAATGACGACAAGGAGGAAAAGAGGCGCAACCGATGGCACAAAGCCATCCGCTGCGCATCGACGGGACCATCAGTGACGCAGCCAACTCGACCAACTCAGCCAGGCAGGGCAGCCTCAGCGCACCCGGCTGTACAAGGGTTGCACGCTGTCCGCACTGGCACCGACATCAATGGCCTCGATGGCGGTACCCATGCTGTTGCGGGTGCCCAAGCCATTGGCAGCAAACGGCGCGCCGGGTTCCAGCGACATGCGCACGCTGTCGGGCGCAAAGCGGGCGATGCTGCCGTCATCGAGGATGACGCCGTTGGCTTCGCCACGCGGGCCGGTGAGGACCATGGCGATCTTGCCGCGCACCGACAGCTGGCGTAGTTGCGCCGCGCGCAGATGGGGCGGCAGCGGCGGGTTGGCGTCGAAGGCGGGCGGACGGTCGATCACGGTCTGGCCGGTGGCGAGATTGACGATGGCATCGGCCTTGATGGTGCCGGCCCCTTCAGCCTGGCCGAACACGCGCACCGACTGCCCCGGCTTGACCACACCCTGCAAGGTCTGCGACAGATGCGGCGGGAACTTGACCACGGTGCGCTCGCCCACCAGCAGGCCATCGACCTCACCATAGGGATTGATCAACAGGCGGCTGACGCGGCCTTCGGTGACCGGGGCCTGGGCCGTCAGGGCGGCTTCATAGGTGGCTGGTGGCGTTTGCACGGCAGGCGGCGCCATGCCCGCAGCGGGGACCGGACCGGGCAGGGGCGCCGGCGGGGGTGGCAGTGCCTGGGCATGGGCGGCCACCAGCGAAGTCAGCACGGCCAGGGTCGAGGCAGCCGCCAGCGAGCGCAGCGAGGCTGAAAGCGGGGATGAAGAAAGATTCATGACAACTCCTTGAGGGGTGAGAGGTATTCCCTCTTTTGCAAACCCCGTGCCCGCCACGAATCCCTTTATATTCAATCACTTAGGAACTCGGCTTGCGAACAGGTGTCCGTTTCCGTGACACTTCAACGTCCGCAAACGGACACTGTCCGCCGCCATTTTTTACACAGGAGCCCCCCATGTCCCTTTCCTCGCCCGCCTCCTCGCCTTACCTGACCCTGGCCGTGGCCATCGTGGCCGAAGTCATCGCCACCACCGCCCTCAAGTCTTCCGACGGCATGACCCGCGTGCTGCCGGCCCTGGTGGTGGTGCTCGGGTATGGCCTGTCCTTCTATTGCCTCTCGCTGACCCTGCGCAGCATGCCCACCAGCGTCGCCTATGCCATCTGGTCGGGGGTGGGGATCGTGCTGATCACGCTGGCGGCCTGGCTGATCCACCACCAGCGCCTGGACGGGCCGGCAGTGGCCGGGATCGCCCTGATCGTGGCCGGGGTGCTGGTGATCAACATCTTTTCCAGCAGCGCCGCACATTGAGGGGGTCGCGGGACCGGTGACGGGATCCGGTCAGGATGTCCGAAAACACCACCTTCTGCGTCATTCCGGAAATCGGCCGCCGCCATAAGATGCTCTCCATCGCAACCGACAACCCCAAGGAGAACATCATGACCCAGTCCCAAGCCACCACCCAGCGCGGCACCGCCCTCATCACCGGCGCTTCGTCCGGCATCGGCGCGCTGTATGCCGACCGCCTCGCCCGCCTGGGCTACGACCTGATCCTGGTGGCCCGCAACCGCGAGCGCCTCAATGCCCTGGCCCAGCGCATCAGCAACGACACCCGCCGTACCGTGGAAGTGCTGGAAGCCGACCTGGGCCAGGCCCAGTCGCTGGCGCTGGTGGAAGACAAGCTGCGCAGCGATGCCAGCATCACCCTGCTGGTCAACAATGCCGGCATCGGCACCCACACCCCGCTGCTGCAGAGCAATGTCGATCACATGACCGACATGATCGCCCTGAACGTCACCGCACCGACCCGCCTGACCTATGCCGTGGTCCCCGGCTTCGTG
The DNA here is from genome assembly GCF_000300975.2 of Herbaspirillum frisingense GSF30. Classification (GTDB taxonomy): domain Bacteria; phylum Pseudomonadota; class Gammaproteobacteria; order Burkholderiales; family Burkholderiaceae_D; genus Herbaspirillum; species Herbaspirillum frisingense. Next base: position 42,177 of record NZ_AEEC02000001.1, on the reverse strand, counting down.
GCACGCGGCCAGGGCGCGATCATCAATATCTCCTCCATCGTCGGCGTGGCGCCGGAGGTACTCAACGGCGTCTATGGGGGCAGCAAGGCCTTCGTACTGGCTTTCTCGCAATCGCTGCATCATGAACTGGCGGCCAAGGGCGTGCAGGTGCAGGCCGTGTTGCCCGGCGCCACCGCGACCGACTTCTGGGCCATCGGCGGACTGCCGGTGGAACACCTGGACCCGGCCATCGTCATGCCGGCCGACCAGATGGTCGATGCCGCCCTGGTCGGCTTCCAGCGCGGCGAACTGGTGACCATCCCGTCGCTGCACGAGGAAGACGCCTGGACCCGCTTCGAGACCGCCCGCCAGGGCCTGGCCAGCAAGCTCTCGGCCAATGTCCCGGCAGCGCGCTACACGGCCGCGCACTGAGTTGCCCTGAGCTGCCCTGAGCTGCACTGTATTGATCCGCTATCGCGGCCGACCTGACTGCAGCCAATCCAGACACCAACGATCCGATCCGGAACGACTGCCCCTGCGCAGTCCTCCACAGCCCCCTTACGACCTTCTCTTCAGAAAGGCAACATCATGAAACTTACCGACAACGTCATCTTCATCACCGGCGGCACGTCTGGCATCGGCCGCGCCCTGGCAGAGGCCTTCCACAAGCTGGGCAACCAGGTCATCATCGGCGGCCGCCGCCAGGCGCTGCTGGACGAAGTCACCGCCGCCAATCCGGGCATGGAGGCAATCGCCTTCGACGTCTCGGAGCTGGCCAGCATCGAAGCCGCAGCCGCCACCCTGAAGGCGCGCCATCCGGGGCTCAACGTGCTGATCAACAATGCCGGTATCATGCCTTTCGACGACGCCGGCGGCATCATCGACGATGAAGTCAGCCGCAACATCATCAACACCAACCTGCTGGGCCCGATCCGCCTGAGTTCGGCCCTGATCGACCTGCTCAAGGCCCAGCCCAGCGCCACCATCATCCACAACACCTCGGTGCTGGCCTATGTGCCGCTGGCGGTGACCGCCGTGTATTCGGCCACCAAGGCAGCCCTGCACTCCTACGCGCTGTCGCAGCGCTTCATGCTGCGCCAGACCAACGTGCGGGTGCAGGAAATCGCACCGCCCTGGGTCGACACCGACCTGGTCAAGAAGAGCGGTGATCCGCGTGCCATGCCGCTGGATGCCTTCATCGCCGAAACCATGGCCAAGCTGGCCAGCGATGACGAGGAAATCCTGGTCGAAGCCATCAAGCCCTTGCGTGACAACCCGGGCGCCAACGAGCACGCACTGGTCAACGGTTTCAACGAAGCGCTGATCGCCAACCCGATCCCGGTCTGAGCCGCTCTTATCCGACCTCATCCGGTCTCATCCGACCTCCCGGCAGCGGCCGGTCTGCGGCGCCAGCAATCACCTGCTGCGCCGGGCAGGCCGGCCGCCCCACCTTGCCAGCGTCAAATAGCATGAACCCTGCTCCCACCCCCACCCCTGACACCACTGCGCCTGCACCACAGGCCGCTGCCGGCTCCGCACCGCCCCATCCGGGCTCCCTGCTGACGGCCGGTTTCCTGGCCCTGGGTACCTTTGCCATCGGTACCGAGGGCTTCATGATCGCCCCCTTGCTGCCGCGCATGGCGGCCGACTTCGGCATGAGCGTGTCGGTCGTGGCCAGCCTGGTGATCGTCTTCACCCTGATGCTGGCCCTGAGTTCGCCCATCACCACGGTGCTGTCGGCCAACGTCAATCGCCGCAATGTGCTCATCGGCGCCATGGGCATCTTCACCGTGGCCAACCTGGCGGCGGCCCTGTCCACCAGCTTTGCCGGCCTGCTGTTCGCGCGCCTGCTCATGGCGGTGACCGCCGGGCTCTACACGCCCAATGCCAATGCCCTGGCCGGCGCCATCGTCAGACCCGAGCAACGCGGGCGGGCGCTGGCCATCGTCAGTGGCGGCATGACCATTGCCATCGCCCTGGGCCTGCCATTGGGTTCCGTGGTGGGGCATGCCTTTGGCTGGCGTGCCACCTTCCTGGCGGTGGCGGCAATGGGTGCCGTGGCGGTGGTCGGTATCTGGCTGGGGGTGGATCGCCGGGCCGGTGGCCAGTTGCATGTGGCCAGCCTGCGCGAGCGGGTCGGCGTGATCGGGCAGGTAGCGGTGCGTCGCCTGCTGGCCGTCACCCTGTTCTGGTCGGTTGCGGCCTATGCCGCCTATCCCTATATCGCGCCCTACCTGTCACATACCCTGGCCTTCGGCGAAACCGGCATCGGCCTGACGGTCAGCCTGTGGGGGGTGGCGGCGGCCGTGGGCGTGAGCACTGGCGGCATGCTCAATGACCGCTTCGGCTCGCAGCGCGTGGTCCGTACCGCCCTGCTGCTGCTGGCACTGTCGTTCTGGGCGCTGGCGGCAGCCACCTGGCTGGCACCGCAGGTCGCGCTGGTCCCGGTGCTGCTGGCCGTGGCGCTGTGGGGCTTTGCGGTATGGGCTTTCTTCCCGGCTCAGATGGCACGGCTGATCGCGGCCGGTCCGCCTTCGCAGGCCTCGGTCTCGCTCTCGCTCAATACCTCCACCATGTACCTGGGCTTCTCCGTGGGCAGCGCCATCGGCGCCGGCATCCTTGGTCTGGGTGCGGTTGGCGGGATCGGCCTGTTCGCCGGCTGCTGCGCCGTGCTGGGGCTGGTGCTGGACCGCGCCGGCAAGCTGCCCTGAGGCAAGCAGGCCATCCGAGAACGTCCAAGAAGTTTTTCCGCCGTCGTGATAGGCTGCCGATCCGGAAAGCAGCGGATGACCGGTTGGGGCCGGTCGTCCGGAAACATGCCCCTCTTTGTCCTGCCGGGGGGCATGGGGCAACCTATCATCGAACTGTCTTCCATGGCGCGAGAGGGCGCCGGCCGCGGATCTCATCCGCACAATCAAATCCATACAACAGGGGAAATCATGGATAAGGCAAACAACAAGGGGCGTTCGCTCAGCGTGGCCGCGCGCCTGGGTCTCAGTTTTGCGCTGGTGCTGGTGATGATGCTGGTGCTGACGGTGGTGAGCATCAGCAAGGTCAATGCGATCGAAGGCAGTCTGACCACGGTCAGCGAAGACAATAACGTCAAGCAACGCTATGCCATCAACTTCCGCGGCAGCGTCCACGACCGCGCCATCGCCCTGCGCGATCTGACGCTGGTGGACGACGCCGAGGTCAAGGACGTGGTGGCCCTGATCAACAAGCTCGATGCTGATTACCAGCAATCGGCGCAGCCGCTAGATGCCATCTTCGCCAACAAGGGCGCGCATGCGCCCAACGCCGACGAGCGCGACGCCCTGGCCCAGATCAAGGCCGCCGAAGCCCGCGCCATGCCGCTTTCGGCACGCATCATCGCCGCCCGTAGCAGCGGCGACATCGACGGCGCCCGCAAGATCATGCTGGGCGAAGCCAAGCCGGCCTTCATCACCTGGCTGGCCACGGTGAACAAATTCATCGACCTGCAGGAACGCATGAGCCAGGCCGAGTCGGCCAAGGCACGCAGCACCGCCCGTGGCTTCCAGGCCTTCATGCTGGTACTGCTGGCAGCCGCCATGGTGGCCGGGGTGGTGCTGGCAGGTCTGATCACGCGATCCATCGGTCGCGCCCTGGGTGCCGAACCGGACGAGGTCAAGCAACTGGCACTGGCGGTGGACCGTGGCGAGCTGTATCACGAAGTGGCCCTGCGCCGCTACGATGGCGGCAAGCGCCAGAGCATCATGGCGACACTCTCCGAAATGAGCATCAACCTGCGCAATACCGTGACCGAGGTGCGTGATGCGGCCGCCGGTGTGGCCACCATCAGCGCCCAGATCGCCGCCGGCAACAGCGACCTCTCGGCCCGCACCGAAGACCAGGCCGCCTCGCTGGAAGAGACCGCCTCGGCCATGGAACAGCTGACCGCGACCGTCAAGCAGAACGACGGCCACGCCCGCGAAGCCAACCAGCTGGCCCGCAATGCCTCCGACATCGCCAAGCAGGGTGGCGCCATCGTCGAAGAGGTGGTCGATACCATGGCTGCGATCAACACCTCGTCGCGCAAGATCGTGGACATCATCGGGGTGATTGACGGCATCGCCTTCCAGACCAATATCCTGGCCTTGAATGCCGCAGTGGAAGCGGCCCGTGCCGGTGAACAGGGACGCGGTTTCGCCGTGGTCGCCACCGAGGTGCGCAGCCTGGCCCAACGCAGCGCGGCGGCGGCCAAGGAAGTCAAGCAACTGATCGATGCGTCGGTCGACAACGTCGAGAACGGTACCCGCCTGGTGGAACGTGCCGGCGAGACCATGGAACAGATCGTGGCCAGCGTGCAGCAGGTCACTGATGTGATGGGCGAGATTTCCACCGCCAGCCATGAGCAGAGCGTGGGCATCGAGGAAGTGCACAAGGCCATCGCCCTGATGGATCAGGTCACCCAGCAGAATGCGACCCTGGTGGAACAGGCCAGTGCCGCCGTCTCCAGCCTGCAGGACCAGGCGCAGCACCTGACCCGGGCAGTGGACGTGTTCCAGTTGGCAGCGCCCTCCTCGTCCGCGGCACCGGCCGCAGCAGCGGTGAAGTCGCGCCCGAGCGTCGAGGTCAATCCGCCACGCTCGCTGGCAAGCCAGACCGGCCGCCCCTTGCAGCTGGCCGCCGCCGGGGATCACGGTGATGCCTGACCCGGCCCTGTCCCGGCCGAACGATGAACTGCAGCGCCTGGCGGCGCTGCATGCCTTGCATCTGCTCGATACCGGCTCCTCCGAAGATCTGGACAACATCACCCGCCTGTGCCACTCGCTGTTCGGCGTCAACGGGGCGTACGTGTCGCTCATCGACGCCGACCGGCAGTGGGTCAAGTCGCAGAGCGGCCCGGACATGTGCGCGCCCTCGCGCGAGCTGTCCTTCTGCGACCACACAGTCAGCCAGCGTGCGCTGATGGTGGTGGAAGACGCCACCCTCGATGCCCGCTTTGCGGATAATCCGCTGGTGTCCGGGCCGCCGCATATCCGTTTCTATGTGGGCGCGCCCCTGCTCACGCCCGAGGGCCATGCCATCGGCGCGCTGTGCATCACCGACACCGTGCCGCGCACCTTCGATGCAGCCCAGCGCAAGCAGCTGCAGCAGCTGGCTGCGCTGGCGATGTCGCAGATGCTGCTGCGGCGAGCCATCGGCCGTGTCGATCCACTCACGGCCATGCCCAACAAGTACCAGTTGCGGGAAGACCTGGCCTCGCTGGTCCCGGCCGACAGCGCCCTGCAGGAGGCAGAGCCGGGCACCCGGGCGCTGGCCTACATCGACATGCCGGACGCCCATACCTCCTTCGAGATCGGCAGCGTGCTGGGTTCGCGTATCCATGACGAGCTGATCCGCAATGTCGGGGCGCGGCTGCAGACGCTGGTGCAGGGCCAGGCCGATGTCTATCACATCAGCGACGGTCGTTTCGCGCTGCTCTCGCATGCCGGCAAGGCCGAGCAACTGGCCGGCCACCTGCGCGGCATGACAGCGGCACTGGAACAACCGGTCGACAGCATGGCCGTACCGATGAACCTGCCCAGCTATGGGGGCATCGTCAGCGTGGTGCAGACCCGCGAGCAATTGCGCGATGCGCCGCGCAAGGCGGTGGCCGCCCTGCACGAAGCCCTGGCGCGCCGGCAACGCTGGGCCGATTACGATGCCGATGCCGACGTGATGCACCAGCGCCGCTTCCGCCTGCTCAACGATATTCCCGATGCGTTGCTGCCGGAGCGCCAGCAGGGGGGTGGCCTGGCCCTGGCCTACCAGCCCAAGCTGGACCTGCGCAGCAACCGCTATCACGGCGGCGAAGCGCTGCTGCGCTGGCAGCACCATGAGCTGGGACCGATCTCGCCGGCCGAATTCATCCCGCTGGTAGAGCGCACGGCGTTGATCCGTCCGGTCTCGGAGTGGGTGATCCAAAGCGCCCTGCAACAGATGGCGACCTGGAAGAACGAGGGCATGCCGGTCAAGCTGGCCATCAACCTGGCCGCGCCCAATTTCGAGGAGTCCGACCTGATCGGCCGCCTGGAACGCGGCTGTCGTGACAGCGGCATCGACCCGGCCATGGTCGAGATCGAATGCACCGAAGGGGTATGGATGCACAGCCCGGCCGTGCTCAAGCTGCTGCATGAGATCCGCGCCCTGGGCATGGGGCTGGCGCTGGACGATTTCGGTACCGGCTACAGCAACTTCGCCTACCTGCAACAGGTCCCGGCCTCGGTGGTGAAGATTGACCAGTCCCTGATCCGTCACCTGGACAGCAGCGCAAGGGATCGCCGCATTGTGCAATCGCTGATCGCGCTGGCCAAGGAACTGGACTACCACATCGTGGCCGAAGGGGTGGAAACGGCGCAGACCCTGGAACTGTTGCGCGCCTGGGGCGTGGACGAAGCGCAGGGTTACTACATGGCCCGCCCGCTGACACCGGAGGCCTTCTCGGCCCACGTGCGGGCGGCGGCCTGAGGCCCTAGCTACCTGGCGGCCCCGCTTCTTCCAGCTTGCGATACAACTGCTGGCGCGAAATGCCCAGCCGGCGGGCGGCTTCGGCGCGATTGCCGTTGGCCGCGGCCAATGCGCGCTCCAACATCAGCCGCTCCACCTGTGCCACCGCCGCCGCCAGCGGACCATCCCAGTCGATCTGCATGCCCTGCGCCGGACTGGTGGCAGACAGGGTCGGCAAGGCAAGGTGTTCGGCCTCGATGCAGTTGCCGTGACTCATTACCGCCGCCCGTTCCATCGTATTGCGCAACTCGCGCACATTGCCCGGCCAGGCATGCTGCAGCAAACGTCGCGCGGCCACCGCGCTGATGCGCTTGGGGCTGTCGGCGCCATGCTGGCGCAGGAAATGTTCGGCAATGGCCAGGATGTCGCCGGGCCGCTCGCGCAGCGGCGGCACCATGATCGGTACCACCTGCAGGCGATACCACAGGTCTTCCCGGAAGCGCCCCTCGCGAATCTCCTGCGGCAGGTCGCGGTGGGTGGCGGCGATCACCCGCACATCCACCCGCAGCGACTGGCTGCCGCCGACCGGCGTCAATTCCCGCTCCTGCAGCACGCGCAGAATCTTGGCCTGGGTCGGCAGGGCCATGTCGCCGATCTCGTCCAGGAACAGGGTGCCGCCATCGGCTTCCTGGAAGCGTCCCATGCGATGCTGGGTGGCCCCGCTGAAGGCGCCCTTGACGTGGCCGAACAGTTCGCTTTCGATCAGCTCGGCCGGGATCGCCGCACAGTTGACCGCCACGAAGGGACGCCCTGCGCGGCTGCCATTGCGATGCAGGGCGCGTGCCACCAGCTCCTTGCCGGTGCCGGTTTCGCCCAGGATCAGCACGGTGGCGTCGCTGGTGGCGGCCCGGCCGATCTGCTTGAAGACCTGGCGCATGGCTTCGCTGTCACCCACCAGCTGGTTGCGCTCGCTGGCAGCGGCGCTGGCCGCGTCCGGCGCAGTTGAAGAATCGGAGGCGGAGGTACTCTGGCGCAAGGCACGTTCCAGGGTCTCCACCAGCGCCGTGCGCGGGACCGGTTTGGTCAGGTGGTCGAAGGCGCCCAGGCGGATGGCTTCGATGGTGTTGTCGCCGCTGGCATAGGCGGTGAGCATGATGCAGGGAATGGCGGCAATGACCGGAGCACGCTGCAGGAAGACCAGGCCATCTTCCTCCGGCATGCGCAGATCGACGATGGCGGCATCGATGGCATGGGCGGAGAGCAGGCGCAGGCCGGCGGCGGTGCTGCCGGCCTCCAGCACCTCATGGCCGAGATCGCCGACGGTCTCGGCCAGGCTACTGCGAAAGGCGACGTCGTCATCGACGATCAGGATGCGCGCCATGGCAACTCCATATCGAAACGGGCGCCACGCTCGGTGGCGGCCAGGGTGATGCTGCCGCCATGGGCATGCACGATTTCGCGCACCAGCACCAGTCCCAGACCGGTACCGCCGCTGCGCTGGCTGACGAAGGGATCGAACAGGCTCTCGCGCAGTTCGGGCGCGACACCGGGGCCGTCATCGGCAACCCAGAGCTGCAGGCGGCCATCCGCGCCAAGCCGGGCACCGATGTCGATACGGCCGCCGGCCTCGCAGTGGGCCAGCGCATTGAGCAGCAGATTGTCCAGCGCGCGTGCCATCTGCACCGGGTCCAGCGCACTGGTTGACAGCCCCGAGGCGAAGCTGGGCAGATCCAGTGTAGTGCCCAGCTGCAGTTGCTTCTTCTCGGCCAGCTCGGCATGGGCCTGGCGCCTTTCCTCGATCCAGGCCGCCAGGTCGATGCGCTGGCGCTGCACCTGGAAGGGCTGGGCCAGGGCCAGCAGGCTGGCCACCAGCGCGTCGAGCCGCTCGGTCTGGCTGACCACCATTTCCAGTGCACCGGTCACCCGCGCCTCGCGCACCTGGGCCGGCGCGGCCAGGGCGTTCTCGGCCTTCATGCGCATGGCGCCGATGGGATTGCGGATTTCATGGGCCATGCCGGCCGCCACCCGGCCCAGCGTGGCCAGGCGCTCGGCATGCGCGAGCTGGTGCGACAGGCGCTCGGACTGCCCACGCCAGCGGCTCAGCGTGCTCCCCAGCCAGACCCCGCTGACAATGACGAAACCCAGCAACAGCGCAATGGCCACCAGCAACTGGTTGAGCACGCCGGCGCTCATCACCGGCACGCGCTTGAGCGTCCAGGCCGCCAGCGACACACCCTTGAAGTTGACCGGGCAGGCGGCGAACACCACCGCCTCGCGCAGGCCGGGGCGCACATCGCTCACGGTGGCCGCGCCATCGAGGGCGCGCTGGGCGATCGAGACGATGCGTTCCATTTCCGCCCCGGGCGGGTCGCGCTTGATGCCGCTGCCGTCATAGGTGGGAAAGGCGTAGGCCACCACGTCCTGTTGCGGGTGCCAGAAGCCGCCCTCGACCCCGGCCTGATCGCGCAGGGACAGGTCGATCACGGCCTGCATCAGCGAGCGCGCGGGCAACCCGTCGGCATTGGACGCCTGGGGTGTGCTGGGGACAGAGGGAGAGGGAGGGCTGGAAGGATGGGTGGAAAGCGCATGCGCCAGTCCGGCGCTCATGGCGGTGCAGCTCACCGCGGCCTGGCCGGTGGCCTGGCTGATCTGCGAGGCGGCGCCCTGCCGGCTCAGCTGCAGCAGCAGGAAAGCCAGCACGAGCGCGATCAGGGCAATGAAGGCCCACAGGATGACCAGGTCGCGTTTGATGGTGTTCTTGATGTTCAGGAGGCCTCCGGTGCCGGCTGGCATGTCGCCTTTCATGGCGCTCGCATTTAAGCACGAAGCTTTACCGGTGATAAGCCATCTGACAGGAACGGCGGGATGGCGGTTCATCTTTTGTTGCAACTCAATCACGTTGCCGCCGATCAAGATGGAAGCGCTTTTTGCTTTATGCGTTAATTGCGCCTGGGGTGAAGCAGGGGGGAAATAAAATCAAGCAGTTGAAGAAATATCTGGTGGTGGTCTTGGGCATCGCCATGCTGATGGTGATCGCCATGTGTGCCAGCACGCTCTACCAGAGCTATCGCCAGACGCGCCTGGCGGCCGTGGACAATGCCGGCAACGTGACCCTGATCGCCCAGCGGGCAATCTCGCGCAACATGGAAGTGCTGTCGCTGTCGCTCGATACGCTGGCCTACCGCTACCAGCATCCACTGGGCGCAGCGCGCCTCAATGACGCCCAGCGCTATGCGTACCTGTTCGGCAGTACCGCCAATGTCAGCCATATCTCGGTGATGGCGATCATCGATGCCAATGGCCGGGTCCAGGCCAGCTCGCGTCGTCGCCAGGGTGATGCCGCGCCCAACTACGCCGACCGCGCCTATTTCACCGCGCATCGCGATTCAGCCAATGCGGGGCTGTATGTCTCCAAACCCATCCTGGCCAACCTGCCCAACCTGGGCAACGATGTACGCGTGGTGGTGCTGTCCAAACGCCTGTTCAATGAAGACGGCAGCTTTGGCGGCATCGTCGTCATGGCGCTGAACCTGAGCTATTTCCGCGAACTGTTCGAAGGACTTTCGCTGGGCGCCGATGGCGTGATCTCGCTGTATTCGGACGATGGCGTGGCCTACATGCGCATTCCGTACAGCGAGCAGATCATCGGCCGCGACCTGAGTGGCAGTTCCAACTTCCAGCGCATCCAGAGCGCACTGCGGCACGAGGAGGGCAGCTTCTTCGCCCGTGCCAACAGTGATGGCGTGGAACGGCTCTATACCTTCCGTCGCATTCCCGACTCACCGCTGATCGTCTTCGTGGGCTATGCCGAACAGGCCATCTTCAAGAACTGGCGCAAGACTCTTTATGCGGTGATCATCTCGCTGTTCATCTTTGCCCTGCTGTTGGCCTATCTGCTGTCGCACGTGCGCCAGGAACTGCGCCGGCGCGTGACCATCGAGCGGCGCCTGGAAGAGCTGGCCCAGACCGACGGCCTGACCGGCCTGCTCAACCGACGCGCCCTGGACGAGGCCCTGCAGGCGGCCTGGGAGCGCTGCCGGCGCAATCTGAACTCGACCTTCTCGGTGCTGTTCATCGATGTGGATTACTTCAAGCCCTATAACGATACCTATGGCCACAAGCTGGGCGATGGCGTGCTGCAGGAGGTGGCCAAGACCATCAGCGACAACCTGCCGCGTCATACCGACTGCGCGGGCCGCTATGGCGGCGAGGAATTCGTGGTGCTGCTGGAGCTGACCGACACCGAAGGTGCGCGCCTGATGGCACAACGCCTGTGCGACGCGGTCTACAGCCGCCTGATCGTACATGCCAGCAGCCCGTTGCGGGTGGTGACCATCAGCGTGGGCGTGGCCACGCTGCAGCGCACTCATCATCATCGTGTGGAAGACGTGCTCAACGCCGCCGATGCCGCGCTCTACCGGGCCAAGCGGGATGGCCGCAATGCGGTGCGGGTCAGCATGGCGGATTGAAGCGCACGGGCGGCATGGCCTGCACTACGAAAAAAGGGCGCCGTTTTCACGGCGCCCTTGTTCATTGCGATGCAGCGTCAGGCCGATCGTTCGGCGCTAATGCAGACCTCACGCAGATCTCGCTCAGACCTCGCTCACGTCGAGCGGTGCTTCGGTCTTCTCGATCACTTCTTCCTTGGTGACGCCGGAAGCCAGTTCGATCAGCTTCAGGCCACCGGGGGTGACGTCGATCACGCCCAGGTCGGTGATGATGCGGTTGACCACGCCCACGCCGGTCAGCGGCAGGTTGCAGTCGTTCAGGATCTTCCTGGATGTGCTGCCGTCCTTGGCCTTGGCCACGTGCTCCATCAGGACCACCACGCGGCCGACACCGGCCACCAGGTCCATCGCACCGCCCATGCCCTTGACCATCTTGCCGGGGATCATCCAGTTGGCCAGGTCACCCTTGGCCGAGACCTGCATCGCGCCCAGGATGGCGATGTTGATCTTGCCGCCACGGATCATGCCGAAGGAATCGGCCGAACTGAAGAAGGACGAGCCAGGGATGGTCGTCACGGTCTGCTTGCCGGCGTTGATCAGGTCGGCGTCGACCTGGTCTTCGGTGGGGAAGGGGCCGATGCCCAGCAGGCCGTTCTCGGACTGCAGCCAAACTTCGATATCGTTGGGAACGTGGTTGGCCACCAGGGTGGGCAAGCCGATGCCCAGGTTCACGTAGAAGCCGTCCTGCAGTTCCTTGGCTGCGCGGGCAGCCATTTCATCTCGGGTCCATGCCATTTTGTCGTGTCTCCTCTTATGCGCGCACGGTGCGTTGTTCGATGCGCTTCTCGGGCGTGGCGTTGACCACGATGCGATGCACGAAGATGCCGGGGGTGTGGATCTGGTCCGGATCGAGTTGCCCCACTTCCACCAGTTCTTCCACTTCCACCACGGTGACCTTGCCGGCCATGGCGACATTGGGATTGAAGTTGCGGGCGGTCTTGTTGAAGACCAGGTTGCCGGCCTTGTCGGCCTTCTGCGCCTTCACCAGCGACACGTCGGCCACCAGCGAACGCTCCATCACATAGCGCTCACCGTCGAATTCGCGCACTTCCTTGCCCTCGGCCACCAGGGTACCGACACCGGTCTTGGTGAAGAAGGCGGGGATACCGGCACCGCCGGCGCGCAGCTTCTCGGCCAGCGTGCCCTGCGGGGTGAATTCCAGTTCCAGTTCGCCGGCCAGGTACTGGCGTTCGAACTCCTTGTTCTCGCCCACGTAGGAGGCGATCATCTTCTTGATCTGGCGGGTGGACAGCAACTGGCCCAGGCCGAAACCATCGACCCCGGCGTTGTTGGAAATGGCGGTCAGGTTCTGCGCGCCCGAATCACGCAGGGCGGCGATCAACGCCTCGGGGATGCCACACAGGCCAAAGCCGCCGACCGCAATGGTCTGACCGTCCTTGACGATGTCTTTCAACGCGGTGGCCGCGTCTGGATACACTTTGTTCACGAGTCTCCTTTCGGCTCTTGTCTTGCGAGCAGGGTTGCAAGCTGCTGGTGGGGATACCAGCTCAAACAGGGATGGCATCGGAGCTTCTCTTTCGCGCTGCGCCATGGCAATGCCGGGCTCCGATTAGCGCCAATTATCATAGGTCAGGTGAAATAAGCCATACAATACGGTAAAAATACCTGGCGCAATGCAGCATAACATCGACCGCAGGGGCGGTGCGCCGGGTTCGAGGGACCTTGCCGGCTACTTGCGGCACATCGCGCAGCATTACTCATGACCCAGCCACTTGCCATCGACTTCGAACAGGTTTTCATGCACGCGCCCATCGGCATGTGCGTCTCGCACAACCGCATCATCCAGCAGGGCAACCTGGCGATGGCGGCGATGTTCGGCTACGAAGTGGAACAGTTGCGGCAGACGTCCTTCCAGGAAATCTATCCCACCGCCGACGAGTTCGAACGCACCGGCCTGCGCCTGGTCCCCATCCTCAATGAAAAGGGATTCTATTCGGACGAACGCATCATGAAGCGTTCCAACGACGAGATGTTCTGGTGCCATGTCACCGGCCACGCCCTGAACCGCGACAACCCGCATGCCGCCGGCATCTGGACCTTCGAGGACGTGAGCGCCAAGCGCCCCATCGCGCCCGGCCTGACGCCACGCGAACGCGAGATCGCCGCGCTGCTGGTGGAAGGCAAGACCAGCAAGCTCATTGCGCGCCAGGTGGAACTGAGCCCGCGCACGGTGGAAATGCATCGCGCCCGCCTGATGCGCAAGTTCGCCGCCTCCACCTCCTCCGAACTGGTTCACAAGCTGCTCAGCATCACCCCCTGAACGGGCCCGACCCTGGCCTGACCTGCTCCGCTCAGAACGGTTGCCCGGCGAAGCGCTGGGCCAGGAAATCAAGCATGGTGCGCAAGGTCGCCGGCATATGCTTGCGCGAGGCGTAGACGCCATACATCCCCAACTGCAGCGGCTCGAAGTCCGGCAGCAACTGCACCAGCCGGCCACTGGCCACCAGCGGCGCCACGGCATAGGCCGGCATGTGGCCGATACCGACCCCGGCCAGCACCGCCTGCAGCAGCACCGTCACTTCATTGGCACTGATGCTGCCGCCCACGGCCACGCTCTGGCTCTGCGCCGCCGTCCTTGTCTTGCCGCCCTTTCCATGTACCTTCTTCGGATCGAACTGCCACAGGCTGCGCCCCACATAGGAGTGGGTCAGGCAATTGTGCAGGGCCAGTTCTTCCACCTTGCGCGGGGTGCCGTGGTGGGCCAGGTAATCCGGCGCGGCACAGATGATCGAGCGGCACACGCCCAGCGGTCGGGCAATGAGGTTGGGTTCCAGCCGGTTGGTCATGCGGATGGCCAGGTCGATGCGTTCTTCCACCAGGTTCACCGTGCGGTCCAGCGCCAGCAGGTCCACCGCCACGCCAGGATAGCGGCGCCCGTAGTCGACCACCGCCTGGATCAGCTGGGTCTGCGCAAAGGAAGTGCTGGCGGTGATGCGCAATAGCCCGCGGGGCGTCTCATCGGGCGTGTCCAGCGCGTGGCGCATGTCATCGGAAAACTCCAGCATCTGGCGGCAACGCGGCAATATTTCGTTGCCGGCCGGCGTGAGCGACAGGCGCCGCGTGGTCCGGTGCAGCAGGCGCGCCCCGACCCAGTCCTCCAGCTCGGCCACATAGCGCGACACCACCGGCCGCGACAGGTCCAGCTGCCCGGCCGCGGCCGACAGGCTGCCGCCGTCCACCACCGCCACGAATACCTGCATGGCCATCAAGCGATCCATGGTGCCGCCTTTCGATCTGCACGTTTTTGGAAACAAACTGTGATCGATTATGCTGTTTTTCGAAAACAAAAGCGATCCTATGATGGCGACTGTGCGACACCCTGTGCCGCTCCTCGTGCTCCCATCACCACCTCGAAAGGAAACCTCATGAAAATCGCACTCATCGGCGCCTCCGGCAATGTCGGCAGCCGCATCGTGGACGAAGCCCTGCGTCGCGGCCACAATCTCGTCGCCATCGCCCGCGATGCCGGCAAGATCGCCCAGCGCACCGGCGTGACCGTGGTCGCGGCCGACGTCAAGGACGCCACCAGCCTGGCATCGGCCATCAAGGGTGCCGACGTGGTCGTCTCCAGCGGCCGCTTCACCAGCTTCGGCGCGGCCGACCTGCTGCCGGCCGTGAAGGCGGCGGGCGTCAAGCGCCTGGCCATCGTCGGCGGCGCCGGCAGCCTGGAAATCGCACCTGGCAAAGCCCTGATCGACACTCCGGAATTCCCGGAAGAGTACAAGCCGGAAGCCGCCGGCGGCCGTGACTTCCTGAACGTCCTGCGCGGCGAGCAGGCACTGGAATGGACCTTCCTGTCGCCCTCGGCCCTGTTCATCGCCGGCGAACGCACCGGCCAGTTCCGCCTGGGCCAGGACCAGTTGCTGGTCGGCGCCGATGGCAAGAGCTGGATCTCCTATGAAGACTTCGCCGTCGCCCTGCTGGACGAACTGGAACAACCGAAGCACGTCCGCGCGCGTTTCACGGTAGGCTACTGAGCCAGGCAATACCCCGGGTCTGATGGTGAAACATCCTCAGGCCCGACATCGATTCATCCAAGAGGAACCCCATCATGACCACTCCCGCCACCGCTCACGACACCGTGCTCCACTACATCCACGATCCGCTGTGCGGCTGGTGCTATGGGGCTGCGCCACTGGTGGCCGCAGCCCGCGCCGTGCTGCCGGTGCAGGCGCATGGTGGCGGCATGATGGCCGGCCGCAACCGCCGCCGCGTCGACGCGCAGTTGCGCGACTACGTGATGCCGCACGACCACCGCATCGCGCAGATGACCGGGCAGGCATTCGGTGAGGACTATTTCAATGGACTGCTCAAGGACACCGATGCCGTCTTCGATTCGGCGCCACCGATAGCCGCCGTGCTGGCGGTGCAATCCATCCAGGGCGAGACAGCCGGACTGGACATGCTGGCGGCCATCCAGCGTGCCCATTACCAGCAGGGACGACGGATTTCGGAGGTGAGCACGCTGACCGAACTGGCCCAGGCGCTGGGCGTCGACGCTGCCACCTTCGTCGCCGAACTGCAGCGCGTGGAGCAGGAAGAACTGGATGACCACATCGCGGCCAGCCGTGAATTGCTGAACTACGTCGGCGGACGCGGCTTCCCCACCTTCATCTTGCAGCGGGGCGATACGCTGGAAGTACTGGACACCGGCCGCTGGCTGGGGCAGCCCGAGCAGTGGGCCGCCTACCTGCGTGACGAAACCGGCACGACCAGCACGACATTGCCAGCGCAGGAAAGCACGCCGCTCCAATGCGATGTGCAGACCGGCCGCTGCGACTGATCACGACCGTCAGACCGGCAAGCCCAGTGCGCGCAATTGCAAGCGGGTCTGCTCCGCCTGGACGTGGTGGATGCCGTGCCAGCCCAGCGCCCGGCAGGCGTCGATATTCTTTTGCGCGTCGTCGATGAAGACCAGTTGCTGCGGCTGCAGTGCCGGCAGGTGGCGTCCATAACGCTCCAGCGCGATCTCGTAGATGCGCGGCTCAGGCTTGATGCAACGCTCGTCGCCTGACACGACAATGTCCAGGAACAACTGCATGAAGTCGTGATTGTCCCGTGCATACGGATAGGTCTCGGCGGACCAGTTGGTCAGGCCGAATACCGGCACCTGCTGCGCATGCAGTTCACGCAGCAATGCCACGCCCTCGGGGAGCGGTCCGCGCAGCATTTCCACCCAACGACCATAGAAGGCCCGGATCAAGGCTTCGTGCTGCGGATGCTCACGCACCAACAGCTCGGTCGCATCGGCCAGCGTGCGACCACCATCCTGCTGTACGTTCCATTCGGGTGAGCAGATGTGGGTGAGGAAATGGTTGCGCTCTTCTTCATCAGCGATCAGCTGGCGATACAGGTGCTGGGGATTCCAGTCGAACAGTACGCCGCCGAAATCGAAGACGACGGCGCGGATGCCGCTTGGTGCTGAAAACGTCATGGTGGATGTCCTGTCAAATGGTCTGGAAGGCTTTCCGTCGCGTGGTCTGAAACGCTCCGATCACCGCACGCCGACGCCGTCGAGGAACAGGTCGATCAAATGGGCGATCCGCGATTTTGTCGCACTGCCTTGTTCGATGCTGAGGGAAATCGCAGTCACCATGCAGACGAGATCCTCGACCGAGACGTCCCGCCGAATGGCGCCCGCCTTTTGTGCGCGCAAGAGCAGGCGTTGCGCTTCCTCGCCGCTGGCGTGACAACCCGGCGTGCCGCTCTTGAGGACCGTACCCAGCGCCGCCGCCAGCCCCCGATAGTGAGACGCATGCGCCACGAGATCCTTCACGAAGGCGCGCACGGAAGCATCGGGGTCGAGCTTGTCGTCACGTCCCCGGCTCGCCTCGGCCAGCGCCATCAGGCGCTCATCGTTGGTTGCGGCAAGCAGCGCCTCCCGGGTGGGAAAGCGGCGATACAGCGTGCCGATCCCGACTTTGGCGCGCTTGGCGATGTCGTCGAGCGAGGCATCTGCTCCCCGTTCCAGGAACACTTCTTCGGCTGCCGCAAGGATGCGCTCGCGATTGCGCGCGGCATCGGCCCTTAACGAGGGTTCTTCTGTCAGGGGGAATTTGTTCGTCATATTCAAATGCGCTTGCAAAAGTGGA
Source organism: Herbaspirillum frisingense GSF30 (assembly GCF_000300975.2). GTDB lineage: Bacteria > Pseudomonadota > Gammaproteobacteria > Burkholderiales > Burkholderiaceae_D > Herbaspirillum > Herbaspirillum frisingense. Next base: position 25,127 of record NZ_AEEC02000001.1, on the reverse strand, counting down.
TGATATCTCCACATAATAAGTGGAGCAATTCTCCACTTATGAAAGGGACAGAGATGGCAAAGCGATTCGACGACAAGGTTGTGGTGGTCACCGGTGGCAGCGAAGGCATTGGCCTGGCCACCGCCAAGCTGTTTGCAGCCGAGGGCGCCCGGGTCTATGTGACCGGTCGCAGGGCCGACAAACTTGATGCGGCAGTCCGGGAAATTGGCCACGGTGCGGTCGGTGTATCAGGGGATGCTGCCAATCCAGGCGATCTGGATCGCCTCTACGCACGCATCCAGGCGGAGCAAGGAAGACTCGACGTGCTCTTCGCCAACGCCGGGACCGCCTCGGCCGATGCCAAGCCACTGGGACTGATCGATGAAGCGGACTTCGATCAGATCTTCAATCTGAATGTACGCGGATTGCTGTTCAGTGTGCAAAAGGCGCTGCCTTTGATGTCGGCAGGCGGCGCAATTGTCCTCAATGGTTCCGTGGCCGGGGTCAAAGGCTTCCCGGGACAATCGCTGTACAACGCGAGCAAGGCCGCTGTGCGCTCCTTTGCGCGCAGCTGGACCGCGGATCTGAAGGACCGTCAGATCCGCGTGAATGTGGTGGCGCCTGGAGGAACCGAGACCCGCCTGATGCGTGACTACCTTGAAGCGCGTCCTGGGGTGGAGGACGCACTCAGGCAGCTAATCCCCGCAGGACGCCTGGGGGAACCGGATGAAGTAGGACGTGCGGTACTGTTCCTGGCATCGCCCGAGAGCAGTTACATCGCCGGTGTCGAGTTGTTCGTCGATGGTGGTTCCGTCGCCGTGTGAGATAGTTGGCTGCGCTTGTTCATTACGCTTCGCCCGTCAATTCTGCGCACTTGATCCATAACTGCTCGGCACGTACCGGATCGAGCGCATACGGGCGTACGCCTGCGCTGAAAGCGCTGACGACGGCATCGTCAGCAAGCGGGGCAGCGATTGCGCAGTCTTCGCAGTAACGTCCGCCGATGGTCTCGGCATCCGCGACGACGCCGGCCCAAAGCGTCGTCGCGGCGCCTTCTGCGGGGGTCTTGACCTCGAAGGGCGCATTTCCCAGCGCCAGGTGTTGTTCATGCATCGAGGCAAAGGCACTCTCGAACACTTCAGGCGCGATATTGCGCGTCAGCTCGGTCAGGATGACACCCGGGTGGACGCTCGCCGCGCGCACGCCACGATGTCGATGCCGCGCGTCGAAGGCCACGGCCAGCAAGGCGTCGCCGGTCTTGGAGCGGCCGTATGCAAGCCAGGGATCGTAAGGGGTATGCGTGAAGTTCGGATCGTCGAGATCGACATCGCCGAACCGGTGCCCGTTGGAGGAGAGCATGATCAGTCTTGCTCCCGCTACCATCAGCGGTGCCAGCCGGTGGACCAATACGAAGTGTCCCAGGACATTGGTGCCGAACTGGAGCTCGAAGCCATCCGGCGTCACGCCGAAGGGTGGTGCCATGATGCCGGCATTGGCAATGACGAGGTCGAAGGTTTTTCCTGCGGCGACCATGCTGTCGGTCACGGCTCGGACCGATGCCAGATCGGCAAGGTCCATCCGGATGATCTCAAGGCTGCCGCCTGAGGCTTCTGCCGCATCCCGCACCACCTGCGTGGCACCGTGCGCCTTGTCGAGGTCGCGCACGGTGCCGATGACGTCGGCGCCATGGGCCACGAGGGCGCGGGCCGTTTCGATTCCCAGCCCTGCCGAGACACCCGTGATGAAGACCCGTTTGCCGCGCAGGTCCGTGCCGGCCAATACTTCATCCGTCGTCGATTTTGCGTTGAAATGTGCGCTGTTCAAGATGTTCTCCTGTTGAGTTCAGAGGCATGCGACACCGCATGCGTCTTGCCAAGATACGCTTTGGGCTTGACGGATTTTCGCCAAAACAGCGCAATTTATTGCCTGATCCGCTCAATTCATTGAACATGTCCGATTCAGCTGGCACACTGAAGATATGAAAGATCTCCTTCATCAAATGAGCCGCCGCGTACTGCGCCACGAAGACCCGAAGAGCCTGGACACAGCCATTCCGCGACTGGCCGTCGGCGTCTTCCGGCAAGCGGAGCCGAGCATGATGGCCATCGGCGCCGGCGTATGCCTGATCTTGCAGGGCGCCAAGCAGATGATGGTGAACAAGAAGATGCTGCGCTACAGTGCGGGCGCCTGCTTCGCTTCCCTGATCGATTTACCGACGACCTGTTGCATATTCGAAATGGAGGGCGACCAGCCCTACGTCGGCACCGGCCTGACGCTGGACCACGGCATCCTCACCTCCCTGATCGCCGACATGCCGGCCGCCCCGCACAAAAAAGAGCCGGCAGCCTTCAACATCGAGCGGGTCTCGCGCGACGTACTTGAAGCCTGGGACCACTTGCTGGCCCTGCTGGATACGCCGGACGATATTGCCGTGCTGGCCGCATCGCGTGAGCGCGAGCTCATGTACCGGCTGTTGCAAAGCCCGCACGGACCGTTGCTGCGGCAAATCGGCCGCGAGGAGGGACGACTGACGCAGGTCAGAAAAGCGATCGACTGGATGCGTCATCACTACGATGAATCCTTCCCGATCAAGACCGTCGCCGACATCGCTGGCATGAGCATTGCGTCCTTCAACCGCCACTTCCGCGCGGCCACCTCGATGAGCCCCCTGCAATACCATAAGACGCTGCGACTGCAGGCGGCCCGACGTCTGCTGGCCTCTGACGTGGACGCCACCCGGACCGCCTACGCGGTGGGATATGAAAGCCCGTCCCAATTCAGCCGTGAATATTCCCGATTGTTCGGCCATCCGCCGAAACGGGATGCTTCCCGCCTGCGTGAAAATCTGGTGGATGTATCCAATGTCGTCGTTTGATGCTGCTGGCCATCCCTGGCGCATCACACTGGCCCGGCGCATTGTGGGCATTGGCGCTGCTGGGCATGAGAGCATGGTGCCATTGGGGCAGCCGGACTTCCGCGCTATCGATCTTGCGTATGGGTGGCTGCCATGGATGAAACCCGTCGGGTCAGCCACCAGAACAGCAACGCCAGCAGGCTGACCGCGGCACCCAGCAGGCATACCGCTTGCCAGCCCGCATGGGCATAGGTGGCCGTCGCGCCGATCGCTCCCAGGCCGCTGCCGACGGCATAGAACAGCATGTAGAGACCGATCAGGCGACTGTAGGCGTCGCGCCGGGTCAGGAAAATCATGCTCTGGCTGGTGACGTGGAGCGCCTGCGCGCCTATGTCGAGCAAGATGATGCCGACCACCAGCGCCACCAGCGACCACGCCATCAAGGACAGCGGCCACCAGGCCAGCAGCAGGAGTGCCAGTGCGACGGCACTGGTACGCTCCCCCTGTCCACGGTCGGCCCATTGCCCGGCACGCGCGGAGGCCAGTGCACCGATGGCGCCGACCAGGCCGAAGGCGCCGATGGCGGTATGTGAAAACCCATAGGGTGGCGCGCTCAAGGGCAGCACCAGGGCGCTCCAGAAGATATTGAGTGCGGCGAACATCAACATGGCCAGCACACCCCGGACTTGCAAGACCTTTTCCTGCAGCAGCAGCGTGAGCATGGAAGCGATCAGACGCAGATAGCCCATTTCATCGGGCACGGCGGCCAGGGCCGGAAGCCTTCTCCACAGCGGCGTGGCGATGGCCAGCATCAGCGCGGCAGCGGTCAGGTAGACACCGCGCCAGCCTGCGAGGTCGCTGACGCCTCCCGCATAGACCCTGGCCAGCAGCAGACCGACGAACACACCGCTTTGTGCCGCGCCGACAACCCGCCCTCGTTCATGCGCAGCCGAAGCGCTGGCGGCATAGGCGATCAACCCCTGTGTCATCGCCGTACCCAGCAAGCCGACGGCGAGGACACCGATCAACAGGACCAGCGCGCTCTGGGCCAGACCGACGACCACCAGCGCGACCACCAACGCCAATAGCTGTATCGCCATGAGACGCCGTCGATCCATCCGGTCACCCAGCGGCACCAGCAGCAACAAGGCCACCGCGCAACCGATCTGGGTCGCGGTGACGACGCCGCCGATAGCAGCGTGGCTGATGCCGAAGTCTCTCGAGAGGGCATCGAGCAGCGGTTGCGCGTAATAGACATTGGCCACGCTCAGGCCGCTGGCGATGGCGAACAGCCATAGCATGCTGCGCGGCATATCGGCGCGCCGGACCGGTGCAGCGGGTCGGTTCGGCGCTGACGCCGAAGTATCCTTCATCATGGCATTCATCCAATCTGGTTGCAAATCGAAACTCATTGAATGCTAGATGATGTGGTTTTATAATGCAACCAGATTGATCACCGTCCCGGCTCGGGGAGATGCCATGCCAAACAATAGCGTCCTGACTGACGAACCCTGTCCCGTTGCGCGCAGCGTCGACGTGATCGGGGATCGGTGGTCCTTGCTGATCGTGCGCGATGCTTTCGACGGCGCTTGTCGCTTCGGCGAACTGCAGCGCAATCTGGGCGTGGCCCGCAACATCCTCTCCGACAGGCTGCGCAAGCTGGTCGAAGCCGGCATCCTCGACATGCAGGCCGCCTCGGATGGCACGGCCTATCAGCAATACGTACTCACCGCCAAGGGCGAAAGCCTGTTCCCCGTCGTGGTGGCGCTGCGGCAATGGGGCGAGCAACATCTGTTCAAGCGCGGCGAACGCCATTCGGTGCTCATCGACAAACGCACCGGCAAGCCGATTCCGCTGATGAAGCCGACCGCCAGGGACGGCGGTGGATTGCCCCCCAGCGCGACCGAAGTACGAAAGCTCGCCTGAGCGAACCAGGCCATTGCTATTCGGCCCTGCTTGGACTATGGTTGTATTACGCAACTATATGAAAGCTGCGGTAACGGGCCGTCTTCATGTCGTCGAGGAAATCCGCAAGGCTTCACGCATGGCCTTGCCGACCTGTTGCGCTTCAATTTGCCGCGAAACCCGATGACTGGCGGCGTTGATCAGGGAGAATCCATGCAAACGGCGAATGTGCTTTCGCGGATCGGCTTCGTGGGAGCGGGCCGGGTCGCCCAGACTCTGGCAGCCGCGTTCGCCCAGGCGGGGCATCGCGTCGCGGCGGTGCATAGCAGAAGCGATGCCAATCTCGCCCAATTCCATGCGCGCTGTCCCGAGCCCATCATGGCCGGCTCGCCTCAGGAAGTCGCTGAACTATCCTCCCTCGTCTTCTTGACCGTGAGCGATGATGCGATCAGGCCGGTCTGCGAAGAAGTTTCGTGGGCAGCCGGGACAGCCGTCGTTCACTGCTCCGGCGCCACGGAAGTATCGGCCCTGGTGAGCGCCAGGCAAGCCGGCGCCCTGGTGGGAGGATTTCATCCCATGCAGATGTTCGCCAATCCCGAGGTCGCTCTGGCCGGGCTGCCGGGATGCACGGTCGGGATTGAGGCCGAAGAAGGCTTGCTGGCGACATTGGAGTCCTTGGCGAAAAGTATCGGATGCGTCCCGTTGCCGCTCCCCGCCGGTATCCGCCCGCTCTATCACGCCTCGGCCTATTACGTCGGCCCCTTCCTGATCGCGCTGTTGAAAGAGGGGGCCAAGCTGTGGGCGGGCTTTGGCGCATCTGAGCGGCAGTCCATGGCGGCCCTGATACCGCTTCTGCGAGGCACCGTGGCGGCCGTGCAGGATGCCGGCCTGGCCAAAGGAATGGGGGGATGCATCGCACGTGGGGATATGGGAACGATCCAGAAACATCTGGCTTCGCTGGAGCACGTGGATTCAAGCGCCGCCGACCTGTACCGCAAGCTGGCACTGCGCAACATTCCCCTGGCCTTGGAGCGCGGCAGCATCGATCCGGGACGGGCAAGGCAGATCGAGACACTGCTCGACAGCACGGACAAGCCGGTTCGATAGTGCCTTGCGGCCGGGACCGTTCTGGTTACACGCGCGGCTTCAAGTGGTGCCTGTTGCACACGATAGAAGGCCTACAGCCCCCGCAGGAAATCAAACAACTCCGGCACATCCGCATACCCCACATTGAAACGGAAGCTGGTCCTGTCCGGTGCCGACAGATGGAAGAAATCCCCTGGCGCCAGCCAGATGCCCTTCTGCCTGGCGCGGTCGGCGATTTCGCGGGCCGACAGTGCGCAGCCCTCGATGGTGGCCCAGGTGAACATGCCGCCACGCGCCGGCGTGAAAGGTGTCAGGCCGGCGTCGCTCAACTTGGCATTGAGAGTGGCCTGGGCGTTGAGCAGGGTCGCATTGAGGGTCTGCACATGGCGCCGATGATGGCCTTCGGTGAGGACGTTGTGCACCAGTCGTTCGTTGATCTCCGAATTGGTCAGCGTCAGCACCATCTTGGTATGCACGATCTGCCGCGCCAGTTCGCGCTGGCAGGCGATGTAGCCCACCCGCAGCGAGGGCGCGATGGTCTTGGAATAGCTGCCCACGTAGATCACCCGCTGCAGGCCATCCAGCGCGGCCAGCATGGGATCGGTGGCCTGGCCGAGTTCGCGGAAGATGTCGTCTTCCACCACCCAGAAGCCATGCCGCTCGGCCGCCTGCAGCACGCGCATGGCGCAGGCCGGGGTGTAGGAGGTGCCGGTCGGGTTCTGCAGCACGCTGGTGGTGAAGAACATCTTGGGCCGGTGTGCCCGGGCCAGCGTTTCCAGCTGCTCGGTATCGACCCCGCCCGGGGTGCGCGGCACGCCGATCACGTTCAGCCCGGCCAGGCGCAGCATGGCGATCAGGTTGCAGTAGCCGGGGTCGTCGATCATGACCGTGTCGCCGGGCTGGGTCATGGTGCGGATGACCAGGTCCAGGGCCTGGGTGGCGCCGTGGGTGGTGAGCACCTGTTCGATGCCCAGCTCCAGTGCCCAGTGGCCGAGGAATTGCGTGATCAGCTGGCGCAGCGGGGCATAGCCGTAGGGGTGGCCATAGCCCACCTGCTGCGCGCCGGGCGAGCGGATGATGCGACGCTCGGCCTGGTGCAGACCTTCGTCGTTGAGCCACTTGCCGGGTAGCCAGCCGCAACCGGCCTTGATGGGCACGCGTTCGTCGGCAAACATTTCCGAGAGCAGCCAGGCCGAGTCGATCACCGGTTCATGCGGCACGAACACCGCTCGTGCTCCGCTCTGGCCAGCGCGTGCGGCCACGAAGAAGCCGGCGCCACGGCGTGCCAGCAACATGCCGCGTGCCACCAGTTGTTCATAGGCCTCGACCACGGTGGAGGCACCGATGGCGTGGCTCTGGGCGAATTGCCGGACCGAAGGCAGGCGTTCACCGGAGCGCAGTTCGCCGGCTTCGATCAGCCCGGCCAGGCCGTCGGCGACCTGCTCGACCAGGCGGGCCGCAGTATTGCGTTGCAGATCGAGTTGCAGGGGCGCTCGCGGGAGCTTGGCCATGCTGATCCTTTCGGGCGGGATGGAGCCCATGATGTCCACTGCATTGCTGCAATCGGAAGATGTGTGTTGTGAAAACCTGAACTGTATTGCTCTGCCGACGGCGGCGAGGCGGACTCACCATTGTGCTCCCCTCCCCTTCTGGATAAAGGCTGCTGGGCCATCGACGCCAGTCGGCCGGGCAATGTCGTTCCCGGCGGATAGCTCAATACAGTTTATCGCACAGAACAATACAGTTTCAGATCAAAATCAAAAGTGTAGCTAACAATACTGCCAGTGTCTGGCAATAATCAAGCACTCCCTGCTGGTTTCTCCTTTTACCTTTTCCATCGGTGCCTGCCATGTCCAGTCAAGACCATTCGCATCCTTCCAGCCTGTCGGCCTACTGGATGCCCTTTACCGCCAACCGCAACTTCAAGGCCGCGCCGCGCATGCTGGTCTCGGCCGAGGGCATGCATTACCGCGATGATGCCGGCAATGCCATCCTGGACGGCACCGCCGGCCTGTGGTGCGTGCCGCTGGGCCACGCCCATCCCAAGATCGTCTCGGCCGTGCAAAAGTCGGTGGCCACGCTGGACTACGCGCCCTCCTTCCAGCTGGGTCACCCCAGCGCCTTCGAACTGGCCGAACGCCTCAAGGCCTACACCGGCAACCGCTTCGCCAACGTGTTCTATACCGGCTCCGGTTCGGAAGCGGTGGATACGGCGCTCAAGATCGCGCTGGCCTATCACCGCGCCAAGGGCAATGCCACCCGTACCCGCCTGATCGGCCGCGAGCGCGGCTATCACGGCGTGGGCTTCGGCGGCATGTCGGTGGGCGGCATCGGCGGCAATCGCAAGACCTTCAGCACCGCGCTGCTGCAAGGCGTGGACCACCTGCCGCACACCCACAACCTGGAAAAGAACGCCTTCACCAAGGGCGAGCCGGAATACGGCGCGCACCTGGCCGACGAGCTGGAACGCATCGTCGCCCTGCATGACGCTTCCAACATCGCCGCCGTCATCGTCGAGCCGGTGGCTGGTTCCACCGGCGTGCTGATCCCGCCCAAGGGTTACCTCAAGCGTCTGCGCGAGCTGTGCACCAAGCACGGCATCCTGCTGATCTTCGATGAAGTGATCACCGGCTTCGGTCGCCTGGGTACGCCTTTCGCGTCCGACTACTTCGATGTCGAACCGGACATCTTCACCACCGCCAAGGGTCTGACCAACGGCGTGGTGCCGATGGGTGCGGTGTTCGTGAAGAAGGAAATCCACGACGCCTTCATGAACGGCCCGGACGGCATCGAGCTCTTCCACGGCTATACCTATTCCGGCCACCCGCTGGCCTGCGCCGCCGGCCTGGCCTCGCTGGACGTGTTCGAGACCGAAGGCGTGCTGGACAATGCCCAGGCCGTGGCCGACTACTTCCAGGAAGCAGCGCACGCGCTGCGCGGCCTGCCGCATGTGATCGACGTGCGCACCATCGGCCTGATCGCCGGTATCGAACTGTCGTCCATCCCGGGCCGCGTCGGCGCCCGTGCCTACGACGCCTTCGTGCGCGCCTTCAACGACGGCATCCTGATCCGCGTGACCGGCGACATCATCGCCCTGTCGCCGCCGCTGATCATCAACAAGCAGCAGATCGACGAACTGTTCGGCAAGCTGGCGGCCATCCTCAAGACCCTGGCCTGATCCCTCACTACGACGCAAGAAAGATTCATGGAAAAGATTGCACACTACATCGGCGGCCAGCGCGTCGATACCAAGAGCGGGCGCTACGCCGATGTCTTCAACCCGGCGCTGGGCGTGCCGGTGGCGCAGGTGGCGCTGGGTACGGTCGATGAGGTCGATGCCGCAGTGAAGGCTGGCGTGGCGGCTTTCCCGGCCTGGTCCAATACGCCGCCGCTGACCCGGGCGCGGGTGCTGTTCCGCTTCCTGCACCTGATCCAGCAACGGGCCGACGACTTCGCCCGCATCATCGTGCGCGAGCACGGCAAGACCTTCTCGGACGCCCAGGGCGAAGTGGCGCGCGGCATCGAGATCGTCGAGTTCGCTGCCGGCATTCCGCAGATGCTCAAGGGGGAATACACCGACCAGATCGCCCGTGGCATCGACGCCTGGTCGATGCGCCAGGCACTGGGCGTGGTGGCCGGCATCACGCCGTTCAACTTCCCGGCCATGGTGCCGATGTGGATGTTCCCCATCGCCATCGCCTGTGGCAACTGCTTCGTGCTGAAGCCTTCCGAACGCGATCCCTCGGCCGCACTGCTGATTGCCGACCTGCTGCAGGAAGCCGGCCTGCCGGACGGCGTCTTCAACGTCATCCAGGGTGACAAGGTGACCGTCGATGCGCTGCTGGACCACCCGCAGGTCAAGGCCATCAGCTTCGTCGGCTCGACCCCGATTGCCGAATACATCTATGCCCGTGGGTCGGCCAAGGGCAAGCGCGTGCAGGCCCTGGGCGGCGCCAAGAACCACATGGTGGTCATGCCCGACGCCGACATGCAGCTGGCCGTGGACGCCCTCATGGGTGCGGCCTATGGCTCCGCTGGCGAGCGCTGCATGGCGATCTCGGTGGCAGTCGCCGTCGGCAGCGCCGGTGACGAACTGGTGGCGGCCCTGGCCGAACGCGCAGGCAAGCTGAAGATCAACGAAGGCATGGCCGCCGGTGCCGAGATGGGTCCGGTGGTGACAGCCGCCGCCAAGGAACGCATCGAAGGCCTGATCGGCCGTGGTGTCGAAGAAGGCGCCACGCTGGTGGTGGATGGCCGTGGCTATCAGGTGCCGGGCTTCGAAAAGGGCTTCTTCGTGGGCGGCACCCTGCTCGACCACGTCACGCCGGAGATGACGGTGTACAAGGAAGAAATCTTCGGCCCGGTGCTGTGCGTGCTGCGCTGCCCCGACATCGCCAGCGCGGTGGAACTGATCAACGCCCACGAGTATGGCAATGGCGTGGCGGTCTATACCCGCGACGGTGGCGTGGCGCGCGAGTTCGTGCGCCAGATCGAGGTCGGCATGGTGGGGGTGAACGTACCGCTGCCGGTGCCGATGGCCTTCAGCAGCTTCGGCGGCTGGAAGCGCAGTCTCTTCGGTGACCATCACATGTACGGACCGGAGGGCGTGCGCTTCTACACCCGGGCCAAGGCAGTGATGCAGCGCTGGCCCAATACCGCCAGCGCAGGGGCGGAATTCGCTTTCCCGCAGATGAAATAAACAGGACAGACGGCATGAAATTTTCATGCCGTTTTTCTTTTGTGCGGACGCAGGCGCAGGTATGCTGAGGCAGCGTCCCGGAATGGCATGATGCAACTCACGCAAGCAATGGTGCAGAAAACGTCAGCCGCTGGTGCAAACAAGGAGACCCTGAACCCACAGGATAAGAATCGTCAGTGCGGTCTGCACCAAAAGCAGATACGCTGGCGAAAAGCTTAGAAAATACAGACCGTCGTGGCAGATCGGTGGACACACACCGGCGGCACGGGACAACGGCAAACTATCTGGAGACACGCTCATCGGAGCGGCAGGAGGAGCCCTCATGCAGGCTCACGCCACGCGGCGCAAATGCGCGCCGCTGCTGCGTTTTTTGCAATCACGATCTCTGCTTTCCGCGCTTGCCGGAAGGCAGCATGCCCCTATGGTTCCAGGCTTTTCCGCCGGTTTTTGGCGGTGGCTTCTTCACGTCTGCGCAATCCATCGATGTCCACCATTTCCTAAGTTTCATGGGAGCGATGGGCATGGAAATTGCGTTGATGGGCAGTAATGCAGTGTTGCGCATTTCCATGGATGTCATCTGTCTGTCATCTGTCAATCGTTAGCTTCGAGGGAGAAACAAGCATGATCAGCCGTCGCAATTTCCTGAAACTGTCCGCCCTGGCCGCACCCGGCGCACTGACCTACCACGATGTGTTTGCCCAGGCAGAGAGCATCGCCTTCGGTTGCCCGGTGCCGATGTCCGGCCCCTTCGCGGCCAACGGCAAGTTCGCCGACATGGGCATGAAGCTGGCCCTGCAGAAGTACGGCAAGGTGCTGGGCAAGAGCACCAGCTATACCAACCTCGACACCGAAGGCAAGCCGGCCACGGCCGTGCGCAAGATGCAGGAAACCATCGAGAAGGGCACCCGCTTCTTCGCCGGCGGCATCCTCTCCGGCGAGGCGCTGGCCATGGGCAAGGAAGCCGACAAGGCCGGTGCGGTCTTCATCACCACCGCCGGTGCCGACGAGATCACCGGCAGCGACTGCAACCGCTCCACCTTCCGCTGGTCGGTGCCGACCTTCGGTGCCATCGAGCAGACCGTGCGTCCGCTGCTGGAAAAGCTGCCCAACGCCAAGCGCTGGTACACCATCACGCCGCAGTACGTATTCGGCGAAGGTCTGCTGTCGGCGGCCAAGAACATCTTCAAGGAAAAGGGCATCGAACACGTCGGCAACAGCTACCACTCGCTGACCGAGAAGGAGTTCTCCGGCTATCTGACCAATGCCATGGCGGCCAAGCCGGACGTGCTGCTGCTGCTGAACTTCGGCTCGCAGTCCTCGGACACGCTGCGCCAGGCGGTCAGCTTCGGCATGAAGAACAACTGCACCATCCTCATGGCCTGGGCCTCGGGGCTGGAACAGTTCGAGACCCTGGGCGCGGACATCTGCGACGGCGTCTACTTCGGCGCGCAATACTGGCATGCCATCGATTCGCCCTTCAACAAGGAATTCGTCAAGCTGGTCAACGACAACCTGAAGATCGATCCGAACTACAGCCTGGCCGGTTCCTACATCTGTACCAAGATCATCCTGGACGCCATCATCAAGGCCAACAGCACCGACCCCAAGGCCGTCATTGCGGCCATGGAAGGCATGAAGTACGAGGGCCTGACCGGTACCGAGGAAATCCGCAAGGGCGACCACCAGGTGATCAAGAACTATTACCTGCTCAAGGGCAAGGCCAAGTCCAAGATGGCCAACAAGAACGACTACGCGGATATCGTCTCCTCCGGCAAGTCCTTCCTGCCGCTGGAAAAGACGCAGTGCAAGCTGTGATGACCTTTGCCCTGAGGCTCAGCGAGTCAAAAACCGTTCGGACTGAGTAGCCGCGCCAGCGGCGTATCGAAGGCGCGACGCCCGGCGCAACCAGGACGGAGCGCCTTCGATACGACCCTGCAGGTCTACTCGGTCCGAACGGTGATCGAGGCATTACCGAACTTCCTTGTTCCCCTCACGAGGTTCCATGAACATCTATCTGCTGCAGATCGCCAATGGCGTAGGCATCGGCATGCTCTACTTCCTGCTGGCGGTGGGCCTGTCGATCGTCTTCGGCCTGCTGCGCTTCGTCAATTTCTCGCATGGCGCCTTCTTCCTGCTGGGCGCCTACCTGTGCTTCCAGGTCACCGACCTGGGGCTGAACTTCTGGTGGTCGCTGCTGCTGGCGCCGCTGGCCGTGGGCCTGTTCGCCTGGGTGGTGGAGCGCTTCGTACTGCGCCACGTGTATGCACTGCCGCATCATTTCCACATCCTCTTCACGGTCGGCATGGCCCTGGTGATCCAGGAAGCGGTGATTTCCGTCTGGGGACCGCTGGGCAACAATGTCTCGCCGCCCGACGTGCTGCAGGGGGTGGTGATGTGGAGCGGTTTCGTCTATCCCAAGTACCGGCTCTTTGTCATCGGCCTGACCGCCGTGATGGCGCTGCTGCTGTGGTGGGTGCTGGAAGGTACGCGCCTGGGGTCGATCGTGCGCGCCGGTTCGGAATCGACCGAGATGGTGTCGCTGCTGGGCCTGAACATCAACCGCATCTTCAGCCTGGTGTTTGCGCTGGGGGCGGCCACCGCCGGCCTGGCGGGCGCACTGGCGGCGCCGATCCGCGGTGCCGATCCCTTCATGGGGGTGGAGGCGCTGGGGATTGCCTTCGTGGTGGTGGTGGTCGGCGGGCTGGGCAGCTTCTGGGGGGCGCTGATCGGCGGCATCCTGGTGGGCATCGTACAGAGCGTGATGAGCACGGTCTGGTCCGAGGGCGCACACCTGATGATCTATGTCGCCATGGCGGCCGTCATGCTGCTGCGTCCGAATGGCCTGCTGGGCCGGCCGGGTGCGGCTTGAGCTTTTCTGCACGGGAGTTTCCATGAAACAGATTGCGCATTTCCGTTACACCCTGCTGGCCGCCGCCGTGGTGGTGCTGTTGCCGCTGCTGCTCAGTTCCGGCACGCTGGCCACCGAAGTGCTGGTGTTCGCGCTGGCCGCGCTGGGCTGCAACCTGCTGCTGGGCTATACCGGACTGATGTCCTTCGGCCAGGGCATCTTCTTCGGCGTGGGCAGCTATACGGCCGGCGTGGTGCTGCTGCAGCTGAAGCTGGCGCTGCTGCCCTCGCTGGCGCTGGCGGCACTGGGCGGCGCGCTGGTGGCCTTGCTGGTGGGCTGGTTCTCGATCCGCCAGCGCGGCACCTACTTCGTGATGCTGACGCTGGCCTTCGCCCAGATGTTCTACTTCCTGGCCTATACGATGAAGGACGTCACGGGCGGCGACAACGGCCTGCTGGATATCCCGCGTCCGCCGCTGTCGCTGTTCGGCCTGACGCTGCTGCCGACCACCTCGTCGTGGCAGTACTACACGGTGGTGGCCATCCTGTTCGTGCTGGTGTTCTGGCTGCTGCAGCGGGTGGTCGATTCGGTGCTGGGCAAGACCCTGCTGGCGGTGCGCGAGAACGAAGCGCGAGCCTCGGCGCTGGGCTATGACGTGCGGCTGCTGAAGCTGGCGGCCTTCGTCATCTCGGGCGCGGTCACGGGGCTGGCCGGTGGCCTGCACGCGATGATGACCGGGGTGGCGCCGCTGTCCAACATCGAGTACCACACCAGCGAGGCGATCCTGGTGATGACTGTCATCGGTGGCACCGGCAACCTGTTCGCCTCGCTGCTGGGTGCCAGCTTCTACGTGCTGGTGGGCAACTGGCTTTCCAGCCTGTGGCCGCGCTGGCTGATGCTGCTGGGCCTGCTGCTGATCGCGGTGAGCCTGTACATGCAGAAAGGCCTGTTCGGTCTGGCGATGAAGATCATCGATAGCGTACGCGGCACCAAGGCCCGGGAGGCCGAGCCGCAGGCCGCCGTCACCCAGGAGAAGCACCCATGAGCCGCCCCATCCTGCAAGCGGTCAACGTGACCAAGCGCTACGGCAAGTTCACCGCCGTCAACGGCATCACGCTCGATATCGAAGGCGGCACCGTGCATTCGGTGATCGGCCCCAATGGCGCGGGCAAGACCACGCTGTTCCATACCCTGACCGGGACCACGCCCATCACCGAAGGCAGCATCCTGGTGGAGGGCGAGGAAGTGTCGCACCTGCCGGGCAACCGGCGCGTGCAGAAGGGACTGGCGCGCTCGTTCCAGGTGACCAGCCTGTTCCCCAACCTGAGCGTGCGCGAAAACCTGCGGCTGGCGGCACAGGGTCGCGCTCCGCTGGCCGCACTCAATCCCTGGAAGCGGGCCGAGCAGTTCGAAGCGGCCTGCGCGCTGGCCGATACGCTGCTGACGCGCCTGTCGTTGCAGGCGGTGGCCGAACGCGCTTGCGCCGAACTGTCGCACGGCCAGCAGCGCCGGCTGGAAGTGGGCATGGCCATGGCCGGGCGACCCAAGGTGATCTTCCTGGATGAGCCGACCTCGGGCATGGGCATCGACGACATCGCCGAGATGAAGCAGTTGATCCACGGCCTGCGCCACGACTATACGGTGGTGCTGATCGAACACAACATGGACATCGTGATGGACATTTCCGACCGCATCACCGTGATGCAGCTGGGCCAGATCCTGGCGCAGGGCAAGCCGGCCGAGATCCGCAACGACGAACGGGTAAGGCTGGCCTACCTGGGCAGCATGATCACCGGAGGCAAGGCATGATCCTGCAAGTACAAGACGTTCACGGCTACTATGGCAAGAGCCACATCCTGCAGGGCATCTCGCTGGAGGTCGATGCCGGCGAGGTGGTGACGCTGCTGGGGCGCAATGGCGCCGGCAAGACCACCACCTTGAAGAGCATCGTCGGCGTGGTGCCACCGGCGCAGGGACAGGTCCTGTTCGAGGGCCAGCGCATCAGTGGCCTGCCTTCGTACAAGATCGCCGCGCGCGGGGTATGTCTGGTGCCGGAGCATCGCGGCATCTTCAAGCTGCTGACCGTGGAAGAGAACCTGACCATGGCCGCGCGCAAGGAGTCGGCCTGGGGGCTGGAAGAAATCTACACCATCTTCCCGCGCCTGAAGGAGCGCCGCAGGAACGGCGGCGGCCAGCTCTCCGGTGGCGAGCAGCAGATGCTGGCCATCGCGCGGGCGCTGATGACGCATCCCCGCGTGCTGATGCTGGACGAGCCGGTGGAAGGGCTGGCACCGGTGATCGTGGACGAGATCGTGGCGCAGATCAAGGAGATCAAGGCCACCGGGATGTCCATCATCCTGGTGGAGCAGAACCTGGAAGTCTGTACGCAACTGGCGGACCGCCATTACATCGTCGAACAGGGACGCATCGTCTATAGCGGCAGCAACGATGCCTTCCTGGCCGACGACCGGGTCAAGGACCGTTATCTGGGCGTCAATCTGGCGGCATGAATGACGATGGAGCGTCCTTCGATACGCCGCTGCGCGGCTACTCAGGTCGAACGGGGTGGGGATGGCTTTACGCACGCGTGGTGGCGTCCCCTCCTCCCGTTCGGCCTGAGTAGGCCGAAGGCCGTATCGAAGGATTGCCTGTGGCAAAACCAAACAAGGAATCGACAATGGACATGAAAACACAAGCCCCCACCCTGCGCGTCGATGGCGCGCGACTGTGGGATTCACTGATGGAGCTGGCCAGGATCGGCGGCACGCAAAAGGGGGGCGTGTGCCGCCTGGCGCTGACCGACCTGGACAAGCAGGGCCGCGACCTGGTCACCTCCTGGGCACGTGCCGAGGGCATGAGCGTGGTGGTGGACCAGATCGGCAACATCTTCATGCGCCGGCCCGGCCGCAACAATGCCTTGCCGCCGGTGATGACCGGTTCGCACATCGATACCCAGCCGACCGGCGGCAAGTTCGACGGCAACTATGGCGTGCTCTCGGGCATCGAGGTGATCCGCACGCTGAACCAGCACGGCATCCAGACCGAGGCGCCCATCGAGGTGGCGGTCTGGACCAACGAGGAAGGCTCGCGCTTCGTGCCGGTGATGATGGGCTCGGGCGTCTTCTGCGGCGCCTTCACGCTGGAGCATGCCTACAACGCCACCGATATCGACGGCAAGAAGGTGCGCGATGAACTGGAGCGCATCGGCTACATCGGCGACCAGGTCTGCGGTGACCATCCCATCGGCGCCTACTACGAGGCCCACATCGAACAGGGGCCGGTGCTGGAAAACGCTGACACCGTCATCGGCGTGGTGCCGGCGGTGCTGGGGCTGTCCTGGTACGACTGCACGGTGACCGGCTTCGAATCGCACGCCGGTCCGACACCGATGGAAATCCGCAAGGATGCGCTGCAGGTGTCCACGTACATCATGCAGGAGGTGGTGGCCATCGCCCACCGCTACCCGCCCTATGGCCGTGGCACGGTGGGCCAGGTGCAGGTGATGCCCAACAGCCGCAACGTGATCCCGGGGCAGGTGAAGTTTTCCATCGACCTGCGCAACGTGAGCGACGAATCGCTCAACCGCATGCATGAAGACCTGGTGGCCTACCTGGAGGCGATGCGCCAGAAGACCGGGCTGTCCATCGAGCTGGAGCGGGTGTCCTACTTCCCGCCCTGCCCCTTCCATCCGGATTGCGTGGACAATGTGCGCGCCGCCTCTGCGGCGCTGGGCTACAAGACCATGGACGTGGTCTCCGGTGCCGGCCATGACGCCATCTACGCGGCGCGCCTGGCACCGGCCGGGATGATCTTCGTGCCGTGCAAGGACGGCGTGTCCCACAACGAGATCGAGGATGCCCGCCCCGAGCACCTCGAAGCCGGCTGCAACGTGCTGCTGCAGGCCATGCTGGCCAGTGCCGGCGTGGTCAGGGATTAATGCAGGAAAGTGATCATGAAACCGAAAATCGTCATTGCACGCATGAATCACGAGACCAATACCTTCTCGCCGATTCCCACTCCCCTGGACGCCTTCGCCCCGCAATGGGACGAGGCGGCCTACCGTGACCAGAAAGGGGCGCGCACGGCCATGGGCGCCTTCCTCGATATCGCCGAGGGGCTGGGCGCGGAGATCGTCACGCCGCTGGCAGCCTGGGCCAATCCCAGCGCCGCCGTGGCGGCCGATGCCTATACCGTGATGTGCGACGGCATCGTGCGGGCCATCGAGGCCGGCTGCGATGCCATCCTGCTGGACCTGCACGGCGCCATGGTGGCGGAGAACGCCGACGATGGCGAAGGCGTGCTGCTGGAACGCATCCGCCGCATCGCCCCGCATACGCCGCTGGGGGTGGCGCTGGACCTGCACGGCAATGTCACGCCCAGGATGGTGGCCAATGCCGACGTGATCGTCAGCTTCAAGACCTATCCGCACGTCGATATGTACGAGACCGGCGAGCATGCCGGCCGCCTGCTGGTGGCCCTGCTGCAGGAGAAATCCCGCCCGCGCCTGGGCTGGCGCCAGGTGCCGGTGCTGTCGGCCACGCTGACCAGCAATACCTCGGCCTCGGCCATGCAGCGCGCGGTGGAGGCGGCCAAGCAGGCCGAGCAGCGGCCGGGCGTGCTGGCGGTCTCGGTGCTGGCGGGCTTCCCCCTGTCGGATTTCCATGATGCCGGCATGTCGGTGGTGGTGGTGGCCGAGAACGATGCTGCGCTGGCCGATAGCGTGGCCGACGAGATCGGCCGCCAGATCTGGGCCGAGCGCGATGACTTCGTCTATGACAGCCTGCCGCTGGCGCAATCGCTGGCGCAGGCTCGGCAGCTCGCCGAAGCAGCCGGCAGCGGTCCCGTGCTGTTGCTGGACCATAGCGACAACGTCATGTCCGGTGGCACCTGCAACACCATGGACGTGCTGGAAGCGGCGCTGGCGGCCGGCCTGGAAGGCATTGCCGTCGGTCCTATCAGCGATCCCGAGGCGGTGGCCCAACTGGTTGCCGCCGGGGTCGGCGCGCAGCTCACGCTGGCGGTGGGCAACAAGGTGGCGCTGAGTGCCCAGGGCATCACCAAGGTTCCGCCGGTCTATACCGGCAAGGTGCTGGCCATCAGCGATGGCCGCTTTACCGTCACCGGACCGATCTATACCGGCTCGACGCTGCAGATGGGACGCAGCGTGCTCCTCGATATCGGTGCGGCGCGCATCGTCGTCACCGAGGAACGGGTGGAGCCCTACGACCTGGGCGTATTCACCAGCCTGGGACTGGACCCGGCACAACAGGCCTTCCTGATCCTGAAGTCGCGCATGTATTGCCGCCCGGTATTCGTGCCGATCAGCCGCGCGCTGGTGGAATGCGATTCCGACAGCGGCGGGCCGACCAGTGCCAATTTCAGGCTGTTCCCCATCAAGAAGATACGGCGTCCCATCTATCCGCTGGACGCACAGATGGACTGGTAGTCCTCTCATCCCCCCTCTGAGCAGGCAGCCAGGCAGGCTGCCTGCCATGCTGCAATGGCATCTCGCAACAGTCCCCCAAAAGTACATGGTGCAATCGTCGCCCCCCGTGGTAGGCTGACCTGCTCTGCCCCTGGATCCTGATGACCGGGTGCGCAGACAGGGAAATCGTTTATATCTTTATTGCATCTCCGCAGCGGCGCTCACGACGACAACTATTCACCAACGCCAGCCCGTTGCGGCAACCTTGGGAGGACGACATGAAGAACCTCAAGATCGGCGTGCGCCTGAGCATCGGTTTCATTTCCTTGCTGATGCTGATGGCATTGATGGTGGGGCTGGGGGTATGGCGCCTGGGCAGCATCGGCGACGCCTCCGATGAGATGACCCGCGTGGCCCTGGCCAAGGAGCGCGACTCCGTGCAATGGCATGCCGCCATCAAGGAAAACGGGGTGCGCACCCTGGCGGTGATGAAGTCCGACGACGACGATTTCCAGGCTTACTTCCAGAAACAGATCGATGCCCAGTCGGCCCAGATCAGCCAGCTGCAGAAGCGGGTCGAGGCCGCCATCGTGGACCCCGAGGAAAAACGGCTGTTTGACGAAGTGGGCAGGCTGCGGGCCGCCTATCGCGCCACGCGACAGAAGATCTTCGACATCAAGACCGCCGGTGATGATGCCGGGGCGCGCGTGATGACCGATACCACGCTCATCAAGATGATGGATGACTACGCCGACGGCGTGCTGCGCTATGCCGAATTCCAGAAGAAGGCCATCGACGCGGCGGCCGCGGAGATCCATCACAACTACCGCGCCGGACGCAGCATGTTGCTGGTCCTGGGGGGCATCGAGATCGCGCTGGGGGCGCTGCTGGCCTGGGCGCTGACGCTGAGCATCACGCGGCCGCTGACACAGGCCATCGCGGTGGCCGAGACGGTGGCCGCGGGTGACCTCACCTCGCGCATCGATAGCAGCAGCCGCGACGAGACCGGCAAGCTGCTCTCCGCCCTCAAGCGCATGAATGGCAATCTGCGCGACATCGTGGCACGCGTGCGCAGCGGGACCGATACCATCACCACCGCCTCGACCCAGATCGCCACCGGCAACCTCGACCTGTCGGCGCGTACCGAGCAGCAGGCCGGCTCGCTGGAAGAAACCGCCTCGGCCATGGAACAGCTGACCTCCACCGTCAAGCAGAATGCCGACAATGCGCGCCAGGCCAACGCGCTGGCCGCGCAGGCCTCACAGGTCGCCAGCCGGGGTGGTGCGGTGGTGGATCAGGTAGTGCAGACCATGGGGGCGATCCATGCCTCCTCGCAAAAGATTGCCGACATCATCGGCGTGATCGACGGCATCGCTTTCCAGACCAATATCCTGGCGCTCAATGCGGCGGTGGAAGCGGCCCGGGCCGGTGAACAGGGGCGCGGCTTTGCGGTGGTGGCCTCGGAGGTACGTTCACTGGCGCAGCGCGCGGCAGCGGCGGCCAAGGAAATCAAGGTACTCATCGACGAGTCGGTGCAGAAGGTCGACGATGGCAGCCGCCTGGTGGAACAGGCCGGCGGCACCATGCAGGAAGTGGTGCAGAGCGTGGTGCGGGTGAGCGAGATCGTGCGCGAGATCACCCTGGCCAGCCAGGAGCAGAGCGACGGCATCGAACAGGTGAACCTGGCCATCACCCATATCGACGAGGCCACGCAGCAGAACGCGGCGCTGGTGGAAGAGGCCGCCGCTGCGGCGCGCTCCATGCAGGACCAGGCGAGCGCGCTGACGCAGGCGGTCAGCGTGTTCCGCCTGGACGCGACGGCACTGGTGGTGATCGATCAGCGCGGGACGTTGCCCTCGACCGTGGTGCGATAGAGCGTGCGACGCAGGTGCTGCGGGGTGATCGCGGCGTAGTGCTGGGTGCTGCGGTTGTCCCAGAACACCAGGTCATGCGCCTGCCAGTGGTGGGTGTAGACGTTGGCCGGGCGGGTGATGTGGGCGTGCAGTTCCTTCAGGAGGGCATCGCTTTCGTCACGCGGGATGCCGACGATGTGCGAGGTGAAGCCTTCGCTGACGAAGAGGATCTTGCGCCCGCTCTCGGGGTGGGTGATCACCACCGGATGCTCAACCGGCGGCACTTCGTCGATCTGCTGTTGCGTCAGCGGTGCGCGCCACGGTGAAAGCTTGCGCAGACGCTCGTAGCGATAGACGTAGGAGTGCACGGCGCGCTTGCCGTCGAGCAGGGTCTTCAGTGCGGCCGGCAGGCTGTCCCAGGCGGCGGCGGTGTTGGCGTAGAGCGTGTCGCCCTGCTCGGCCGGCAGTTCCTGCGAATGCAGCAGGGCGCCCAGGCTGGGACGGGGCATGTAGGAAAGGTCGGAGTGCCAGTCGGCACCGGCATCCACCAGACCGATGGGCTTGCCGTCCTCGACCACGTTGGAGACGATCAGGATTTCCGGATGGCCGGCCAGGTGGAAGCGGTTCAGTACGTGCACCTGCAGCGGGCCGAAGCGGCGGCTGAAGTCGATGTGCTGCTGCGGCGTGATGCGCTGGTCGCGGAATACCACCACGCCGTGTTGCACCAGGGCGCTGCGGATGCGCGCCAGTTCCGGGGCGGAGACCGGCAGGTTCAGGTCGAGACCGAGGATTTCCGCGCCCAGCGGGGCGTCGAAGGGACGGATCTCGAATTGCTGTTGGGTCTGCTGCGTGCGTTCCGGTGTGGCGACCGACATGGGGGCTCCTCTTGCGCTCTGGCCTGACGATCCCGGACGCGACTGCCCGGGCAGGAAAGCCCTTATTACACCCCCCGGGGCATAGACCCAGCAAGGAAGAATAATTCATATCCTTATGCGCCGAGCGAGATACGGCATGCCGCTACAATAGCCCGGATGACACAGCGCCCGCCTTTTCCTTCACATTCCCCTGAATCTGCCCCGTCAAAAACGCGCAGGCTGCCGCCGCGCGCCGACCTCACCGGGCTGAGCGTCGAGGAAGTGGCGGCGCGCAAGCAGGCGCGTGACCAGCGCGATGCGCAGATACGCGGCGTGGCCTCGGTGGCCAGGATGCGCCAGGCCATTCGCGAGGCCAGTGCCGTGCTGCCGGCGGTGCAGGCGATCCCGCGCATCGGCCCGCAGAAGACGGCGGCTTTCCGCGAGCGCGCCCGCGCCGGCCTGCCCTTCATCATGACCGGCATGGCCAGCCGCTGGCCGCTGGCGGCGATGGACATGGAGGGGCTGCGCCAGCATTTCGGGGCCTTGCCGGTACGGGCCAGGGTGGGGGACTACATCAACACCGCCTTCGCGCCGGACCGGGCCATGCAGGACATGACGCTGGTGGACTACCTGGAGCAGGCGTTGCGGGACGAGAGCGGACTTCCACCCTATCTGGGCAACCTGGAACTGCGTGCATTGAATGCGCTGTGCCACTGGCCCGGCTTCTTCGAGAAGATGGGGCCGCCACGCTTCTGGATCGGCCCGGCCGGCTGCATCACGCCGCTGCATTGCGACTATGACGACAATGTCTTCGCCCAGCTGTGGGGTCGCAAGCGGGTCTGGCTGGCACCGCCGCATCACGACCAGTATCTGTATCCGAAGGAGGCCAACGCCATCCTGTTCGGCTCGCCCTTCGATCCCGATCATCCGGACCTGGAGCGCTTTCCGCTGGCGCGCCAGGCGGCGCTGGTGTGCTGCGAGGTGCAGCCGGGGGAGATGCTCTATATCCCGGCGGGCTGGTACCACCAGGTCAGCTCACTGACGTTTTCGCTGTCCAGCAATCGCTGGGCGCGGGGCCGGCCGCTGGTGCTGTCGGGCGCATGAAAAAACCCCACGCCTGTTGCCAGGGGTGGGGTTCGTTCATGGGCAGCGCAGTGCGGAAGGATCAGCCTGCCAGCCTCTTGCGCAGCAATTCGGTCAGCTGCGCGGGGTTGGCCTTGCCGCGGGTGGCCTTCATGGCCTGGCCGATCAGGGCGTTGATGGCCTGCTCCTTGCCGGCACGGAATTCGGCGACCGACTTTTCGTTGGCGGCCAGCACCTGGTCGACGATGGCTTCCAGCGCGCCGCTGTCGGAAATCTGCTTCAGGCCCTTGGCCTCGATGATGTCGTCGGCCAGGCTGTCCTTGTCGGAGCGGGCTTCCCACATGCCGGCGAAAACTTCCTTGGCGATCTTGTTGGAGATGGTGCCGTCGGCGATGCGCTTCAGCAGCAGCGCCAGTTGCGCCGCCTTGACGGGGGCGTCGGCGATGTCGGTGTCTTCGCGGTTCAGGGTCGAGGCGACGTCGCCCATGAGCCAGTTGGCGGCCGGCTTGGACTGATCCTTCCCGGCGGCGGCGACCACGGCTTCGAAGTAGGAAGCCATGCCCTTGGACTGGGTCAGCACCATGGCATCGTATTCGGGCAGGGCATAGTCGGCCACGAAACGCTCGCGCATGGCGGCAGGCAGCTCCGGCATGGTGGTCTTGACGCGGTCGATCCACTCCTGCGAGATGGCCAGCGGCGGCAGGTCGGGGTCGGGGAAGTAGCGGTAATCCTGCGCGTCTTCCTTGCTGCGCATGGAGCGGGTTTCCTTCTTGTCCGGATCGTAGAGGCGGGTTTCCTGGACCACGGTGCCGCCGTCTTCGATCAGCTCGATCTGGCGACGTACTTCGTAGTTGATGGCCTCTTCCAGGAAGCGGAAGGAGTTCAGGTTCTTGATTTCGCAGCGGGTACCGAATTCCTTCTGGCCGACCGGGCGCACGGAGACGTTGGCGTCACAGCGGAAGGAGCCTTCCTGCATGTTGCCGTCGCAGATGCCCAGCCACACCACCAGCGAGTGCAGGGCCTTGGCGTAGCCGACGGCTTCGGCGGCGCTGCGCATTTCGGGTTCGGTGACGATTTCCAGCAGCGGCGTGCCGGCGCGGTTCAGGTCGATGCCGGTCATGCCCTGGTAGTCCTCGTGCAGGGACTTGCCGGCGTCTTCTTCCAGGTGGGCGCGGGTCAGGTTGATGGTCTTGATCTCGGTCTTGCCGTCCTTCTCGACGGCAAACGACATGGTGCCACCCTGGACCACGGGGATTTCGAACTGGCTGATCTGGTAGCCCTTGGGCAGGTCAGGGTAGAAGTAGTTCTTGCGCGCGAACACCGAGCGCGGCGCGATGGTGGCGCCGATGGCCAGGCCGAACTGGATGGCGCGTTCCACGGCACCCTTGTTCAGTACCGGCAGCACGCCGGGCAGGGCCAGGTCCACCGGGCTGGCCTGGGTGTTGGGCTCAGCGCCGAAGCGGGTCGAGCTGCCGCTGAAGATCTTGGATTGGGTCGAAAGCTGCGTGTGCGTTTCCAGACCGATGACGACTTCCCACTGCATGATGTTGTCCTTGCGAATGCTGTTGTTGGTGACGAGGGCCAGGTGATCAGGCCGGTTCGCGCAGGTGCCAGTCGGTGGCCTGCTGGAACTGGTGCGCCACGTTCAGGAGGCGCGCCTCGTCGAAGTAGTTGCCGATGATCTGCAGGCCGACCGGACGCTTGCCGTTCTTTTCGCCCTGACCGAAGCCGCAGGGAATCGACATGCCCGGCAGGCCGGCCAGGCTGGTGGAGAGCGTGAAGATGTCGGCCAGGTAGTTGGCCACCGGGTCGTCGGTCTTGTCGCCGAGGT
Source organism: Herbaspirillum frisingense GSF30 (assembly GCF_000300975.2). GTDB lineage: Bacteria > Pseudomonadota > Gammaproteobacteria > Burkholderiales > Burkholderiaceae_D > Herbaspirillum > Herbaspirillum frisingense. The sequence goes on along the minus strand of NZ_AEEC02000001.1, from coordinate 710 downwards.
CCCAGGCGACGGTGGGCGAGACCGGGCCCATGATGACGTCGCACTGGCGGTCCGGGCCGGTCAGGGCGTTCTGGAAGTCCTGGGCGATCAGGCGGCGGATCTTCTGGGCCTGCAGGTAGTAGGCGTCGTAGTAGCCATGCGAAAGCACGTAGGAGCCCACCAGGATGCGGCGCTTGACCTCTTCACCGAAGCCTTCGGCGCGCGACTTCTTGTACATGTCGGCCAGGTCCTTGTAGTCGGCGGCACGGTGACCGTAGCGCACGCCGTCGAAGCGCGACAGGTTGGACGAGGCCTCGGCCGGGGCGATCACGTAATACACGGGGATCGACAGTTCGGTCTTGGGCAGGGAGATATCGACCAGGGTGGCGCCGAGCTTTTGGAATTCGGCCAGCGCGCCGCGTACGGCCGCTTCCACGTCGGCGGCCAGGCCGGCGCCGAAGAATTCCTTGGGCACGCCGATGCGCAGGCCTTGCAGGCTCTGGTTCAGCGAACGGGTGAAGTCTTCCTTGGGGCGCTGCAGGCTGGTGGAATCACGCTCGTCGAAGCCGGTCATGGCGTTCAACAGCAGGCCGCAATCCTCGGCGGTCTTGGCGATCGGGCCGCCCTGGTCCAGCGAGGAGGCGAAGGCGATCATGCCGTAGCGCGAGACGCTGCCATAGGTCGGCTTGATGCCGGTGACGCCGCACAGCGAGGCCGGCTGGCGAATCGAG
>NZ_AEEC02000002.1 GCF_000300975.2 Herbaspirillum frisingense GSF30 | reverse complement strand
GTTCTCCTTGTAGTAGTGGGCGATCAGCCGCCGAAGAGGCGGGACATGGTGTCAGCGAAGACGACGATCAGTCCGACGAGCATGGTGTTCTCCTTGTAGTAGTGGGCGATCAGCCGCCGAAGAGGCGGGACATGGTGTCAGCGAAAACGACGATGAGTCCGACGAGCATGGTGTTCTCCTTGTAGTGACAGCCAATCAGCCGCCGAAGATGTGGGACATGGTTTCAGCGAAGGCGATGATGAGTCCGATAAGCATGGTGTTCTCCTTGATCTGGTGGGTTGAGACCGATGCTGTTTGCTTCGGCTTGTTGTCATCATCGCGTTGACCGGTTACCGCCACATTGCAGGTTTGCTCGCCCAGGTTTCAGTTGAAATCTGGGCCCATGAAAAAACCCCTCGCTGCGTAGGCAGACGAGGGGTTCTTCAGAAGAGCAAGGCCGCATTCGCAGCCTGCGGGAAACGGATCAGAAGGGAATATCGTCATCCATGTCCGAGAAGTTCGGCGCCGGGCGCTGGGCCGGCTGCTGGCGCGGGGCGCCGCCACCACCGCCACCACCCGCATTACCGCCAGCGCTCTGGCGAGGTGCGCCGCCGCCGTAGCTGCCTGCACCGCCACCACCGCTGCCGTAGCCGCCTTCATCCATGCCACCACCACCGCCCGCGCCCTGGCGGCCGCCCAGCATCTGCATGGTATCGGCGATGATTTCCGTGGTGTAGCGCTCCACGCCTTCCTTGTCCTGCCACTTGCGCGTCTGCAGGCGGCCTTCGACGTAGATCTGCGAGCCCTTCTTCAGGTACTGGCCGGCGATTTCAGCCAGCTTGCGATAGAAGGTGATGCGGTGCCACTCGGTTAGCTCCTTCTTTTCGCCGGAATTCTTGTCCTTCCAGCTCTCGGTCGTGGCGACGGCGATGTTGGTGACGGCTTCGCCGTTGGGCATGTAGCGTGTTTCCGGGTCGCGCCCCAGGTTGCCGACGATGATGACTTTATTGACCGATGCCATTGTTTCTCCTGAATACGTTTAGGCTGTTGCACCCGCCGCCGGCGCTGAACGGCGCGGCAGGTTTTTCATGTTAGCCGCGATTATAAGCCAGGTCAGGGTGAGCACAGCAGACAAGAGGAACACCGCGGAATTCCCCACATTTTGTTTAAGCCAGCCACCCAGGGCGCCGCCGCAGGACAAACCCAGCGCCTGCAGGGTGTTATAGACGCCCAGCGCCGCGCCCTTGGCCGCTGGAGGGGCAATACGGGACACCAGCGAAGGCTGGGCCGCTTCCAGGATGTTGAAGGCGACGAAGAACAGGAACAGCAGGGTCACCAGCATCCAGAGACTTCCCAGCGGTTGGGACAACACCAGCCAGAAGCCCACCTGCACCAGCAGCATCAGGCTGATGGCGCCGACGAAGACCGGCTTCATGCGCCCGTACTTCTCGGCCACGATGATCGGCGGCAGCATCAGCACGAAGGAGGCCAGAACCACCGGCAGATAGATCTTCCAGTGTTCACCCAGCGGCAGGCCAGCCGATTGCACGAGCGCTGCCGGCACCACCAGGAACATGGCAACCTGGGTCAGGTGCAGCGTGAATACACCCCAGTTCAGGCGCAGAAGTTCAGTCTGGCGCAGCACCTCGGCCAGCGACACCCGCCTGGCCTGTACCATCGGCGCCGCCGGTACCACCCATAGCACCACCGCGATAGCCAGCAGGGAGAGCACGCCGGTCAGGCCGAAGATGCCACCCATGCCAATCGACTCGTAGAGCAGTGGTGAGGCCACCATCGAGACCGCGAAGGTTACCCCGATGGAGGCACCCACCATGGCCATGGCCTTGGTGCGATGTTCCTCGCGGGTGGAATCGGCGATGAAGGCGGTGATGGCGGCAGAGATCGCGCCCGAACCCTGCAGCGCTCGTCCCACCAGCAGCCACATCACGCTCTGGGCACCAGCGGCCACGAAGGAGCCCAGCGCAAACAGCAACAGGCCGATGACGATGATGCGCTTGCGGCCATAGCGGTCGGAGGCAATCCCGTAGGGAATCTGTCCACAGGCCTGCGCCAGTCCATAGATGCCCAGGGCGATGCCGACCAGGGTATCGCTGTCGCCCCCGGGCAGGCTGTGGGCGTGCACGGCAAACACCGGCAACACCAGGAACAGGCCCAGCATGCGCAGGGAAAAGATCGAGGCCAGGGAAACGCTGGCACGCACCTCGGCGCGCGACATGCCGGTTTTCTCAGGCTGTGCGGATGAACTTGTGTCGTGGGACATACGTGTGACGTGTAGGGGCTGGCGTTGGCGGCTGCCCGGCCTTTCGTGAAACCGGGCTGTAGGACAAAGGCAGTATGGTAACAGCATAGTCCGGCGCCTCGGGAGCCCGCCTGACGAGCTCTGTACCGATCCGACGGGTTTAGCGCGCTTCCATGTGCTGCATCAATCCAACAATGCGCGGTCAGCAAACGGCGGAATGTAGCAAATCTTCACACCTTTCCTGACAAATACGTCATTTAGTTCAATGCTTATGCCAAAATGTCGACTTGCTCATTTTTTCTGCAGTGTCCTATAACAGCCGCCGACTTCCATTACCGGAAGATTTTCGCCAGGCAATAATCCTCGCCAAGAAAAATAAAGCAAGCACGCATCAAGGGGGGAGAAAACCCGATGCAGAGGATGGCGAAGAGCACCAGGCACTGCGCCAAGGCGCGCCGAGGATCACGTTTGTTGCCGCTCTGCTCCCAGGTTTTCGGTTTTTGAATTTTTCGCGGGCAGCGCAGGCGGCTCGCATCCGTATTCAGCATGTTCCTATTCGATTCGGTCTCTGAACGCAAGCCAGGGCCATCTCTTTCGACGACATCGGCACCGGTCTTGGGTCAGCACGCCCTGTCCTCGCGCATGGCCTGGCTGCTGCTGGTCCTGGCCGGCGCAGCCTGGCTGCTGCCGGGCATCTTCGGCCATGGGCCGTGGAAGCAGGACGAAACCTATTCCTTCGGCATGATCCATCACATGCTGACTTCGGGTGAGTATCTGGTGCCGACCAATGCCGGCCGGCCGTTCATGGAAAAGCCGCCGCTGTACTACTGGACGGCCGTGTTCCTGGCCAAGCTGCTGCATCCGCTGCTGCCGTACCACGAGGGTGCGCGCCTGGCCAGCGTGCTCTACAACCTGGTGACGCTGGTCTTCGTGGCGCGCATCGCCCAGATGATGTGGAACCAGCGCAGCCTGATGAGCCTGCCGGTACTGGCGACGCTGGCGCTGTTCGCCGGTTCCCCCGGCATGGTCAAGCATGCCCATGACATGTTCACTGACGTGGCGCTGGTTACCGGCGCCACCATGGCTACCTATGGCCTGCTGGCCATCGCCCTGAACCAGGAACGCCGCACGCCATCGTGGACCGCTGCGTTCTGGTTCGGCCTGGGTGTGGGAATCACCGAGATGAGCAAGGGCCTGTTCGTACCGCTGACCTTCGCGGCCACGGCACTGGTGCTGGGCTTGCTGGTGCAGTCCTGCCGCCACCGCACCTACTGGAAGATGGTGGGTCTGGCGGTGCTGGTGTCACTGCCTTTCTTCGTGATCTGGCCGGCCCTGCTGGCGCAGCACTCGGTGCCACTGTTCATGGAATGGTTCTGGGATAACAACGTCGGCCGCTTCTTCGGCTTTTCGGTGAAGAAACTGGGCTCGGACAATGATCACACCGTGATCCTGCGGGCACTGGCCGGTTTCGCCCTGCCCGGCTCGCTACTGGCCTTGCTGGGCCTGGCCAGCGGCGACTGGCGCCAGGCCCGCAGTTCACGGGTCGCCATGCCGCTGGTCTTCGCTGCGATCAGCCTGGCCGTGCTGCAAAGCTCGGCCACGGCCCGCCAGTTGTATCTGCTGCCGGTGCTGCTGCCGCTGGCGATGCTGGGCGCGCGCGCCATCCCGCGTCTTCCGGACGCATTCAATCTGGGTTGGGACTGGCTGGCGCGTGTGGCCTTCGGCCTGATGGCCGTGGGCATCTGGGCCATCTATGTCATCTCGACCTTGCCGGTCGAACATCATCACTGGATCGGTTTCATGGGCAAGTGGCTGCCGCTGGAATATGTCACTCCGATCCAGCCGCTGGCCTTGCTGGCGGCCGGCGCCATGAGCATCCTGTGGATCGCCTCGCTGGGTCTCTTGCAGCTGGCCGGCCAATGGCGTGGCGCGTTTTCCTGGTTTGGCGGCATCACGCTGATGTGGGGCCTGGCCTTCACGCTGCTGCTGCCGTGGGCCGACTACGGGAAAAGTTATGAGTTCGTCTACGCCGACCTGAATACCCGGCTCGCGCCCGCCTGGCATGCCGACGACTGCATGGCCAGCCAGAACCTGGGCGAGTCGGAAGCACCGATGCTGTACTACTACACGGGCGTCCTGCACCAGCCCATCGACGCTACCGGAACGACCGAATGCCGCTGGGTGATCCAGCAAACCCCTGGTGTCACCCACCGTCCCAAAGGTCACTGGACGCTGTTCTGGGAAGGGCGCCGCGATGGCGATGACGGACAGCTCTTCAAGGTCTGGCAGCGCGCCGGTTAAACATCGGTCGCTGTCCAGCGCGTCCATCGCCCTGGGAATACGAGCCGACCACGCGCCGGCTTTTTGCTGGCCGACGCATTCTGCAGAATGCCGGCGCTGACGATTTCCTGCGTCATTTGCGCTCCATCCGGGGCGCTTTTCCTACTGCCGCGCTTTCATTTCCCGGATGTGTTCCCACATGGGTCATCTGGCGCCGCCGGCCTGCCTGCCGGCCGTTCGCAGTCCTGTTATAGTTACATGTTGTCCCACCGCTGCTCCGCGCAAGGCGTCATTCCACGCGGCGGCAGGAAACCCCTAGCTGAAGGCATCCATGGAAGAAATTCGCATTCGCGGCGCGCGCACGCACAACCTCAAGAATATCAACCTAGACCTCCCCCGCAACAAGCTCATCGTCATCACCGGGCTGTCCGGTTCGGGCAAGTCCTCGCTGGCCTTCGATACCTTGTATGCAGAGGGCCAGCGCCGCTACGTGGAGTCCCTGTCGGCCTATGCGCGCCAGTTCCTGCAACTGATGGAAAAGCCGGACGTGGACATGATCGAGGGCCTGTCTCCCGCGATCTCCATCGAGCAGAAGGCTACTTCGCACAACCCGCGCTCCACGGTCGGCACCGTCACCGAGATCCACGACTACCTGCGCCTGCTGTATGCCCGCGTCGGCACGCCCTACTGCCCCGACCACCCCGAACATCCGCTGGAGGCCCAATCGGTCTCGCAGATGGTCGATGCGGTGCTGGCACTGCCGGAAGATACCAAGCTGATGATCATGGCGCCGGTAGTGGCCAACCGCAAGGGCGAGCATGCCGACCTGTTCGAGGAGATGCAGGCCCAGGGCTTCGTGCGCTTTCGCATCCAGAGCGGCACCGGCACGGCCAAGGTCTACGAGGTCGATGACCTGCCCAAGCTGAAGAAGACCGAGAAGCACACCATCGATGTCGTCATCGATCGCGTCAAGGTCAAGGCTGAAATCAAGCAGCGCCTGGCCGAAAGCTTCGAGACCGCGCTGCGTCTGGCCGATGGCCGCGCCATCGCGCTCGAAATGGATGGCGGCAAGGAACACCTGTACTCCAACAAGTTCGCCTGCCCCATCTGCGGCTATTCGCTGCAGGAGCTGGAACCGCGGCTGTTCTCCTTCAACAACCCGATGGGGGCCTGCCCGGAATGCGATGGCCTGGGCCATATCGAGTTCTTCGATCCCAAGCGCATCGTCGCCTTCCCCAACCTGTCGCTGGCTTCAGGTGCGATCAAGGGCTGGGACCGTCGCAACCAGTTCTATTTCCAGATGCTCACCAGCATCGCGGCCTTCTACGACTTCGACCTCGACGTTCCCTTCGAGCAGCTCGACGACAAGGCCCAGCAGGTGGTGCTGTACGGTTCCGGCCGCCAGGCCATCCCCTTCGCCTACGTCAACGAGCGCGGCCGTACCGTGGTCAAGGAGCACACCTTCGAAGGCGTGGTCAACAATCTGCAGCGCCGCTACCGCGAGACCGATTCGATGGCGGTCAAGGAAGAGCTGGCCAAGTTCATCAACGAGAAGCAATGCCCTTCCTGCCACGGCGCGCGCCTGCGGGTGGAAGCACGCTACGTGAAGGTAGGCAGCGGCAAGCAGCAACGCGCCATCTATGAGGTGGCAGCTACGCCCCTGCGCGAGACCCTGTCCTTCTTCGAGACCCTGAAGCTGACCGGCGCCAAGAAGGAAATCGCCGACCGCATCATCAAGGAAATCGTCTCGCGCCTGACCTTCCTCAACAACGTCGGGCTGGACTACCTGTCCCTGGAGCGCAGCGCCGACACGCTTTCCGGCGGCGAAGCCCAGCGCATCCGCCTGGCCTCGCAGATCGGCTCGGGCCTGACCGGCGTGATGTATGTACTGGACGAACCCTCCATCGGCCTGCACCAGCGCGACAACGACCGTCTCATCGATACCCTGCGCCACCTGCGCGACATCGGCAACACCGTGCTGGTGGTGGAACACGATGAAGACGCCATCCGTACCGCCGACTACATCGTCGACATGGGCATCGGCGCGGGCGTGCACGGCGGTGACGTGATCGCCCATGGCTCGCTGCCGGAAATCCTGAAGAACAAGAAGTCGCTGACCGCCAAATACCTCAACGGCTCGCTGGAAATCTCGGTCCCCAAGAAGCGTACGCCCTGCGACGAGTCGCGCATGCTGACCATCGCTGGCGCCTCCGGCAACAACCTCAAGAACGTTGACCTGGAGTTGCCGGTGGGCCTGCTGACCTGCGTGACCGGGGTCTCCGGTTCGGGCAAGTCGACCCTGGTCAATGACACGCTCTACCTGTCGGCAGCGCGCCACCTGTATGGCTCGCAGACCGAGCCGGCGGAGCACGAAGCCATCGGCGGCCTGGAGCATTTCGACAAGGTGATCGCGGTGGACCAGGCTCCCATCGGCCGTACCCCACGCTCCAACCCGGCCACCTATACGGGCCTGTTCACGCCGATCCGCGACCTGTTCGCCACGGTGCCGATGGCCAAGGAACGTGGTTACAGTGCCGGCCGTTTCTCCTTCAACGTCAAGGGCGGGCGCTGCGAAGCCTGCCAGGGCGATGGCGTGATCAAGGTGGAAATGCACTTCCTGCCGGACGTGTACGTGCCTTGCGACGTCTGCCACGGCAAGCGCTACAACCGCGAAACACTGGAAGTCCAGTACAAGGGCAAGAACATCACCGAGATCCTCGACATGACGGTTGAAGATGCCCATGAGTTCTTCAAGCCGGTACCGCTGATCGCCCGCAAGCTGCAGACGCTGCTGGACGTGGGCCTGGGCTACATCAAGCTGGGCCAGAGCGCGACCACCCTCTCGGGTGGCGAGGCGCAACGCGTGAAGCTGTCGCTGGAACTGTCCAAGCGCGATACCGGCCGCACGCTCTACATCCTGGATGAGCCGACCACCGGCCTGCACTTCCATGACATCGACCTGCTGCTCAAGGTGATCCACCGCCTGCGCGACCAGGGCAATACGGTGACCATCATCGAGCACAATCTGGACGTCATCAAGACTGCCGACTGGATCATCGATCTGGGGCCCGAAGGGGGCGCGGGCGGCGGCAAGATCGTCGCGGCCGGCACGCCGGAGGACGTGGCGAAGAACCCGGCCAGCGTCACCGGCAAGTACCTGGCACCCTTGCTGAAGAAGAAAGCGAAGTAAAAAAGAAGTCCGGACTTGCGCGCGCGCAAACGATACAGAATCTGGTCGCATCTGTATCTTGCGCGTCGCCGGCCTTGGCATACAGTCATGCTCTTGGCCGCCATCCGGCGCACAATGAAGGCAGGCATTCCCTCAGCATGCCGCCGTGCAACCCCGAAAGACCCACATGTCGAACCCGCTGTCACCCGCCCAGGTCGCCTTTTTCCGCGAGCAAGGCTATCTGCTGTTGAAGGGCATGGTCCCTGCCGATCTGCGCGAGCGCATGCTCGCCGTCACCCGCGATCACCTGCAACGCGCGGTCGCCCCGCTCGAATATGAAGCCGAGGTCGGTTATGAAGGCGCCCCGGCCTCGCTGGACGCCGAAGGTGGCCGCACGGCGCGGCGTCTGCGCGCAGCCTGGCAGCGTGACCCCGTCTACCGCGAATGGGCCGGGCACAAGCAACTGGTGGCCATGCTGCATCAACTGTTCGAAGAACCGGTCTGCCTGACCCTGGCCCATCACAACTGCGTGATGACCAAGCATCCGGCTTTCGGGACCGCCACCGGCTGGCACCGCGACATCCGCTACTGGTCCTTCCCGCGCAACGAGCTGATTTCGGTGTGGCTGGCGCTGGGCGCTGAGACGCCTGAAAACGGCGCGCTCAAGTTCATTCCCGGCTCGCACAGGTTGACGCTGCAAGCCGAGCAGATGGATGAACTGGATTTCCTGCGCCCGGAAGTGCCGGCCAACCAGGCGCTGTTTGCGCAAGGCATTGCGCTGTCACTGGAGCCGGGCGACGTGGTGCTGTTCCACAGCGGCCTGTTCCACGCGGCTGGCCGCAACGACAGCAACCAGGTCAAGTGTTCGGCCGTGTTCGCCTATCACGGCAAGAGCAATCCCCCCCTGCCTGGCACCCGCTCGGCGGCCTCCGAGGATGTGACGCTGGACGACTGAACCGCCAGCACGGTGCTGCCGCCAACACGGAATACGCTGACCGCTTCCGACAGGCGCGCCGCCTGCTCCTGCATGGCCTGAGCGGCCGCAGCGGCTTGCTCCACCAGCGCGGCATTCTGCTGGGTGGTCTCATCCATCTGCGTGATGGCGCGGTTGACTTCTTCGATGCCCTGGCTCTGTTCCTGCCCGGCTGCACTGATCTCGCTGACCACTTCGCTGACGCGCTGCACGCTCTTGACGACCTCGTCGATGGTGGCACCGGCCTGGGCCACCAGCGTGCTGCCGCTGCCTACCCGGGTGACGGAATCATCGATGAGCACCTTGATTTCCTTGGCCGCCGCCGCCGAGCGCTGGGCCAGCGAACGCACTTCCGACGCCACGACCGCGAAGCCGCGGCCCTGCTCGCCGGCACGGGCCGCTTCCACTGCAGCGTTCAAGGCCAGGATGTTGGTCTGGAAGGCGATGCCGTCGATCACGCTGATGATGTCCACGATCTTGCTGGAAGACTGGTTGATGGAACTCATGGTATCGACCACCTGACGCACCACTTCGCCCCCACGTACCGCCACTTCGGAAGCCGAATGCGCCAGTTGCCGCGCCTGCTGCGCATTGTCGGCGTTGGTGCGCACGGTCGAGGTCAGCTCTTCCATGGCCGAGGCGGTCTCTTCCAGGGCACCGGCCTGCTGTTCTGTACGAGAGGAAAGATCCAGGTTGCCATGAGCGATTTCGCTGGAAGCCGTGGCGATGGTATCGGTACTCAGACGGACCTGGCCGACGATGCCCTGCAGGTTGTCGTTCATCTGCTTGAGCGCCTGCATCAGCTGGCCGGTCTCGTCCTGGCTGTGCACCTCGATACGCTGGGTCAGATCACCCGCGGCCACGGCTTGCGCCAGCGCGACGGCATGTCGCAGCGGTGCCGAGATGGCTTTCACCAGCAACACCCCCATCAGGAGCGCTACCGCCAGGCCGGCGGCCATGGCCACGCTCATCACGACGAGCAGGGTCTGGTAGCGCTGCTGCGCCTGTTCATACAGGTCGCGGCCGACATTGCGCTGCAGGTCCATCAATTGCCCCAGGGTGGCATGGGCATCGGCATAGAGCTTGAGCATGAGGCCACCGTAGACTTCGATGGCACCCTGGAAGTCGCGATTGTGCAGCGCCTCGACCGCGGGCTTGATGCCATCGGTGATGAATTTCTGGCGTTGCGGCAGCAGTTTGTCCAGCAGCGCCTTTTCTTCGGTGGTCAGCACGGTTTCCTGGTACTGCTTGACGACGGCGTCGTTGGCCTTGAGGGCCTTTTCCAGCTTGTCCATGTTGGCGTCGATATCGCCGGAGTCGCCCACAATGGAGGTGGAAATGCCGTTGCGCGCAGCATCCAGCGCTGCTGACATGCGTTCGAGCTGGGACAGCGCCACCAGCCTGTCCTCGTAGAGCGAGCGCATCTGCGCATTGGTCGAGCGCAGGCTGACCAGACCGAGAACGCCCGATGCCACCAGCAGCAGGGCCAGAAAACCAATGACGAAGATCAGGCGAGCCCTGATCGTGAGTGTGCTGAACATGTTCCTCCCGGACTTGCTATTGTTTTTTCAACAAGGGACTCGTTGTGCGAAGCCCTTGTCCTGACACGGTCGACGCAGGCGAATAAGCCGCGCCGCTACCATCCAGCAACACTAGCATTTCCCGTACCAGGGGAACAAGACCTCATTGTGCGGGGGTGGTCCTCATTTGCTGAGGAGGCGTTTTTCGGCGCGCAGGATGCTCTCCGAACTGCCGCGCAAGACCACGATGTCACCGGCCATGAGCACCGCCTGATCAGGCGCATCGAGACGCTGCTTGCCACGGCGCAGCATGGCGACCTCGGCGCCGCAATACGTGGGCAGGTCGATCTCGGCGAGGGTGTGACCAACTGCACTGGCGCCCCCGATCAGGGTGACCGACTGCAGGCGCACATTCATGCCCACGCCATCGGCCTCGGCGTCGGACATGCCATGGAAATAGCCGCGCAGCGAGGCATAGCGCTCATCGCGCGCATCCTGCACGCGGTGCACCACCCGGCGCAATGGCACACCCAGCATCACCAGCGCATGCGAGGCCAGCATCAGGCTGCCTTCCAGCGCTTCGGGCACAACCTCGGTAGCCCCGGCGGCGAGCAGTTTTTCGAGATCGGCGTCGTCATGGCTGCGCACGATCACGGGCAGCTCCGGCTCCAGTTCGGCGGCGTGATGCAAGACCTTCAGCGCCGAGGGCGTACTGGCATAGGTGACCACCAGGGCGGCGGCACGGTGGATGCCGGCGGCCACCAGGCTTTCGCGCCGGGCGGCATCGCCGTAGGAGACATTGGCGCCCCCATTGCGGGCATCCTGCACCAGTTCCGGGTCCATCTCCAACGCGTGGTAGGCGATCCCCTCCTCTTCCAGCAGGCGCGCCAGGCTCTGACCGCTGCGGCCGAAACCGGCGATGATGACGTGCTTCTGCACGCCCATGGTGCGGGTGGCCAGTTGCGTGAGGGCCAGGGATTGCAGCATCCACTCGTTGGCGGAGAATCGCATGACGATGGCGTCGGACTTGGCCAGGATCAAAGGCGTAGCCAGCATCGACAGCACCATCGCTGCCAGGATCACCTGGATCAGCAAGGGATCGACCAGCTTGAGTCCGCCGGCCTGGCTCAGCAGCACGAAGCCGAATTCCCCGGCCTGCGCCAGGCCCAGGCCGACCCGCAGCGCCACGCCGGTGGACGATCCGAACAGTCTCGCCAGCCCGGCAATGAGGGCAAACTTGAGCAGCACCGGCCCGGTCAGAAGGAGCAGCACCAGGAACCAGTGATCGACCACCGTGCGCACATTGAGCAGCATGCCGATGGTGATGAAGAACAGGCCCAGCAGGACATCGCGGAAGGACTTGATGTCTTCTTCCACCTGGTGCTTGAACTCGGTCTCGGAAATGAGCATGCCGGCGATGAAGGCGCCCAGAGCCAGGGACAAGCCGGCCTTTTCGGTGATCCAGGCCGCGCCCAGGGTGATCAGCAGCAGGTTCAGCATGAACAGTTCCTGCGAGCGCCGCTTGACCACGATGCGGAACCAGCCACGCATGAGCTTGCTGCCGAAGAACAGCAGCAGCGCCAGCACCACCATCGCCTTGCCCACGGCCCAACCCAGCGTGACCATGATGTTGCCGGAATTGTTGGCCAGCGCCGGCACCACGATCAACAGCGGCACCAGGGCCAGATCCTGGAACAGCAGCACGCCCATGATGCGGCGGCCATGCTCGGTTTCCAGTTCCAGTCGTTCGGTGAGCAGCTTGGAGACGATGGCGGTGGATGACATGGTCAGGGCGCCGCCGAGCGCGAAGGCCGCCTGCCAGCTCACGTTGATGAACTGCGGCAGCACCATGGCCGAGCCCCAGGCCATCACCATGGTGGCAGCAATGGTGGTGGCCACCTGCGCCACGCCCAGCCCGAAGACGATATGGCGCATGGCCGACAGCTTGGCCAGGGAAAACTCCAGGCCGATGGAAAACATCAGGAACACCACCCCGAACTCGGCCAGGGCATGGGTGGTTTCATTGTCTTCGGCGAAGGCCAGCCCGTGCGGGCCGATGATGATGCCCACCACCAGATAGCCCAGCATGGGCGGCAACTGCATCATGCGGAAGGCGACCACGCCCAGCACCGCCGCAGCCAGAAGGAAGAGTGTCAGTTCCAGTCCGGAAAACATGGCTTGTTTGGTTTCTTATGACAATGCAATGCAGTGAATATGAGCAATTTGACAACGCACCAGAGCAAGGCAGCGCGGGAGAGTGTTCACCGCAGCTCACCGCGGCGGATAGCGAAGGCGGGCCGCAAAGGTGCATCCCGGTCGGCGGAGCCGGGCTCCCTGGTTTATGCCGGCCTGATACCGGCGCGCCCCATGCTCCGTGTTCCGTGTTCAGTGCCCCGCCTCCTGCAGTGCTGCCGGAAGCGGCATTGACTCCCCCCTGGCGAGCATGTTGCGGTGCGTCGCAATCCTGCACCTTATATCAAGCTCAACAGCATTCCCTTACATCTGGCAAGTTTTTTGCTTTGCTAATTCGTTTATACTTCGGTTATGAGTGTAACCGATGACAAAACCACATCTGCATCTTTTTCCGCCGAGGCTGCCCGCCGTGCCGTCGAGCTGGCGCGCCAGACCCTGCAGATTGAAGCCGATGCCATCCTGGCGCTGAAGAGCCGCCTGCGCGACGATAGCGCCGAGCCCTTGGCACAAGCCGTGCAGGCCGTGCTGCAATGCCAGGGCCGCACCGTGGTGTCGGGCATCGGCAAATCAGGCCACATCGGCCGCAAGATCGCCGCCACGCTCGCCTCCACCGGCAGCCCCTCGCTGTTCATGCATCCGGCCGAAGCCTCCCATGGCGACCTGGGTATGGTGACCCCCAAGGACGTCTTCATCGCCATTTCCAACTCTGGCGAAACCGCCGAGCTGCTGGCGATCGTCCCCATCATCAAGCGCATGGGCGCTGTGATCATCGCCATGACCGGCAATGACGATTCCAGCCTGGCCCGGATGGCGGCGGTGCACCTCAACGTGGGCGTGGCCAAGGAAGCCTGTACCCTGAACCTGGCGCCCACCGCCAGCACCACGGCCACGCTGGCCATGGGCGATGCGCTGGCGGTGTCGCTGCTGGACGCCCGCGGCTTCCTGGAAGAAGATTTCGCGCGCTCCCACCCCGGTGGCGCGCTGGGCCGCCGCCTGCTGACCCACGTGCGTGACGTGATGCGCAGTGGCGAGGCCATCCCGGCGGTGCGTCCGGATGTCTCGCTGTCGGCCGCGCTGATGGAAATCACGCGCAAGGGCATGGCCATGACGGCCGTGGTGGATGAGCAGTTCCGGCCGATCGGCGTATTCACTGACGGCGACCTGCGCCGCCTGCTGGAGCGGGGCCAGGATTTCACCAGCTTCAGCATCGCCGAAGTGATGCACGCCCAGCCGCAAAGCATCAACCAGGATCGGCTGGCGGTGGACGCCGTGCAGCTGATGGAACAATTCCGTATCAACCAGTTGCTGGTCACCGATGCCGAGGGCGTCCTCACGGGCGCGCTGCACATCCATGACCTGACCCGCGCCAAGGTAATCTGATGACCGCGTCCGCCTTCACCAGCTCCCTGCCGCCGGACGCCCTCGCCAAGGCAGCCGGCGTTCGCCTGATGATCTTCGATGTCGATGGCGTCCTGACCGACGGCGGCCTGTTCTACGGCGAAGAGGGTGAGGCCTTCAAGCGCTTCAACGCCCTCGATGGCCACGGCATCAAGATGATGCAACAGTTCGGCACGGCCGCCGCCATCATTACCGCACGCCAGTCGCCCTATGTACTGCGGCGCGCGCGTGACCTCGGCATCGCCCACGTGTTCCAGGGCGTACACGACAAACGCCAGGCCTTCGAACAACTGCTGCAGCACACCCAGCTCACGGCGGCCGCGTGTGGCTACCTGGGCGACGACATCATCGACCTGCCGGTCCTGACCCGCGTCGCCTTCAAGGCGTGCGTGGCCAACGGTCACCGCGAGGTCAAGGCGCGCTGCGATTACGTGACCCAGGCCACTGGCGGCAACGGCGCGGTGCGCGAAGTCTGCGACCTGGTCCTGGCCGCGCAGGGCAACTACGAGGCGGCGCTGGCGCCGTACCTGGCATGAGCGGGCGCAGCGGAGAACGCGCCGCCGAGCGCATCCGGCTGGCAGTGATCGTGGTGATCCTGATCGGCGCAGCCCTGGGCAGCTTCTGGGTACTGCAGGCCCTGCGTGCCTCCAGCGACCAGCACGCAGTGCAGCGCCCGCGTGGCAAACCCGATTACTACCTGGAAAACTTCAGCTACGTGAAACTCGGTCCCACGGGCCTTCCGCGCTATGACGTTTCCGGGACCAAGATGGTCCACTTCCCGCTGGACGACTCCTTCGAAATTACCAAGCCGGTGGTGCACAGCCTGGACAAGGACAAGCCTCCGATGGAACTGTATTCCGACACGGCACGCGTGACCGACGACCAGACCCAGATCCACATGTATGGCAATGCCAACGCCATCCGCGGCGCCGCCAACGGCCGTGCGCCGATGCATCTGGTCTCGGAATACCTGCTGCTGCTACCCGATGACGAGATCGTCAAGACCGACAAACCGGTTGCAATGACGATGGGCACCACCAGATTGAATGGAGTGGGCATGCTGGCCAACAACGCCACCCAGGTCGTGCAGTTGTTCGGCAATGTGCGCGGTTATTACGAGCCCACGCCTAAGAAACGCTAACCCGGTTGTCTCCACGATAAAAACGCCAAGAACCGACCAGACAGGAAATCCATGAAACGCTCACTCTTACTGCCGATGCTGATGCTGGCTGCCGTGTGCGGCGTGGCCCACGCCGAAAAGGCGGACTCCACCAAGCCCACCAACATCGAGGCGGACCAGATGGTCTACGACGACGTGCGCCAGGTGAAGACCTTCACCGGCAACGTCGTCATGACCCGCGGCACCCTGATCATCAAGGCAGGCCGCGTGGTGCTCACGACCGACCAGTACGGCTATGAAAATGCGGTGCTGTACGCGGCCCCTGGTGCACTGGCGAACTTCCGCCAGAAGCGCGATGGCGGCCCCAACCTGTGGATCGAGGGCCAGGCCGAACGCATCGAGTATTCCGAGCAAACCGAAATCTCCAAGTTGTTCCAGCGGGCACACATTCAGCGCATGGATGGCAACCGCATCACTGACGAAGTCAATGGCGAATTCATCTCTTATGACAGCCGCGCCGAGTTCTACTCCGTCAACAACACCGCCAGCGGCGAAAGCAAGCCGGGGGCAGGACGCATCACTGCCGTGATCCAGCCCAAGAACCCGCCGCCGGCGGATGCCGCCCAGCCTTCCACGCCCGCCCAGCCCGCTACACCGGCGCCGGCCCAGCGTCGTCAGAACGGAAAGGACCAGTAAAGATGGCAAGCTCACTGGTCGTTCGCGGCCTGAAGAAAAGCTATGGTGCGCGCCAGGTAGTGCGTGACGTCTCCATGGAAGTGCGTAGTGGCGAAGTGGTCGGCCTGCTTGGCCCCAACGGTGCCGGCAAGACAACCTCGTTCTACATGATCGTCGGCCTGGTCCCCTCGGACGGTGGCGAAATCGATCTGGACGGTTCGCCCATCTCGCGCCTGCCGATCCACAAGCGCGCCACGCTGGGGCTGTCCTACCTGCCGCAGGAAGCCTCGGTGTTCCGCAAGCTGACGGTGGAAGACAACATCCGCGCCGTGCTGGAACTGCGCCAGGAAGACGGCAAGCCGCTCTCGCGCGATGAAATCGAGGGCCGCCTGAACAACCTGCTGCATGAACTGCAGATCGAAAAGCTGCGCGAGAGCCAGGCACTGTCGCTCTCCGGTGGCGAACGCCGCCGCGTGGAAATCGCCCGCGCACTGGCCACCGATCCGCGCTTCGTGCTGCTGGACGAACCGTTTGCCGGTATCGACCCGATTGCCGTGATCGAAATCCAGCGCATCGTGCGCTTCCTCAAGGAACGCGGCATCGGCGTGCTCATCACCGACCACAACGTGCGGGAAACCCTGGGTATCTGCGACCGCGCCTACATCATCAACCAGGGCACGGTGCTGGCCAGCGGTAACCCGGAAGAGATCATCGCCAACGAATCGGTGCGCCGGGTATACCTGGGCGAACACTTCCGCATGTAGCACCCGCCGTCCATCGGCCACACAACGGTATTGCAACCAGCGGGCCACGCCGCTCCCAGAAAGACAGATGAAACAGTCGCTCCAGTTACGTACCTCGCAGCACCTCGCATTGACGCCGCAACTGCAGCAGTCGATCAGGCTGCTGCAACTGTCGACGCTGGAACTGCACCAGGAACTGGAACAGATCCTGTCCGACAATCCCCTGCTCGAACGCCTGGACGACGCGCTCGACAATTCGGTGCGCCTGTTGGCCGATGGCGCGGTCTCTTCCGCGCCCTCCACCGGAGTGGCCGAGCCCGCTGGCGACAGCGGCAACGAAGCAGCGCCCTCCGCTACTGATGGCGAAGCCAGTTTCGACTATCAGGACAACAGCCCCGAGAGCGGTGTCAGTGGCGAATCCGACTGGAGCTTCGACGACGTGGCACGCAGTGGCAAATCGCCCGACGACGACGATGCCCGCCCGCAACTGGAAGCGCATGAGCTGACCCTGCGCGAACACCTGCTGGAACAGATACGGGTCACCGCCCGCACACACCGCGACCGTGCGCTGCTGGAACTGCTCACCGATGCGCTGGACGAAAGCGGTTACCTGGAGGAACCGCTGGAAGACATCCTGGCGCGCCTGCCGGAAGAGCTGGGCGTTGACCTGGAAGAACTGTCGATCTCGCTGAAGCTGCTGCAGAGCCTGGACCCGGCCGGGGTGGGTGCGCGCAGTGCCGGTGAATGTCTGGCACTGCAGATCCGCCGCCTGCCCAAGGTGCCCTTCGTCACCCGCAAGCTGGCCTTGAGGATTGTCGAGGATTACCTGCCGCTGTTCGCACAGCGCGACTTCAACAAGATCAAGAAGGCTCTCGATTGCGATGACGAGGACCTGCGCGAAGCACAGGCGGTGATCCGTCAGTGCCGTCCGCATCCGGGTGCCGAATTCGCGCGCGATGCTTCTGACTACGTGGTGCCGGACGTGATTGTCAAACAGACAAAGAACGGCTGGCAGGTCATGCTCAACCATGAGGTCATGCCCAAGCTGCGCGTCAATGCGATGTATGCGAGTGCGCTCAAGCAGGCCAAGGGCGAGGGATCGCTGTCTTCCCAGTTGCAGGAAGCCAAGTGGCTCATCAAGAACATGCGGCAACGTTTCGATACAATTTTGCGAGTCGCGCAGGCTATTGTCGAACGTCAAAGAAACTTCTTTTCACATGGCGCAGTGGCCATGCGGCCCCTTGTGCTGCGTGAAATTGCTGATACACTGGGTCTACACGAGAGCACAATCTCTCGTGTGACAACTCAAAAATACATGCTCACGCCGCACGGCATGTTCGAGTTGAAGTACTTCTTCGGTAGCCACGTCGCGACTGAAACCGGAGGCGAAGCCTCCTCCACCGCGATACGGGCGCTGATCAAACAGTTGATAGGAGCCGAAAACCCGCAGACCCCATTATCCGATAGCAAGATTGCGGATATGCTGGCAGAACAAGGCATGGTGGTCGCGCGACGCACAGTCGCCAAATACCGCGAAGTGTTGAAGATTCCGCCAGTCAATCTCCGCAAGTCCCTCTGAGCTTTCCTCAGTTTTTCTGTAGCAGTACCGTTGCTGTGTTCAGGCAAGCATCCCTACCTGGTGCCCATGCCATCCGACACGAAGACCGTGCCCGTGGTACAGCAGCTGTAGACGATGCATCGCACGAACCTCCAGTGACCTCACGATAGGAGTCTTGTATGAATCTGACCATCAGTGGACACCACCTCGAACTGACCCCCGCCATCCGGGAATACGTGCAAAGCAAGCTGGCCCGTATCAAGCGCCATTTCGACAACGTGATCGACGTCAGCGTGATCCTGAGCGTAGATAAACTCACAGAAAAGGAAAAGCGCCAAAAAGCGGAAATCAACGTCCACATCAAGGGGAAGGATCTACATGCGGAAAGCATTGCGCACGACCTCTATGCCGCCATCGATGCCCTGATCGACAAGCTCGACCGCCAGGTCATCAAGCACAAGGACCGCTTGCAGGAGCATCACTCCATGGCCAAGCGTCTGCCCGACGACACCCCCACTGATGCAGTGGCTGGCGCGGCATAAGACAAGGACCCAAGGACCATTCCTGCCGGCAGTTGCGCAACGACAGCGTGACGCATAAGGTGGGAATCTCATGAGGAAGGGGCGCGCAAGCGCCCTTTTTCATTTTGCGGCGCCGGGGCCGGTTTCATTTCCTGAGGCAAACAGTGATCCCGTGTCCGTCACCGCCGCTGTTCTCCCGACGCGGCTTGCAATGAGACTTGAAGGGGGTCCTCCCGCCCTCATCTTGATGACAAGGTTCAAAGCGGAAATCGTATAAATGATTTCCATCAAGCAATCTCGGATAACATCCCAACCACGCCGCAACCCTGCCGACTTCAACGCGCGCGGCGGCTTTTCCCTATAATGTCGGCAATCCCATTTTTAAAGGCATAGCCATGAGCGACGTCCAATCCTGGATCAAAGAAACCGTGACCCAAAACCCTGTCGTGCTGTTCATGAAGGGAACCGCCCAGTTCCCGCAATGCGGCTTCTCCGGCAAGGCCATCCAGCTGCTCAAGGCCAGCGGCGCCGAGAACATCGTCACCGTCAATGTGCTGGAAAGCGCCGATGTGCGTCAGGGCATCAAGGAATATTCGAACTGGCCAACCATTCCCCAGCTGTACGTGAAGGGTGAATTCGTCGGCGGCTCGGACATCATGAGCGAAATGTACGCCTCGGGCGAACTGCAGACCCTGATCAAGGGCTAAACCCGGCGCATCGCCACCCTGCTCAGGTTTCTCTCGTGAGTTCCACTTCCAGTCCGCCACGCCAGCGCCTGATCGTCGCCATCACCGGTGCGACCGGCGCGATCTATGGCGTGCGCCTGCTGCAGCATCTGCGCAAGCATGGTCAGGTGGAAACCCATCTGATGATTTCCGAAGCCGGCGTGCTCAATCTGCACCAGGAACTGGACATGCGGCGCAAGGACGTCGAAGCCCTGGCCGACGTGGTGCATCACGTGCGCGACGTCGGTGCCTGCATCGCCAGCGGCTCCTTCGCCTCCACCGGCATGGTGGTGGCGCCCTGTTCGATGAAAACCCTGGCCGCCGTGGCGCATGGTCTCTCCGACAACCTCATCACCCGTGCCGCCGACGTAGTCCTGAAGGAACGTCGTCGCCTGGTATTGATGGTGCGCGAAACGCCCTTCAACTTGGCCCACCTGCGCAACATGACCGCCGTCACCGAGATGGGCGGCGTGATCTTCCCGCCGCTGCCCGGTTTCTACCAGCGCCCGGCCTCGATGGAAGAAATGGTCGATCACACCCTCGGGCGCGTGCTGGACATGTTCGGCATTTCGCTGCAGCTCACCCCTGAATGGCGGGGTATGAAGGGCGAGGCAGACTGAGCGAGTGGCAGCAGAACGGTCAATAAGAAATGCGCCGCGGGTTTCCCGACGGCGCATTCTTTCTTAAGCGCTGACCGCTCAACCCCGCCCGATATAGGGCATCTTGGTCGCCATCACCGTCATGAACTGCACATTGGCATCCAGCGGCAGGCTGTCCATGTAGAGGATGGCCTTGGCCACGTGCTCGGCGTCCATGGTCGGTTCGACCTTGGTGGAGCCGTCGGCCTGCAAGGTGCCTTTCTTCATCAGCGTGGTCATGTCGGTGGAGGCATTGCCGATGTCGATCTGGCCGCAGGCGATGTCATAGGCGCGACCATCCAGCGAAGTGGCCTTGGTCAGGCCCGTGATGGCATGCTTGGTGGCCGTATAGGAGGCCGAGAACGGACGCGGCGCATGGGCCGAGATGGAGCCGTTATTGATGATGCGGCCACCACGCGGGGATTGCTCCTTCATGACGCGGAAGGCTTCCTGGGTACACAGGAAAACACCGGTCAGGTTGATGTCCACCGCTGCCTTCCACTGCTCCACGCTCAACTCCTCCAGCGATACTGGCGGTGCGAAGATGCCGGCATTGTTGAACAGCATGTCGAGCCGGCCGAAGCGTTGCCGGGTCTGTGCGAACAGGTGCTTGACCGAGGCCGGATCGGTCACGTCGGTCGCCACCACCAGTGCATTTGCACCGTGTTCGCCAGCCAGTTTGACGGTCTCTTCCAGCGCATCCTGGCGACGTCCGGCCAGGGCCACGCCATAGCCTTCGCGCAGCAGCGCCAGGGTAATCTGCCGGCCGATGCCGGAGCCTGCGCCGGTCACCAGCGCGATACGTTTGGGTGCAGCCATCGTGTTGACTCCTCAATGATCTTATGGACGGAACCTGCATCGTCGGCGGATAAAAAAACCGCCCGTGATGCACGGGCGGTTTCCACTATAACAAACACCAGACGCGGCCAGATGAAGGATTTTCAATCCCTGGGCCTGCCTTTCATGTATCCCGGCACTTGTACATCAGACCGTGCTCGACAGCGGCTTGGCCGTATCGATACCCAGCGTACGCGCTGCATCCTCCAGCCGCGCACGATCCTCTCCCCAGACCGCGCACAGCGCCGTATAGGCGATCCAGCGCGCATCGATCTCGAAGAAGTCGCGCAGGTTCACCCGCGTATCGCTGCGGCCAAAGCCATCCGTTCCCAAGGTCACATACTGCGCCGGCACGAAGGCACGGATACTCTCCGGCAGGGTACGGATGTAGTCGCTCACCGCGATGACCGGTGCTGCGCTACCCTGCAGTTGCTGCGTCACATACGGCAGCGGGTGCGCGCCCGACAGACGCTGGTTGCGCTGCGCCGCCACACCATCACGCGCCAGTTCGGTATAGCTGGTCACGCTCCATACCTCGGCCTCGATCTGCCAGTGCTGCTGCAGCAACGCGGCGGCGGCCACTGCTTCCTTCAGGATGGGGCCGGCACCCAACAGACGCGCCTGCGCGTTCGCCTTGCGACCCAGGCAGTACAGGCCACGCAGGATGCCTTCCTGCACGCCCGGCGGCAGGCTGGGCTGGGCCTCGTTCTCGTTGGTGACGGTGATGTAGTAAAAGACGTCCTCGCCGCGCTCCATCATGCGGCGCATGCCGTCGTCGAGGATCACCGCCAGCTCGTAGGCATAGGCCGGGTCATAGGAAACGCAGTTGGGAATCGAAGCGGCCGTCACCAGGCTATTGCCATCCTGATGCTGCAAACCCTCGCCGCCCAGGGTGGTGCGCCCCGACGTGGCGCCGATCAGGAAGCCACGTGCGCGCTGGTCCGCCGCTGCCCAGATCAGGTCGCCGATGCGCTGGAAACCGAACATCGAGTAGTAGATGTAGAACGGCAGCATCGGCGTGCCATGCACCGAGTAGGCGGTCGCGGCGGCCGTCCAGGAAGAGATCGCGCCGGCTTCGGTGATGCCCTCTTCCAGAATCTGGCCATCCTTGGCCTCGCGATAGTAGAGGATGGACCCGATGTCCTCCGGCTCATACAGCTGGCCCTGGGAGGAATAGATGCCGACCTGGCGGAACAGGTTGGCCATGCCGAATGTACGCGCCTCGTCGGCCACGATGGGCACCACGTAGCGGCCGAACTCCGGGTCCTTCAACAGGTTGCCGAGCTGGCGCACCAGCGCCATGGTGGACGACATCTCCTTGCCATCGGCTTCCAGCGCGAACTTGCTGTGCGCTTCCAGGGCCGGCACCGCGCGGCGCGCCTGGCCGGCATCGCGGCGCGGCAGGTAGCCGCCCAGCGCAGCGCGGCGGGCATGCAGGTGCTTCATCTCGGCGCTGTCGGGCGCGGGCTTGTAGAAGGCCAGTTCGCGGCACTGTTGATCCGACAGCGGCAACTTGAAGCGATCACGGAATTGCAGCAGGCTTTCCTCATCCAGCTTCTTCTGCTGGTGGGTGGTCATCTTGCCTTCACCGGCCGCGCCCATGCCGTAGCCCTTCTTGGTCTGGGCCAGGATCACCGTCGGCTGGCCGCGATGCTGGGCCGCCGCCTGGTAGGCCGAGAAGATCTTCTTCATGTCGTGCCCGCCCCGACGCAGGCGGTTGATTTCCTCATCGGTGAGCGTGGCGCCAATAGCGCGGGTGCCCGGTGTCTGGCCGAAGAAATGCTGGCGGTTGAAGGCGCCATCGTTGGCGGCGAAGGTCTGCAATTGACCGTCCACCGTGCGGTTCAGGGCATCCACCAACTCACCGTCGCGGTCGCGGGCGAACAGGCCATCCCAGTCCGAGCCCCACAGCAGCTTGATGACGTTCCAGCCGGCACCGGCAAACAGGGTCTCCAGCTCATCGACGATGTGACCGTTTCCGCGCACCGGACCATCCAGGCGCTGCAGGTTGCAGTTGACCACGAAGATCAGGTTGTCCAGCTTCTCGCGCGAGGCCAGCGAGAGCGCCGCCAGCGATTCGGGCTCGTCCATCTCGCCATCGCCGAACACCCCCCACACCTTGCGGCCCTGATCCTGCAACAGGCCGCGATGTTCCATGTAACGCAGGAAGCGCGCCTGGTAGATCGCATTGATGGGACCGATGCCCATGGAGCCGGTCGGGAATTGCCAGAACTGTGGCATCAGCCAGGGATGCGGGTAGGACGACAATCCCTGGCGTCCGACGCGCTTGGCCTCGATCTCCCGGCGGTAATAGGCCAGGTCCTCTTCGCTCAAGGCGCCTTCCAGGAAAGCGCGGGCATAGATGCCGGGCGCCGAGTGCGGCTGGAAATAGACCACGTCACCGGCGAACTTGTCATCGCGGGCACGGAAGAAATGATTGAAGCCGACCTCGAACAGGTCCGCCGCCGAGGCAAAGCTGGCAATATGCCCGCCCAGCTCGCCATAGGCACGATTGGCGCGCACCACCATGGCCAGCGCATTCCAGCGCATGATGCTGGCGATGCGTTCCTCGATGGCCTGGGCGTCCGAACCACCGGGGAAAGGCGGCTCCTGCTCGGGGCGGATGGTATTCACGTAAGGGGTATTGCGCGCATCGCGCCAGTTCACGCCCCACTGCTGGGCCGCCGCCGACAGGCGCGAGAGCAGGAAGCGCGCACGCTCCGGTCCGGCCTCGGCCAGCACGCTTTGCAGCGCCTGCAGCCACTCCTGGGTTTCCTGGGCATCGAGGTCGATATCACGGGCGATATCGCTGTCACTGGGGCGGGACATGTCCACTTCCTGATCTCCTGTCTGGTCGCACGCCGAGGCTGGCGCAGCGCGGGTCGGCATAAAACCTGCTGCCGCTGCAATCGCTGCTATGCAAAGAGACGAAAAGCCGGTAAAACACAGGCCGCGCCATCGGTCTCCCCGCGCCCGACGCCTTTTCGGTCTTGTCTTGGTGGTAGGGGCTAGCTTGCGAGATGAACTACCGGACTACGATACGCCGGATGGCCCGGCATGAGTCACTTAAAACAGGAAGTTGCCGTACAATATTCAGCATCCAGTGCTGCAAAACTGAAACCGACAGAATTTAATTTCGATAATGGAACTAGATACCACCGATTTGCGCATCCTGAACATCCTTCAGGAGAACAGTTCGATCAGCAATCTGGAGCTCGCCAGCCGTATCAACCTTTCGCCCTCACCGACCCTGGCCCGTGTGAAGCGGCTGGAAACCGAAGGCATCATCTCGCGCTACGTGGCGCTGGCCGATCCGCACCTGCTGGGCCTGAAGGTCAACGTCTTCGTCAAGGTGATCCTGGAGCGCCAGGGCGCCGAAGCACTGGCCCAGTTCGAGACGGCCGTGAGTGCCTTCGATGAGGTCATGGAAGTGTACCTGATGACCGGCGACGAGGATTACCTGCTGCGCATCGTGGTGCCCGACCTGCTGACGCTGGAACATTTCATCGTCGATCACCTGACCAAGATTCCCGGCATCAAGAATATCCGTTCCAGCTTTGCCCTCAAGCAGATCAAGTACAAGACGGCGTTGCCCACGCCCAAGATCAAGACCCGCCGCTGAACCGCCTGCGGGGCCGGCGTAGCAATGAAAAAAGGACCGCCCGGCCCTTTCGTTCTTTCCAGCGTCGGCAGCGATCTGCCGGCACTCAATGCGAGGTCTCATCCTCCGGTCTGGCCGGATCATCACGCCGCCGTGCCGGGTGCGCCTCGGCACCTCCCAGGACCGATGCCATCACCTTGGCCGGTACCGGTTCCCTCGCCGCCAGGGCATCGCACCAGCGCTCCACCATCTCCACCACGCAACGCGCATAGTGCTCGCCGTCGACTGGCTTGGGCTGGTATTGACTGGCACCGGCCGCCAGTGCTGCCTGCTCGCCCTCCATGTCCCGCGAGGGAAACACCACCACCGGCGCCTGCGCCAGATGCTTGCTGGCGCGCAACTCGCGCAACAGCTCCAGACCGTCGTAGCACCCCATGTCGGACTCCAGCAGGATCAGACAAGGCGCCACGCCATCGCCGCTACGCCGTCCCTGCAGCAGGCAACGCCGGGCGCTGGCCGCATCGGGGCAACTGCGAAAGGCGCAATGCAGACCCGAGCGCCACAGCGCGAAACGGGCCAGCTCCACGGCTTCCTGGCTGGGATCGATCATCACGATACTGGGGAAATTCATTCTTGGGACATCCTGTGAAACAACTGGAGCAAGGGCAGACTGCCAGCTACCGTTGTACAGGAGCATTGCCGCCGCGGGCATCGGGAAATTCCTGACGCCCCGCGCGAAGCTGACAGCAAGCTGTCAGGATTTCCCCTATCGGCGAATCACGATGGACTGGCTAGACTGGCAACAGTTGATCCTCCATTCCAAGGAAGTCCCTGCCCATGATGCCCTTTACCAAAGTCCGTGTCCCCGTTCCCGCCGCCCTGCTAGGCATGGTCGAGTTGTACGTCAGCGGCGGCGCCCGCCTCGTCACGGCGCGCGGCGGCGCCACCCATGACTGGGCCAGCCTCAACGCCAGCCCGCGCAAGGTATTGGAATGGTTCGCCACGGCCGGCTTCGCCGCCAGCGGGGAACGCGCTGCCCTGTCCAGCTTCCAGCCCTGCGCACAGCGCCTGGCCAGCCTGGACCAGCTCAAGAACACGGTGCGCCCGCCGCTGGCAGTGCCACGCTTCTGGCAGCTCGACGGCAGCAACTACGGGTTCGATGCCAGCCCGCACCTGCCCTATTGGCTGGCCATGAACGACGCCTCCTTCATCCCTCTGCTGGTGCCGGCGCACCAGGTCGCGCATTTTTCGCAGGCCCTGGTGGCCTGAAGCTCCCTGCCCTTCCTTCAGCGTTGCTTCAACGTTACGTCAACGTTACTTCAGCATTCCTCCAGCGCTACTTCAGCGGCAGATAGATATCGGTCAGCAGCTCGCCCGGCGGCGTATCCGGCAGCAGATTGAGGTAGTGGAAGTACAGCGGAAAATCACGCAATTCCTCCCCACTGCCCGGCAGCCACTGACGATAGAGCGGATAGATGCTCTCGGCCAGGCGTTCGTGCGCGCCCGCATGCCGCACCCGGGCGCAGCGCCCACCCGGAATCAGCTTCTCCACCAGACCTTGCGGATTGTCCGGCAGGGCGCTCTCGATTTCTCCGCAGATATCGAAACGGAATTGCTCCGGCGGCGTGGTATCCGGATTGTCCCAGGCCAGGCCAAAGGTGCGGCAGCGCTCCACTGGCGACAGGCCTGATGACTTGCGCCATTCGATGAAACGCGCCACCGTGGCGTTGAGATTGGGCACCGGACCGCGATGCTCCAGCACGGCGATGCGAACGGGTTCTACTATGACGATATCGACTTGCACGTCCACTTTCCTTTCAGGGATACGGAACACATAACGCTCGTTCCAGGCCGGCCAGTCGGGCGCACGCCGGAACTGCGAAGGCGCTTGTCCGAAGGCGCTCCTGAAAGCGCGGGTAAAGGATTCCGGATTTTCAAAACCGGCCTGCAGGGCGATCTCGATGATCCTGCTCTCGTGCCGGAACGCCAGTTGCAGGCTGGCCCGTTTCAGACGCATGAGCAGGATGTAGCGAGCCACCCCGACACCGACGAAGTCGGCAAACTGCCGCTGGAAATGGAACCGCGAAAAATGGGCGACGCCGGCCAGGCGGTCGACATCGAGCGCATCGTCGAGATGACGTTCGATATGGTCGAGTACCCGTTCGAAACGGGCTACATAGGATTTTCTGCGGGCGTCACTCATCTTGTCCTCGGTTCACGGGACGTACTGTGCAAGAATCGGCAGGCGAAATCCTGACCGAAATTGCGCAATGTTTTCATGAAATGATGCGCCTGCGCCACTTCAAGGTCGCCCATCATGGTAAAACACCGCTCCCGTCAATCCGACATCTGTCGTAGCCGCCAATGTCCGCCTTCTCGTTGCTTTCGTTGCCCTCGCAGCCATCGCTACCATCTCTCACCGCCACCCTGCTGCTGATGCTGGCCATCTGCACCGTCTGGCTTCCTGCGCTGCCCCTGCGTGGCCCGATGCGGCTGCCGCCCTGGCTGCTCTTGCTGATGCTGGCCATGGTCGCGGCCCTGCTCAACGGGCAGGTCAACATGGTCGGCGTGCTCGGCTTGCTGCTGCTGGGCGTGAGCGCGTGGCGGGCGGCCCATGCATGCCATGCACAACGCGCATGGCCGGCCGGCATGTGGCTGCTCCCGGTCATCGTGCTGAGCCTGCTGCTGGCCATGCATCGCTGGCCGGGCTTTCTCAATCCGCTGGTCCTGCCGCGCCAGGCCATCACGCCGGACGCGCTGCCCTTCATGCTGTATGCGAATTTCGACAAGGGTGTTGCCGGGCTGTTGCTGCTGGCGCTGCTGGCGCCGCGTTGCCATGCACGCAAGCAATGGCAGGCCGCGCTGCGCCGCGCACTGCTGCCGGGCCTGCTTACCATCGTAGTGGTCATGCTGTCGGGCTGGCTGCTCGGCATGGTGCGGCCCGAAGCCAAATGGCCGCCCTTTGCCGCCACCTTCCTCGCCATCAACCTGTTGTTGACGGTGGTGGCGGAAGAAGCCTTCTTCCGTGGGCTGATCCAGCAGCGCCTGCAACTGGCGCTGCACACGCTGCGCGGCGGGCAATTGCTGGCCGTCGTGGTGTCGGCCGTGCTGTTCGGCGCGGCCCATCTGGGGGGAGGGATGGTCTATGCCGCACTGGCGAGCGTGGCCGGTCTCGGCTATGCCATCGTCTTCCAGCGCAGTGGGCGCATCGAAGCCGCCATCGCGGTCCACTTCGCGCTCAATGCCGTGCACTTCCTCGGCTTTACCTATCCCGCGCTGGCCTGATACGGCGTCACCCGTTCAGGGCGCGATCCATTGTCCGCGCCACGCGCCGTCGTCGCGGCGGAACACGGCGCGGCAATGCTGACCCGGCGTCAGGTCGAGGTATTCGATGGCATCCAGCACCACCTCGACCAGGGTGAAATTGTCGAAGCCGCTGTGCGCAGGCTCTGACGGAACATGGCCGTCCTCCGGCTGGGCGATGACCGTTCCCGGTGCATGCGGGGTCTGGTAGAGGATCAGCGTATGCGGCCGCGCCCCGTCCCACATGCGTCGCACACGCGCA
Source organism: Herbaspirillum frisingense GSF30 (assembly GCF_000300975.2). Classification (GTDB taxonomy): domain Bacteria; phylum Pseudomonadota; class Gammaproteobacteria; order Burkholderiales; family Burkholderiaceae_D; genus Herbaspirillum; species Herbaspirillum frisingense. The sequence continues at coordinate 265,846 of NZ_AEEC02000002.1, read as the reverse complement.
CCATCCTGCACCGTACGCGCCCTGCCGTTCAGGCGCAGTTGCACATGTCGATCCAGATCCAGCGACAGCATGGCCACCCGGTCGTCGGCATCGATGTCGGCCAGCTTGGAAGAGCGACGGTCAGTGTGGAAGGCGAGCGTGCCAGTCAACGCGTCAGCCTCGCGCAAGACGATGGAGCGCAATTGGGGCGCACCGTCCAGCCCCAGGGTCGCAAGCTGCCAGATGGTAAAAGCTGATCGGGTGGGACTGGCGCCGAGGCGCAGGGCATCCCACAGATGGGTATGGAGTTCGGGCAAGTTCATGGCGGCATTGTAGAGCCTGGTTCGACGTGCTGCTTCGATCCGCCTCTGCCGGAAAATCACCCGCCTGCAAAAACGACATCGTTATGTCAGTTCAGCGTCAGTGCATTGTCAGAGCGCTGTGCCAACATGGTTGCTCAAGCACGTCCCCCATCGAAGTCCAGATTGCAGCACGTCACTCTCCCCGCGCCACGGCGGGAAAACACGGAGCCTGGCATGAAAATCTACTGGTCGCTCAAACAGATACCCGAACTTTCCTGCCTTGACCGCCGGCAACGCCTTGCGCGCTGGCGAGGCGTCTCGCTGCGTCTGTTTCATCACTGGCAGACCTGGCTGGGCCTGTTGGCGTGCGCCTTGCTGGCGGGGCTGGGACACAGTATCGGCATGGGCTATCCCGGCAGCATTGCCGGAGCACTTGTCGGCGCGCAGTGCTACTGGCACGCCTGTGTCTACGTTGCCCGACGCCACTATCGCCGTTTGCTTGCGCACGGTGACGAGGACGGTGCCGACATCTTGCCGGCGCCCGACCCGCACCAATGAAAACGCCCGCTTGCGCGGGCGTCATCGTCAATGGAAGTCTTGCCCAGGTTCAGAAGGCGCCGACATAGTTTTCCGCCAACGCCGTCGACAGCGCCCGCGAATTGACCACGTTCTCCAGTTCGGCACGCTGTATCTGCCGCTGGAAGGGCGAGGCGTCCTCGAAGGTATGCAGCATGCTGGTCATCCACCATGAGAAGTACTCGGCGCGCCAGATGCGCTTGAGCGCCAGTTCGGTATAGGAAGCCAGTCCATCCTCGCTGGATGTGCGATAGAAATCCTCGATCCCCTCGGCCAGGCGCTTGACGTCCCCCACCGCCAGGTTCAGCCCCTTGGCCCCGGTCGGCGGCACGATGTGGGCCGCATCGCCGGCCAGGAACAGGCGCCCGTGCTGCATCGGCGTGGATACGAAACTGCGCATGCCGATGATGCCCTTCTGGAAGATCTTGCCCTCCTTCAGACGCCAGCCGTCGCCATTTTCCAGGCGGGAGTGGAATTCGTTCCAGATGCGGTCATCGCTCCAGTTGTCCACGCTGTCCTTGGGGTCACACTGGAAGTAGAGCCGCTGCACGGTAGGCGAGCGCGTGCTCACCAACACGAAACCGCGCTCATGCTGCGCATAGATCAGCTCGTCCGAGGACGGCGGCGCCTCCACCAGCACGCCGAACCAGCCGAATGGGTAGACCCGCTGATAGTCCTGGCGCTTGCTGTCCGGAATGGCCGGGCGGGACACGCCGTGGAAGCCGTCGCAGCCGGCAATGAAATCGGCCTCCAGCGTATGCTGTTCACCCGCATGCAGGAAGCGCACGCGGGGCCTGTCGGTGTCGACACCTTCGATCGTGGTACCGCTGACCTCGAACAGCAGTTGCCCCTGTGCCGCCAGGCGCGCAGCCACCAGGTCCTTGATCACTTCATGCTGGGCATAGACGGTGATGGCCTGGCCGGTCAGCTCGGTCAGGTCGATCCGGTGACGCCGCCCGCCGAAGGCCAGTTCGATGCCATGGTGCAAGGCGCCTTCGCGCTTCATGCGTTCCCCCACGCCGGTATCGGTGAGGATGTCCATGGTGCCCTGCTCCAGTACACCGGCACGGATGGTGGACTCGATTTCTTCGCGGCTGCGGGTTTCCAGCACGACCGATTCGATGCCCTTGAGATGCAACAGGTGGGATAACAACAAACCGGCCGGGCCGGCGCCGATGATGGCGACTTGGGTACGCATGGGGGTCTCCGTAATGAAGGTTGTTTTTTGTTCTGGTGTGGAGCGAATCTTAGTCGTCGGGCGGCCATTTAAAAATGGATGATCCCGGCAAAAACTTGTACTATTTTTACAGACCAGAACAACAAGCCCTGCCCCCAGAGCGACGGACGGAGACCCCATGCCCCTGGCACGCAACAAACCCCGCATCAGCGAGGTACCCCAGTTTTCATTGTACGGTGAGGCTGTGCGGCCGGATGATGCCGAATCGGTCCATATCGAACTGATCGAGACGCGCAGCCGCATCCATGACTGGCATATTGCACCGCACACACATGCCGGACTTTTTCAGGTACTTTTTTTAATGTCCGGCCATGTCAGCGCGCTGATGGAGGACGAGGTATGGGACTACGACGGCCCGGTCGTCATCACCATCCATCCCTCGCTGGTGCATGGTTTCGACTTCTCGGAACAGGCAGTGGGATTCGTGCTGACGGTGGACCCGCACATCGTGTTTTCGGGCGGTGGCGGCGAGGCCCATGGCGAGCTGTTTTCTCCGCTGTTCCTGCGACCGATGGCCATCGAACTGGCTCGGGTTCCGGACTTGCATGCCCGCATGGAGACCCTGCTGCGCCTGCTGATCGCCGAATCAGCTGCGCCCCGCACCGGGCACGCATTGATGCTGGAATGGCTGGCACGCAGCGTGATGTTGCTGCTGGTGCGACTGGAGGCCGACCATCGCTCGGCCGAGCTCAGCGGACGCGGGGATTTCGAACTGTTCAGTCGCTTCCGCACGCTGGTGGAGCAACATTTCCGGGAACAATGGCAAGTCGCGGTGTATGCCGACAAGCTGCGCGTCACGCCCAGCCGCCTGAACCGCCTGTGCCTGAAACTGGCAGGCCGTTCGGCCTTCGACCTGGCGCAGCAGCGGCTGATCCTGGAAGCCTGCCGCAAGCTGACCTATGTGCCATCCGGGGTGGCGACCATCGCCTATGAGCTGGGCTTCCAGGACCCGGCATACTTCAGCCGTCTCTTCAAACGACACATGGGCGTGACGCCCAAGCAGTACCGGCGCACGCATGTGGAGGAATGAGCCGATGGTACCGCCCCCTTCCTGCTCCTAGAGCAGCGCGCCCAATTCCACCTGTATCTTGAGCATGGCCGGCAGGCAGCGTTCGACCATGTCCTCCAGCTTCATCCGCCCCGCATGCACGCTGATGTTCATGGCCGCCACCACCTCGCCGCGGAAGTTGCGCACCGGCACGGCCATGGTGCGCAGGCCCAGTTCCAGTTCCTGATCCACCAGCGCATAACCCTGGGCGCGGGCGCGCGCAATCTCCAGGGCCAGACGTTCAGGATCGGTGATGGTGTTGACGGTAATGGCCTCCGGCTGGGCACGGGACAGGATGATATCGAGCTGCGCCTGAGGCAGATTGGCCAGCAGGATGCGGCCATTGGCAGTGCAATAGGCCGGTACCCGCGTGCCTGGCTGCAGGGTGGTCGAGACCAGTTGCCCCGCGCTCACCGCCGCCACGCACACCAGCTGATCGTGGTCCAGCACCCCGCACGAGGCCGCCTCGCCCAGCGAATAGGCCAGCCGGTACAGCAAGGGCTGCACGATGCGCGGCAGGCGTGCCGAGTGCAGGTAGGACTGGCCCAGCCGCAGCACTGTCGGCGTCAGCGAAAAGGTCTTGTTGTCGTGGCGCATGTAACCCAGATGGGTCAGCGTGATGAGATACCGCCGGGCGGCGGCGCGGGTCAGCCCGGTCAATTGCGCCACCTCGGCGATGGTCAGGCGCGAGCGCTCCTGGTCGAAGGCTTCGATGACCTGCAGGCCTTTTTCCAGGCCGGCCACCAGGTCGCGCTTCAGCGGCCCCGCCTCGTCCTCGGCCATGTCCTCGTCGATTCGCTCTTGCTGCATGCGTCCCCGCCCTGTGGATAAGACAAGCTGATGCCGGTCACTGCAGGCTTGCTGCAGAAAACCGGCCATTTGTGCGATTCTCGCACAAAGCGGGCGAATGGCGAATATGCTGCGCTGCGTTGGCCTTGAGGCAGTCCGGGGGCTTGCCTACTATCTCCCCATACCCAAGCACGGCGCGCAAATCGCACATTTGGCAGCAAGGCAATGTGAACAAGCGCAGCCGCCCCTAGCGACCTGAGGAGACCTCATGCAATTCGATGCCATCGAACCCGGTGTCTATCCGGAACTGATCTATCCCCCCTACAAATCCACCGCCAAGCGCGGTCCCACCCAGGCGCCCCTGCGCGTGCGCGACGAGACCGCCACCGGCACCAACCTGTTCGCCTCGCCCAGGCTGATCCTGCCGCACGATATGGACCTGACCAAGCAGGGCAAGGGCGAACCCCTGGGCGAGAAGATCGTCGTCACCGGCCGCGTGCTGGACGAAGACGGCAAGCCGGTACGCAATTCCCTGCTGGAAGTCTGGCAATGCAATGCCGCCGGCCGCTACTTCCACAAGAAGGACCAGCACGATGCGCCGCTGGATCCCAATTTCACCGGCTTCGGCAAGATGCTCACCGACGACGACGGTCGCTATCGCTTCGTCAGCATCAAGCCCGGCCCCTATCCCTGGGGCAACCACCACAAGGCCTGGCGTCCGGCGCACATCCACTTCTCACTGTTCGGCAACGTCTATGCGCAGCGCCTGGTCACGCAGATGTACTTCCCCAATGACCCGCTGTTCGACTATGACCCGATCTTCCAGAGCATCCCCGACAAGGCTGCCCGCCAGCGCCTGATCTCGCGCTTTTCGCTGGAAGAGACGGTGGACGACAAGATGCTCGGCTACGAATTCGACATCGTCCTGCGCGGCCGCAACGGCACGCCCATGGGTATCTGACACACAGACTGAGCAGGAGCAGACATGAGCAATATCACCACCTCCCAAACCATCGGCCCCTTCCCTCACGAAGCCTGGGCCTGGGCCGTGGAACTGACCGCCCGCGTGGACAGCAGCGCCGCACAGATCAAGATTCGCGGTGCCATCTTCGACGGCGACGGCCAACCCATCAACGACGCCTGGGCCGAGGCCTGGCTGCCCGGCAGCGCTCCGGCCGAGAGCGCCCATGCCATCCCCGGCTATCGTCGCGTACCGACTGCCGAAGATGGCGGCTTCGCCTTCTCCATCTCGCAACCGCAGGCAGCCGCCGGCAAGCCGGTGGCCTATGTCACCGTGTTCGCCCGTGGCCTGGTCAAACACCAGTTCAGCGCGGTGTTCCTGGAAGACGATCCCGCCCTGGCACAATCGGCACTGCTGGAACAGGTACCGCCGAACCGCCGCGACACCCTCATCGCCCGCAAGCAGGCCGATGGCAGCTATCTGTGGAATATCCACATGCAGGGCGAGCACGAGACGGTATTCTTCGACTACATCTGATCTGAACTGACCGCCACCCACGGCGCCAGCAACAGGGGATCCGCAGGCTCAGGCCTGCCGGATCCCGTTTGCGTTACGGCACCATGGCGGCGGATCAACCTGGAGATTTCATGAGCGTTTCCATATTCGACAGCTTCCTCACCACGTCCGAGATGATCGCCGTCTTCGACGACCAGGCCGTGGTGCAAGCCATGCTGCGCTTCGAACAGGCGCTGGCCGAGGCCGAAGCCGCCGAAGGCGTGATTCCCGAGACTGCTGCCCGCGCCATCGCCAGCGTCTGCCGGGCGCCGCTGTACGACATTCCGGCACTGATCGTGGCCGGCCGCCGTGCCGGCGCACTGGCCATCCCCCTCGTCAAGGAATTGCAGCGCACGGTTGCGCTCTACAGTGAAGAAGCCGCGACCCATGTGCACTGGGGCAGCACCAGCCAGGATGTACTGGACACGGCCATGGTGCTGGTCACACGTAACGCACTCGACCTGATCGACAGCGAACTGGCGACCCTAACGCAGCGACTGCTGGAACTGGCACGCAGCCATCTGGACACACCGGTACTGGCGCGCACCCTGATGCAGCCGGCCCAGGTCACCAGCCTGGGTTTCAAATTCTGTGGCTGGGCCGCGCCGCTGCTGCGCTCGCGGGCGCAGTTGCAGACCTTGTCCAGCCATGCCCTGCAACTGCAACTGGGCGGTGCAGTCGGCACGCTTGCGGTACTGGATGACAAAGGACCGGCGGTCGCCGCCCGCATGGCCGCGGCACTGGAACTGGCCACGCCCGAAGCCGCCTGGCATACCCAGCGCGACCAATGGATCAGGCTGGGTACCGAGATGGCCGTACTGGCCGGCAGCCTGGGCAAGATTGCCACCGACCTGTCGCTGATGGCGCAGGGCGAGATCGCCGAACTGGCCGAACCCTCCGGCAACGACCGTGGCGGTTCCTCGGCCATGCCGCACAAGCGCAACCCGGTCTCCTCCATGATCGCGCTGGCGGCGGCCGCCCGCGCCCCACAGCAAGCCGCTGCGCTGCTGGCCGCCATGGGACAGCAGCACGAACGCGGCCTGGGCAACTGGCAAGCCGAACTGGCCGAATGGCCGGCCCTGTTCCTCGGTGTACATGGCGCCCTGCGTGCGCTCAATGAAGCCTTCGCCGGCCTGCAGATCGACCAGGAGCGCATGCTGCGCAACATCGATGCCCTGCAGGGCCTGGTATTTGCCGAGTCCGCCTCCATCGCGCTGGCCACCGTGATCGGCCGCCCGCGAGCACATGCCCTGCTGGAACAACTGACGCGCAAGACCGTGGCCGAGGGCGGGCAGCTGGTGGACCTGCTGGTCAGGGCGGTGGAGTCTGACGAATCGCTGCACAAGTCAGTGGACAGCGCGCATCTGCGCGCCCTGTTCGACCCCGTCATCGCGACCCGCCCGGCACGCCGCCTGGCCGAGCAGCAGCTTGAAAGAATGCAGGCTGCCCAAGGCAAGCCACCCGCCTGAGTGCAGCGTCCGCAACAAGAACACACCAAGACAGAGAGAACACCATGAGCTACGATCCGCTGGACCATGACTTCGAGCGCGGCATGCGCAACCGCCGCAGTGTGCTGGGCGATCAGTGGGTGGACCGGTCGGTGGCCAACGCCACCAACTTCAATGCCGACTTCCAGAATCTCATCACCCGCTTCGCCTGGAACGAAATCTGGGGCCGCCCCGGCCTGGACCACAAGACCCGCCGCATCATCGTGCTGGCCATCACCATCGCCCTGGGTCGCTGGGAAGAATTCGAACTGCACGTCCGCGCCGGCCTCACCGCCGATCCTGCGACCCGGCTCACGCCGGACGAAATGAAGGAAGTGATGATCCAGGCAGCAGTCTATGCCGGCGTCCCGGCGGGCAATACTGCCTTCACCCACGCGCAGAAAATCCTGCGTGAAGTGGGTGAGCAGATCGGCTATGTGGTTGCGCCGCAGGCGCCTGCCAACAGCGTGCATCCCGGCATCGGCCGTGCAGGTCGTACCTCATCTTCCCCGGCGCTGCATTACACCTTGCGCGAACCCCGTAACGGCAAGGCTCCGCGCCATACGGTGGTGCTGTCACATGCGCTGGGTGCCGACCTGATGATGTGGGATGGGCTGGCCAACAGGCTGTCGGCAGATTGCCGCGTGATTGCCTATGACCATCGCGGGCATGGCAGTTCGGAAAAACTGGATGGCCTCTACAGCATGGCCGACCTGGCCGACGATGCGGCGCGCCTGCTGCGTGAGCTCGATACCGGGCCGGTGGTGTTGGTGGGTCTGTCCATGGGTGGCATGGTGGGGCAAGAGCTGGCGTTGCGGCATCCCGGACTGGTGCGGGCGCTGGTGCTGGCCAATACCACCTCGGCCTATCCGGAGGCGGCGCAGGCGGCCTGGCAGCAGCGTATTGCTACCGTGCGTGCGGACGGAATCGAGGCGATTGCCGATGCCGTGATGGGGCGCTATTTCCATGAGGGCTTCCGGGCGGCGCAAGCGTCCACCGTGGCGCGCTATCGTCATCGGCTGGTCACTACCGATGCAGTGGGCTATGTCGGATGCTGTCATGCAGTCGGGACGGTGGATACCACTGCACGGCTGGGTGCCATCAAGGTGCCTACGCTGGTAATTGCCGGGGAGCTGGATCAGGGGACGCCTGTGACCATGGCACAGGTCCTGGTGGATGCGATTGCTGCTGCCCGGCTGGAGGTGATTGCCGGGGCTTCACATATCAGTGCGGTGGAGCAGCCTGTGGTGTTTGATGGGCTGGTTGCCGGGTTTATTGAAGGGTTGTGAATTTTTTGCTGGACTTGAGTAGTCTGCACGGAAATCTTTCCTGCGCCCTGGCTTAATGTCTATCTTTCTCCGGGCGGGACGGAGCGCCGGGGGCGGCCCGGCAGCCGCTCACTTTTCTTGCTTCGCCAAGAAAAGTAAGCAAAAGAAGGCGACCGCTACTGCCCCGCCCTCCTTCGGAGGGTCCCCACGTTGGCACCCACGAGAACGGGAAAAATAGAGTCGCTTCGCTCCCACTATTTTCCTGATCCGTTCTCGTGGGTGCCAACGCGGCGGGTCAGAAGCGGACAGCCGATCCGGCTCGCCTTCGGCTTCGCTGAGGGCTCGCTGGCGCTTCGGCTCTCTTCGATCAAGCAGATTGCTACAGCCCGCCGTTCCGCGAGCTATTTGCTTATCCGTTTCGACTTCAAATTCACCAACATCACATCGCCCCATCCGACAAAGCCGAAGGCGAGTCGGCCCATGGCGAGGCCGAAGGCGAGCCCGTATGGCTATTCCCCTTAGAGCCAGCCACCGCAGCGGAGCGAAAAGTGGACAAGAAAAATAGTGGGAGCGAAGCGACTCTATTTTTCCCACTTTTTGCTCTGCTGCGGTGGGGACCCTCCGCAGGAGGGCTGGCTCTCAGGGGTCGCCTTCTTTTGCTTACTTTTCTTGGCGAAGCAAGAAAAGTGAGCGGCTGCCGGGCCGCCCCCGGCGCTCCGTCCCGTCCGGAGAAAGATAGAAATTAAGCCAGGGCGCAGGAAGAACTTCCGTGCAGACTACCCCAGCCCAACAACCCAACGACAAAACTGCGAAATCACGAAACTACTCAAACCCCAGGATCCCGCACCTTCTCCACCTTATCGAATTCAACGTTGTAGAACTCATTCCCCTTAGCCTCAGCCTTGCGCATATACACGGTCTGCACAATATCCCGCGTCCCCGCATCGATGCTCACCGGCCCCCGCACACTCTCCCAGCTCATCCCCTTCATCGCCGCCAGCAACTTCTCACCATCGGCATCACCCCCCGTCTTCTTCAGCGACTCATACAGAAGATGCATACCGTCATAAGCCCCCACAGAATGGAAGTTGGCCCGCATCCCCTTATTGGCCTGCGTGATCCCCTCCACATACTCCTTGTTGGCCGCAGAAGCATGCGCCGCCGAATAATGATGACTGCTCACCACATCCTTGGCCGCCGCACCAATCCCTGCCATCAGATCATCATCCAGCACATCCCCGGTACAGATCAATCGTATTCCCGCTGCGCCCAGCCCACGCTCGGTGAACTGCTTGAGCACCGCCGCCCCCTCACCCGAGGGCACGAAGACGAACAACGCCTCCGGCCGCGCATCCTTCACCCGCTGCAGGAAGGGCGCATAGTCAGGATTGCGCAACGGCACCCGCACACTCTCCACCACCTTGCCGCCTGCCTCGCCGAAGGTCTTCACGAACACCTTCTCCGCATCCAGCCCCGGCCCATAATCCGACACGAAGGTCACCACGCTCTTGATCCCATTCTTCGCTGCCCATGACGCCAGCGGCGACGTCACCTGCGCCAGCGTGAAACCAGTACGCACGATATAGGGCGAACGCTGCACGATGATGGAGGTAGCCGCAGCCGTCACGATCATCGGCACCTTGGCCTGGGTCGCGATGGGAGCTGCCGCCAGCGCCAGCGGCGTCAGGCCGAAGCCCATCAGGACTTGTGCCTTGTCACGCGCCACCAGCTCCTGCGCCAGTCGCTTCGTGACGTCAGGTGAAACACCACCATCATCCTTGAGCAGGATGTCCACCTTGCGCCCGGCCACGCTGTCGCCGTTCTTCTGCTGGTACAGCTTCACCGCCGCCTCGATCTGCCGGCCCGTCGAGGCAAATGGCCCCGACATCGGCACGATCAGGCCCACCTTAACCGGGTCGGCGGCACGCGCCAGCAAGGGCAGTCCCGTCGCAGTCAGTGCTGCGCCGGCCAGCATCAATTGGCGGCGCCTTGCATCGATCAATTCGCTCATCGTGTCTCCTCTCTTTAGTTATTCAAAGATCCAGCACCAGCAATGCGCTCTTGGCGCGGGAACAACAAGGGGTGAACTGGTCATTGGCGGCGCGCTCCTCATCGGTCAGGTACTGATCGCGATGATCGGGCTCACCCTCCAGCACGCGGGTGAGGCAGGTGCCACAGATGCCCTGCTCGCACGACACCGGTACATCCACGCCATGCTCGGACAGCACCTGGATCACCGTGCGCCCGGGCGGGATGGCATAGACCTGGCCGCTGCTAGCCAGCTTCACGTCGAAGGCGGCGTTGCCATCGGCCTGCACCGGTGCTGCGCCGAAATACTCGAAGTGCAGCTGCGACTCCGGCCAGCCACGCCTGCGGGCCGTCTCCAGCACATGCGCAATAAAGCCGGTGGGGCCGCAGACATAGAGACGGGTGGCGGGATCGGTCCTGGACAGCAAGGCGTCGAGGTCGAGTTTCTGATCGTCCTCGCCATCGTCGTAGTGATGCTCGACGCGATCGGCGAAGGTCGACGCGGCAATGCGCTCGCGAAATGCCTGGCGCGCGGGAGAGCGCGCACAGTAGTGCAGCTCGAACGAATCCCCGGCGGTGGCCAATGCCTCTGCCATGCAGAGAATGGGGGTGACACCGATGCCGCCGGCCAGCAGCAGGCTATGCGGCGCCGGCTGCAATGCAAACTGGTTGCGCGGCGCGCTGATGGTGATGAGGTCGCCTACCTTCAGCGCATCATGCACGGCCAGCGAACCGCCACGCGACTGCGGATCGCGCAGGACGCCGATCTGGTAGCGCTGCCGTTCATGCGGCGCATTGCACAGCGAATACTGGCGCAACAAGCCGCCCGGCAGATGCACATCGATATGCGCCCCGGCGGCAAACTCCGGCAACGGTCCACCATCGACGGCCACCAGCTCCAGGCCGATGATGCCCTCGGCCTCTTCGCGACGTGCGGCGACCTTGACCTGCAATGTCGTCATGCTGCCCCCTTATGCCGCTGCGGCCTTGCCGGCCTCGACGTCGCGGGCCAGCCACTTGTCGAGGATCTTGCGCGACTGCACGCCGCCGGCATCGATGTTCAGTGCCAGCAGGCGCCGCTCGGGATACTTCAGCAGGTTGGCCTGCTGCAGTTCCAGCATTTCACGGTCCTCGCCGAAGATCTTGCCCTGGCCGTCCCGAATGGTGGCCGTCAGCTCCTGATCCTCGGGACGGAAATGACGTGCCATGCCCCAGAAGTACCAGTGCGAGGTCTCGGTCTCGGGCGTGATGAAGTCGACCACAATGCTGGATGCCTTGTGCTGCGCGGGCGCCTCGTAGCCGCCATGGCCGGCATGGGCCACACCGACTTCGATCATGACGTGGCTGGGTGGGGTGAAGCGACAGACCTGCCAGCGATCCACCGGGACATCATCGGCCAGGCCATTGCCGCGCAAGGCCATGCGCCAGAACGGCGGCGCCATGATGTTTTCCATGTAGCGACTGGTGATGACCTGCTCACCTTCGACGCGGGTGTTCACGGGAGCCTCGTCGATTTCCTTCTGGCCGATGCTGGAGGCATGCACATAGGTCTCGTGCGTGAGGTCCATCAGGTTGTCGATCATCAGCCGGTAATCGCAGTTGATGTGATAGAGACCGCCACCGTAGGCCCACTCCGGGTTGTCTGCCCATTCGAGATGATGGATCAGGGCCGGGTCGGCCAGCTCCTTCTCGCCCGGCCAGACCCAGATGAAGCCATAGCGTTCCACCACCGCAAAACTGCGGATGCACGGGAAGCCGCGCACCCGCTGGCCAGGCATGCTGACGGGCTTGCCATCGCATCCCATCTCCAGACCGTGATAGCCACACACCAGCTGGCCGTCGCGCACGAAACCCAGTGACAGCGGCGCACCGCGATGCGGGCAGAAATCCTCCACCGCCGCGACCTGGCCTTCGGCGCCACGATAGAACACGATCTTCTCACCGCAGATCTGGCGGCCCAGCGGCTTGCTGGCAATTTCGTCGGGGGTACAGGCAACGTACCAGGCATTCTTGGGGAACATGACGGTCTCCTCTCGGGTGAATTCCTCAATCGGCGCGCAGCACGGACGGCCGGCGCCATGATCAGTCTCGGGTCTCTTGCTTGTTTGTTGATCCGCAGGTCTGTTGATTCTGTTGATCCAGATCCTGTCGGGTCTCCTGCTTTTTTGTTTTAATATTCAGTACACTGAATGTATGGGAAAAGTATCCGCCAATCCGCTGCGCAAGTAAACTCACTGGCGGAGTTTTTTCGTTGCGCATTGCATCAATTGTTTGAGGGAAAGCGCGGGCCTGCCCTACACTGCCGCTCACCTCGTTGCCCGCCGATCCGAATTGCGAGCCACGGCTCATCGACTGAACACACCATGTCCACCACACCGCACCCCGACCAAGAAAGCCAGCTGATCGACCTGTACGAACATCCCGGTCACCTGTTGCGGCGCGCCCAGCAGATTTCGGTCTCGATCTTCCATGACGAGATCGGCGGCGTGGTCACGCCGGTGCAATACGCCATCCTGCGCATGCTCTCCAACCACCCCGGCATCGATCAGGTGACGCTGTCCGGACTGGTGGCCATCGACACGTCCACCGGTGCCACCGTCTGTGCGCGGCTGGAAGAAAAAGGTCTGCTGGTGCGCGAAGTGATTCCGCACAACCGCCGCCAGCGCGCCCTGCGCATCACGCCGGCCGGCGAGGCCCTGCTGCAGGAACTGATTCCCGGATTGCAGCGGCTGCGCAAGCGCATCCTGGCACCGCTGGATGACGCCGAAAAAGCGCAATTCATGCTGCTGCTGGACAAGCTGGTGCACGAAAACAACCCGCATAGCCGCGCCCCGCTGGCCAGGTTGCGCAACGAAAGCTGCGACGAGGACTGAGGCCGGTCCCACTTGCTACATACCCGTCGGAAACAGCGCCGTCGTCAGGCTGCGCAGCCAGGCATTGCCGCCATCCTTGTGATACTTGCGATGCCAGTGCTGCTTGAGGTCCAGGGATGGCATCTCGAACCCGGGCTCCACCAGCCGGATATTGGAAAAGCGTGCCACGAACTCGCCGAAGGCACGCGGGACAGTGGCGATCAGGTCGGAGGTGGCGATCAACAGCGGGATGGACATGAAATGGGAAGTCGACAGGACTACCCGACGCCTGATCTTGCGACGTAGCAGGAAACGCTCGCACATGGGTTCGTCACGGCCTTCGGCATTGATGACGATATGCCCCATGGCAAGGAACTGATCCAGACTGATCTCCTGCGCCAGCAGCGGATGTTCGGCGCGCAGCAGGCAGACGAAATCGTGCGAAAACAGCCGTTGCTGGAAGAAGTTACGGTTCTTCAAGTCGGGAAAATAGCCGATGGCCAGGTCCACCTCGCCGCTTTCCAGTGCCACGACCAGTGCCTCGGGCGACATCGTCACCGTCTCCACGGAGGCATGCGGAGCCTCGTCGCGAACCCGCTGCAGCAACCTCGGCAGCAACATCAGCTCACCGATATCCGACAGCGCCAGCACGAAACGCTTGGTGGTCGTGGCTGGCGTGAATTGTTCGCTGGCCAGCACTTCGGCATGGACCCGCTGCAGGATTTCGCGGGTGGGGTCGATCAGGGTGCAGGCGCGCGGTGTCGGCTGCATGCCGCGCCCGGTCTTCACGAATAGCGGATCACCCAGTGCGCTGCGCAGTTTGTTGAGCGCCATGCTCACCGCAGGCTGGCTCATGTCGAGCTTCCTTGCAGCCGCGCTGACACTGCGCTCCTCGAAGATTGCCAAGGCGATCGGCAATAGATTCAGATCGAAATTGGCCATTCTCCCCTCCCATTTCCCACATGAAAGATGCCGAACATACAGCGCCTGAAAATAGTTACCAATTCCAATGTCGAATAAACGTTATTCGTAATTAATGGATTCTCAAATAAAGTCAGAACGGTATGATTACGCGACGATAGTTTCCGCACGGACATACCCCGTCCACAACATGCTCAAGAAGATCAATGTCGCGGAGCTGGTCCTCGGGATGTACTTTTGCGGCTTCGACGCCGGCTGGCTCAATCATCCGTTCTGGAAGACCCGCTTCCTGCTCAAGCACGAGAACGACCTGGAACAGGCACGCGCCAGCGGCATCGCCTATTGCTGGATCGATATTTCGCGTGGTCGGGATGTGATGGCGGTGGTCGAAGATGATCGAATGACGGTGCCGTCAGGAGCCCCTCGGGACGGTGATGAAGATGCCGCCCTTGCTGTCGGGGCCATCGTAGCCAGGACGGCCGATGACCCGGCCCAGGAGCAGGCCATCGCCCTGCGCGAACATGCACGGGAGCTCACCCGCAGCATGTTCACCGCGGCCCGCATGGGCAAGGTGGTAGCACTACCGCAATGCGTGGACCTGGTGGAAGAGATCGCCTGCTCTGTGCTGCGCGATCCGACCGGCTTGCTCAGCGTACTGCGCCTCAAGCTCAATGACGAATATACCTACCTGCACTCGGTAGCGGTATGCGCGCTGATGGTGGCCCTGGGCAGGACGCTGGGATTGAGCGAGTCGGCCTGTCGCGAGGCAGGGCTGTGCGGTTATCTGCATGATGTGGGCAAGGCCTTCATCGACGACGACATCCTCAACAAGCCCGGCAAGCTCAGCGACGAGGAATTCGCCCTGATCAAGCGACATCCGGAACTGGGGTACCAATACCTGATCCAGAACCCGGACATGCCCGCCTATGCCTGCGAGGTCTGCCTGCATCACCATGAAAGGCTGGACGGGCGCGGCTATCCCGATGCCCTGGCAGCCGACGCAATCACCCAGTACACCCGGATGACGGCGATCTGCGACGTCTATGACGCGCTGACCTCGGAGCGCCCCTACAAACAGGGTTGGGACCCGGCCGATGCGCTCTACCAGATGGCCAGCTGGGAAGGGCATTTCGATCGCCGCCTATTGCTGGCTTTCGTCAAGACCTTGGGCATCTACCCGGTAGGCTCGCTGGTACGACTGGAGTCGGGACTGGCGGGGCGGGTGATCCGCCAGAACCCTGCCGACCTGACTCGCCCGGTCGTGCAGGTCTTGCATACCCGGGACGAACACGACATCGGCAGCAACGGCGTGCTCGACCTGATGGCCTGGCCACGGACGGACGGCATCGTGCAACGCGGCCAGGATGCGAACCCTGCCAGCTGATATCCGCGGACTCAGTTCAGGCCACTGCCACCAGGCGGTTCAGTTTCTCGCCATCGTCGAGCAGGCTCTGGCTGTCGGAGGCATGCACGATACGCCCACGATCCAGCACGATGGCACGCTGCGTGAGCGAGAGTGCCATGCGGGCGTGCTGCTCCACCACGATCACCGACATGCCCTCCTCGCTGACCAGGCGACGGATCACCTTGAGCAGTTCCTGCACGATGATCGGGGCCAGGCCTTCCATCGGTTCATCCAGCAACAGGATGCTGGGGCTGACCATGAGAGCACGGGCGATGGCCAGCATCTGCTGCTCGCCACCGGAGAGCTGGTTGCCCATATTGTTGCGGCGTTCATGCAGGCGCGGGAAGATCTGGTAGATCTTTTTCAGGTCCCACTGGCCACCGCGTTCGACCACGGTGAGATGTTCTTCCACCGACAGTGAGGGGAACATGAAACGTTCCTGCGGCACCCACCCCAGGCCCGCATGGGCGCGCTTGTGCGTGGGCACGCGCACGATGTCGCCACCGCGCCAGCGGATGCTGCCGCCATGCATGCGGGTCAAGCCCATCAGGGTGATCAGCAGGCTGGTCTTGCCCACCCCGTTGCGCCCCAGCAGGGCCAGGCTCTCGCCTTCGTTCATCGCGAAGGACACGTCTTCCAGCACGATGGATTCGCCATACCCGGCGGTCACTTTCTCCAGCGTCAGCAGTTCACGCATGTTCGGCCTCCCCCAGATAGACTTCCCTGACCCGCTGGTCGGCGGCGATCTCGGCCGGCGTTCCCTCCACCAGCACCTTGCCGCCCACCAGCACGGTGATGCGCTCGGCGAAGCGGAACACCAGTCCCATGTCATGCTCGATGAAGACGATGGTGACCTCGCGCGGCAATTGCGCGATGACTTCGAAGAGTTCACGACTCTCGGCCGAGGGGATGCCTGCCGCCGGCTCATCCAGCAGCAATACCTTGGGCCGGGTGGCCAGGGCCAGCGCAATCTCGACCAGCCGCTGCCTGCCGTAGGCCAGACTGCGGGTCAGGGTGTTGGCGTCCTGTTCCAGCTTGAGGGAAGTCAGCAGGGACATGGCTTCCTCCACCACCTCGGTCTGGCTGGCCACGGTCTGGTACCACTTGTATTGCATGCCGCGCCGTTCCTGGATCGCCAGCACCACCGACTCCAGCACGGTCAGGCCGGCGAAGAGGGTATTGATCTGGAAGGTTCGGGTCATGCCGCGCTTGACGCGTTCATGCTGCGGCAGGGCCGTGATGTCTTCGCCGCCGAACCAGACCTTGCCGCTGCTGGGGGCAAAGCCGCCGGTGAGCAGGTTGATGAAGGTGGTCTTGCCGGCGCCGTTGGGGCCGATCAGGGCATGGCGCGCCCCGGGAGCGAAACTGAGCGAGACATCGCTGTTGGCAACGAAACTGCCCCAGCGCTTGGTCAGACCTTCCGTGCGCAGCGTGGTGTCACCGATGGATGGATGCGGGCTCATGCGCGGCCTCCCTTGAAGAATTTGTCACGCAGCACGGCCAGGCCTCCCAGCAAACCCCCACGGGCGAACAGCACGATCACGATCAGCAGCAGGCCGATCCAGAATTGCCAGTAGGCCGGATTGAGCCCGGACAGATAATCCTGCGCCAGCATGTAGACCAGCGCACCAACCAGGCCGCCATACAGGCGACCGGTACCGCCCAGCACCAGGATGATCAGCAACTCGGCCGAGCGCGGAAAACCCAGCACGTCCAGGCCGACGAACTGCGTGGTCTGCGCCAGCAGCGCACCGGCCACACCGGCCACCGCAGCGGCGACGGTGAAGATCACGACCAGCCGGCGGCTGACATCGGCACCGATGGCGGGCATGCGGCGCCCTCCTTCGCGGATGCCTCTGAGCCCCAGACCGAACGGTGAATTGACCAGCCGCCGCAAGACCACGAACAGGACCAGCAGCACCGCGAAGCTATACGCATAGGCCACGCGTCCGTTGAGGTCGAACTCGAAGACACCGAAGATCTTGCTCATCACCATGCCCGAGAGCCCATCGACACCGCCGGTGATGAAGGCCGCCTTGTTGGCAGCTTCGAACAGCATCAGGCCGATGCCCAGCGTCACCATCAGGCGGGTCAGGTCAGCCCCGCGCACCACCAGGAAGCTCACCAGGAAGCCGGCGATGGCGGCCACCACTGCTGCCAGCAGCAGGCCGGTGATCGGCTCACCCCACCCGTGCACGGCCAGCAGACCTGCCGTGTAGGCGCCCAGCCCGAAGAAGGCCGCATGGCCCAGCGAAACGATGCCGGCATAGCCCAGGATCAGGTCCAGCGAGATTGCGAACAGGCCCACGATCATGATCTGGCTGATCAGCACCAGGTAATCGGGGAAGATGAAATAGGCGGCTACCGGCAAGAGCCAGAACAAGATCTCCAGCGGCGTCCAGCGGTCATTGGGCAGGTGCAGGGCAGGCTTCATGGTCGGCTTTCCCGGACTGACGGCGGAGGTGGTGGAGGTGGAGGTGGAGGCGGTCGAGGTAGAAGTCGAGGCGGAGTTCACGATGCTCATCCGCGCCTCCGCATCAGTCCGGCCGGGAACAGGATCAGCAGCACCACCATCAGACCATAGATGACGAAGGCACCGATCTCCGGCACATAGTATTTACCGGCCACGTCGAACACGCCCAGGATGATGGCCGCCAGCAGCGGCCCTTTGATGGTACCGGCACCACCCACGGCCACCACCAGCAGGAAATAGACCATGTACTTGACCGGGAAGGTCGGGTCCAGCCCCAGCACGTCGATGCCCAGACCGCCGCCGAGACCGGCCAGGCCCGAACCAAGCGCGAAGGTCAGGCTGAACACGCGGCTGACGTTGATACCCAGTCCGGCGGCGGCCACCTGGTTATCCACCGAGGCCCGGATCTGTGCGCCGAAGCGCGTGCGTTCGATCAGCAGGCCCAGGGCCAGCGTGACAATCACCACCACGCCAATCAGGAAGAGGCGATAGGCGCCCACATCCAGTCCGAACAAGGAGACCTGGCCTCGCAACCAGTCCGGCAGCACCACCGGTTGCTGGGTCGGCCCCCACTGCCAGGTGGCGCCGGCCACGGCCATGAAGGTCAGGCCGATGGAGAACAGCACCTGATCCAGGTGGCTGGCCTTGTAGAGACGGCGATACAGGGAACGTTCCAGCACCAGTCCGACCACGGCAGCCGCCAGGAAGGCCAGGGGCAGGGTCGCGAGGAAGGGGACACCCATGCGATTGAGCAGGCTGACGCAGACGTAGCCGCCCAGCATGGCAAAGGCGCCGTGCGCCAGGTTGATGAAGTTCATCATGCCCATCGTCACCGACAGGCCGACGCTGATCAGGAATAGCAGGCTGCCGTAGGCGATGCCGTCGAAGAGCACACCGAGGAAGTTGCCTAGCATGGCGCAGCTCCCCGATGACGGTGCGTGGGTGCGGCCGCACGCGGCGCGCAATCATGGTGTCGATGCATGATGCGATGTGTCTCCTATTCTGGCCTGCGGCTCTGTGTTGGTGGCCGCTTGGTGATGGGATGGTACTTTTTTCTATTGTGCTGCTTTTTCCTCTATGCCTGCCTGATCAATTTTCAGAATCACATCAACCATCTTCATGGTTGATCGAACGATGGGGATGGTGCAGCCAGGTGCATCGCCGCACCATCCCGCTGTCATCACACGCGTTCGATCACCATGGCGATGCCCTGCCCCACGCCGATGCACATGGTGCACAGCGCGTAGCGGCCACCGGTGCGTTCCAGCTGGTAGAGGGCGGTGGTCACCAGGCGGGCGCCACTCATGCCCAGCGGATGACCCAGCGCGATCGCGCCGCCATTGGGATTGACCCGCGCATCGTCGTCAGCCACGCCCAATTCGCGCAGCACGGCCAGACCTTGCGAGGCAAAGGCTTCGTTCAGTTCGATCACATCCATCTGTTCGATGCGCATGCCGAGTTGCGCCAACAGCTTCTTGCTGGCCGGGGCCGGGCCCATGCCCATGATGCGCGGTGCGACGCCGGCCGTGGCCATGCCCAGGATGCGGGCACGTGGCTTGAGCCGGTGTTGCTCGGCCGCCTCGGCACTGGCCAGCAGCAAGGCGCAGGCGCCATCGTTGACACCCGAGGCATTGCCGGCGGTGACCGTGCCATCGGGCTTGACCACGCCCTTCAGGCGGGCCAGCGCTTCCATGCTGGTGGCACGCGGATGCTCATCCTGCGTCACGGTGACGGGGTCGCCCTTCTTCTGCGGGATCACCACCGGCACGATCTCCTGCGCCAGATTGCCATTGGCCTGTGCGGCGGCGGCCTTGGCCTGGCTGCGCACGGCGAACTGGTCCTGGTCCTCGCGGCTGACCTTGTAGTCGACGGCGACGTTCTCGGCCGTCTCGGGCATGGCATCCACACCATATTTCTGCTTCATCAAGGCATTGACGAAGCGCCATCCGATGGTGGTGTCCTGGATCGCGGCCTGGCGCGAGAAGGCGCTATCGGCCTTGCCCATCACGAAGGGAGCGCGAGTCATCGACTCGACCCCGCCGGCGATCATCAACCCGGTCTCGCCGGACTTGATGGCGCGCGCGGCGGTCCCCAGGGCGTCCATGCCCGAACCGCACAGGCGGTTGATGGTGCTGCCCGGCACTTCCTGCGGCAGACCGGCCAGCAGCAGCGACATGCGGGCGACGTTGCGGTTGTCTTCGCCGGCCTGGTTGGCGCAGCCGAAGATGACGTCATCGACCGCGCTCCAGTCCACCTGCGGATTGCGCTCCATCAGCGCGCGCAGCGGTACCGCGCCCAGATCGTCGGCACGCACGTCCTTGAGCGCGCCGCCGTAGCGACCGATGGGGGTGCGGATGGCGTCACAGATAAATACGTCTTTCATGCATTCCTCGCAGCGAAAATTGGTTGACTCGAACGGACTCAGGCCGCCGGGCGCAGCGGTGCACCGGTCAGCTCCTGCAGTTGTTCGAAGGACAGGCCCTCGACGATCTCGCGCACCTGCAGTCCCTGCGGGGTGACGTCGATGACGGCCAGGTCAGTGTAGATGCGGTTGACGCAGCCGATGCCGGTGAGCGGATAGGCGCAGGCCTGGACCAGCTTGCTTTCGCCGGTCTTGGTCTGGTGATCCATCATCACGAACACCTGCTTGGCGCCGATGGCCAGGTCCATCGCTCCGCCCACGGCGGGGATGGCGTCCGGCGCGCCGGTATGCCAGTTGGCCAGGTCACCCGTGGCCGACACCTGGAAGGCACCCAGCACGCAGATGTCGAGGTGGCCGCCACGCATCATGGCAAACGAATCGGCATGGTGGAAATAGGCACCGCCGGTCAACAGCGTCACTGGCTGCTTGCCGGCATTGATGAGGTCTTCGTCTTCCTCGCCGGGCGCCGGGGCCGGGCCCATACCGAGCACGCCGTTTTCGCTGTGCAGGAAGATTTCCTTGTCGGCCGGCAGGTAGTTGGCGACCTTGGTGGGCAGGCCGATACCCAGGTTCACGTAGGCGCCTTCGGGAATGTCCTGGGCCACGCGCGCGGCGATCTGTTCACGGGTAAAGCGATTCATTGCTGTGCCTCCTTGGTTTGCACGATCCGCTGCACGAAGATGCCGGGAGTGATGATGTTTTCCGGATCGAGCTGGCCCAGTTCCACCACCTCGCTGACCTGGGCGATGGTGCATTTGGCGGCCATGGCCATGATCGGACCGAAGTTGCGGGCGGTCTTGCGATACACCAGGTTGCCCCAGCGGTCGCCACGCAGCGCCTTGATGAGCGCGAAGTCGGCGTGGATCGGCGACTCCAGCACATAGTGGCGGCCGTTGATCTCGCGGGTCTCCTTGCCTTCTGCCAGCATGGTGCCGTAGCCGGTGGGGCTGAAGAAACCGCCAATACCGGCACCGGCGGCGCGGATGCGCTCGGCCAGGTTGCCTTGTGGGGTGAGTTCCAGTTCGATCTCGCCGGCACGGTAGAGTGCATCGAAGACATGGGAATCGGTCTGACGCGGGAAGGAACAGATGATCTTCTTCACCCGCTTGGTCTTGAGCAGCGCCGCCAGGCCGGTGTCGCCGTTGCCGGCATTGTTGTTGACGATGGTCAGGTCGCGCGCGCCCTGGGCGATCAGCGCATCGATCAGGGCCGATGGCATGCCGGCATTGCCGAAGCCGCCGATCATGATGGTGGCGCCATCATGGATGTCGGCCACCGCCTGCTCCAGGGAGTCAGAAATTTTATTGATCACGTTGCTCTCACTTTAGATGCGGCGCCTGGGGCTGCGCCTGCTGGATATCCCGCCATCTGGTTTGCCACGTTGCAGCCGGGCGGGCGTGTTGCACGGGCTCGTCTCGGTCGGTGTCTGCGGACATTTGAGGCTTGCTGTCGGACTGACTTTTTCCGGCACTCAATGTTCGATCACCGAACTAATGTTTGATTTTCGCACAAAAAGAGTTTAGCGATCCGGCTTGACGGCCGTCAAGAAAAACCGGCAGGATGTGTTCGCTTGCCGCACAAAACGTTAAAATCCGGACGCAATCGGCGCCGTCCGAAACCCGAGCCGTCCTGAACCATCCGCCCAGAGAGCCCATCCGAGCCCATGTCCACCGCACCCGCCGCCAAGACCCGCAAGACTGCTGCCAAAAGCAGCGCCACAGCTGCCTCCACCGCAGATGCCAAGGCCGGCAAGAGCAGCCGGGCCAAGAGCAAGGAAGTCGCTGTCGCCCCCACTGCCGCGACCGAGGTGGAACGCGAGCTGACCATCGCCGAGGAAATCGACGCCCTCACCGACCCCAGCTTCATGACCTCCCTGGCGCGTGGCCTGGCGGTGATCCGCGCTTTCAGCGATTCGCGCCGCAGCCTGACCATCGCCCAGATCAGCCAGAAGACCGGGATCCCGCGTGCGGCAGTGCGACGTTGCCTGCACACCTTGAAGCAACTGGGCTATGCCGATTCGGACGTCAACAATTTCTCGCTGCGCCCCAAGATATTGACGCTGGGCTATTCCTATCTGTCGTCCACGCCGCTGACCGTTTCTGCACAGCCCTACCTGAACAACATCAGCCGTACCCTCGGCGAATCCTGCTCGCTGGCCGTGCTGGACGACAACGAAGTGCTCTACGTGGCCCGCTCGGCCACCTCGCGCGTGATGTCGGTAGCACTCAATACCGGCAGCCGGCTGCCGGCCTACTGCACCTCGCTCGGTCGTGCCATGCTGGCGCACCTGCCGGACGACCAGTTGAGGGCCTATTTCGACAAGGTCAAGCTGCGCGCCCTCACCGAGAAAACGGTGGTCTCGCAAAAACGCCTGCGTGACATCCTGGCCGGCGTGCGCGAAAACGGCTACGCGGTCATCGATGAAGAGCTGGAAGTGGGTCTGCGTTCCATTGCGGTTCCCGTGCGTGGCGCATCCGGCAACGTACTGGCGGCCCTGAACGTGGGCGCCCAGGCCGCACGTGTATCGCGCCAGCAGATGGAAGAAGAGATCCTGCCGGTGCTGCTGCGCGGTGCGCAGGAACTGTCAGTCCTGCTGCCCTGAAAAAAACCGGCCCGGCCCCTCTTGCGGGGAGCCGGACCGAAGACAAAAACAGACCCTGTCTTTGTCGTGCCGCGGATGTCGGCGCGCCCTCTCTGCCTGCGGACGCGCCATCCTCCTCAAGAGCGTTCCAGCGACCTCACTCAGAAGGTGTGACGGATGCCCGACATCACGCCCAGCTGGTTCTTGCCCGCCCCCACGGTGCCACCCGCATCGATGGCCACCGCTGCAGTGCCGCCATTCTTGATGTAACCCAGCGAGGTATACAGCGCAGTGCGCTTGGACAGGTTGTAGGTCAGACGTGCCACCGACAGGGTGACATCGTTGGGGCTGTTCTTCACCGACAGGCGCGACACCTGTGCATCCAGCACCAGGGCCACGGACAGCGGATAGCTCACGCCCAGGTAGTAGAGATCAGAATCGGTATTGACGTTGGCAGCCGCGCGGGTGCGGCGATCCACCACACCGCCACCCAGCTTGACGTCACCGATCATGAAGTAGCCATTGAGCGTGATGCGCTGATCGCTGTTGCTGCTGCTGGTGAGACCGCCGCTGGCACCGGTATTGCCATACAGGATGTCGTAGGAACTGGTCACGCCCCAGCCCTTGCCGTCATAACCCAGCAGACCGGTTACCTGGCGGCAGGCCTTGCTGTTGCCGGCCACTTCACCGGGGCAGTTGGTCGCTGCCGGTCCGCCGGTGGCCGACGTGTCGCGACCGAAGCTGTAGGTCGCGCCGACGGTGAAGCCGCTGAAGTTGCCGAGGTAGCCGATGGCGTTGTCGCTACGGGCATTGGGCAGGTAGGCATCGATGCTACCGATGGCGAAGATGTTGGGCCCCATGACGTCGGTCTTCAACTGCGACAGATAGGTCATGTTGACCTGGCGTCCCAGCATGATCTGACCCCAGTCGCCTTTCAGGCCAACGTAGGATTGGCGCCCGAAGATGCGGTTGCCCTGCCCCATCGAACCCGTGTCAGGCGCGAAGCCGCTTTCCAGCACGAACATCGCCTGCAGGCCGCCGCCCAGGTCTTCCGTACCCTTGAAGCCGATGCGTGAGGGGAAACTGCCGGTCAGCGACGGCATCTTGAACACCGAATTGCCATTGGCGTTGGCATTGGTGGTGTAGACCACGCCGGTATCGACGATACCGTAGATGGTTACCGAACTCTGGGCCAGCGCCGAACCGGCCGTACCTGCACAAGCACATGCTGCCGCGGCCAGGGCCACTGCGCGCAAGGTCATTTTCTTTGTCATTGCCATCTCCTCCTGATTTCTATGAATGATGATTGGCCGGTCTGCTGCCGTAGAGCGTTGTCCTCCTCACGCTCTCCGACGATTCGCCGCTCGCCGGGCCGGGTCACTTCCAATACCGTCAGTCCCTCCGGTGTTGCCGATATTGCGGGTGTTGCTCTTGCGAATTCTTCGATGCCACTACGGCAAGCTGGCCAGGCGCGGGCGTAAAAGGGCCCCTGCCCCATGGTTCAGGCCATCGGCATATTTACTGGCGGACACTATTTGTGTCGCCTCACCAAATACGAGTTGGTCGACACCACCAGGCGGGCGTCGCAGAAAGATTCGTCTCGTTGCTTATTTTTTATAACTTTTATTGGCCGTTCGGTAACCGCACATCGGTTTGTTTACCGAACGGATGGTGCGATACTATTGTCGGCACCGAAGCTTTGTCAACAAGGCGAGCCAAGGAAGAGAAATCGATGCGTCGTCCGAGTGCAACAGTCGGACCGGCGATGCCACAATCACGACGGCACCAGAACCGCCTGCCCATCGCCCCTCACCACAATCACAAAGGAGACTGAAAAATGACGTTCAAGAAAATCGCGTTGCTGGCCCTGCTGGCGACTTCCCAGATCATGACAGTTGCGTCCGCACGGGCCGAGGAAACCATCAAGGTCGGTCTGGTCGCGGCCTTCTCCGGGCCCTTCGCCGACTACGGCAAGCAGATGGAGGGCGGCATCAAGGCATGGATGGCGCAGCATGGCGATCAGGTCGCGGGCAAGAAGGTACAGATCATCATCAAGGACACCACCGGTCCGGCGCCGGAGATCGCCAAGCGCCTGGCGCAGGAGTTGGTCGTGCGCGACAAGGTGGACTTCCTGGCCGGCTTCGGCCTCACGCCGGAAGCGCTGGCCGTGGCGCCGATTGCGGAGCAGGCCAAGAAACCGATGATCATCATGAATGCCGCCACCTCGATCATCACCACCAAGTCCAACTACATCGCCCGCTTCTCGATGACGCTGCCGCAGGTCTCCGGCCCCATGGCGACCTGGGCGTTGAAGAACGGCATCAAGCGGGTAGTCACGCTGGTGGCCGATTATGGCCCGGGCATCGATGCCGAGACCGCCTTCAAGACCAACCTGCTGGGCGGCGGTGGCCAGGTGCTGGAATCGATCCGGGTGCCGCTGCGCAATCCGGAGTTCGCGCCCTACATCCAGCGCATCAAGGATGCCAAGCCGGAGGCAGTGTTCATCTTCGTGCCGGCCGGTGAGCAGAGCATTGCGTTCATGAAGGGGTATCGTGAGCGCGGCCTGGCCGAGGCTGGCATCAAGGTGATTGCCACCGGTGACCTGACCGACGATCACGTCATGCCCGCCATGGGCGAGGCCACGCTGGGCGTGATCACCACCTTCCACTATTCGGCCGCCCATGATTCGCCGGAGAACAAGGCTTTCCTGAAAAGCTTCGCCGCCGCCAATCCTGGCGCGGGACGTCCCAACTTCATGGCCGTGGCAGCCTATGACGGCATGAATGCGATCTACGAGGTCAGCAAGAAACTCAATGGCAAGATCGATGGCGACAAGGCCATGGCCATCCTCAAGACCATGAAGTTCATGAGCCCGCGCGGACCCATTGCCATCGACCCGGCCACCCGCGACATCGTGCAGACGGTCTATGTGCGCAAGGTGGAGAAGATCGGCAACGAAGCCTACAACGTCGAGTTCGACAAGTTCGAGAACATGAAGGACACCGGCAAGTAGTCCTTGCCATGCCCACGGGAAACGCCGGTGATGCACTGCACACCGGCGTTTTTTCTTGGCGTATGTACATGGCATGCGGGCTGGCACTGCACGTCCGAAAAAAGAGCAGGCCAGGACAGCGCAACGCAGCATCGACGTATCGGTGACACGCACAAAAATATGTTCGGCTACCGCCCGCTTTTGCGAATAACGCACAACACGCAACACTGATGGCGCTTGCATTTGCGCCCATCTTACTTATACTAAATAAACGTTATAACTTATAACTAATTTCAAAAAAACCTACGGGCATGACCAGAGACAGCATGAACCAGCACAGCGACCTTCTCGACATCCAAGTGCACGGCGCCATCGCCGAGATCGCACTCAACCGCGCCGCCAAACGCAATGCCCTCAACGACCCACTGGTACGCGCCATCCGCGATTGCTTCGAGAACCTGCCGGCGGGCGTGAAGGTCGCCATCGTCCATGGCAAGGGCGAGCACTTCTGCGCCGGACTGGACCTGTCCGAACTGCGCGCACGCGACACCAGCGAATCCATGCACCACTCGCGCATGTGGCATGCCGCCTTCGAACAGATCGGCTTCGGCCGGGTACCGGTGATCGCCGTGCTGCACGGCGCAGTCATCGGCGGTGGCCTGGAACTGGCAGCGGCTGCCCACATCCGGGTGGCCGAGCCGAGCGCCTTTTATGGCCTGCCGGAAGGGCAACGCGGTCTCTTCGTCGGCGGCGGCGGTTCGGTGCGCATCTCGCGCCTGATCGGCGTGGCGCGCATGGCCGACATGATGCTGACCGGGCGCGTGCTGAACGCCGAAGAAGGTCACCAGGCCGGCATCTCGCAATACAGCGTGGCCGCTGGTGCGGGACTGGACAAGGCGCGCGAGTTGGCAGAACGCATCGCCGGCAACGCACCGATGACCAACTACGGCGTCATGCATGTGCTGCCGCGCATCCACGACCAGTCGATCCAGGATGGATTGATGACCGAATCCCTGATGGCGGCGGTGGCCGGCAGCGATCCCGATACCAAGGGACGGCTGGCAGCCTTCCTCGATCACAAGCAGAACAAGGTCAGGCCGGGCTGAGTACGTCCGGCGCAGGGGCCAGGACAGGACCAGAAAGTCAGTAATACAGCGCAATACATAACAACACCACTGCCCGACCACGATCGGGCAGTCAGACAACAGAGACATGTATGAACACTCCACCTCGCTATCGCAGCGTCAGGTTCGGCATCGGCGGCGTTGACGTCGTCGCCGGCGCTGACGGCACCTCCATCGTCAGGACGCGCCAGCCACTGCAGGACTATCCGGCGCGCCTGACCGACAAGCTGATCCACTGGGCCACGGTCGATCCCGAGCGCACCTACATGGCCCGCCGCGACCAGGACGGCCAATGGCGCCGCATCAGCTACGGCCAGGCCCTGCAGAGTGCGCGCCGTATCGGCCAGGCGCTGCTGCAGCGGGGATTGTCGGCCGAACGTCCTCTGCTGATCCTGTCCGAGAATGACCTGGAACATGCCATGCTGGTGCTGGGTTGCCATTACGCGGGCGTACCTTATGCGCCGGTGTCCTCGGCGTATTCGCTGCTCTCCAGGGATTACGCCAAGCTGCGCCACGCGGTGCAGTTGCTCACCCCCGGCCTGATCTTCGCCGCCCATGGCGAGAAGTTCGCGGCTGCCGTCGCGGCAGTGGCGCCGGAGATCGAATTCGTGGTCACCGAAGCACCGCCACCAGGGCGCGCATGCACGCTCTTCGCAGAACTTGATGCTACCCGTGCCGGCGACGAGGTCGAACGCGCCTATGCCGCCACCGGGCCGGACACCATCGTCAAGTTCCTCTTCACCTCGGGCTCGACCAAGATGCCCAAGGCGGTCATCAACACCCAACGCATGATGTGCAGCAACCTGCAGATGATCGTGCAGACCTTCCCTTTCCTGGCCGAGGAGCCGCCGATCCTGATCGACTGGCTACCCTGGAACCATACCTTCGGCGCCAACCATAACGTGGGCATCGTGCTCTACAACGGCGGCACCATGTACATCGACGAAGGCAAGCCGACCCCGCAGGGACTGGCCACCACCCTGGCCAACCTGCGCGAGATCGCGCCCACCGTCTACTTCAACGTGCCGGTGGGCTGGGAAGGCATTGCCCACGCACTGGAAAAGGACGAGGCCCTGCGCCGTACCTTCTACAGCCGCCTGCGCATGCAGTTCTACGCCGGCGCGGCCCTGGCGCAGCCGGTATGGGACAAGCTGCATGCCACCGCCGAAGCCACCTGCGGCGAGCGCATCGTGATGTCCTGCGGACTGGGCATGACGGAGACCTCGCCCTCGGCCCTGTTCGTGGTGGATCACCAGGTCAAGGCGGGGCAGATCGGTATCCCCACGCCGGGCATGGAGATCAAGCTGGTCCCCAATGGCGACAAGATCGAGATCCGCTATCGCGGTCCCAATGTCACGCCCGGCTACTGGCGGGCACCGGAACAGACCGCCGAGGCCTTCGACGAAGAGGGCTACTTCCGCTCCGGCGACGCGGTGCGCTGGCTCGACGCGGCCCATCCGGATCGCGGCTTCATGTTCGATGGTCGGGTGGCGGAGGACTTCAAGCTCTACACCGGCACCTGGGTCAGCGTCGGCCCGCTGCGTGCATTGATCGCCCATGAGGGCGCGCCCTACCTGCAGGATGCCGTCATCACCGGCCAGGACCGCAACGAGGTCGGCATGCTGATCGTCCCCAACATCGAGCGCTGCCGCCAACTGGCGCGCCTGCCGGCGGAAGCGTCGCGGGCCGAGGTCCTGTCGGCACCCGCCGTACGCGGCTTCTTCCAGGGCGTGCTGGACCGTCTGCAGACACATGCCACGGGCAGTTCCAATCGCGTGATGCGGGCGCTGGTGCTGATTGACCCACCCTCCTTCGACCGTGGCGAGATCACCGACAAGGGTTCCATCAACCAGCGTTCGGTACTGACACACCGCGCCGCGCTGGTCGAGGCGCTGTACGCCGGCACCGCCCCGGACTTGCTTACGGCACAGGCCGCGCTCACAACCGCTCACTGAGGAAGCATTGCACATGGCACAGGCAGCGTTCTATTCAAGCTTCAAGGATATCTGGCTCATCGGCGGCGTACGCACGCCCATGGTCGACTACTGCACCAGCTTCAGCCAGCTTTCGCCCACCGACATGGGGATCAAGGTGGCCCGCGAGGTACTCGCACGCACCGGCGTGGCGGCCGCCGACATCGGCTCGGTCATCGCCGGCAACATGGCCCCTGGCGACGCCTACCAGTACATGCTGCCGCGTCATATCGGCCTGTACGCCGGCGTGCCGATCACCACCCCGGCCATCATGGTCCAGCGCATCTGCGGTACCGGCTTCGAACTGATCCGCCAGGCCGGCGACCAGATCGAACGCGGCTACACCGAAACCGCCCTGATCGTGGGCAGCGAGTCGATGACCCGCAATCCCATCGTCGCCTTCGCCCACCGCAGTGGCTTCAGGCTGGGCGCGCCGGTGGAATTCCAGGACTACATGTGGGAAGCGCTGGTTGATCCGGCCCCCGGTATCACCATGCCGCAGACCGCCGAAAACCTGGCCAGGAAATATGGCATCACCCGCGCCGAGGTCGATACCTACGCCGCCTATTCCTTCGAGCGCGCATTGAAGGCGCAGGCCGCCGATTTCCATGCGGGCGAGATCGTGCCGGTGGTCAACGAGACCTTCCACCTGGAGGGCTACAACGACCGTCACATCAAGCTGCAAGGCAAGCTCACCGAAGCGGCCGCCGACACCCATCCGCGCCCGTCGCCGGTGGACGTGCTGGGCAAGCTGCGCACCCTCTACCCGGATGGCGTGCAGACCGGCGGCAACAGCTCGGCGCTGGTCGATGCGGCGGCAGCCACCATCGTCGCCTCCGGCGACTATCTGCGGCGCCATGACAAGGCACCGCTGGCCCGCGTGGTCGCCGCCGCCGTGGCCGGTGTGCCGCCGGAGATCATGGGCATCGGCCCGGTGCCGGCCATCCGCACGCTGCTGGAACGCAATGGCCTGACGGTGGCCGACATCGGCTGCTTCGAGATCAACGAAGCGCAGGGCGCGCAGATCGTGGCGGTGGAGCGCGAACTGGGCATCGATCGTGAACGCCTCAACGTCAATGGCGGCGCCATCGCCCTGGGTCACCCGCTGGCAGCCACCGGCGTGCGCCTGTCGATCACGGCGGCACGCGAAATGAATCGTCGGGAAGCCCGCTACAGCATCGCCTCGGCTTGCATCGGCGGTGGCCAGGGCATCGCCCTGCTACTGGAAAACCCGGCGGCTTCCCACTGAATCGAGAAGGACTCTTACCATGCAACTGCAAGGACAAGCCGCACTGGTCACCGGCGGCGCCTCCGGCCTCGGGGCCGAGACCGTGCGCCAGCTGGTGCACGCCGGCGCCCGCGTTTCCATCCTCGACGTGAACGTCGAAGCGGCACAGGCGCTGGCGGCCGAATTGAATTGCCACGCCGCACGCTGCGACATCACCGACAGCGCCTCGGTCGAGGCTGCGCTGGACGCCGCGCAGCAAGCCAATGGCGTACCACGCATTCTCATCAACTGTGCCGGCATCGGCGGTGCCAAACGCATGATCGGCAAGGACGGCAGCGCCATGCCGCTGGAGGACTTCAGCCGCATCGTCAACGTCAACCTGATCGGCACCTTCAACGTGATCCGCCTGGCGGCCGCCCGCATGGCCGCAACCGACGCGCTGGAAGACGGCGAACGCGGCGTGATCGTGGCCACCGCCTCGGTGGCGGCTTTCGACGGCCAGGTCGGGCAGGCCGGCTATGCGGCCTCCAAGGGTGGCATCACCGCCATGACGCTGCCACTGGCACGCGACCTGGCGCAATACGGCATCCGCGTGGTCACCATCGCACCGGGTCTGTTCCTGACGCCCCTGCTCTACAAGCTGCCGGACGAAGTACAGCAGTCGTTGGCCTCGAGCATCCCCTTCCCAAAACGCCTGGGCAAGGCCGAAGAGTATGCGCAACTGGCGCTGCATATCGCCACCAACCTGTCGCTCAACGGCGAGGTGATCCGCCTGGATGGCGCACTGCGGCTGGCGCCGCGTTGAGGAGAGCGACATGAGCAAGACCATCATCTATCCGGTGCGCGTGGAATTCGGCGATTGCGATCCGGCCGGCATCGTGTTCTTTCCCAATTTCTTCCGCTGGTATGACGCAGCCTCGCGCAATTTCTTCCACCAGTGCGGGGTGCCGCCCTGGCGCGAGACCGAAAAGACCCGCGGCATCATCGGCACGCCGGTGGTGGACATCAGTTCGCGCTTCGTGCGCCCGGCCACCTACGGCGACCAGGTGGAGGTGCATTCCACCATCATCGAATGGAACGACAAGACCTTCGTGATGCGTCACGAATTGAAACGTGATGGCGAACTGCTATGCGAAGGACGTGACACCCGGGTGTTTGCGATCCGCCATCCGGACGATCCGAACCGCATCAAGGCCATCGCCATTCCGCAGGACATCAGGGAAATGTGCAGCTAGACAGGAATCAGCAGACCAGGCAACAAACGAGGCGGAGCGTCCATGCCCTGCCCGTCATAAATCGATCACTCGATGACAAATACAAGGAGACGGAGATGAAGATGAAACTGGCAATCAAGGCAGGGGTACTGGCTTCCATGCTGGCCTGTTCCGCAATGGCACATGCCGAACTGACCATCGGCGTGGTGATGTCGCTGACCGGCCCAGGATCGGGACTGGGCATTCCGGCCAAGAACGGTTTCGCCCTGTGGCCGGAGACCATCGGCGGGGAAAAGGTCAAGCTCATCATCCTCGATGACGCCACCGATCCCACCCAGGCCAGCAAGAATGCGCGCCGCCTCGTGGCCGAAGACAAGGTCGACCTGATCATCGGCTCGGCCGCTGTGCCGCCCACCCTGGCCATCGCCGACGTCGCGCTGGAAACCCAGACCGTGCAACTGGCCATCTCTCCCATCGAAACAGCCGAGGGCAAGGATGCCTGGACCTTCCGCCTGCCGCAATCGACCGCCGTGATGGCCGGTGGCGTGGTGGAGCAGATGAAGAAGCTGGGCGTGAAGACCGTGGGCTTCCTCGGCTACTCGGACTCCTATGGCGAGAACTGGTTGAAGGAAGTGCAGCGCCTCACAAGCGCCGCCGGCATCAAGATGGGCACGGTGGAGCGCTTCTCCCGGGCTGACACCAGCGTGACGGCGCAGGCCTTGCGCGTGGTCAGCTCCAACCCGGATGCGGTGCTGGTGGTGGCCTCCGGCAGCGGCGCGGCCATGCCGCACAAGGCGCTCATCGAGCGCGGCTACAAGGGCAGGATCTTCCAGACCCATAGCGCCGCCTCGCGCGACCTGATCCGCCTGGGTGGCAAGGATGTGGAAGGTTCCTACGTCATCTCCGGCCCGGCCGTGGTGCCGGAGGCGCTGCCGGACAGCAATCCTTCCAAGAAGCTGGCCATGGACTTCGTCACGCGCTACGAGAAGCAATTCGGCGCCGGCACCCGCAACCTGTTCGCAGCCCATACCTACGATGCCCAGCTGGTGTTGCAGAAGGTGGTCCCGGAGGCCCTGAAGAAGGCCAAACCCGGCACCCCGGCCTTCCGCACCGCGTTGAAGGAGGCGCTGGAAAACGCCGGTCCGATCCAGATTTCGCAAGGCACGCTGAACTACTCGCCGAAGGATCACTTCGGTCTGGGTGACGATGCCCGCATCATGCTGACCATCCAGAATGGCAACTGGAAGGTAGTCAACCCCTGACGCTGCGCCAACCGTTGCGGCGGCACGGCTTGATTGCAGACCGTGTCGCCGTTGTTCCGTGGAATTTGCCTGTTTCGCTGACTACTCATGGATTCTTCGATTGCCGCCATCCTCACCCTGGATGGCCTGACCAACGGCATCGTCTATGGCCTCATCGCCATTGCGCTGGTGCTGGTGTTTACGGTCACCCGCATTCTCTTCATTCCCCAGGGTGAATTCGTCGCCTATGGCGCCTTGACCCTGGCCATGCTGCAGCAAGGCCAGCGCCCCGGGCCGCTGTGGCTGCTGCTGGTGCTGGCGGTCTGCGCGGCGGTCATGCAGGCCCTTGCGCTGCTGCGCTCGGGGCAGGCGGCACTGCTGCCGCGTGCGTTGCTGGGCACGCTGGGCTTGCCGCTGGCGGTGGCCGCGCTGGTCTGGTGGGCTGCGCCGCAGCAGTTTCCGCTGCCGGTGCAGGTGCTGCTGACGCTGCTGCTCATTACCGCGCTGGGGCCACTGATGTACCAGGTGGTGTTCGAGTCGCTGGCCGATGCCAGTGTGCTGCAACTGCTGATCGTCTCGGTCGGCATCCACCTGGCGATGACCGGGCTGGGGCTGGTGTTCTTCGGGGCCGAGGGCTTCCGCACACCGGCCTTCTGGGATGCGCGCTGGAACCTGGCGCAGCTTACGCTGAGCGCACAGACGGTGGTGGTGGTGATTGCCGCCGTGGCACTGCTGCTGGCATTGTGGCTGTTCTCGGGGCGCACGCTGTATGGCAAGGCGCTGCGCGCCACGGCCGTGAATCGCCTGGGGGCGCGGCTCATGGGGATCTCCACGACGCTGGCCGGCAAACTGTCCTTTGCCGTGGCAGCGTTTATCGGTGCTCTGTCGGGTGTGTTGATCGGCCCGATGAGCACCATCTTTTATGACTCGGGCTTCCTGATCGGGCTGAAGGGATTCGTCGCCGCCACCATCGGTGCGCTGGCCAGTTTCCCGGCGGCCGCTGGAGGCGCGCTGCTGGTGGGATTGCTGGAATCCTTCAGTTCCTTCTGGGCCAGCGATTTCAAGGAAGTGATCGTCTTCATGGCGCTGCTGCCCATCCTGCTGTGGCGCTCGCTGGTGACACCGGCGCATGACGAGGACGAGGAATGAGCATGATCAACAAACGACTCCCGCTCTACGTGCTGCTGATCGTACTGGCACTGTTCCCGCTGCTGCCCACGCCGCAGTTCTGGGTGATCCAGGCCAACTACATCGGGCTGTACGCCCTGGTGGCCATCGGTCTGGTGCTGCTGACCGGTATCGGCGGCATGACGTCCTTCGGCCAGGCGGCTTTCGTCGGCATGGGGGCCTACACCACCTCCTATCTCACCACGGCCCATGGTGTTGCGCCCTGGCTGACGCTGCCGCTGGGCCTGCTGATCACCGGCGTATCGGCCTATGTGCTTGGGCGCATCACCTTGCGCATGTCCGGCCACTATCTGCCACTGGCGACCATTGCCTGGGGTATCAGCCTGTACTTCCTGTTCGGCAAGGTGGATTGGCTAGGCAAGTACGACGGCATTTCCGGCATTCCACCTCTGCAACTGGCGGGCGTGGATCTGGCTGGCGAACGCCACCTCTACTATCTGATCTGGATCATCGTGCTGGCGGCGGCCTGGGTCTCGCTGAACCTGCTGGATTCACGCGCTGGCCGCGCCATCCGTGCCCTCAAGGGTGGCCGCTCGATGGCCGAGGCCATGGGCGTGGATACCGGACGCTACAAGATCCTGGTCTTCGTCTTCGCGGCGCTGCTGGCGTCGGTCTCGGGCTGGCTGTTCGCGCACATGCAGCGCACGGTCAATCCCTCGCCGTTCAGCCTGGCGATGGGCATCGAATACCTGTTCATCGTGGTAGTCGGTGGCATCGCCCATATCTGGGGTGCGCTGCTGGGTGCGGGTGTGCTCAAGCTGCTGTCGGACCAGTTGCAGGTGTTGCTGCCCGCGTTGCTGGGCGACGCCGGCAGTTATGAAACCATTGTCTTCGGGCTCATCCTGATCGTGCTGCTGAAGTACGCCCGTGGCGGCTTGTGGCCCTGGGTGCGCGCCCTGTGGCTGCGCGCCTTCCCGCCGGCGCCGCAGCCGCTGCGCGTGGTCAGCGCCGCCCCCATGGACAGGCGGTCGGGACCGACACGTGGCGCGCCGCTGTTGCAGGTGGACCAGATCAACAAGCGCTTCGGCGGGCTGGTGGCGGTCAACGATGTGTCCTTCAACGTCAAGGCCGGTGAGATCGTCGGGCTGATCGGTCCCAATGGCGCGGGCAAATCGACCACCTTCAACCTGGTCACCGGACTGCTGCATGCCAGCGGTGGACGCGTAAGCTTCAACGGACGCGACATCGCCGGTCTGCCGGCCCGTGCCATCGCCCGCCTGGGGATTGCACGCACCTTCCAGCACGTGCGCCTGCTGCCGGGCATGTCGGTGCTGGAGAATGTGGCGCTGGGCGCACACATGCGTAGCCAGCAGGGCTTCCTGCGCAATACGGTCAATGCCATGCTGCATCTGGAGCGGGTTGAAGAGAAGGCCTTGCTGGATGAGGCCGCGCGCGCCCTGCATCGCGTGGGCCTGCAACACCTGATGCACGAGCAGGCTGGCAATCTGGCACTTGGCCAGCAACGCATCCTGGAAATTGCCCGCGCCCTCTGCTGCGACCCGCTGCTGCTGTTGCTGGACGAACCGGCGGCAGGCCTGCGTCACCTGGAAAAGCAGGCGCTGTCCCGGGTATTGCAGGAGCTGCGCAGCGACGGCATGAGCATCCTGCTGGTGGAACACGACATGGAATTCGTCATGGAACTGACCGACCACATCGTGGTGATGGAATTCGGCGCCAAGATCGCCGAAGGCACGCCGCAGGAAATCCAGCGGCATCCGGCCGTGATCGAAGCCTACCTGGGTGGAATCGAATGAGCGAACTGGTCCTCGAAGTCGCGCAACTGCGCGCAAGCTATGGCAAGGTGCAGGCGCTGCACGACATTGATCTCAGACTCGAACGCGGCAGCATCGCCACCGTGATCGGCCCCAATGGTGCGGGCAAGTCGACCTTGCTCAACGCCATCATGGGGGTGCTGCCGGCGCAGGGAACGGTGCGCTATCACGGTCGGGCGGTGGAGCGCTGGACGCTGGAGCAGCGTGTCATGGCCGGTATCGCGCTGGTGCCGGAGCGACGTGAACTCTTTTCCAGCATGAGCGTGGAAGACAATCTTCTGCTGGGCGGCTTTCGCCGCCTGCGCTTGCGACAGGCACAGCCGATGGATCAGCTCGCCACGGTCTTCGAATTATTCCCGCGCCTGAAGGAA
This sequence comes from Herbaspirillum frisingense GSF30, assembly GCF_000300975.2. Classification (GTDB taxonomy): domain Bacteria; phylum Pseudomonadota; class Gammaproteobacteria; order Burkholderiales; family Burkholderiaceae_D; genus Herbaspirillum; species Herbaspirillum frisingense. The sequence continues at coordinate 229,859 of NZ_AEEC02000002.1, read as the reverse complement.
CGGCGCAGCCAGCTGGCCGGCACGCTCTCGGGTGGCGAGCGCCAGATGCTGGCCATCGGACGCGCCATGATGGCCAAGCCGGAACTGCTGATGCTGGACGAACCCAGCTTGGGACTGGCGCCGCGCATCGTCAAGGAAATCCTGCAGATCGTCTCCGAACTGCGCACCGCAGGCATCTCGGTGCTGCTGGTGGAGCAGAACGCGCGCGCCGCGCTGCAGACCGCCGATTACGGTTACGTGCTGGAACTGGGCAAGGTCAGCATGCAGGGAGAATCGGCACGGCTGGCCGGCGATCCGCAGGTGATCCAGGCCTACCTGGGCTTTGGCAAGAAGGCAGAGGCCGAGGTGGTGGCCGCTTCCTGAGCGTTGACGCTTTCTGCACCACCGCATGACAAAACAACATAGAAAAAGGAGACCACGATGAAGAAGCTGTTCCTGCTGCTGGCCGCACTGACGCTATCCTTCCAGGCCCATGCGGCGAGCGATGCCGACAATACCGCGCTCACCCCACCGCAACCCAAGTTGGCCTTCCTGGCGCGCTTTTCTGTGGACCTGGTGGCGCCGATCTGGGAACTGGGCAAGACCTCGGATCTGGGCAAGCGTCGCATCATTCCGATCACCGGCGGCAGCTTCAAGGGACCGCTGATCAACGGTGAAATCCTCAACAACGGTGCCGACTGGCAGACCGTCACCGCCGATGGGCTGGCCATCATCGACACCCGCTATCTGTTGAAGCTGGACGATGGCGAACTGGTCTATCTGCAGACGCGGGGTGTGCGTTACGGCCCGCCGGAAGTGATGGCCGAGGTGGCCAAGGGCAAGCCGGTGGATCCCTCGCGCTATACCTTCCGCCTGTTCATGAACTTTGAAACCGCTTCCAGGAAATACGATTGGCTCAATCGCGCCATGGGCGTGGGATACGCCATGCGGCTGGGTAATGCGGTGGTATATGACGCCTACCTGCTGAACTGAACGAAGCGGAAAGAATGACGATGCACTATACGCCGCCCCTGCGCGACTTCGCCTTCGTGCTCGATGAGGTATTGCAGGCGCCGCAGGTCTTGCGCGCCTTGCCGGCGCATGCGGAAATCGATGGCGAGCTGATGCGGCAGGTACTGGAAGAAGCGGGCCGCTTCGCCGCCCATGTCGTCGCGCCGCTCAACGCTATCGGCGACCGCAAGGGCTGCCGCTTCGAGCGCGGAATGGTGAGCACACCGCCCGGATTTGCGCAGGCCTATGCGCAATTCTGCGAAGCCGGCTGGCCGGCGCTGGCCTGCGCGCCCGAACACGGCGGCCAGGGTCTGCCGCACGTGCTGGACTGCGCGCTCTATGAAATGCTCAGCGCCGCCAATCATGGCTGGACCATGTATCCCGGCCTGTTGCATGGCGCCTATGCCTGCCTGGCTGCGCATGGCTCGCCCGAACTGCAGGCGCGCTATCTGGAGAAGATTGCCAGTGGCCAGTGGCTGGCGACCATGTGCCTGACCGAAGCCCAGGCCGGTAGCGACCTGGGACAGTTGCGTACGCGTGCGCTGCCACAGGCCGATGGCAGTTATCGGCTGACCGGGGACAAGATCTTCATTTCCGGTGGCGAGCACGACCTGACCGACAACATCGTCCATCTGGTCCTGGCACGCCTGCCCGATGCAGTGCCGGGCAGCAAGGGACTTTCGCTGTTGCTGGCGCCCCGCGTACTGCCCGATGGCAGTCGCAACGGCGTGCAGTGCACCGGCATCGAGCACAAGATGGGCATTCACGGCAGTGCCACCTGCAGCCTGCATTTCGAGAACGCGCAAGCGTGGATGGTGGGCGAGCCCGGACGTGGACTGGCGGTGATGTTCGTGATGATGAATGCGGCGCGCCTGCATGTGGGTGCGCAAGGCGTGGGACTGGCCGAAGCAGCCTGGCAGCGCGCTACCGCCTATGCGAAGGAGCGCCGGCAATCACGCGCGCCGGGCGCTGCCGGCACCGATGTCATCCTCCGCCATCCGGCAGTGCAGAAACTGTTGATGGAACAGCGTTGCCGCATCGAGGGCGCGCGCCTGTTGACCTGCTGGGCGGGTCTGCTGCTGGACCTGGCGGAGCACGATGCCGATGCCACGCTGCGCCGTCGCCATCACGAGCGGCTGGAATTCATCACGCCGGTGATCAAGGCCTTCCTGACCGACCAGGGCTTCCAGTGCGCCAGCCGGGCCTTGCAGGTGTTCGGCGGACATGGCTACGTGGTCGAGACCGGGATAGAGCAGTTCATGCGCGACGCCCGCATCACGATGATCTATGAGGGGACCAATGAAATCCAGGCCATCGACTTCCTGATGCGCAAGGTGCTGGCCGACGACGGCCAACGGCTGCACGATTTTCTGACGCTGGTGGAGGCTGATATCGATGGTGCGGCAGGACTTGTCGAGCAAGGCCGGTTGCTGAAAACCGCTGTGGATAATTCAAGGAGGTTCGCCACCGGGATTGCGAACGCGGCCCGGGAGATGCCCGCGTTTCCCTATTACGTGGCTGACGAGATGCTGCGCCTGACCGGACATGTGGCGCTGGGCTGGATGTGGCTGCGGGCGGGGTGCCGGGCGTTGTCGGCGCTGGACTCGGACCCGGTCTGGTACGGCAGCAAGCGGGATGCCGCGTGCTATCATTTCGCCTTTGTATTTGCGGAAGTCCAGCAGTTGTCCAGCGTGATCGAAGGCTGCCTGACAACCGGCCTGCCGCCCCTTCCAACCGACCTGGACCACCATGCTGCCCAAGAAGCCGGCTGATTTCGATTCCGACGACGGTGCTGCCGAGAATGCGGCGCTGGACCAGCAACTGCTATTGAGCCTGGTCGGCTACAACTGCCGCCGCGCCTATATCACGATCATGCCGCTGTTTGAAAAGCGCATGGCCAAGTTCGCATTGCGGCCGGTGGATTTCACGGTACTGAGCCTGTTGAAGGCCAATCCCGACATCAACCAGAAGCGCCTGTCCAAGGCGATCAACGTCTCCCCACCCAATCTCGCCACCTTGCTGGACAAACTGGAGCAGCGCGGCCTGGTGCTGCGCCAGCGCAACCCGCAGGATCGCCGCTCACAGGTCCTGGCCCTGACCACTGCCGGCATGCGCATGTGTACCAAGGCCGAACAGACCGCCGTCGAGCTCGAAATGAAGGCGACCGAGATGCTGTCCGATGACGAGCGGGCACAATTGATTGGCTTGCTGCAGAAGATGTTCTTGCCGCAGTAACGACGACGGATGAAGGTGTTCGGCTTCAGAAGCTAATGCGCCAGTCTGCATTTTCTGTCAGGAGCACGGTCAATGCTCCTGACTCTCTCCCCGCCGCCGCTGCGTTTTTTCCATGAGCTGCGGCCGTGTTATTACCTGCGTATGTCCGGCTCACCTTGCCCCGGCGTCAACGCTTCGCGTCAGGCGCCTTCTTCGATACAGTTGGCGGTGGAGCGAGTCCCTCCTCCAGAGCCTTGGCCAAAGGCCCTGAATCACGCGTCCCCTCCCCTTCGGGCAGAGGATGATCTACGTCATCCGCCGGTTTTTTCACGCTCGCTGCATGGGTGGCTTCAGATACCGTCCGGGCCCGTTCCGACTCGGCTGTTGCCATGGCTTTCAACGGGCTGCTATCAAACCAGTTGAATGGCAGCGTCATGCCTGCTGCCATGGCCGCAATGGCTGCTACAGCGAAGATAGCCACTGACGTCAACAAGGCCAGCACAACTATCGTGCGACGGCGCTTTGGCTTGCTGCCACCGACCAGATCGCCGGTCTCCATTTGCCCTTTGGAAATCGAATCGAGCATGCGAACTTCATCAGTGATGGGAGTATCCGATGCTGGCATCAGGCTCGGCCTTCGGGGGGATGATTTTTCTTGATTCGGGGACTGCAAGGCCGTTCTCCTGATAATTCAATTCAATAAGATTTCTGGGTTTATTGATTTTCTGCTCTGTACCAGAACAGATCAATTCCAGAAGTGTGCTGGCTTCGCACGACCGCTAGGACAATGCGTTGACCACAACAAAAAGGGGACGTCGTCGTGCTGCTTTTCCTCATTACTGTCTATCTGCTCATCACCGGATTCGTGATGTGGCTGCTACTTTTTCCATCCGGCCGCATGCGGACTTTACGAATTATCCAGGGCTGCCTCGCCAGCTTCTCCACGATATCGAGGCGTTGGAAATCAAAGAGAGAAGAAGTGGTTTCAGGAACCAAAATCGGCGTGCGCAGCTCCCTCAACGCGGGCATAAACTATGCGAGTAGAAACTATAAATTACTATCCGCTATGGTTGCCTTATTGACCGCTCCAGCAGTCATTGGATATCTCTTAAGTGGCAAGCCTATGCTAGACAGCTTCGAAGATAGCAACCGGACATCGGATTCCAAGATTGCGGAACTTTTAAAAGGCGAGCAACTCGTACCACCTCCACCGCTTCCGCCGGACATGTTTACCACCGCGGAAGTCGTCAAGGTTCGACCCATGCTGGTCTACGCCAGCCGCAACTGGCAATTGCTTAACGCCGAATACGCGCAGCGCCTGCTACTGGTCTTCAAGATCATGAAGGAAAGGCATGGCTATGAGATGGTGCTCATCGAGGGATATCGCAGTCCCGAGCGACAGAACATGCTGGCGGGGTTCGGAAGCAGCGTCACCAATGCGGCGGCCTTCCAGAGTTATCACCAGTACGGACTCGCCGGTGACTGTGCCTTCGTTCGGAACGGCAAGCTGGTGATCAGCGAGAAGGATCCGTGGGCGATGGAAGGCTATCGTCTCTACGGCGAGGTGGCCGGGTCGGTGGGGCTGACCTGGGGAGGAAACTGGAAAATGATGGATTTCGGCCATACCGAATACCGGATGCCGGGCGTGATGAAAAGGTAGACCGCTGCCATCGTCACGTGCCAGGCAGCCCGATGAAAGATCGCAAGAAATACGGGGGATACACCATGAACACGCCAATCATTCATACACGATACCAGGCTGCACACAGCCGCGGCATCAGCGCGCGCGCCGGCAAGTGCGGTCGTCCGCCCTCCTGCTGCGACGAACTGCGCGGCGCCAGCTAGCGCAGACACCACATATCGGGCGGACAGACCGCCCACATCAGGGGCTGGGATCAATAACAACAATAAGAGAACAAGAACGTGAACACTGATGCCTACATGGTCAAGATGCGCCCTCCTGAACCGCGCAAGCTTTCCCGACACCGGGATGATGTCCGCCACCCGCTACCTTGCCACCGGGCCCGATGCAGACCTCGTCCTGTACCGGCTCCAGCCGACTCCATCATTCATTGATATCAGCCTGCTTCCGGCGCAATTCCGGGACCGATCGGCTACGCCCTGCACCCGCCGCTCGCCTGGCCGCGCCGACACGGATGAATTTCCGCGGAATCTGCACCCGCGGGATAGATGCAGGCCATCCGCCAGAGAACTGAACAACGTATCCGTAACTCGCTTCATCAATGGGTGTGAGATACGTTCTGATTGCCAGATCTCCTCAGACCATTGGACCGAAAGGCAACTGGGCCAGCCTCCGCCGTCTACGTACGCGCCGTCTTACGCCTTCCCACGAGGGCCGAGCCGATGATGCTCAACGCTGCGATCACATGACAAAAAACCTCTAGCAGAAATCCCCAACATCATGAAACGAATCTGGCATTTCCTCACCGATAAACGCACCCTCTTCATACTCGGGTTCGTCGCCTTCGCCGTCTTTCTCCTCCTAGCCGCCGATCAGTTGGAGATTGATCTGGCCTGGGTTCTTCTCATCCTCGGCGTGTGCCTGCTGGTAGGGCTGGCCTTCTGGCTGCTCAAACGGGCAAAGGCGCGTCGTGCGGCAAACAAGCTGGAGGACGCCCTGGAGAAGCAGGCGACACAGTCACCTCCGGCCAGCAGCGACGAGGTTCAGCGCGACGATGTCGCGGCCCTGCGCCAGCGCATGCTGGAGGCCATCAATACCATCAAGACTTCCAAGCTGGGCCAAAAATCGGGTACGGCGGCGCTATATGAACTGCCCTGGTACATGGTGATCGGCAATCCGGCGGCCGGCAAGAGTACGGCCATCGCCAACTCCGGTCTCCAGTTCCCGTTTGCCGACACGGCCGGGAAAATTGTTCAGGGCGTAGGCGGGACGCGTAATTGCGACTGGTTCTTTACTACCGATGGCATCCTGTTGGACACGGCCGGCCGCTACGCGGTCTACGACGATGACCGCAAGGAGTGGTTCAGTTTCCTTGGTTTGCTCAAGCAGTATCGCAAACAGGCCCCGATCAATGGGATCATCATCGCCGTCAGCATCGCCGATCTGACCGGCAATGACCCGCAGTTCTCGGTCACGCTGGCCAAGAACCTGCGCCAGCGCGTGCAGGAACTGACCGAGAAGCTGGAAGTCTTCGCCCCGGTCTACGTGGTCTTCACCAAGGCCGACCTGATCACCGGATTCAATGAATTCTTCCTCGATACCGAACGCAGCGAGCGTGATCGGGTGTGGGGCGCTACCCTCACCTATGACCGCCAGCGCGGTGGCCAGGATGTCACCAGCTTCTTCTCGGAGCGCTTTGATGAACTGTATGCCGGACTCAAGGAAATGAGCCTGGCCAACATGTCCGTCAGGCGCGGCGAAAATCTGGCGCCTGGCGTATTGACGTTCCCGCTGGAATTCTCTGCCATCAAGGGCACGCTGCGCTCCTTCGTCTCGACACTGTTCGAAGACAATCCTTTCCAGTTCAAACCGGTCTTCCGTGGCTTCTACTTCACCAGTGCCTTGCAGGAAGGGGAGACGGTAAGCTCCTCATCCGAACGCATCGCGGAACGTTTCGGACTGACGCTGGAGAAGAAGCCCGAGCGCGCGATCATCTCCAAGCATGGCTTCTTCCTTCATAACCTGTTCAAGCAGGTGATCTTTGCTGACAAGCAGCTGGTGTCGCAGTACACCAGCCGCAACAAGATCCGGCTGCGCTATGTGACCTTCTTCGGTGCCGTCACCCTGCTGGGTGCCCTGCTGGGTGGCTGGAGCTGGTCGTATATGGGCAATCGACAACTGCTCATCAATGTCCAGGCCGATATGGACAAGGCCATCAAGCTCCAGGACAACCGGCTTGACCTGCAGTCACGCTTTGAGGCATTGGAACTGCTGCAGGATCGCATCGAACAGCTTGAACATTACCGCAGCAGCCGCCCGATTTCGGTCGGATTGGGGCTATACCAGGGCGATCTGCTGGAGCGCAAGCTACGCGAAGAGTATTTCGCCGGCATCAGGGAGATCATGCTCAAGCCGGTCGCTTCCAACATCGAAACCTACCTGATGGAAGTGAATGCCAACGCCGGAAAGCTGGAGCCCATGTCGCGTCCGGCGCAGGCAAGCGCCGTGACTGCAGTCGCGGACGCCAGCGCACAGTCCGCCCCGGCGTTGCGCACCTACAAGGATAGCTCGGCCACCAACGTGGAGGATGCCTACAACGCCCTGAAGACCTATCTGATGCTGGCCGACAAGCCACGTGCGGAATCCGGCCACCTGAGCGACCAGATCACCCGTTTCTGGCGTGGCTGGCTGGAGGCCAATCGCGGGACCATGCCGCGCGAGCAGATGATACGCAATGCCGAACGGCTCATCAGTTTCTCGCTGGAGCAGATCAACGATCCTTCTTGGCCGACGGTCGAAAACAAGCTCACCCTGGTCGACCAGACGAGAGAAAACCTGCGTCGCGTGGTGCGCGGCATGCCGGCGCGCGAGCGTGTCTACGCGGACGTGAAGGCCCGAGCCGCCACCCGCTTCGCTTCCGTGACGGTGGCGCGTATCGTGGGCGACAAGGACAGAGAGCTGGTGATGGGCAGCTACGCAGTCCCCGGCACCTTTACCCGCGACGCCTGGAACAAATTCGTCGGCGATGCGTTCAAGGATGCTGCCAACAGGGAATTGCAAAGTGCCGACTGGGTATTGAAGACATCCTCCAAGGACGACCTGACATTGGAAGGCAGTCCCGAACAGATCCAGAAAGCCCTGGTAACGCAGTACAAGGCCGAGTATGCGCGTGAATGGCAGAAATTCCTGCAAGGCGTGAGCATTCTAGAACTGCGCAACCTGGACGACGCCACCAACGCCATGAACCGCCTTGGCGATCCCGTCACCTCACCGATCAACAAGGTGATCAAAACCGTCTACGAGGAAACCTCCTGGGATAACCCTTCCATGGTGTCGGCAGGCGTGGCCACCGTCAGCAATGGTTTGACGGGGTGGGTCAAGGAAAACATCCTGCGTCGCTCACCGACGCCGATCGCCGTGCCAACGCCGAACCAGCTCAATGGTGACGGCACAGGCGCAATGGGGGCTGTCGGCCAGGAATTTGCCGGAGTGGCAAGACTGGTGGCCAGCAAGGACAAGGGAGGCTCATACATGAGCGGCTACATGGATAACCTCTCCAAGTTGCGCACCCGCCTCAATACCATCAAGAACCAGGGCGATACCGGCCCGGGGGCCAAGCAGCTGATGCAGCAGACGCTGGAAGGTACAGGTTCCGAGCTGTCCGATTCGCTCAAGTTTGTCGATGAAGAAATGCTGCCCGGCCTGAACGACCAGCAGAAGGCCGTGCTGCGCCCCCTGTTGGTCCGCCCGTTGATCCAGGGCTTCAACGCGCTGATCCTTCCGACCGAAGGAGAAGTCAACAAGATCTGGCGTGCCCAGGTCTACGAACCGTTCCAGAACAATCTGGCTGCCAAATATCCGTTCTCCCCCGCATCCAAGATCGAAGCCAATAGCGGCGAGATCGGTACGGTCTTCGGTGAGAACGGCGCGATCGCAAAGTTCGTGAACACGGCGATGGGCCCCTTGGTGGTACGACGCGGCGACGCCTTGTCCCCACGCAGGTGGGCCGACATGGGCATCAACCTCTCGCCGACCATCACGGGCAGCTTCGCTGACTGGATCAATACCTCAGGTAGCGCCGGCGGCGGGGGCGCTGCTGGCGGCGCCGGCGATGGCCAGACGGTATTCCAGATCCAGGCGCAACCAGCACCGGGTGCGCTCGAATACTCCATCGAGATCGACGGTCAGCAACTGCGCTACCGCAATACCCAGTCGCAATGGACCAACTTCATCTGGCCCAATCCGCAAGGCGCGCCCGGCGCACGCGTGACGGCCGTAACCTATGACGGCCGTACGGTGGAACTGGCGAATCAGCCTGGCCGCTTCGGGCTGGAACGGCTGATCAACAGCGCACAGCGCAAGCGCAGGGACAACGGGATCTTTGAATTGTCGTGGACCAGTGAAGGAGTGACGGTCGCGGTCAATCTGAAGATCATCAGCAGCGCTGCGGTCACCGGCAGCGGCAATGGAGCTGCCCGTGGAACAGCAGCGCTGCGTGGTTTGAAACTACCGGAAATCATCGTCGGTAGCGCGCCATCCAGTTCCGACGTTCACTCCGGCGCGACCTCTGCCTCCTCACCGGTCAAGCAGGCCGGCGCAATGACGGGCGATCCGGCGACACTTCTGCAGCGTTCGCAGATCGACATGGGGATGAAATAATGAGCCGCACCAGCACACCGATCCGGGTCGGCTATTTCGGCAAGATCCCTGCGCGCGGAGACTTCATCAAGGCCACCGACAATGCCGCACTGATCACGCTCCTCGACAACTGGCTGGCGCAAGCCATGGAGCTGCTTTCCAACGATCCACGCTGGAAGGATATCTATGACGCGCTCAAGCCACTGCATTTCGTCGTAATGGGTCCTCGCAGTCGCAGGGCCGTCGCCGGCCACCTGCGCGCCAGCGGGGACCAGTCGCAACGTCGCTTCCCGTTTATCTCGATGAGTACCTTCGATGTGGACGACCCGATTGCCTTTGTCAATCACAGTGCGATGATCCTGTCACGGCTCTGGTCACGCCTGGAAATGCTGACCGACGATGTATTGGATGCGTCCGACCCGGGCCCACCGCTGCAGGCGCTTACTGCGGCCGAACTTGAGCTGGATATCGACCGCACCGGGTATAGCGCCATCTTTACGGATTTCCTGGAACTACAGACCTTGGCGTCGCTGGGGCAGCTGTTGCAGCACGCAGGATTCCAGGGCGACCTGCGCCACCTGCTCCTGGCTCTGGGTCTGCTGTTACATCCTGTGATGACGAGTACTTCAAGCCGCCTGGACAAGAGCCTCATCCTGCCACTACCGCACGACCCGCTCTATCGTGGTCTGGTGACCAGTTTCTGGATGCATCTTCTGACACCCTTTCTGTCGCGCGCCGATTTCGAATTGCTGCTATTTCAGACCAGTCTGCGTGGGAAACCATGCATGTTTCTGGGATTTTCCGGAGCCTCCCCGCGCACACTGCACGCGGTCATCGACAGCGGGTCAGGCGCGGAGCACAACATTGCCTTCGACAAGGCAGACTGGGTCGAAGAGCATGTGTACAGCGGCCCCGGCATCCAGAAACTGTCCAGCTACCTGACTCATCCCGACCTGTCGTTGAAGTCGGTCATGGGCTCTTTCCATCAAGCCTTCATTGGTGCCTGAATCATGAAAACTTCTCTCCCGCAATTCGCCCCACGCATCGCGCTGCTGGGGGCAGCACTCCTGATCACCGGTTGGGGTCACGCCCAGAACATCGCGCCACCGGTTGCCACACCCGCTCCCGGGCAGGTTCTGGTCACCGGCACGGTCCCGGATGAGGCCAGCAAGTCCGCAGCCCTGGCACGGCTTCGGGAAATCTACGGTGCGGAACGCGTGGTAGACCAGATCGCCATCGGACAGGTCGTATTGCCGGCCAACTGGAACACTCACGTACAACGACTGATTTCCTTCAATCTCACATCGGTCAGTCGGGGGCAACTGAAGATCGACGGCACTACGGTGAGCATTTCCGGCGAAGTCGCCAACGAAGCCCAGCGCCAGAATATCGCCAGCGCCATGACCACCAGCCTCAACTCGACCTATACGATCAATAACGCGCTACGCGTGCCGGTCTCCGAACAGGGGGTATTGGATACATCCCTGGGCAATCGAGTGGTCTCCTTCGAAAGCGGCCAGGCTGCCTTGACGCCAGAAGGCAAGCGCATCCTGGATGAGATCGCTGCCACGCTGCTCACGCTCAAGGGACGCCGGGTGGAAATTGTCGGCAATACCGACAACGAAGGTCTGCGCGCCAGCAACATATCGCTCTCGATGGCGCGCGCAGAGACGGTCAGGAGTTACCTCAACGGCAAGGGCGTGGACGAACGTCTGCTGAGCACATCGGGACAAGGTCCGGATCGCCCGGTCGCGTCCAATCTCACCGCCGAAGGTCGCGCCAGGAATCGCCGCATCGAATTCCGTATTGCAAAGTAGCGCAGCTCTCGGTGACCGTAAAAAAGCGGAACTGGTGAACCAGTTCCGCTATTCATTTCGCCGCTACCCGTGACGCACAAATCATTCGGCCGTGGGCGCCTGCAGTCCCAGCAGTTCTTCCACATGTGACAGCGCCGCATTGTCCTTGATGACGGTCTTGAGCCACGCATGCAGGGGCATCTCTCCCCACTGTGCCGCCTTGTCGGCTAGATGCGTGACGGGACTGTGAGGTTCCGTGCGCCGGAAAAATTCCGCTACGGCACGCAACTGCGCAATCGCCTCTGCCCGGTTGCGTATGGGACCACCGTGGCCCGGCTGCGCATTGGCATGGACGTTAGTTTCCTGTCGTGACGCAAGCATCGGCGTGACGGCTTCGTCCTTCAGTCGCGTCTCACTGGATGCTGCCGAGCGCAGACCGGTATCGGCGGCAAAGCGGATCAGGGTTTCATGTACCTGAGTCAATGCCTCGCGCGCCGCTGAAAAACCGGGACCATCGAGGCCCAGGCGCTCATCCACAGACTTCTCCAGCTGAGCAAGAGATTGCAGACAATACAGGCCATCGGCCATCATGGCTTCGTAGAATGCATGCGAACTGCGCTTACGGGCCGCATCCATCGTAGCCAGCTTGACGCCCTCTTCCGGCCTTCCGCCCTCTGTTGCAACCCGTTCCGCATTGGCGGCGCGAGAGCGTGCTGCTTCGAAGTCCAGCAGGGAGAAAGCTGTTCCCCGACCCTCCGTCAGCGGGATCTCGCGTGCCATCTGGACCGTACGCGAGAGGAGCCACGTCAGGTTACCGATGCGCAGGTCATGATCTCCATCCTCCGAGGGAGGATAGAGATGATCCCAGTACTGATCGAAGAGCCCGGCCAGCAGAAGGAAGCCATCACCCAGTCCACGCATTGCCCGCGTCTTGCAAGCCGCCTCGCAGTACCACACCACCAGACGCAGATCCTTGCTGCGCGTTTCGATCAACTGCGCGCATCGCTGTTCGACAAACGCCCAGTCCGCTTCCTTGATATCGGTAACCCATTCACCTTGGTCAAGGGTGGGATCATCGAAGCGCCGCGCCTCAACGATGACGTCCAGATCGGCACTGAAGGAAAGGTCCTCCCCGCCTGGTTGCTTGTCATTGATGGGCTTGAGCAAATGGGCGATGGCGACAGTGGCAGGGGTGTCTCCCCCTAAGGAGTTGAGAATCGGCATTTTCATGAGGGCCAGGTTGATGGTCGGTATCTGCTTGGTTTCTGATCGGGGACGCCTGAAGCGCGCCGGTGCGTGTCCCGTAGCGCTTACTGGATGACGTACTTGAAAACGCCTTTCTTGCTGGCCGACACCTTGATACGACTGATGCCCTGCGCTTCGGCCATGCGTGCCAGCACGCTCCCAGCGATCTCGGGCAGCAGGCTGCCGTTAAGGATATTGTCCACATTGCGCGCGCCGGAATCGACCTCCGTACAACGGGCCAGCACGGCATCCACCAGGGTCTTGTCGTAGACGAATTCGGCCTTGTGATTCGCTTCAATGCGCTTGGCGATGCGCGAGAGCTTGAGCTCGATGATCTTCACCAATATGTCATCAGCGATCGGGTAATACGGAATCACCTTCAGCCGCCCGAGGAAGGCTGGCTTGAAGGCCCTGACCAACTGCGGCCGGATCAGGGCGTCAAGTTCATCAGGAGTGGGCAGCTCGTCGCTGACCTTGTTCAGGCAAGCCTGCATCATCTGCGCAGAGGCGACATTGCTGGTCAGAATGATGATGCAGTTCCTGAAGTCGATCTGACGCCCCTCACCGTCGTCCAGTACACCCTTATCGAAGACCTGGAAGAATAGTTCCAGCACGTCCGGATGGGCCTTCTCCACTTCATCAAGCAAGACCACGCTGTAAGGGTTGCGACGTACCGCTTCGGTCAGCACGCCCCCCTCGCCGTAACCCACATAGCCTGGAGGCGAGCCTTTGAGTCCCGAGACCGTATGCGCCTCCTGATACTCGCTCATGTTGATGGTGATGAGCTTGCGCTCGCCGCCATACAGCACGTCAGCCAGCGTCAGGGCGGTCTCGGTCTTGCCTACCCCGGAAGGACCAACAAAGAGAAAGACGCCCTTCGGCTTGCCAGGATCATCCAGATTGGCCCGAGAGGTGCGCACCCGCTGAGCAACGGCATCCGTCGCGTGTCGCTGACCGAGCACACGCTCCTGAAGCAAGGTATCCAGACCGAGTACGGTCTTGATCTCGTCCTTGACCATCTTGCCCAGCGGGATGCCAGTCCAGCCGGCGACGATCTCCGCCACGACCTGGCCGTCGACCTGCACGGGCAGCAGCGGAGTCTCACCCTGATACAGCCTGATTTTATCCATTAACTGTCGCAGCTCGGCGCGCGGCTGGGTAGGATCTTGGTCCGGACTATCTGCCTGCGTCTGCGTCTCCAGCGTGGCGCGAAGACTCTGTATGCGTTCATTGAGCTCACGTTCCTGCTGCCAACGGGCCTTCAACTCCTCCAGATGGGCCAGCGTTTCCACCCGCTGTCGATTCAACTGGGTCAATCTCGCCTCATGGGCGATATTGATGGCCGCCTCGCGTTCCAGGGCGAGCACTTCGGCGTCGATCTCTTCCAGTCGTCGATTCATCCCCCCCAGCGATGGCGGCGTGGCGTTCTGTCCCAGCGCAACCCTGGCACAGGCCGTATCAAGCACGCTCACCGCCTTGTCCGGGAGTTGCCGACCGGTGATGTAACGGTGAGAAAGTCGCACGGCCTCCTTGACTGCCTCGTCATAAATGCGTACGCCGAAATGCTTCTCCATCAAGGGCACCATCGCCCGCAGCATGGCACAGGCTGTTTCCTCATTGGGCTCTTCGACCTTGATGACCTGGAAGCGCCGCGCCAGGGCGGCGTCCTTCTCGAAATACTTCTTGTACTCACTCCAGGTCGTCGCGGCGATGGTACGCAACTCGCCACGTGCCAGGGCCGGCTTGAGCAGATTGGCGGCATCGTTCTGGCCAGCCTGTCCACCCGCTCCGATCATGGTATGGGCCTCGTCGATGAAGAGAATAATGGGATGCGGGCTTCTCTTTACTGCATCGATCACGTTCTTGAGGCGGCTCTCGAATTCGCCTTTGACGCTGGCACCGGCCTGCAACAAGCCCATGTCCAGAGTGTGGATCTCAACACCTTGAAGAGCCTGCGGTACGTCGCCACGGACAATGCTCAGAGCCAGCCCCTCGACCACCGCAGTCTTGCCGACACCGGCTTCCCCGGTGAGAATCGGATTGTTCTGTCTGCGACGTAGCAGGATGTCGACAGCCTGCCGGATCTCGGCATCGCGCCCCACCACCGGATCAATATTTCCAAGACGGGCAAGCTGCGTCAGATTGATGGTGTATTGATCAAGCACTGCCGTCTTTCCACTGGACCCCACCTGCATTTCACCGACAGGATCACCCTGTGAGAGTCCACTATCTTCAGGCGCTGCGCTGTACTCAATACCTACAGTAGACTCAACCGACCCCACCGTCAGCTTGCGCAGGTCATGCTTGATCTGTTCAACCTTGAAATGGGCGAATAGCCGGGAGCCTCGATAGGCTAGCTGTGATAGCTCGCTATGGGTCAGCAGGGCAAGCAAGAGATGTCCGCTGCGGATCTGCGGATTGCTGCCTTCCAGCGAGGCGATCAGCCACCCATGCTCGAACAGGGTCTGCAAGTGGGGGGAAAGGACTGGCGTGCGCGTATTTCCATTCTTGAAGCTGGCGATCTCATACTCGAGATCAGTCTGCAGGCTATCGCTACTGACCCCGCTTTGGTGAGCAATCAGACTGAAGTCGGATTGCGGCTGTTCCAGCAAGGCGAGGAACAAGTGTTCCAGGTCGACTTCGTACTGCCCGCGTGACATGCACAGCGTGGCGGCACGCTCAGTAGCCATGCGGCTGGTTTCGTTCAGTTTGCCGATCAGCGATTTCAGATTGATGCCCATTCTGCTTTTTCCTTGTCATATTGACCGCGGTGCGGCCTGAATTTTTTCTTTTCACCCACACGGTCAATGCAAGGTGACCTCGTACTGGATATCGGCGCGATCCTGTGTTTCCGGCTCTGTGGAAATGAATGCATCCCAGCCTAGACGACCGCCATTACCAGTGCTACCTAGGGTGACGCCACGTACGTCCCGCGCAAGCAGGATCAGTTGGATCTCGTATTCCAGCGCAGCGCCAGTAAACAGACCAAGCAGCCGTGACAGCGCCAGCGCGCCCCCGCCTCCGGGTAGGAACTGTTCAAATTTCTCTATCTGTAACGGTCCGATAGACAGCCGCATGCGCAAGTCGCGTTGCCAGACCCGCTCGCCTGCCATTGCCTTGCCGAGCAAGGAGTTGGTCGATCCGAGGATGGTCTGGTGCTCTCGCGGAACGTGGTACCAGTCTCCCGCAAATTGCATGACTTCCAAAGGAACCGAGAAATAGTCGGCCAGTACCCGCTGCATATAGAACGCCGATGCCGGACGATGCCGCAGGGCCCCAGCGAAGTGCGCCAACGATTCGTCTCGCACCCCTTTACCATCGCTGCCATACAGCCGATGGTGCAGTGAGCGGAAGCCCAGCCCGGCCACCGACAGCAATAATGGAAGGAAGGTATCGCGGCGCCCGGCCTCGTAATGGAAGGCCACCCGGTACTTGCACCACGCCTGATAGAACAAGGCTAGTGATCGTGAGGAAAACGTATCGAGAAAGGCGCGCGGTCCTTCGTCGCGCTGCTCCAGCAGATGTCGTGCGACGCGTTCCGTGTAATGTGCTGGCAGAGACCCATTTCCGCCCAGGAAACCCATGAATGTCGGCGTGATCTGGACATACTTCAGCTCGCCATTGAGAAAGGACTTCCTCAATTCATCCGCCGAGCACGGCACGCCATTTCGTGGCGGATAGGTCTCGATATGCTCTATCTCGCTGGCAGGAAACGCGAGCAAGGTACGATTGGCGAACCGCAGGAAGTCGCATACTGCTCGTTCATGTGGCACGCCATTGCGCTTGAACCAGAGTTCGATCATGCGCACTGCCTGAAAAAACTGAAAGCGATGAGGAGTGGAGAATATCCTCTCGATCACGCTAGGTTCAAATCTCCGCTGCGTGGGCTGCATCTCAGCAATTCCTCCCCTGTTCTTTTTGATAGCACGGTCAATTGGGAAAAGCTGTTGGCCTGGACATATAGCCCCATAAAGCGATCGATGAGGCCTGCAAATGCATGTAAGCCGCTACCGACGAAGCCATCCTCATCCACCGTCAACCTGATCTCGATACCGCGCACCAGACTTGCAAACGGGTTACCTGGCAGCCATGCCGCGGCAGCCTTGTGTTCAATCGCTGAAATGGCGCTGATCTGGCGTTGTGAAATAGGTGAATTGGATTGGTCATAGAGCATCAACATTTCCTGAAAAGCTTCCAGCCCGCCCTGCATCAAGGAGAGATGATTGAGCGACAGATGGGAAATGAGCCGCCACTGGGCGCCTCTGCCACGTTTGAACCGTAAGGGATGGGTCGGCTTACGCAGCAGAGCGACCTTTCGTATTACGCCACCGCCTTCCATGCTCAAGTCCCCGCCGGGCAGACCATAGGTCAACGAGGCAGGAAGATCCCGATTGGAACAGGTCAGCTCAAGACTGATCGTATCCGTCTCGACCTTGGCGGGATCGAAGTCGATATCGACGATGGAAATCTCGGTTTCGTGGCCCGGACTTTTCAGCGCAACCAATTCGTCCCGTCGCATTACCCAGTAATGCCCATCGTGCTCAGGAGATTGCCCATGACGCAAGGAATAGAAAGGCCGGAATTGCGTGAACGATTCACCCTGCGGAGTTTGCCTGATGAGCTGTACCGAATTGATTGAATGTACCTGGTATCCGAACGAGTGGCGTCCGTCGACCAGTACAGGATGATAGGCACCGGCATGTGTCAATCTGATCGGGTCGCCGGCCTGGGGGAACAGATTGATCACCGGCGTACAGCCCAGCAAGATGTTGGAATTGCTGATGCTACCCAGTTGTCGCGCAATGTGCGAGTCTGCGCGCAAGCCCGACAGCCCGAAATGTATGGTAAATCGCCTGACATCGGAGGGCAGTACCGCGAAAACGGGATTGAGATCGAGATCGAAGAAGTTGAATTTCTCAGGAAGGGCAAAATACTCCGTCAGCAGTCGATATGCGGGGTGCGATTGGGCGGGAAAATCGATGAGCGCATCCTCCTCGGCAAAACCTACCTCTGCCAGCGGCGGCTGGCGCAGCGCGATCCACCGACCGTTCCCGGATGCTTCGACCCAGGCAGCCTCGGTACGCATGAAAAGGCTGTCGCGTAATGCCGCGCAGAATGAAGCCTCTCCATCTATGAACAATCTTAACGAGGCCAATCCGAGGGACGTAAAGGCCACGTTATCTGCGATGGTTTCGAAGGTGAGCGACAGCGAGGAGCTGATCCCGGGCTGCAACATCACGGCCTCCGGCGCGTCGATAATGGGCGCGAAGGTCACCTGAGACAGACGGATCGGCGCTATCGACACATCATAGGCAGTCCTGAATCTGCAGACGATACCCTTGACCTGGCCGCTCGCCAACAAGCTGCCTCGGGGGATTTGTGTGGTCGCAGTGAGCTGATCTGCCGAGGCGAGATAGTCCATGCGCGCAATCGAGCAGGACGGAAACGGGCGCAAGTAGTGAGGATACAGGACCTCGAACAGTGCCTCGGTAAACTCCGGATAGTCATCGTCGAGGCGCTTTGACACGCGCGCGTTGAGCAGTGCGTAGGACTGTATCATGCGCTCGATATGCGGGTCTTCGCATACCTCGCCGGCCATCAGCAGCCCGCCGGCGATCTTGGGATAGCGCTCTGAAAAATCACGCGAATAGCGTCTCAGGAAGCTCAGTTCTCTTTCGTAATAGGGAAGCAAATCCTGCACTTACACTCCAATGCGGCTTGGCCGCGCCTTGCTGATCGAGTATTGCAGCGTAGATGGCTGCAGCACTGCGTCGAAATTGACCGCCTCTCGCGCAGCATTGACGACCAATAAAGCGCTGATGGCGAAGTTGAGCCGATTGATGGACCCCTCCTGTATTTCCAGATTGGCGAGCACATTTTGCAATCTGGGTTCGTGCCGTGATATGGATTGCTGCAGGGCCTGGCAGATAGCCATGCGATCGTCCATGCTGGCCAGGCTCAAGCCGGCGAAATCACTTAGACCGTAGGCAAGAATGGACTGGCTGCATTCCGGATAGCTATCCAATAGCTCGTCAGAAATAACCGAACGCGTATTGAGCATGGCTTCAAGATCGCGCGCAACGGCATCCTTGAGTTCTTCCATCGAAAATCGGGTGACTACTGGACTGATCGTAGACCTCGCCCCGTCATTCATCAGTTTGTCGAACAGACTCGGTGCAAAACCCTTCATTTGCGCTTACCCAATTTAAAAAGGTCGTCGAACGCCATGTGTTCAAAAAAGGGACATCCGCCTGAAAGTCAGGCGGATGTCATAGGGACAGGCGAAATCCTGTTCTTTTTACCTACAGTTCATTTCGTCTGGATGGAATCAGATGACCTTGTTGGTCGCGAGGTCCCAACCGCCCGAGGTGTTACCAGCAGCACCACCATCCTTTTTCTGTTGCGTGTACTTCCACTTCACGGAGGAATACTTCAGACCAACCCTTTCGCCAAGGATCTCACCCGCCTCGATGGAGGGCTTCACGCTGCTGATCATGACGTTGGTCAGTTCGATTTCGAAGTAGCGCACGCGCTCGCCCTTGCCATCGGCACGCATGAATTCGAACTTGGCCTTTGCAATGGTCTTGCCCGACGAAGAATTTTGCAGCAGCAGCGGCGATGCCAGATCGGCGACCTTGGTGAGCACGATGTCTTTGTGTTCGCAGCGCTCCGCAGTATGGCCGCCGCCGGTCGATGCCGTCGCAGACTTCGGCTGCAGAACTTCCCAGTCTACGGTCTTGCATTCGATCCAGTCCTTGTGCAGGTCATCAGTGGATTCACCCTTGATGCCATCGATTTGCAGATAAACGTCAATTGCCATAACTCATCCTGTAAATATGAGGTAGGAAAAATAGTTAGGATTTCCCTGCCTGCGGCAACTCCGCAACCAACCGAAGCGAAACAGACAGTTCATCTAACTGAAAATGCGGACGCAAGAACGACACGGCGCGATAAACACCCGGTCGTCCCAGCACTTCCGACACCTGTACCGAAGCTTCGCGCAGCGGGAATTGCGCTTTGGCCTCTTGCGTGGCGTTGTCATCCAACAGCACGTATTGCGCGATCCAGCGGTTGAGGAAGTCTTCGACATTTGAGGCGGCAGCGAAGCTACCGATCTTGTCGCGCATCATCGATTTCATGTAGTGAGCGATGCGGGAAACTGCGAAGATATATTGCAATTGCGAGGATAGAACGGCATTGGCGTTCGCTGCGTCCGTGTTGTACTTCTTGGGTTTCTGCGCGGACTGGGCGCCAAAGAAAGCTGCATAATCAGAGTTCTTGCAGTGGACCAAAGAAATGAACCCAAGATCGGAAAGCTCTTTCTCGCGGCGGTCAGTGATCGCGATCTCGGTAGGACACTTCAATGCCACCTCTCCTTCATCGGTCTTGAAGGTGTGTGTCGGCAGGTCCTCGACCAGGCCACCACCCTCCACACCGCGAATAGCGGCGCACCAGCCGAAGTCCTCGAACGCCTTGGTGAGCTTGGTTCCGAACGCGTAGGCAGCGTTGCACCACAGATATTTGGAATGGTCAGTGCCATCGACATCCTCGACGAAATTGAAGCCCTCTACCGTCGTTCCGTCCTTTGGATTGAAGGGCAGGCGTCCAAGGAAGCGCGGTAGCGTCAGTCCAACATAGCGTGAGTCCTCGGATTCGCGGAAGGACTTCCACTTCGCATACTCGATGGTGTCGAACACCTTGGACAGATCACGAGGCTTGCCCATATCGGCATAGCTTTCAAGACCGAATAACTCGGGCGAGGCTGCCGTAATGAAAGGTGCATGAGATGCTGCTGCGATACGCGACATCTGCTCGATGAAGTACATGTCTTCCGGCTGACGGGTGATCTCGAAATCACCGATCAGCGAGCCAAAAGGCGCTCCGCCAAAAGTACCAAATTCTTCCTCGTAGACCTTCTTGAACATCGCGCTCTGATCGAACTCCAGTGCCGAATTGAAATCCTTGACCAGTTCCTTCTTGGTTGCGTTAAGGAGCTTGATCTTCTGTCCCTCCCCCACAGTTGTGTTACGCACCAGGTAATTCAGGCCGGTCCAGCTTCCTTCCAGTTTCTGGAATTCCGGAGCATGCATGATGGCACTTACCTGATTGGAGATCAGTCGATCCACTTCTGCGATACGCGCATCCAGGGTGACGGAGAGATTCGGCGATACGACCACGTTACCTTCCATCACCTGACTGACCAGTTCAGCGATGAGGTCTTTGGCACGATTGTGCTCAGATGCGGATTTCGCGACCTTGCTTTGTTCGACGATATCATCCAGCAGAGTGCCGCCGGCGGCAGTGGGCAAAGCGCCTTGAGCGACTTCGTTATTGATTTGAGCAGACATGCAGATCTCGATTATTTGGTGGTTTGCTTGCTGAGCTCTGCGAGCTTTTCGGTACTGCTGAGCACATCGTTGAGGATATCTTCGAGCTTGTCGTTACCAGCGATCTTGTTACGTAGATCCGCCAGTTTGGTACGCGCCTCGAGCAGCTTGCGCAAGGGTTCGACCTGCTGCACCACCGATTCCGGCCGGAAGTCCTCCATCGAACGAAACTTCAGTTCCACGGCAAACTCCCCACCGGCGTCGGAGAGCTCGTTAGCGACACGATAGACAGCGCGCGGCTCCAGACCCTTCATTACCTCATCGAAGTTATCCGAATCGATATTGACGAACTTGCGGTCTTTCAGTCGAGGCTGGGGCACTTCCGAATTGCCACTGAAGTCGCCGATCACGCCAGTGACGAAGGCAAGCTCTTTCTTCTCGATGGCGTCGCCAATTTCGACGTCATATGTCATCTGCACACGCGGAGGTCGCACCCTTTGCAGCTTCTTCTGAATACTTTCCTTTTTCGACATTTCTTCTCCGTTTCTGGTTTGGTCCACGCGCCTCATTTTCTGAGGCTACTGATCGATGGGAGACGCTCAACCTGTTCCCGCCTGACCTCTTACTTCAGGTTGATGAACGGATTGGGTCCGCTTCCGCTGCCGACGTCGCTGGCAGGTGCCGGCGCCGTCTTGCGAACCATCTTGCCGCGCGGAGGCGCCGCTGCGGCCGGCTTCCCCGGCACCGATACCGGCGCCTCCCCCGTGATCTCGCGCAGCGTCCTGGTCAGTTCCTGGGCGTCGCTCTTGATTGATCCATTGAGTGCATTCTGCGAGCGCAAGTCCGCGAGCGACTTGGTGGCCAGGCGTAGGCTGGAAAGGGTCAGGATGCTGTTGGCACCCTTTTCGGAAGGGTCCCGCTTTATTGCCTCCTGAGCGTTGATGATGGCGTCGCTGTAGTCACCTGCATCGAAGCAAATCTGCGCAATGCGCAACCAGGGCGTCTTGTCTGCAGGGAAACGCGAAGCCAAGGTTCTTAGCATCTTCACGGCATCATCGGTCCGACCCTCGACCAGTGCCGCCTCGACCTTTTCCACACTGCTTTCCAGGCTGCTCTTGGCTTCTGCCTCCGCCCCCTGCTTGGAGTCGCTGTTGGCGCACCCCGTCATCATCAATGCCAGCGTCAGCAGAGCTGGAATCAACAGATCTATTCGTCTCTTTCTTGCATTCATGGGGATTTAATCCTTAGATTTTTAATTCTGGAGAACCTATCCGATCTCTCACATGCATTCGAATGGAGAAGACCGGAAGATATTCGGCTTGTCACGACTTTTAAACTTGGAATGAAACGCGGCGATGAATTTCTGGTGAAAATTGGCGCTTCATTCATTCCGGCTCTTCAGTCACGCCACGTTTCAATTTCCGCCATCGGCTTGCTGCTAAGACTTAGTTTTTAAGTAAGGCAACTGAGGATCACTCGAATGTATCCCATAGACCCCTTTTACAAAATGGAGCCACTCCATATGTGAACGCTTCCTAAAAGTTTTTCGGCACGCGGGAAATTCACGCCAATCAGAAATCAGATAAAACATGCGGGGTAAAGTTGAATAAACGACAGAGAAATGCTGTGGCACTGGGATTGATCATCTCTTGCATCACCGGCTGCGCCGCAGTGGGCGCGGCTTCCAAGGTGGGGCAGGTTGCCAAGTCGACACTGGAGGCACTGGGCCTGAAGAAGCCTGACGCGCCTGAAGTACCGGATGCGATGAAGCAGCCACGCAAGGTACTCATCAAGCTGCATGCTTCCAAGGCGCTCAACATGGATTCGCAACAGCGTCCCCTGGCATTGGTCGTCAGAATTTATAAATTGAAACAGATCGTTAGTTTCCAGCAGGCGTCATATGACGCCTTTCTGAATCCGCAAAGGGAGAAAGAGGTTCTGGGAGCCGATCTGCTGGAGGTAAAGGAAGTCACGCTAGTGCCAGGACAACGCTACGAAGTCGATGAAAAGGTGAGCTACGAGGCGGGATATATCGGTCTGGTGGCGCTGTTCATCAATCCAGATCAGCAACGTTGGCGGGCCACCTTCAGGGCCGACGAATCCGAAAAGAACGGCATTACGGCAGGCTTGCAATCCTGTTCGGTCACCGTAGGTGCGGGGGCTATTGCGGTGGATACCCTGGGTAAGCCACTGGACCGGAACCTGATGCTCGCGCCAGTCGAGTGTCATTAGAAATCAACAATCTATTAACTGCAGATCACGATGCGACAATCATCAATTACGGAGCTAACCAATTGAACCATCCCAACAAGGTACTCTGGGGCGAGGGCCTTTTCCTTCGACCTCAGCACTTTCAGCGTCAGGATCATTACCATGAAATGCGTCTGCATCAGACCGCGCTCGCTCTCAATCCCTATTGCTGGGGTGTTTTATCCCTGAAGATCGATGGAGACGCACTTAACAACAGTACCCTTCGTCTGCTGGAGCTGTCGGCAATCTTCCACGACGGAGAAATCTTCAGGGCGCCAGACGGGGATGACCTCCCGGCCCCCATCGAACTGACAGAAATTCCGCTGTCCCAAAACTCCATCACCTTTTATGCGGGATTACCGATGCTGAAAAGCTTCGGTAGCAATTTCTCCGTTGGCACCGGAAATCAGCAATCCACCCGCTATATTCAGGATGGCGTCCAGACGCCGGACCTGTTCACGCAAGCTGCCAAAGCAGAAGTAAGCTACCTGAAAAAGGCAGTACGCCTGGTGTCAGAAAACGAGCCCCGAGATTCATTGGTCTGCATTCCTGTGGCGCGCCTGCGTCGCGCGAGCGGGCCTGGCTTCGAGTTGGACCCCGACTTCGTTCCGCCCAGCCTGTCAGTGCATGCGTCTACCTTGCTGTTCCAGCGCCTGCGACGCCTCATGGACGCGCTGCAAGCCAAGGTCAGCGCCCTGTACGGGCATCATCGCGAGCCTAGCAAGAGTGTGGTCGAATTCCGTTCTGGCGACATCACATCGTTCTGGTTATTGCATACCGCCAGTACCGCTTATGCCAATCTGTCGCACTACCTGAATCATCCGATGCATCACCCGGAGCGCCTTTTTGAACAGTTATTGTCACTGGCCGGATCGCTCATGACCTTCTCGCGCAGCCTGGCCCTGTCCGACCTTCCCCCTTACGATCACCGCGATCCGGGGCCGGCTTTCGCAAAGCTGGACGCGATCATTCGCGAGTTACTCGATACCGTAATCTCTTCTCGCTATTTTGCGATTGCCTTGAACGAGAGCAAGCCGTCCTACCATATGGGCATGCTGGACTCAGGCAAGATCGACGAGAAGACCAACTTCTACCTCGCGGTCCATGCAGACCTGCCGGCAATCGAACTGGTCGATATCGTACCGTTGCGCTTCAAGATCGGCGCACCTGACGATGTTGAAAAATTCGTGCTGGCGGCGCTGCCCGGCGTCAAGCTTGTGCACTCTCCTCAGGTGCCAGCTGCACTACCGGTTCGGCCCGACACCTATTACTTCACGCTCGAGAGCAAGGGCGCGATGTACGAGCGCATGCTTCAGGCACAGTCGATCTGCATCTATGTGCCATCCGGCATTCGTGACCTCAATATTGAACTTCTGGCGGTGACCCAATGAACACGACAACCATCCCTTCCCTGCTGGATCCTGCGGATTCTTCGCCCACTTATGAAGCCGGCGCGCCGATTAACGCCAGTTCGCTCCTGGACCTGATGTACGACGGCTTTTATGCGTTGTTCATGCTCAAGAACGGTGGCACGCCGGTGGACGAGGTGTCATTCATGGCGAAAATACGAAAGTTTCTGGGAGATGTCGAACGCGGCGCCAAGAAACTGGAAGTGTCGCCCGAGGATGTCTATGCAGCCAAATATGCCTTCTGTGCTTCCGTGGATGAGATTGTCCTGCGCTCTAATTTCAGCATCCGCGATACGTGGCAACGCCGCCCCCTTCAGTTGGCGATGTTTGGTGATCAATTGGCAGGTGAAAATTTCTTCAATCGGCTAGAAGATCTGCGCGTTCGCGGTACCGCCCGACTCCAACCATTGGAAGTCTTCCATATGTGCCTGCTGCTGGGATTCCAGGGAAAATATGCGCTGGAGGGGCCGGAAAAACTCGATTACCTGACCGCTCGACTGGGTGATGAGATTGCCCACCTGAAGGGCAAGACTGCCGGGTTCGCACCGAATGGCGAGCGACCTGATGCCATCGTCAACAAGTTGCGCAACGATGTGCCGTTATGGGTAGTCGCTTCCCTATTTGCATTGACCGCTATGTTTGCCTACATAGGACTGAACTGGACCCTGACCAAGGGCACCGAAAATCAGCTGGCCGGCTATGCCGATATCGTCAAACTTGCCCCGCGGGCAGCCAACCTGACTATCACCTTGCCCTGAGCTTGAAGAGCCAGATTTCTGTGGGGAATACCAGAGGCCTCCATGGCTGCCGATTTTTCGATCACCAACGGATCATCGGCAGCACGCTCAGGATCTCTGACACAAGCCTAGATCAGCCCGGGCCAGGCTGGATCAGCGCAGGAAAACCAACTCTGCATAGCTAGGATTGGCGTGCTCACGCTGATAACGCTTGAGGTCTTCCCTGACCTGTTCGCGGGTGAGCCCTGTATATCCCTTTTCAGCAATTTGCGAGCCGGTAACGCTGGCAACCCGCTTGACCGCCGACTGCTCGGTAGATGTACCTGATGGGATGTCGGCTGCGTAGGCTGCATGGGCCGCGAAGGCGGTCAAGGCCAAGCTAATGGCGACCGCGCAATGACGAATGGTGATGTTGCTCATGATCTACTCCTCGGTGAATGCAAGCGGACATAGCCCTATGCTTATCCTTTATCAATGCTGCATTCTCATGCGAGAAGTCTATCGGTCCGGCCAGGAGAGAAAAACCGGTGAACGGGTAATGCTGTATTGCGGCACTTGAAAGAATGTGCACGCGAATCTTGTCTGTCTTGCAGCAGTTAGAGCATCAGTTAGATCATCAAATTGCGAGCTGAACCGGTTTTTACCGCTTCCACTTACCTTTCCATGTCGCTAATCGCGGTCAGAATCTGGTAATCCTATAAATACTATTCAAGGAACAGGTATGAGAATCGGCACGCGGCTCGGTGGTTCATTCATGCTGGTCACGCTGCTTGCCTGCAGCCTGATCGTCGCTTCAATTCTGATCCTGAACCAGATCGGACGACACTGGGAAGACTTTTCGGGCACCGTGCTGAGCAAGCAGGACTATGCCACCCAGGGTTACATCAAACTAGGCGATGGTGTACAGAACTTCAAGAACTACGTCGTCCGCGGCAAGGACTATGACAAGCACTTCCTGGCCGATATGGATGCCATCAACCGGCTGATGATCGAGTACCGCAAGCTTGGCGTAGATAATCCCAAGGAAGATGAACTGCTGCAGAAGATCGCTACAGGCGAAAAAAATTACCGAGAGGCATTAGCGAAGGCGCAAGGCATGAAGTCAGCGGCTACCTCCGTGACGGAAATCGATGCTTCCATCAGTGGCGCTGACAAGGTATTGGCGGCAGGCTTTTCCGGTTTGCTGGCGATCGCGCGCGAGAATGCCAACGGTACTGGCCGGGATATCTCCAACGCCATCAGTACCGGCAAGTCCATCGACCTGGCCGTCGGTGCGCTGGTGATGGCACTAGCCGCCTTATTGGCGGTGCTGGCAACGCGTTCGATCACACGACCGGTGCACGAGGCAGTAAGAATCGCCAAGACCGTCGCCGCGGGTGACCTTGGGAGCCGGATCGAAGTCACTCGCAAGGATGAGACCGGTGAACTGCTGCAAGCACTCAAGGATATGAACAGCAGCCTGCAACGCGTGGTCGGTGGCGTGCGCACTGGCAGCGATACCATCGTCACGGCCTCGACGCAGATCGCTGGTGGCAATCTCGATCTCTCCGCACGCACCGAGCAACAGGCCAGTTCGCTGGAAGAGACGGCGGCGGCGATGGAGCAGATCACTTCGACCGTGAGACGTAACGCTGATCATGCGCGCCAGGCAAATGCGATGGCAGGCTCGGTCTCCGAGGTGGCGTCGCGCAGCGGACTGGTGGTTTCCGACGTAGTCAGCACCATGGACGAAATCCAGGCCTCTGCCCGCGAAATCGAGGAGATCATCTCTGTCATCGACGGCATCGCGTTCCAGACCAATATCCTCGCGCTCAATGCAGCGGTGGAAGCAGCCCGTGCCGGTGAGCAGGGACGTGGCTTTGCGGTGGTGGCCTCGGAGGTACGCACCTTGGCCCAACGCTCGGCCACAGCGGCAAAGGAAATCAAGGCGCTGATCGGCAACTCGGTCGAGAAGGTGGAAGACGGCAGCAGGCTGGTCAGAAGCGCCGGATCGACCATCGAGGAACTGGTAACAAGCGTACGCAATGTCACCCAGATCATGAGTGAAATCTCGGCCGCCAGCGGCGAGCAGGAAGCCGGGATCGAACAGGTCAACCAAGCCATTGCGCAAATGGACACTGTGACGCAACAGAACGCCGCCCTGGTGGAAGAAGCCGCTGCCGCCACCGAAGCATTGAAGGAACAGGCGCGACGACTGGCACAGTCGGTAAGCGTATTTCGCCTGGGCGGGGGTAAGCTTGTGTGATCGAGGAACCGGGACGCACGCGGTGTAATGAAGCTGACCGCAGCGATTCGTTGAATCGATCAGCTACCGTTGCGCGGTAACTGATCGATTCTCTGTGCAAGCGGATTAAGGAAATCCGTCTCTTGTCGCCTCTAACTGCCCCACAGCTTGAAGGCAAGGCTTTCACCATGAGCTGAAAGTCACACCAAGTGGTATGGCACGAAGGGCATTTACCATCTTTTTGAGTCCCTCGTTACCCCATTCTTCGATCTCGCATGGGGGATATAAAACGACCGGTCGACCTCCGCTACCGTTGTCTTACCCTGGATCACGTCTGTCGCCAGTCCCGCTGCGCTTGGCTGCCAAACCCGCGAATTCTTCTTTCATGGCCTAGCTCGTTTTGACTTTCTCTCGGAGTTATCCACCGAGCTGGATTTTTAGTGGGTCATTACAGAACTACACTGCAGAAAATTTCCCAGCTCCCGGCAATCTGCCGATTTGAAATGCAATCGCTGACGTTGCCTCATCAGGAAGACCCCGATCGTTCAGACAAAATTTTCTGAATAGACTGCCCCAAGGCTGTTCTAAAGAAAACGACAAGGGGGATTACCGTGGCAAACAACAATAAACTAATCCGACCTGCTCTTCTGCTTGTCGTGCTGGCTGCGATTTCGACTGGAGAGGCATATGCAATCAACCTTGGTCTCAGCACCGAGGTCGGTACCACTGGCGCGGGAATACACGTCAGTGTGCCGATCACGCCCACCCTCAATGCCCGGGTTGGTGCGAACTACTTTAACTATTCTTTCTACTCGCGCATTTATCGTATTGGTTGTGAAGCCAGTGCCAAGCTCCGCACCTTTGATGCGTTGATGGATTGGTTCCCGTTCGAGAACGGCTTTCGCTTGACTGCTGGTGCGATTTATAACCGCAACACCGTTGACATCGAAGGCAAGCCTGATGAAAACAATAACTACCAGCTAAACGGTACTGACTATTCCGCAAACCTGGTTGGCAAGATCCACGGCAATGTCGCGTTCAAGAAATATGCGCCCTATCTAGGCCTCGGCTATGGCAATGCGACCGCACCTGACAAAGGCTGGGGGTTCACAGCGGATGCGGGGGTGATGTTCCAGGGGCGCGCAAGTACCTCGATCGACAGCACGAATTGCACGCTGGGTTCAGCCGGTTGCGCACAACTGGCATCGGACATCGCTACCGAAAACATCAAGCTCAATGACAAGCTGCGCGGCTATCGCATGTACCCTGTTCTACGCGTAGGTATGCGCTACACCTTCTGATACCGGCATAACACCCGCAACGACCACAACCGGCCGCCTCGTGAAAAGTGCGGGGTAGATTTTTCATCACCCCACTCACTGCTACGTATTGATGGATTTTCTTCCCGCTTCATGTGGAGGAGAATTGCGCGGTTACGGCGTGCCGTAGATTCGGCTTTGGATATGCCTATTAAGCTATGCGCAGTCGACTTGACAGGATGTCGGCAGGGAAAGAGCCGGAATGGCGAAGCAAAATAAAAAGGCTCTCCGGTCGGAGAGCCTTTTAGATACTGGTGCTGGCTGCAGGACTTGAACCCGCCACCCCCTGATTACAAGTCCGGCGCGAATTCCAATCATTTCAAATACTTAGCTCATCTTTTGCTTCGCAATCAAAAAATTTTGCACCTCGCAAGCCCTTATTGGGCCTCGGTCGCTTGAAAGTTGCGAAGCGGAATTTTCATTTCCAGATGCGAATGTTTGTTACAGTCGCTGATGTCCGCAATCGGCATGAGCGGACATAGTGGTAGATTGTTCTCTACCTAACACCGTGTCAGAATGATCGGGTCTAACCCGATTCTCTTAGAACATGAATTTCTACGACTGGATGATTTACAAAGGACTGTCAGAGTCGTCAGCGAGGAGCTACGACGGTG
The DNA here is from genome assembly GCF_000300975.2 of Herbaspirillum frisingense GSF30. Lineage (GTDB taxonomy): Bacteria > Pseudomonadota > Gammaproteobacteria > Burkholderiales > Burkholderiaceae_D > Herbaspirillum > Herbaspirillum frisingense. Next base: position 200,454 of record NZ_AEEC02000002.1, on the reverse strand, counting down.
CGCTCCGCGGTGTACTCTCCGAATGGGCTATGGACAACGATTTGATCTCTGGCCCGCTGAGCGCCTCGACCAATGCTTTAGACTTTGAAGCCCTTTCCCGAGACATCCAGAAACTGCCCATTTTCAAAGAAAGAAACGCTCGTGGGCATCACATGTACAGCGCTACTTTGTCGAAGTTCTCTGAATACCTAACGGGCAATGGGAGCGACGATGTACAAATCGATCTTGAACAGATCATCAGCGACACCACCACGACATTGACCGAGAAAACGGCTTTAATAAAATCTAGAATTGGGCAAGGCGCATTCCGAGAAAAGGTATTGCTACATTGGGCCCGCTGTGCTGTTACGGGATTCAGCGACACCAGTCTTCTTGTCGCGTCTCATATCAAACCGTGGAAAAAATCGACGAACAGTGAGCGATTGGATCCGTGGAACGGATTGCTGCTTTCGCCAAACCTAGACAAGGCGTTCGACAAAGGCTTTATTACCTTCGAGAAAAAGGGGTACATCCGCCTTTCTCCTCTTCTCTCCGATGCAGCCAAACTTGGAATCGTGCCTTCGATGAAGATCGAACTGAGGCCCGAGCACGAGAAATACATGGCTCACCATCGAGCAGAGGAATTCAAAAATGGGTAATCCGGCTTGCAATACTATGTGATGTCAGCGTCCAATTTTTTGCGAGTAGCAGCTGACTTTCTTCTCTTCACCATACGGCTTAATGAGACGTGATTGCTACATTCTCGACCTGCCATTCAAATCGGTAAGCATGTGCTCAAGTGTCGTGCATGGATTTCAGTCGCAGACCGGTATCGGCCAAGAGTGAACCTTTATACATTTCTGACGAAGAGCACATGCGCGTAACCAAACTTGACAGTGCCCGTAGGCAGCTTGTTACAGCAATTCGCCTTTTCTTTGACGGCGGTGACTTTGTCTCTGTGTACTCCCTAGCCTCGAATGCATGGGAGGTCATCGATGCACTATGTGAAAAAGCAAATGTAGAAAGCTTCTCAAAGGAGGCACGTGAGAGCTTGCAGGCGGGGCACACACTGAAATATTACATAAATGAGCCCTGTCGAAATTTCTTCAAACACGCCAACCAAGACCCGGACCCTGGTAGCTCCGTTGAACTGAGTGTATCCAACGTACAGGCTTTGCTATTTCTAGCAGTGGAAGACTATTTACGGTATCGGAGAGGCGGCCCCATAGAGGCGCAGGTCTTTCAGGCATGGTTTGTCGCCGTGTTTCCAGAAAAGATTGCAGATAATCCTGATGCACAATCGAAATTGAAGCACGTAGGACGTGCGTTTCCCGGCATTACCACCCTTGCATCGGTCGATCAGATTAAGATGGGACGGGAAGTACTTGAGGCCGCGTACAAAGATGAAGAGGTTGTGGGTGACCCGAGAACTGAACCAAGCCTCTAAGATCAGTCTTTTTGTCCACCAAGCTATTAAGAGCTATGTCCGCTTCGGGTGGTCTCCCGAATGTGGTGACTGTTCGCAGCTTTTCCCATACTGCAGAGGTCTATACTGCTCCGAACGCCCGAATTCTGCCAGTTGCGGGCAGAGTGCGAATCGGCGTCGTCTGTGTAAGTAAATTAAGTTCTCAATCCATGAAAGGCCGTCCATATACGGGATATTTTCCTGAGGTCCAGGCAACTCCCTGGGGCAGCCGAGATATGTCGATTCTGGACCCATTTGGTAATCGAATCGTTTTCACTACTGACGCCGAGAGCAATTAACGGCGCCTGTCGGACAGAAGCCGCCGTTATGTGTGTGCATGTCAAGCCAGAGAAATCATAAATGGACAATGCAAAGACCTGGGAAGCAGTTGCTTCAGAATTTGCCGCCGCTCGATCCAGTGTTGGGGGTGAGATCGTGCGGCAGTGGGCTAACGGCCTTAAGCCGGGCAGTGAGGTGGTGGATATTGGTTGCGGATCAGGTGTGCCAATTTCTCAAGCGTTAATCAATGCCGGCTTTACTGTCTTTGGGATCGATGCCTCCCCGACACTTCTAGCGATGTTTTGCCAACGATTTCCCCAAGCGCGTGCACGTTGTGAAACGATTCAGAGCAGCACACTTTTTGACCGAAAGTTTGACGGCGCGGTCGCCGTCGGACTTCTTTTCCTTCTTTCTGCGAGTGATCAGCGACGGATGATTGACAAGGTCGGACAAGCTCTTCGACCAGGTGGGCGCTTCTTATTTAGCACCCCACGCACCCAATGTGAGTGGAAAGACATTCAAACAGGGCAGCTATCGTTATCACTAGGAGAAGTGGAGTACAGGCACATGCTGAATACGGCAGGTATGCTTCTTAGGAATGTGTATGTCGACAAGGGCGGTAACCACTATTTTGATGCCGTCTTGACGCGTAGCTAAAAATGAGCTGCTCAAGATTTTCCGCTTTCGACCAAGAGCTGTCGCAACGTTATCAACCAATTGCTATTCAAGGAGCCCTTTCGATAAGCGCTTGAATTCAGCGCGAGGGCTTTCACTTGGCGCCGATCCGATAAAGATCCTCTCAGAAAATCACTATGGCTCCGCGTTCAGTTCTTTGGATCGTCGCAATGTAGGAGCTGGGCCCTAAAGTGGCAAATTCCGTGCCACTAGTGCATATACTCCAAGCTATCGTGGGGCGCACTGGATCTTGGGTCACGCGACAAGTGATTGTCACAATCGCTGACACGGTCAAGCTTGCGGAAGCTGTCGCCGCTCCAGTGTGTTGTGAGATCGCACTTAGAAGCGATATGGCGGTAGATGCTATTAATGCTTCTCGAAAACTCCGTATGGACATTAGCCTTCTTTTAATGGAACTGTTGTATTTGTCTTTTGATCTTGCTGATAGTATCTAAAACCACCTGTTCAAATTTCTGCGCTTCTTCCTCTTCCATTTCGAAGGCCACTTGATCCAAAGCTTGCGACAGTTCATGCAAGTCGTCTTTGAGCTTTTCCATCGCCTTCAGGAGCAGAGCCATGTCGTCAGAAGATAACTGTTTGATGGGGTCAATTTCCATTTGAATCTTTCGCTGAGTAAATTGGCGGCGCTATCAATGTGGCGCCTGAGACTATGGAACGGGCCTAGATTTTGAATGTGGCGACCACTTTGGAAAGGTCTACGGACTCTAGCTGCAGAGATTGAGCTGCGGCAGTAGCTTCTTCTACAAGAGCTGCATTCTGCTGTGTGACGTTATCCATCTGGTTGATAGCCATGTTGACCTGACCAATACCTTCACTTTGCTCGATACTCGCTGCGGATATTTCTGATACCACGGCTGTGACCCGTTTAACGCTTTCCACAATATCTCCGATAGTTTGGCCCGCTTGTGTCACCAGTTGACTACCAGTCTCCACTTTCTGGACCGAATCTCCAATCAGAACCTTAATCTCTTTCGCAGCGGCGGCACTCCGTTGCGCTAAGCTGCGCACCTCACTGGCGACCACCGCGAAGCCTCTGCCTTGCTCACCCGCGCGTGCCGCTTCCACCGCTGCATTGAGCGCTAGGATATTGGTCTGAAATGCAATGCCGTCAATCACGCTAATGATGTCCACCACTTTCTTAGAGGAGTCATTGATTTGACTCATTGTTGAAATAACCTGATCGACAACAACGCCGCCTTCGCTCGCAATCGCCGACGCGGATGCGGCCAGGTCATTAGCCTGCCGCGCGTTATCAGCATTTTGCTTAACGGTGGAAGTAAGTTCTTCCATCGCGGCAGCGGTTTCCTCCAAAGACCCCGCTTGCTCTTCGGTGCGGCGTGACAGGTCATGATTTCCGGTAGCGATTTCGGTTGCGGCAGTTTCGATATTGCTTGTGCCGGCTCGAACGCGCGTGACGATTGATGCCAAGCTTTCGCGCATGGTTCGAATTGCAAACAAGAGGCTAGTGCTATCGCCTTGCTTGGTGCGAACCTCAATTGAGAGATCGCCGCTCGCAATTTTGGCCGCTATCTCCGCCGCGTAACTAGGTTCGCCGCCGAGCTGTTTAAGCAAGCCCTTTGTAATGAGGAGCGCGATGGCGGTGCTGGCGACGAGTGCGATGCTGGCTAAAGTCAAGATCACTGCGCGCGAATGGTCTGAGGTCTGACTGGCGCTCGTTCGCGCGACATCGGCTTCGCGCTTAACTCGGGCCAATAACAGGTCCATGTCAGCAACAATCTGGCGGCGCAATGGACTGCACTCATGAACCAGGAAGTCCCCATATTCACTCATCTTGCCAGCTTCGCGATAAGCACGCGGGCGCCGCAATTCTTCAGCCATCTGAAGTAAACCTTTGCTGACCGCCTCGAACTCCTTGTTCTCAGCCATGGTGGTCCGTAGTTCCTTGAGCGCAGCAAGGTATATTTCCTTTTGCTGATCGACGATAGCGAGCTCCTTTTGTGCGTCGCTATCGGATTTGAAGATGTATGCGTTACGGGCGGCTAAGCCAGTCTGGCCAAGTGCTTCACGCATCACGTAAATTGGCCCCAACTTATCAACCTGCACGTCGTTACCCCTCTCCATAGCAGTAGTAACCGAATTCAGGCTGGCCCAAGCGATTGCGGCAAGGATCACCATCAACATCAGTAACGAGCCAAAGCCAGCCGCCAGCTTTGTCCCAATTTTCATATTCATGATGGCTTTCATTGCGCATCCTTTCGTTGTTGAACTATAAATGTTTAATTTGGTTTAGGATCATATAAATCAATAAATTCAGTTTATTTGTTTTTATTTGGTTTTTCTATCGAATTTTAGGATGAGCTACCGCTTTTCGCGGCGAAACCACTTCTATTTTCCCTATTGACATATGCGATGGATCGAGTAGCGCCGCAGTGCGCGTCAAAACGCGTCACATTTGAGGTCGGTCTGCTGAGACGCTCGGCCAGGCTGGGCAGAGGTGGGCGGCTGATACAAACTTGAGTTAAAACCGCCCTATGTAGCGGGCAGGCGCGGGGTGGGGGCAACTGCGCGCGCCGCCTCCCATACGCTTTAAAGTTGTTTTTTTAATAACTTTCCCGCGAGTACGGGCTGCGATGACCTGGTGAGCCACAGATCTGGCCTGGGCCAGCATCGACGAGTTTGTCGCATTTGGGAGGCTGGTCCGTTACTCGTCAGAGAAAAAATACATGGACACCCGAAGGCGGTGAAGAATAAGTCGAAGCCGTTTTCTGCTGGCTTTCATTGCCGGGTCAGTGGGACAAGCATACCTTCACAACGTAGCAACCAGCCGGTGCTCACCCGGTGTGACGGGCACTCGCAATGCGCCACCATCGCAGGTGAGTGGCATGCCGTCCAGTTCAGCTGCCGAGATACCGGCGCAGCGCATCCCCGGCGATTCGACCTGGATGATGTAGCGTGCCGCACCCAAGACGATTTTTGCCTCAAAGCCAGGCCAACCGGCTGGAATACACGGATCGAGGATTAACACCTCGCCTTCGCGGCGAATGCCTAGAATCCCCTCCATACCCGCACGGTGCATCCAGCCAGCGGCACCGGTGTACCAGGTCCAGCCGCCCCGGCCCTCGTGCGGCGATACCGAATACACATCGGCAGCCACCACGTACGGCTCCACGCGGTAGCGCGCCGTCTGAGCAGGTGTCCGAGCATGGTTGATAGGATTGACCAGAGCGAACAGGGCATGGGCGTGCGCGCCCGCCTGCGGGTCGCCGCGTAACTGCGTGAACGCTAGGATGGCCCACATGGCCGCGTGGCTGTATTGACCTCCATTCTCACGTAAGCCCGGCGGGTAACCCAAGATGTAGCCAGGATCGCTCTGTGTGTGGTCAAAAGGTGGGGTAAAGAGCAACGCCAGCCCCGCCTCTGGCAGCACCAGGTGCGAGCGCAGCGAGTCCATCGCCATCTGTGCGTGGTCAGGATCGGCGACTCCTGACAGTACGGCCCAGGATTGGGCGATCGAATCGATGCAGCATTCCTCGCTGTGGCGGCTGCCCAGCCACGTGCCATCATCGAATATGGCGCGCCGATACCAGGCGCCGTCCCAGGCCTCGCGCTCCAGCGAGGCCGTCACAGACTGGACATGGCCCCGCCAGCGCGCGGCACGGGTGGGGTCGCGTGCCTCGGCCAGAGGAGCGAAGAGGATCAGCGTGCGTACCTGCAGCCAGCCGAGCCAAACGCTCTGACCCCGGCCTTCCTGGCCCACACGATTCATGCCATCGTTCCAATCGCCGGTCCCCATCAGCGGCAGCCCTAATTCGCCAGTGAGGTCGATACTCTGGTCCAATGCGCGCGCGCAGTGCTCAAACAGCGTTGTAGACGTGCCTGCGAGCATCGGTTGGAAAAAGGCATCATGTTCGCCTACCTGCAACGCGGGGCCTTCTAGGAAGGCGATGGATTCGTCAAGTACCGCTGTATCGCCCGAGACGACCACATAGCTGGCCGCGGCGAAAGCCAGCCAGATGCGGTCGTCCGAGATTCGCGTGCGCACGCCTTGGCCCGAATGCGGCAGCCACCAATGTTGCACGTCGCCTTCGAGGAACTGACGGCCTGCAGCGCGCAGCAAGTGTTGACGCGTTTCTTCAGGCCGCGCGAATGTGAGCGCCATGCCATCCTGCAGTTGGTCTCGAAAGCCGTAGGCACCGCTGGCCTGATAGAACGCCGAGCGGGCCCAGATGCGGCAGGCCAGCGTCTGGTAGAGAAGCCAACCGTTGAGCAGGATGTCCATCGCACGGTCTGGCGTGCGCACTTGCACGGCACCGAGCAGCCCTTCCCAATGGTCACGCACCCGCTGCAGTTCGGCTTCCAGATCAGTCTCACGCCAGCGCGCCGCTAGTTCCAAACTTTCCTGCGCGCTGCCGCATTGCCCGAGTAGAGCGATGATGTCTACCGACTCACCGGGCCGCAGCACCAGGCTACACTGCAGCGCAGCACAGGGATCCAGGCCCGCACCCACCGTACCGGACAGGGACGCGTGGCTCTGCAATGCAGCGGGTGCCGCCAGACTGCCGCGGTGGCCAAGGAATTCTGTACGGTCAGCGGTCCAAGTGGTCTGCAGACCCGCGAGATCGGCGAAAGCGACTCTACCCGGAAAGGCTGTGCTCCAGGGATTGCGCGCCAGCAGCACGCCGCTGGCTGCATCGATCTCGGTAAGGATGAAGGGTGCGCAAACCGCACGCGAGGCGCCCAACACCCATTCTGCATAGGCCGTGACGGATAGGCGCCGCGTCTGTGGGCTGAGATTGTGTAAGGTGAGGCGCGACACCTTAATTGGGTCGTCCAGTGGCACGAACTGCAGCAGTTCAAGCGCGATACCGTGCGCCTCGTGCGTGAAGCGGCTATAGCCATGACCGTGGCGTGCAACGTAGGTACCGCCGTCGCGGATTGGCTGCGCTGTAGGGCTCCAGAGCTCGCCGCTCGACTCGTCTCGTACGAAAAACGCCTCGCCGGTCGGATCGATCACTGGATCGTTGGACCATGGGGTAAGTTGATTCTCACGGCTGTTACCGGCCCAAGTACTTGCGCTGCCATCGGCCGAGACCTGGAATCCGAAGGCAGGGTTGGCGATGACGTTGATCCAGGGGGCGGGGGTGGTCTGTCCGTCGGTGAGTACGGTGACGTATTCGCGACCGCCCTGATCGAAGCCACCGATTCCGTTGAAGAACTCCAGCCGCACCGTTTCTGTGCTCTGCCCCTGCCTCGTCAGGTTGGAAGATTGGGTATAGGCAGCTAATTCGAGCCCTGCACTTGCGTAGTGCACCGTCTCCGGCAGGAGACCGATTTGCCGAGCGATGTCGCCCCGACGCGCTAGCAGCAGCACGCGAGCTGCTGAATGCAGCAAGGCCCGGGCTGACACATCCATCAGATCTGCGCGCAATGTATGGACCACCCCCTGGGCTATCGTCTCGCCGTGTGGTCGAAGGGGCGACTGGCTCCGGCGCACGGCCGTTTCGATAGCGGACTGCAGATCCTGCACATAAGAGGAAGCTCGCTCATTAACGATCACCAGATCGACGCTCAGCCCCTTCATTCGCCAGTACTCATGCGCACGAAGTAGTTGGCGCACCTGAGCAATATCCTCGATGTCATCGATTCGCAACACCACGATTGGCAAGTCGCCGGAGATCGAGTGCCGCCACAAGCCCGACTGCGGGCCTGCACCACGAGCGATCTCCTCGGCCGGTGGGCGGAAGCGTGTATCCGCATAGAGGATAGGTGCCGCCAGCCGCTGGAAGTCTGCGGCTTCGTCGGCTTCGACGCCGATGTGTCGCAACTGTACCTGGGCCTGAGTCCAGGCCAAGGTCCGAGCACGCTCGAAGGCGCTACGGTCATGGTGCTGGTCCACCAATTCCAGTAGCGCTTCGCGAGTAGGCGCCACCAGCGTCCAGAAGGCCAGGCGCGCCATACGACCGGGCGCGATACGCACGCGGTGTCGCACCGAGAAAACCGGATCGAGTACCGTACCGGCCGTACCAGACAGCATGGCTCCGTCCGCCATGGCTTGCGCCGTGGCGGATGTACGACCTCGGCCCAGGAACCGTGCCCGGTCGGATTCGTACTGCACGGGTGCCGTGACGATGCCTTCGACCACGGCGAAGTGTGCGGCCCAGATCCGCTGCTCGTGCGGCCCGCGAGGGCGTCGCGTAGCGATCAGGGCACCGAACTCTGGGAGATATTCAGTCTGCACGAACATCTTGGAGAAGGCCGGATGGGCATCATCACTCGCGGGCGACGCCAACACCACCTCAGAGTAGGAGGTGAGTTCGATTTCACGAGTCTTGCGGCCTGTATTGACGACTGTGACGCGGCGTACCTCGCCGTCAACTTCGGCGGACACCAGCACCTCCATTGTGGTCGTCAGGCTGCCGTCGTGCCGCGTAAAGGCGGCGTGGTCCTCGGCGAAGACTACCTCGTAGCTATCGGGTGACACGGCCAGCGGCTGCGCCGCAGCGGACCATATCTGACCGGTATCCGTGTCACGTAGATAGATGTAGGCGCCCCAGTCGTCGCGGGTCGCGTCTTCGCGCCAGCGCGTCACAGCCAACTCACGCCAGCGGCTGTAGCCAGCACCCGCTGCGGTGAGCATAACGGCATAACGCCCGTTGGACAGCAGGTGCGTAGCAGGGGCCGCCGTAACAGACGGGTCTATGTGCCGTACCGCGTGTAAGTCACCATGTGGATTGGTTGCGCCAGACAGCACCTCTTCAGCGCGCGCACGCGCCACAGAGACGAGGCGCGGCATACGCTCGTGCAGCAGCAATTCGCAGGCCTGGATCATCGGTTCACGATGGAAGCGTTCCCGCATGCGGGCGCCCTGGAGTGTATTGGCGATTGCGACAAGTGTCATGCCCTGGTGATGCGCCATAAAGCTGCGTACGATGGCGACCTGCGACCCGCCGGGCAGGCGGGCACGGGTGAAGTCGAGCGCCTCGTAAAAGCCATAGCGCCCGAGCGCACCAAGCGTCTGCAGGTACTCAAAGTTGCGTTGTGCGAGTGGTGCATCGACCATGGTAGCGAGACCGGTCGCGTAAGGCGCGATCACCAGATCCTGAGCCAGCCCGCGTTTTAGGCCCAGGCCTGGCACGCCAAAGTTGGAGTACTGGTAAGTAAATTCCAGGTCGCGAGCGTTGTACGCCGACTCGGAGATGCCCCACGGCACGCTCATCCGCCGACCGTAGGCCATCTGGTGCTGCACGATCAGGCGATTGGTCTGCTCCAGTAGGCTACCTGCCGGTGCGCGCATCACCAGCGAGGGCATCAGATACTCGAACATCGACCCTGACCAAGATACCAGGGCCGATCCACGTCCTACGGGGATGGCTGTCCGATCCAAGCGGAACCAGTGGCGCGTGGATACGTCGCCCTTGGCGATTGAGAAGAGGCTGGCTAGTCGCGCCTCAGAGGCTAGTAGGTCGTAGCAGTTGGGATCGAGCACGTTCTCCACTGCGGCATAACCTATGGAAAGCAGTTTGCGTTCAGGATCCAGCAAGAAGGCGAAGTCCATCCCTAGCGCTAGCGCACGCGCCTGTTGCGCCAACGCCTGCCAGCGGGCATCGATAGCATTCGCCGCGACGCCGAATGACTTGGCGTCGCGTGCCTGTTGCTCGATCCGCCCTTGCAGCGCATTGGTCCAGAATAGAAGATCGTCACCTTCCGCTTGTATTGCCGGGACCAGTGCCTGCGCTTCTTCTGCCGCCTTATCGGCCAGGCGCTGAAATACCGGAAGTGACATGCTGGCAGGATCGTGGAACCCTGCCTCGATCTCGGCAAAGACGCTCAGCAGCCGCTGTCCCTGTGCCCCTTGGGTCGACGGTTTAGCAGACGCCGACTCCCGGGCTAGCGCGAGTGCGTCGCTCGCACCCTCCGTCCAATCCGTCGACAGCGACGCACCCATCCATTCTTCGCAGGCATTAGCTAGTACGATCAAGTGGCCGGCGAGGTTACCGCTGTCCACAGACGACACATACGCCGGTGCAAGCACCTGGTTCGTGCGCGTGTCATACCAGTTGTAGAAATGGCCTCGGAACCTTTCCAATGTCTGCAAGCTGACGAAAGCCGCTTCCAGACGCTCGCAAGTCTGCAGGGCACCAGCCCAGCCAAAATCGCGGGCCGCCACCGTCGACAGCAAGTACAAGCCTATGTTGGTGGGCGAGGTGCGGTGAGCGATCACTGGCTTCGGATCTTCCTGAAAATTGTCCGGTGGAAGCATGTGCTCAGCCGGCGTCACGAAGGTTTCGAAAAAACGCCAAGTGCGACGTGCTGTAAGGCGCAGAGCCAAGGTATCTGTGAATTCGGGCGCACCGGATGTCACGATCGGCGGGCGGCGGCTGACGCGCCAGGCCAAGACCGGCGCTGCGACCCAGAGCGCCGACAGCGGCAACACAATTGCGCATGCTGCAGGAAAGAACACGCTAACGCCCACGGCGAATACTAGGGCTAACAGCACGCCACCGGCCATCTGGCCATAGAAGCCAGCTATACCGGGGCGCGGGCGAGCGGCGGACTGGGCTGCGGTTGTCCATTCCAGCAGATGCCGATGCGTCGCGTAGAGTCTGATCAGGGTACGCGTGATAGCATCCATCGTGCGCCAGGTCTGATCCGGAAGCAGAGCTAGCGTCCAGAGTGTCTGCATTACGGCTAACCGAAGATCGCTGGCCAACCGGCGTAGTTGGCTACCCAGCCCGATGCCCGCGCGCGTTGGCGCTAGTCCGGAGATGTGGGGCAGAAAGAACGGCACCGCCAGTGCCAGTACCAGCATCCCCATGGCTTGTAATGATTGAGGCCAGGGCAACCAAGCGCACAGCGCTAGAGCCAGTAGGCTCGTGGGCGCCAGCAGGGAGCGCCGCAAGTTGTCGATCATTTTCCAGCGGCCCACTGGCGGTAGGGTCGCACCTGAATGGCGTCGCCCGAGTATCCAGGGCAGGAGTTGCCAGTCGCCGCGCGTCCAGCGGTGTTGGCGCCTGGCAGCGACGTCGTAGCGGGCAGGGAATTCTTCGACCACTTCGACGTCCGAGGCAAGCCCCGCGCGAGCGAACACGCCTTCGAACAGGTCGTGGCTAAGCATCGTGTTCTCAGGAATACGCCCAGCAAGCGCTGCCTCGAAGGCATCGACGTCGTAGATGCCTTTACCGGTGTAGGATCCCTCACCGAAAAGGTCCTGGTAAACGTCAGACACGGCGGACGCGTAGGGGTCCATGCCACCCGAACCGGCCGAAATGCACTGATAGAGCGATCCCTCGCGGCCCAATGGCAGTGTTGGTGTCACGCGTGGCTGCAAGATGGCGTAACCGCCCACTACACGCTGTTCGGCATTGTTCCAGCGCACACAGTTCAAGGGGTGAGCCATCTTGCCGATCAGGCGCAGCGCTGCGTCACGGGGCAGTCGGGTATCGGCGTCCAACGTGATGACGTAGCGCACTCTGGCAAGGATCTCGGGTTGATGAGCTTTGTCGGCAGCACCACCCAGCGACATAAAACTGGTGTCAGTTGCGCCGCGCAATAATCGATTGAGTTCATGGAGCTTTCCACGCTTTCGCTCCCATCCCATCCATCGGTTTTCACTTGCGTTGAATCGGCGCTGCCGGTGCAACAGGTAAAAGCGCTTACCACCTGGGGCTGGTCCATACCGTTGGTTAAGTGCGTCGATGGCGTCCTGCGCAATGCCAATCAGGTAGGCGTCACCGTCTAGCACTTCCGAATCTGCATCAAGGCCGTCCGATAGCAGAGCAAAAGATAGGTCACCACCGGCACCAGACAGATGGTGAACTTCAAGGCTCTCGATATGCCGGCGCAGTTCCGCCTCGCCGGAGAGCAGCGTGGGCACGACAACTAGTGTGCGCAAATGGGTTGGAACCCCGTCGGCCAGCGCCAAAGCCGGGAGCGTCACTGCGCCAGCGCGGGACGCAATTGCGCGCTGGACCAGCGCTGTGGCTACCTCGGTCGCGGGAATGAATGCGGCCATCGCGAGCACCGCCAGCAGCCCTGTGGGAGCTATCGCCAAGCTGCCGATGCCAAACATGGCCCAGAACGCGAGACCCAGCAGCATGGCCGCGAGCGCGAGGATGGCGGTCACGTATCCGCTAAGCCCGACACGGACAATAAAACGGTCGATGCGAAAAACCAGTGGCTGCCGGAATCCGATGGCATGCTCTAATTCGCTGCGTCCCTCGGCGATCAGGTAATGACCGGGATCTATCCTGCTGGAGTTCTGGACGAGAAGCTCAGGCGACTTCGACGAAGCCGCCTGCGCCAACGCCAACGCTCGCTCAACAATAGCGAGTTCGGATAACGGTGATCCCCGAGCCAGTTGCTCGATCGCCGTACGGTAGCGATTGCGTGTGGGGAAATCCATCTCCGCGAAGGTGCTGCTAGCGCGCAGACGCGTGTCCACTAAGCTAGTGCTCTCGAACATATCTGCCCAGTCGATGTCAGACATCAGGCGCATGCTGGTGATGACGTTGCGCACCGAGACGTTGGAGGCACCCTGACGCTGCTGTGCATGCAGGATAGCCTGGTCAGCATCCGTGCCCTGGTCACGCAGCCGCTCATCCAGCCACTGTAGGGCAGGCGTGACGCGCGGGTCCTGGTCGCGCAGACGCTTGGCGAGCTGTGCCGCGAAAAGTTCGGACACAGGGCTGCTCGCGCGCGTGGCGATATCTTGGTTCAACGCGGCATAGGCTGCGCCCGGTTCCAGTAAGCGGTCGGCGAGCCTTTGGGCATCGGCGCGCGCCGCGCGTCCGACAGTGATCTGATCGGCCAATCGGCGCAAGTTCTCCACCAGCACGATACGTAGGGTGATCGCCACAGCCCATAGTTCGCTGATGTCCAGTGGTTGGACCTCCTGGTAGGCTGCAATAAAGCGGCGGAGGACGGCAGGATCGAAGTGGCTGTCGGTGTGGGCGACGAATGCCCACGCAATTCCGAAGACGCGTGGATAGCCCGCCAACGGACCATCTGCCAGCTTGGGCAACTGCTTATAGTAGCCGGGCGGTAGGTCGGTGCGAATCTCGCGCACCTGCGCTTCAACAACGTGATAGTTATCCAGCAGCCATTCAGCGGCCGGGACTACACGGCGTCCAGCAGCCACTTCTGCGGCACCTGCGCGATAGGCCAGCAGCAGATCAACGGCGTTTTCGCGCAACCGATTGTGCAACGACCGAACCCGAGGTGGATGGATGCTAACTAACTGAGCCGTCGCGAGGCTGCGCGCGTGCTGCTCTAGGCGCTCGATGCCGAACAGTTCCTCGCGCACAGGTGCGGTATCGGCCCACGGATCTGGGGCGGAGCGTTGGGACGCAAATTGAAAAAATCGGCGCATGTTGGCCTTTCAGGGCACCGCAGGGAGAGACGCCCCGCGATAAACCCGCTGTGAAGAAGCAAGGCCGTATAGCCCCAGAGGCAAAGGCTAGGCGATGTGGCCCAGCGGTTGTCAGGATTTTTATGATTAAGAATCGTTTTCACTACAGTCCTTGATGAGCGCGCTGCACCGGGACTGCTGGCACTGGTTTTTTCTTAGGTTTTTTCGGTTCTCGGTTGCCGCGCTTTTGCTCTTTTTCTGCCATGGGAAACTCCTACTATTGGGATATCGGCCCGCTATCACGGGCAAGGTGCACAACCATTCAACACAAATGGCTGGCATGTGCATCAGGAAAGGGCCTGGATCAGCGATTCACTTCCACATCGAAATGATCATCCAGCGGGGTTATCGCAAACAATTGTCCTTTCCACGGCTCAATCGAATCATCGAAAATTGAAATCGACATTTCCTTTGCGCCAGTAGATTCACGAATAAATTGAGCTATTGCTTTTCGACAGACGATAATCTGACTTTCTAGATTGATAGGTGCGTTTCGAATTTGAAACTCTGTTCGTGTACGGCTGCTTCCTAAACCACTAGTTACTTCAATAACCTCGATCTTCCCAATCCGCAGCCATACGAAGCCAGCCTCATGGCCTCTATCTTCGAAATGAAATCGCATGTCAATCTCCTCATTTAAAAAGGCCGCAACTGCGGCCCCTTTAATAAATTGGACTGCCTGCCCACACACAACATTACCGCGAGCGATCAGCCTTCTCAGTCTCTCTCGTGTAGTTCCTGCGATAGATGTCACCCCCTTCATAGCGGCGTGGGCCAGCGTCACTTTGCTGATCAGCTTGCTCTTGCTTTCCCTTCTCGCCATCGCGTGAAGAATAGCGACCATCGTTAGATTTCGACGTCTTCTCCTTGTGGAGAGTAAATCCTTGCTGCTCCAGTCGATGAGAGCCTTGGGTCTTATTGAAGTTTGACACGATCATTCCTTCGTATCGCGGTCAGGTTAAGGATTCAATGGAACAGGCCGCGATGTCCGTTGTCGCGATATTTGATCGCGAAAATCATTCAATTAAAATGCTGTTCATCCATATTAATGAATGAAAAATGACGTGAAAGACAAGGGCAACAATTGAGGCTCTCTGTCCGACGGATAACGTACGAGATCTAGTCCTCTTGAATCGCTAGTCCTTCCGACTCAGCTGCTAAGATTGCTTGTTGATCTCGAACAGCGTCCGCTCCGAAGATTTGGCTGGCAGCCAATTTCTCATCATTTCTCGTCGACAAGTCCGCCTCAACACCTTTTTCTGGTGAGGAAACAGTCTTTATGAAAGAAAACTCACGCCACCGGTTTACCTTGCTCATAACTTCTCCTACTAATAGGGATATCGCACTGGACTCAGGCGATACCATCAAAGGTTTCAAAGGCGCGTACAACTACTATGCATGCAAAAGCGGCTTCAGATTAAAACGGGTAATTACCGCTTCGCACATGTTGACGCCCTGCTCAAGCAATACCGCTTCCGCGCGGTAAACTCCTGCGAGATTCTTCTTTGAAAAAATCTGATGATCGCGTCGTTGAATCGAAATGCTATTCATTTGCCACCCATCTGAGTGGTGCGAATATCTGAGCTCGTAGGAAAAGTTTCCGGAGCTGTCTACAGTTTGAAAAATGGACATAGGAATCCTGAGTTAGGGTGGCATTTCTGGCGATCTTTTCGGCGACCTGGGATAGTATTTTTATTCGAATTACCCTGAAAGTTCGCAAGCCGATATTCGGCATCGATCAATTTTTTTCCATGCCTAACCCTTACTTAGTCCACGGATTCTTTACAGCCAACTTTTGCAAGATCAGTCGCGGGAACCTGCTTTTTTCACCAATGTAAGGTGGTCTTTATTAGGCTTTTCATATAGCCCTTTAGAGACTTCATGCTGCTGAGGTTGGGAACCATTACTTCCGACATCATTAGCAGGTTTACGAATGCGATCCTCGCCCCCACCTACTTGCTCTTGATTCGGTTTATGCCCTTGATGCTGCTGCGGATGTCCGCGTGGCGACAAATGTTCTCGGTCTTCGTTTCTTTGATCCATGGGTAGTTTGGTATCTGACATATTCGTCCTTTGTGTATTGTCTATGTATAAGAGTTTCAGGTCTGGGAAGATCCTCCGCATGGGCCGCCCATCAGTTCGGTGGCTCCCAAAAAATAGGTGTCAAAACCCGATATTTCATTTCAATTTCTCAGCTATTTTTTAATCTTTACTGACGTGACCCGTCGAAAGCTGTTCGGACTCATTGGCCACCCCAACTTCTTTTCACGAAAGCTCAGCGCCTTTGCACTAAGAGTTGTGGAATCTTTGATCTCGCTATTTTCAAAATAACAGTCGCCGTGTTCTCGTCGATGCTTATCTATTGCTGCCACAATTTCGTCACTGTTAAAGCGGCCATTAGAGTAATTTCGCATTTCTGCCTCCAGGCAGGAAGAGGTGAATGAAATAAGACGATCGATGCCTTCGCTCAACTTCAAGAAAGTTTTGGCGAGAGCCAAACTTCTGGCCCCAAGCAAGGTGGCGACACCAAATTCGGAATACTAAAACCGGTTTGCGGACGATGTATATGCGCACTTTCGCGCTCTAGTCCTCAGACGAAATGGGAGGCCTTGCGTTACAAAGGTCGTTTGTCTTTCCACGACTACGCGCGAGGTCCTCAAGAACTTGCTGAATGCATTCGATATCCGCAAGCTGCCCCGAATAGTCTACGTAGAGAGCACTTCCCGCAACCAGAAAATTTTGGTGATCGGGAACCGGCTCCGCCATTCGAAGGCGATTCATCTTGTTCATATGATTCTCCAATGGGAAAGATAGCAAAGCATCTCAACGGAGGGACTCAATGAACTGAAGAGGCGGCAGAGTCGGGATGGGGGAAACGAATCAAGCGAGTTGCTTTTTACCTGACCTTGATTCGCAAAGGGATGCACAGACCTTACTCCCATTACTTCTCTAAAACGGAAATGCACCTCATTTATTTTTCTATCGGTGGAGTCATGGTGATAGCGTCGAGACATGCGTCCTGTCCAATTATTTTTCCGACGCAGTAAAGGGCGCAGAAATCGTGTTCAAATGGCACCTCTCAATAGAAGATCTAATGAAGAAGCGATTTAACGAAAGCACTGCCAGCCTCAAGGAGCTAACAACAACTATGCCGATGAGCTCAACGGTTCACGCAGAAATTGTACGAAGGAGGGTTGTTATTAGACGGCTCGTCGAAGACGCAAGAGAAGAAACGAAGCTAAGACGAAGTGATCTCACGTAATTTTTAGGGCCAATCTTCGATTTTTTACCGTCGGGCCCATCGCGTGAAGCACCCGAGGACCTATGCAACGATAACAGAAACTAAAAGTGAGCTATATGGAATCGCTTCTACTGAACAGCTTTAACGGTCGAGACCACTTCATCGAAGAGGCAGGGTTTTACAAGCAACGCGTCAAAAACCTCCAATGCTTTCCAAGAGTTTTTCAAAGGGGTCGCACTCAGGAGAACAATCGGAATGGAAGAAAATCGCGGGTTATTTTTGAGTAAGGTCGCCAACTCTAACCCATCCATGATCGGCATTCGCAAATCTGTCAAAACAACGTTCACAGAATCATCAGACCCCATCATTAGGTCATAGGCTTCTCGACCGTTTGTAGCTTCCAGAACGCGGTAACCCTCATTTTTAAACACCTCTGAAAAGATGGTCCGAACATCGACATTGTCCTCGACAAGTAATATTGTGCGCCCTCGAAACAATCCGCCCATGCCCCCTCCCAAATAGTGGCCATGGGTCCAGAGTCGGATATCAGAGGGCTACAAATAGTATGAGAAAAAATCTGCCTTATGAACATCAGGCAATTCGCTAAAGCGGAGAGTCTATCTCCGACAGACACGTAGGATTAATGGAAGAAGCTCAGTGGGGAACGCATCAAATAGCAATAACCTAGAAATGATGTCCCGTTAAATGCGTGCGCAGAAGTAGTTGCGCTTTCTCAGGCCTAGAGGATTATCAGCTGCTACAACCTGAAAAGGATCGGAGCCACACGTAGTAATTCATCGCGGCAGCGTAAGAGCTCCCGGGCTTCGGCTATCGGCGTATGTCCGACTCACTAGCCTGGGCGATTCTCGATTGCGACGGCTCAGACAGCTCCTAATCAGCTGCAACTTTTCCCGCCACATTAGCATCTCGTGACCGCGCTCAATTTCCCCTTGTTCGAGTGTTCTTCATTCTCGCCCGCTGCATTTTCCTGGACGCGCTCCTTGGTCGTGATCGTTATGTGCCCTTTTTCTGCACTCATATGGCGGGCTGCGTCAGATGCTTTACAGTCTATGCAGCGCCCATTTCCGACAAGCAAAATAGTCACGAATACACTGCCAATAACCGATAATGAGGCAAACATCAAGCAAACGACATCTACCTCCAGGCATCGTTTGGTAGTCAAAAAACGGCCAGTCAGCTAGAAAATAGGACATGGGGGAATCCGCCTTGGATTACCCATAGCGGCTTTGCATTGGAGGCTACGGCTTATCGCCCAGAAGCGGGCTATGTGACGAGGATATTAGACGAGCGCGAAATACATCAAACAAGAAATGGAGAGACAACTTGAGTCCGCACGAGATGCTGTGGTGGATGAAGTGAGTTTCATCAATTTTCTGAATGTACTCTCCGCAGACTGGTTCGCAGAAACTGAATTACACGCGGCTTTACTTCCATCACCATACTCTTCGGGTATATTGGGCTGGAAGAACGGCAATATCGGTGCATTTCTAAATGCCTCCGTTCGTTGGGTGGAGAATTCAAGAAATGGTCCCCATTTCTACGAAGTTTCAATAAATCCCTGGCGTAAGGTTGCCGATATCCTGTTAATGGGGAAGACTTACGAATAGGATGGAATATCTTCTCCCAGCCAAGAGTAGGCATCCTGCAATGGTGAAACGCCAGCTACAATTTGTCTTGGTTCATACGCTTTTCCAACTCTGCCGCAGCTTCCCTCCGTTCGCTATAGCGATCGGTCAGATATGGTGAGATATCCCTGGTCAGCAGGGTGAACTTGAACAGCTCCTCCATTACGTCGACGACTCTTTCGTAGTAGGGCGAGGCTTTCATCCTGTCTGCGTCATCAAACTCTTGGTACGCTTTGGCGACCGAAGACTGGTTTGGAATCGTCAGCATCCGCATCCAACGGCCGAGCACTCGCATCTGATTAACCGCATTGAAAGACTGCGAGCCGCCCGATACTTCCATGACGGCGAGAGTCTTTCCCTGAGTGGGGCGAATCGCCCCTTGCGACAACGGAATCCAGTCGATCTGGGCTTTCATGATGCCGGTCATGGCCCCGTGGCGTTCGGGTGAGCACCAGACCATCCCCTCGGACCAGTTGGCCAGGTCGCGCAGCTCTACAACTTTCGGGTGCGTATCCGGCTCGCTGTCCGGTAAAGGCAGCCCACGCGGATCGAAAACCTTGACCTCACCGCCAAATGCCTCCAGTAGGCGGGCCGCCTCCATCGTCAACAGTCGGCTATATGAGCGCTCTCTGACGGAGCCGTAAAGCAGGAGGAAGCGCGGCCTATGGCTAGATACGCCGAGTCCTTTGAAATCGCTAGTCGCCGGGACTTGAAACTCGCCTGCCGCGATGTTCGGCAGATCACTGAGCCGGTGCGACACGTTGCCCCTCCGCGTTCACTACGACTTCACCATCCTCCTTTGTGAATGTGCCCTGCTGCGGATTGGAGAGGATATCCAGCACCAACTCCGACGGGCGGCACAAGCGAGTACCGTTGGTTGTCACCACAAACGGCCGGTTGATCAGGATGGGGTGCGCCAGCATGGCATTCAGCAGTTGGTCGTCCGTGAGACTGAGCTTATCCAGTCCCAGCTCCGCGTAGGGCGTGCCCTTTTGGCGAATCGCCTCGCGTACGGTCAGGCCGGCATCTTTGATCATCTTTGCCAGTTGCTCCCGGCTTGGCGGATGCTGCAGATATTCAATGACAGTTGGCTCTTCCCCGCTATTGCGGATCATGGCCAGAGTGTTACGGGATGTACCGCAAGCAGGATTGTGAAAGATGGTGGTCATGGAGTTTCCAGGGTGATGTGTCAGGTTCTATTGGAGGAGGATCGCCAGCGCTGCGAGCGTGACCAGCAGCACTGGCATCGTGAGTACAGCACCGACGCGGAAGTAGTATCCCCACGAGATGTGGAGTTTCTTTTGGTCCAGCACGTGGAGCCAAAGCAGGGTCGCCAAGCTACCGATTGGCGTGATCTTCGGCCCGAGATCGCAGCCGATCACGTTGGCGTAGACCATGGCTTCGCGTACCGTGCCATGCGCCGTTGCGGCGTCTATGGATAGTGCACCGACCAGCACGGTCGGCATGTTGTTCATGATGGAAGACAGAATTGCCGTCAGGAAGCCAGTCCCGAGTGTAGCGATCCAGAGTCCATGCTCCGCCAGACCATTCAGCACCTGTGTCAGCAGATTCGTCAGGCCCGCGTTACGCAGGCCATAGATCACCAGGTACATGCCCAATGAGAAGAAGACGATCTGCCATGGTGCGCCCTTGATCACATCTCTCGTCGCGATCACATGCCCCCGCGCGGCCACGGTAAAAAGAATCAACGCACCGGCGGCTGCTACCACGCTAATGGGAACACCCAGGCCTTCTAGCAAGAAGAAGCCTAAGAGGAGCAGCACAAGCACCCACCAACCAGCCGTAAAAGTGGCCTTGTCGCGTATAGCCGCAGCCGGCGCTGCTAGCTGCGAAAGGTCGTAGTTCTTTGGAATATCCTTGCGGAAGAAGGCAACGAGCGCGAGGAGCGTAGCGGCTACCGCGGCCAGGTCGACCGGAATCATGACACCGGCATACTGAGCAAAGCTAAGCTTGAAGTAGTCCGCCGAAACGATGTTGACCAGGTTCGACACCACCAGCGGCAAGCTCGCTGTATCCGCAACGAAGCCCGCCGCCATGACGAATGCCAGGGTCGCTTGCGGCGAGAACCGCAGCGCCTGAAGCATAGCGATGACGATGGGCGTCAAGATCAGAGCGGCACCGTCATTGGCAAAGATCGTCGATACTGTGGCACCCAGCAGCACCAACAATACGAACAGGCAGTGGCCGTTACCTTTTCCCCAGCGAGCCACATGAAGCGCCGCCCATTCAAAAAAACCAGCCTTGTCCAGCAGCAGGCTGATGATGATGATGGAAATGAAGGTCGCAGTGGCATTCCAGACGATGTGCCAAACCGTTGGAATATCAGCCCAATGGATTACGCCCAAGGGCAACGCCACGGCTGCGCCCCCGCAAGCGCTCCAACCGATGCCCAGACCCCGGGGCTGCCAAATGACCAGCACCAAGGTAATCAGGAAAATGAAAAACGCTACCAGCATGCTTACTCCGCCTCAAGTAGCAGCAGCTGATGGTGGACAGCATGCACTAACTGGAGAGCAGGGATTGCCACCGCAGCAGTTCTCGGTGAGAAAGCTGAGAACCTCGTTCATGACGTCGTAATTGGCGGCATAGATGACGAAACGCCCCTCCTGCCGCGACGTCACCAGGCCTGCGTGTGACAGCTCCTTCATGTGAAAGGACAGCGAAGATGGTGCGATGTCCAGCACCTCGCCAATCTTGCTCGCTGCACTGCCGTCCGGCCCGACCTGAACCAGATGGCGAAAGATGCCCAGACGGGACTCTTGGGCCAACGCGCTAAGCGCGGCGATAACGGATTTTGTTTCCATGGCCTGCCTCATTAATTCAATATTTCAATTATTATTGAAATGACAGGCCTGTGCAATAAAATTTTCCGCACCAAACCAATATCCGCTGCTGCAAAAATCTGCCACTCAGGCCTGTGGAAGACGCACGCGGAGATCAAACGCTGCTTGCTTACCTTCGTGACAATGCCCGAGATTATTGATGCCAACCGCATCACCGGAGAAGATTGCTTTCTTGTTCGGCTCCTAGTTGAAGAGATGGCGCAGCTGGAAGCCGCTATCGACACCTTGGCAAAGTTTGGGCCTGTTACTACTTCAGTAATTTTGGCAAGTTACCCATCGAAAGCTATCGTTGCGAGAACTTGAATCTGATTTATCATCGGGTCTGTGATAACTATGATCGAGTCCCCAGCAGATCTTCGTCTACGCTCTTGAGATATTCCATTCGGCCAAAAAAAGTTGTTCCGCAACGGAGAAAAAATGCTTGAATTACGACCCAGCTGTGAATGCTGCGATAAAGACCTCCCGCCAGAATCGACTGAGGCAAGGATTTGTTCCTTCGAGTGCACCTTCTGTACTGATTGCACTATCGACATATTGAAAGGCAGTTGCCCTAATTGCGGCGGCGAACTGGTCGCACGTCCTCGAAGGCCCGTGGAAAAGCTCGTGAATAGTCCAGCAACGACTGAGCGAGTGTTCAAGCAAGGCGGTTGTAAAGGGAGTGCTTAAAGGTACGCGACAAGCCGCTCTGCGTAGATTCTGGACGGCTGTGACCGTTCCCATTACCGGCATTGTTGCCTGCGATGTCGGCAGGCGGTATCTCATTACGCTGTACGGCCCATCGGTATCGTACTGGCGACACCATCGCTCGATGACGACCAGAGCTTCTCGGCGGGTATAGAAGATTTCTCTGTTGACTAGTGCGTCGCGGAATTTCCCGTTGCAGGACTCGCGGCATCCGTACTCTCAAAAGCCTCCTGGCTCCATATACAGCGTCTTTGAAACGATCAATACAAGACGGCTGGCTCTCCTATTTCTTTTTGACGATCTTGTTCCCCATGACGACGCCTTTAATGGTGCCAAATACATCTCCGTGAATTTGGTGACCAACGTTACCTTTAATGTTCATGGCTGGCGTCCGCGCTCCCGGCGACGACTCAGAGCCGGAGGTCAATCCAAAAATCATTCCAAGCACGCCAGCTTTGCCTCGAATATCCAGGCTGCGAAATCCTTCAAGTAAATCGCTTTCATCTTTGGTTAGCGGAGCATTGCTCGACTCTCCCGTTAAGAGAAATAACACATCAATTCCCGCCACTGCCATAGCAGTGAGATAAGCCGAGTCGGGCTTTCGCGATCCGTTCTCATAGTTCATTTGCGTATCACGCGTAACGCCACCCAAGGCAGCAAACTTCTCTTGGCTCAGACCTAACCGCTTACGCTCCAACTTTAGACGCTCGTTAAATTCCATCATTTGACCGCAATATATTGTTTGACTTGCGGTCATACGACCGCTATATTCACGTCATTGCTAAGTGACGTGTACAACCATTATCCCATATGCCCACTCTCTCCAAGCCCGTATGCCGCCCCCACACCGATACCTCGGTGGCCGTTACCTTCCGCCTTGAAGCTGATGAAGAAGAACGACTGGCTGAGCTGGCCCGCCAGGATCTGCGCACGCGCTCGTCCTTTGTGCGCCTGCTGATATTGCGCGGCATGGCCGCCTACGACAACGACGTTAAAGCCGAACGGGCTTGAGCACGGAGGCTGCTATGTACGACGACCCCCGCAAAATCCGTCATCGCCGCATCGTTGTGCGCGTCAACGACGACAACTACGACATCATGAAGGCCCTGGCCCAATACCAGGGTGAGAACCTGGCCACCTTGGCCCATGATCTGCTGATGCATCAGGCCATCGCCCTGGCGCAATCCTATTCGATGCCGATCTTATCCGAGCAGAACGTGCAAGCCAAGGCGCTCACGAGCCACTTTTCAGTGCCTCGCAATGCCTGATATCGAACTGCCGTTCACCCATCCTGCGTTAGTCGAAGCCCTGGAAGTGATCATGAACCGCGAAGGCTTTGACACGATTGAACAGGCCGCTGAGTTCGCTCTAGCGCAATCTGTTCGAGAAGGTATCAAACGTATTACTGGCAAGGGGCGTGCACTCTATGCCATCAAGGGAAAGAAAACAACATGCGTGTAATCAGCCTGCCGTGCCCTCATTGCCAAAGCGCTGTGCGTGCAGCCAAAAGCCGGACCATGTCTACGCTGATGAAGGAAATCACCTATCGATGCCAGAACGTCGATTGCGGCCATACCTTCGTAGCCACGCTGGAGATTTCCCGTACTGTATCGATGTCCGCGATGCCTAATCCCGAGGTGAGCCTTCCCATCTCGCCACGTGCCTATCTCGCGCCCCAAGGAACAGGCGCTGCCTGACCTGCTGGTGACCGCTTAGCCGGTCGCTGAATCCCAATTTAACTAGGACCTGTCGTGCGCCGTTCGGCGCACGCGGGATTCGCTCACCCTAAAGAAAGCTCACCATGGCTCTCGATCAGCAACCGGCCGTCCTTGCCATCGCCTCGCTGCGGCTTCGCCTGGGCGACGACATCAGAGAATTTCAGTGCGCGCAGCGGATGTTGCTGCGCAAGGCAGTGCTACAGGATGACCTGCAGTGGAATGTGATCTGGGAAGGTAAGAGCGCTATTGCGGCGCGTCTTGTCCAGCGCTTGCAGCGCCTCGGTGGCCTGATGGGAGCATGGTAATGCGTACTCTGATCGCTCATGGCATCGCTGTTCTGTTGCTGCTTGCACCGGCTCTTCTGGCGGCACTCGGGCTAGTGAAAGGGTGATCATGCGCGGTGCACGAATTAAGGACCATGCGTCATTCCGTCCGGCAGCGGACCTGCTGCGCGAGCGAGCGGCATGGGTGCCCACACCTCCGGGTAATGAAGCTGCCAAGGCTGAGCTAAGTAAATCCATTTCACTGCTGCGCAATCGCAGGCGGCCCAACCTACAAACTGGCATTGCCTATTCCTGGGCGGCAATGGCTAGGCCAGTGCGTCGACACATTCTGGCCCTGGCAGGACTCTCGGCGGATCGCTGGGAATGTCCTATTCACTCCTTCACTGAAGCCGAACGCCTGGCCATGCGCCATGCGGTGCTGCGTGCCATTACGACGTATGAAAGAGCTCTCAATGCAGTCTAGAAAAGTCGATGCGAAGACACGGCGTCGGCACCGGGCTTTCGTCGAGTCGCACCAGTTTTCCGGGGAACTGGCACGTATTCCGCTGAAGTGGCGCGGGCGTGTCGTGAGCCAGGCCCTGGAACTGATGTCGGTATGGCACTGGAACAAGATCTTTGAACCGGTCGCCGTTCAGTTCGTCCGTGAGTTCGCTGAGCAGTACGTGCCGGCCGGGGTGGATCTGTCTCAGGATGACGCCGATATCTGCGCCACGGCCGAGAAAGCCGCCGAGAACGTCAAAAAGCTCTTGTGGAGGGCGATTTCTGATACCCACGCACGCGACCTCATCGAACAAGAGTGCAGCGACTACGGCATTGATATGCCGGAAGTCGACGATGATGACCTGCGCGCCATTATTGCCCGCGTGGTGGATCCGCGCTGGTGGCGTCGGCAGCTGCGCAAGGTGGTCGGCCGCGCCTTTGAGGGCGGGAATATCCGCCTGGGCTATGTCCACTACCACGGCGAGCCCTATGCCAGTAATGACGCCGTACTCTCTCGCCTCGCACAGAACCGGAGAAATGCCGCCGCTCTGGAAGCAACCATTGTGCGCAATGAGGCTGGCCAGGAATTCAGCATTGCAGAACTGGCGGAGAAGACGACCGCGAACAAGACTCTTCGTCGCGGTGAGCTCATGCTGCGCATCAACGGTTTCGAGGTCATCGCGAAGGAGTGCAACGATCAGGGTCTGTTCCTCACATGGTCATGCCCATCGCGCTTCCATGCGACGCTGCATACGGGCAAGCCGAATCCGAAGTATGACGGTTCGGACCCGCGCACAGCCAATCGATACCTAGGCAAGATGACTGCGTTGGCTCGCTCGGCGTTGGCCCGTCGCGGGATCGGTCTGTACGGTTTTCGGATTGCTGAACCGCATCACGATGGCTGCCCGCATTGGCACATGCTGGTATTCGTGCGGGCTCTGCCGGACTACACCACGCCGCACGTCAAGGACGTGGCCAGCCGCGCTATCCGCGTGATGAAGCGATACGCCTGGCGCGTGGATCGCGGCGAACCAGGCGCATTCAAGCGTCGCCTGGATGTGAAACGCATTGATTGGGCAAAAGGCAGTGCTGCAGGCTACATCGCCAAGTACGTGGCCAAGAACATTGATGGCGTGGCCGACCACAAGACCAAAGAAGGCTACCTCATCACTACCGATATGGCGGGAGATCGGGAGCTAACACCCTCTGCCCGCGTGGAAGCCTGGGCGGCCCGCTGGGGGATTCGTCAGTTCCAGCAATGGGGTGGCGCACCAGTCAGCGTCTGGCGCGAGCTGCGGCGCGTTCCGGCAGACATGGTCAAAGAGGCCCCGCCTGCCATGGCCGCTGCATGGGGTGCGGTGCAAAAGATCGAGGGCGAGAAGCGTGCCTGCTGGGCCAGTTACCTGCGTGCCCAAGGTGGCGCCCTGGTGAAGCGCGACGATCTGATGGTCACACTGGCCAAAGAAACCAAGACTGTCACCGGCCGCTATGAAGAGTGCGAGCGTGTCATGCCCTATGGCGTGCAATGCCGTCAGATGGTCGGAGTGGTCTTTAAATCCGTTCGTCACACATGGACGCCAGTTCAAGGGCACGACGCCCGCACTACGGCGGGTTCGCGGTTCCCTTGGACTCGTGTAAATAACTGTACGGCCCCCGCCGGGACTGGATCTTCGGCCAATGCGTCCTTCGAACAGAAGACAGCACCCGCACCGGTCATGTTCAAGCCGGACCAGGCTGCCCAAATCGAGCATGCATGGCTCGTCCTGGGCGCATGTCCCTGGCCTCGACCGATGGTGGACGACATGCAGACATGGCCAGCACCGGCTATGACGGCCGACGAACAGCGCCGGGCCCTGGCCGCCTGGGATGCCATCAAGGCGTGCCCCTGGCCGCGCGTGGTGCCTGTGCCGGACAAGTCCCCGCGCCTCGGCACGCCGCGCCAGGTGGCCGACTGGCGCGCTGGCCGGCTCGATGTGACCGAACTTCCGATTGATACCAACCCAACGAAAGGGAACGCCCTATGACAGCGTTTCGTGTCGTCGTGCGCACCGCCAGCGCACGCCATTCATACACCGCCATCGCAGCCCATAGCTGCGACGTGATCGCCGCCGCCGTCGATCGCTTTGGCGTGTGTTCTGTTACGGCCATTCAGGAGAACCAGAAGTGAACGCAACCACAACCACCAATCCCGCTCTGTCTTACCGCGCCGAAGGCTACGCTGCCAAGTATTTCGCCAAGCAGCCGAAACAGCGTGATTTCGTCATGTTGCCACCGCAGGCCCTGGACCGCATTACGTTCAATACACCCGATGACGGCGTGCTGGCGGGCTATGTGTCGGTCATCCGTCAGCACCTGGGCAACGGCCAGAAATTCGCATGGGTGGAGCTGGACAACGAGCTGGCGGGGCAATTCCGGGGTGTGCCGCTGGCGGACATCCTCACTTGCGATGATGCGGGAGATTTACGCCGCAATACCGCGAATCGTAAAGCCAGGCGTCTTTGCTTGGGCGACTACAGCGGCAATCTGAGTGTTGAAATGGGGAAGAGGGAACCACGGTCATGAGTGATTTGTTTCTTGATGACGAGAGCTTGGATCGTCTCACAGGCATTCGGCGCGGTTCTACCCGCGCCGGCGTCAAGCAGACCAAGTATGAGATGCAGGCGGCATTCCTGCGCGAAATCGGGATTCCCTTTATCTCAAATGCGCGCGGCCGTCCGGTGGTCCTGCTGTCGGCGGTAGAATCGCGCCGCACGGCAGAGGCCCCGAAAAAGGGATGGAAACCAGCAGTGATTGGGGCATGACATGGGGCGCAGGCCATCGAAAAATTCGAATCTTCCACGCGGCGTGCGTGCGCGCAAGCAACGCAGTGGGATGATTTATTACTACTATGACGCCGGCGGTACGCCACGCCGTGAGATTCCACTCGGCTCGAACTACGTCGAGGCCGTGCGCAAATGGGCCGAGCTGGAGGTGCTCCCGCAGGCCGCCGTCTCCAAGGTGGTGACGTTCCGCTACGCCTGTGAGGTCTATCAAAAAAAGTATCTGATCGAGAACGCGCCAAAGACGCGGGAAGAAAAATTGAGGCAGATAGAAACGCTGCTTGAGTTTTTCGACAATCCGCCGGCGCCCCTGGAGGAAATCAAGCCTATCCACATCAAGCAGTTCCTGTCGTGGCGCGTCCAGCGAACCCAAGATGCATTACGCAAGAAGGGGGAACCGGTGGAAGGCAACGAAGGCCGAGTAGCGGCCAATCGTGAGAAGTCGCTCATTTCGCACATCTGGAATGCGGCGCGGGCAGAGGGGCTGACCGACCTTCCGAATCCATGCGCCGGCATCAAATCGTTCCGCGAGTATGGCCGTGAAACCTATGTCTATGACGACGCCTTCCAGGCAGTGTGGAGCAAAGCCGACGTACCAACTCGCGAGGCAATGGACCTAGCATACCTCACCGGCGGCCGCCCGGCGGACCTACTGAAGATCGATGAAATGCACCTCCGTGATGGCAGTATCGAGGTGCGGCAGAATAAGACTGGGCATAAGCTGCGCATCGCCATCGAAGGAAAGCTCGCGGAGCTGATCGAGCGCATCAAGGCAAGAAAACGCGGCATCTCTGGCGTCGTGGTTTCGACAAGACTAATAGTCAATGAAGAGGGCCAGCCGCTGGGCAGAGCTGCGCTGCGATTCCGATTCGAGGCCGCCCGAGCTGCCGCCGGCATTGAGGGTGACGACTTCCAATTCCGCGACCTGCGCGCAAAGGCGGCCACTGACAAGACGGACAAAACCAAGGATATCCGTGAGGCCCAGCAGCAGCTCGGCCACGCTAGTGTAGTAATGACGGAGAACTACGTCCGAAAGCGCCGCGGACGGAAGGTCATGCCGACCGAATAGAAAAGCCGCCATCAGGCGGCTTTTCACATCTTATTGCGATCAATCGGTTTCAGCTGCGTGACGATTTCTTCGCACCACTGAACGCCTTTCGCTATTGCTTCTGAGGATTCGGCATAGGCGCCGCGCAGAGGTTGCCGTGGCGTCAACGGATTGTTGAAACGTAAAACCTGGGCGGCATCCACCTTCCATCCCTCTGTGTGTTGTGAATACCAGACCCTATATCGAAACTCACGCGCTGGGGACTCATATTCATAGATCGGCACGTCTGCACCTCGATGTTGAGTGGGCGAAATGCAGAGCGGCTCAGCCCCGCAGTTCACTATATTTTCGCTCAGTATAATGCGAGTATTTTTTGGCAATATCGCTTAAGTGAAAAAATTGCGGAGCAAAACCGGAATTGCGGAGCAAAATAAAAAGGCTCTCCGGTCGGAGAGCCTTTTAAATACTGGTGCTGGCTGCAGGACTTGAACCCGCCACCCCCTGATTACAAGTCAGGTGCTCTACCAGATGAGCTAAGCCAGCAAAACTTGAGCCCGCGATTATAGCCTACTTGATCCGGGTCAGTACAGGTCGGCCACCTTTTTTCGGTGGTTCCGGATCGTCATCGTCCTTTGAGCCAGTATCTGCAGGCTTCTTCTCGGGTTCGGAAACGGGAACCGAGGACAGTGCCGGGGCCGGCGCGACGCTTTCAGACACAGGTGAGTCCTGGGCGTTATCCTCACCAACGGCAACCGGCGCTTCAAAGGCCATGCCCTGGCCGTTTTCACGGGCATAGATGGCGATGACGTTTTCTACCGGGATCATGATGTCGCGCGAGACACCGCCAAAGCGGGCGCTGAAATGGATGCTGTCATTCTCCATCTTCAAGCCGCTGGTGGCCTCGAAGCTGATATTCAGTACGATCTCGCCATTCTTGACGAACTGCATCGGCACGCGCGTGCGGCTGTCGACGACCACGGCAATGTGCGGCGTATAACCGTTGTCGGTGCACCACTCGTAGATGGCGCGCAGCAGGTAGGGCTTGGTGGAGACTTCTTGCATGACTATGTGGTGTGCGATGCGAGGCATGCCCGCATCTGCCGGCTGAGCCGGGGTGAAACTGCAAATCGGACTGCAGGTGGAACACGCTGCGCGCCCATTAATGGCAGACGCGCAGCGGATACTCCGGGATGCGGCTTAACGACGCATCACCTTCTCGGACGGGGTCAGCGCCTCGATGTAGGCCGGACGCGAGAAGATGCGCTCGGCATACTTCATCAGCGGGGCTGCAGTCTTGGACAGCTCGATACCGTAATGATCCAGGCGCCACAGCAGCGGTGCCAGTGCCACGTCCAGCATGGAGAACTCGTCACCCAGCATGTACTTGTTCTTCAGGAACAGCGGTGCCAGTTGGGTCAGGCGGTCGCGAATTTCGTTGCGCGCCTTTTCCTGGTTCTTTTCGGCCGCCTTGGACTTTTCGTTTTCCAGCGTGTGCACGTGGACGAACAGTTCCTTTTCGAAATTGAACAGCATCAGGCGGGCACGGGCGCGCATCAGCGGGTCGGCCGGCATCAGTTGCGGATGCGGGAAACGTTCATCGATGTATTCGTTGATGATGTTCGATTCGTACAGCACCAGGTCACGTTCGACCAGGATCGGCACTTGGCCGTAGGGGTTCATGACCGAAATGTCTTCCGGCTTGTTGAACAGGTCCACGTCGCGGATCTCGAAATCCATGCCCTTTTCGAACAGGACGAGACGGCAACGTTGCGAAAATGGGCAGGTCGTGCCCGAGTAGAGAACCATCATTTTTTCAGAGCCCTAAAAACAAAAGGGGGGCGAGACGCATAACGCTCACCCCGGTACGCAATTCCGCAAAACCGCGCGGATACGTGATTGTACGTTTTTACTTGATGTTCTTCCAATAGGACGCGTTCAAACGCCACGCCAATACCGAGAAGATGCCCAGGAACAACAGAACCCAGACCCCGAGTCGCTTGCGCGTATTCTGCGCCGGCTCACCCATCCATTGCAAATAGGCAACGAGATCGGCGACGTTGTTGTCATACTCCGCCGTGCTCATCTTGCCGGGCTTGACCTGCTCGAAGCCGGCAAACTTGTGGGTGGTCTTGTTGGCGTCGTGGGGGTCCTTCTCCTCGACGAACTTGGCCTTGCGAATTCCTTGCAATTCCCACAACACATGAGGCATCCCGACGTTGGGGAAGAGCATGTTGTTCCAGCCGGTGGGACGACTGTCGTCCGTATAATAACTGCGCAGGTAGGTATAAATCCAGTCCGGACCGCTGCCTGCCTCCGATGCCTTGGCACGCGCAATCACCGACAGGTCCGGTGGTGCGGCGCCAAACCAGGCCTTGGCATCCTGCGGCGACATCGAAATCTTCATCAGGTCGCCGACTTTTTCCCCGGTAAACATCAGGTTGTTCTTGATCTGGTCCTCACTCAGGCCGATATCGCGCAGGCGGTTGTAGCGCATCGCGGAGGCCGAATGGCAATTCAGACAATAATTCACGAACAACTTGGCGCCGTTTTGCAACGACGACACGTCCTTGGTCCGGTCCGGGGCGTGATCCAGCGGAAAGCCCCCTTCGTTGGCGCAGGCCAGCGCTGGCAGCAAGGCCAGCGCGGCAATCACTTTCTTGAGCAATGTCATGTTCTTGTCCTTTGGCGGCTGGCTTAGTGCGGGTGGTAGACGACGCGCTCGGGAACCGTCTTGAAGGTACCGGCAGCACTCCACCAGGGCATCAGCAGGAAGAAGCCGAGGTAGATGAAGCTGCACACCTGCGAGACGGTGGTGCCGATGGCCGTCGGCGGTTGCACGCCGAGGTAGCCAAGGATGACGAAGGCGATGCCAAAGACCAGGTACACGTACTTGTGCCAGCTCGGGCGGTAACGGATGGACTTGACCTGTGACTTGTCCAGCCACGGCAGGCCGCCCAGGATGACCACCGACAGGCCCATCAGGACCACGCCCCAGAACTTGGCGTCGAACACCAGCATGCCGGCAATGATTACCAGACCGATGACGATGGAAGCGATCTTCAGTTTTGCGCTCAGGCGCGACTTGATGGCCAGCAGTGCCACGTAGGCTGCCACGCCAGCGATGAGCCAGCCCATGAAGTCCGCCGTGGTCGCGCGCAGGATCGAGTAAAACGGCGTGAAGTACCACACCGGGGCGATGTGCGGCGGGGTCTTGAGCGAGTCTGCCGGGATGAAGTTGTTGTATTCCAGGAAGTAGCCGCCCATTTCAGGTGCGAAGAACACCACCGCCGAGAACACCATCAGGAAGATCGACACGCCGAAGATGTCATGCACCGTGTAGTAGGGATGGAACGGCACGCCGTCCAGCGGCACGCCATTGGCATCGGTCTTTTCCTTGATTTCCACGCCGTCCGGGTTGTTCGATCCCACTTCGTGCAGCGCGATGATGTGGGCGACCACCAACCCGATCAGCACCAGCGGAATGGCGATCACGTGGAAGGAGAAGAAGCGGTTCAGGGTGGCGTCGGAAACGACGTAGTCGCCGCGAATCAGCAGCGACAGGTCAGGGCCGATGAAGGGAATGGCACCAAACAGGTTCACGATCACCTGCGCGCCCCAGTAGGACATCTGCCCCCAGGGCAGCAAGTAACCGAAGAATGCTTCACCCATCAGGCACAGGAAGATCCCCACGCCGAACAGCCACACCAGTTCACGCGGCTTGCGGTAGGAGCCGTACAACAGGCCCCGCACCATGTGCAGGTAGACCACGATGAAGAAGGCGGAGGCGCCGGTGGAGTGCATGTAGCGCACCAGCCAGCCCCAGGGTACATCGCGCATGATGTACTCGACCGAGGCGAATGCCAGGGTGGCATCCGGCTTGTAGTGCATCACCAGGAAAATGCCGGTGACGATCTGGATCACCAGCACCAGCAGGGCGAGCGAACCGAAGATGTACCAGAAGTTGAAATTCTTCGGTGCGTAGTATTCGGACAGATGGGCTTTCCAGGTAGCGGTCAGCGGAAAGCGGGAATCGACCCAGTTCAGGGCCTTGGCTGCGACCGGCGCATCATCCGGCAGCTTCTTTTCGTGAAATGCTCCCATGATCAGGCCTCCCCTTTCTCGTCCTTGCCGATGACGAGCTTGTTTTCGCCTTCAAACATGTAGCGCGGGACCTGCAGGTTGTCCGGCGCCGGCTTGTTCTTGTACACGCGTCCAGCCAGGTCGAAGGTCGAGCCGTGGCACGGGCACAGGAAACCGCCGTGCCAGTCGTCCGGAAGCGAGGGCTGGGGGCCGCTCTGGAAGCGCGAACTGGGCGAGCAACCCAGGTGCGGGCAGATACCCACCACGACCAGGATGTCCTTGCGCAGGGAACGCCACTCGTTGAGGGCGTAGTCGGGAGTTTCGGAGAAATCGGTGCGCTTGGAATTGGGATCGGCCACCTCGCCATCGGTCTTCTTGAGGGACTCGATCATTT
Source organism: Herbaspirillum frisingense GSF30 (assembly GCF_000300975.2). Classification (GTDB taxonomy): domain Bacteria; phylum Pseudomonadota; class Gammaproteobacteria; order Burkholderiales; family Burkholderiaceae_D; genus Herbaspirillum; species Herbaspirillum frisingense. The sequence goes on along the minus strand of NZ_AEEC02000002.1, from coordinate 167,409 downwards.
CGGGTGTACGCTTGAGAATCCAGACTGGCTTGCCGCGCCACTCGACGGTGCGCATCTCACCGGGAACAAGTGAAGAAATATCCACTTCCACCGGTGCACCCGCAGCCTTGGCACGTTCAGAAGGTTGCAGGGTGGAGACAAACGCTCCAGCGGTGGCCAAACCCGCTACACCGCCGGCCGCACAAGTCGCAACAAGCAAACCTCGTCGACTTGCGTCGACCTGATTCTCGTCAGTCATAAAGACCCCAATCTCCAAATGTAAGTTAGCGTGGACCTTCTAAGTGACCCTCATGCAACTTTTCGATTATATATAAGCTGAATAGGGTTTTGTAGCTAACGGCCGGTATGGTACAGGCTGGCAAAAATCGACATTTGACGCAGCGCAACCCATTGTCAATCTGCTCTTTTTATCGGTTTTCTTGCAGTGCGGCGTCAGCGCTTGTCCGATTTACTTTTGACGGCGGGCAGGATATAACCCGTTGTAAGCCCGCCTCATGTTTAAACAGCAACTTTCAAAGGAGAAACCAGGGATGAGCATGCTCAAGGATTTTCGCGCCTTCGCGATCAAGGGAAACGTGGTCGACCTGGCCGTCGGTGTCATCATCGGCGGGGCCTTCGGCAAGATCGTCAGTTCGCTGGTGGAGGATATCATCATGCCCCTTGTCGGCAAGATCTTCGGCGGCCTGGATTTCGCGAACTACTACCTGCCCCTCAACGGCCAGGCCTACGGCATGCCGCTGGCCGAAGCCAAGAAGGCCGGCGCCGTCTTTGCCTATGGCAACTTCCTGACCATCCTGATCAACTTCCTGATCCTGGCGTTCATCATCTTCCAGATGGTCCGCGCCATCAACAAGGCCCGCGACCTGGCCAGCAAGCATGAGGAAGCCACACCGGCGGCTCCCGCGCCGACACCCGAGGACGTGCTGCTGCTGCGCGAAATTCGCGATTCGCTCAAGAAGCAGGGCTAAGCGCCGCGCCAGGACAAGCCGCCGCGCAGGGCAGGCGGCCTACACCGGGTTGTCGATGTCGATGAAACGGTGCTCGATGCCAAAGTGTGCCGCCACATGTTCACCCAGAGCCTGGATGCCGTAACGCTCGGTGGCATGGTGGCCGGCGGCGAGATAGAGGGTGCCGGTCTCGCGTGCCAGATGCACGGTCGGTTCGGATATCTCCCCGCTGATGTAGACCGAAGCACCGGCGTCGATTGCTTCGCCCAGCATGCCCTGCGCTGCGCCGGTGCACCACGCCACCTTGCCCACTGGCTGCTGTGGATCACCGATCAGCAGTGGCATGCGGCCCAGGCGCTTTTCGATCAACATCACCAGATCGGCAGCCGTCTTCACCGACGACGCATGGCAACGTCCGATCCAGCCGATATCGTTCTCGCCGAAGCGGCCGGTGGCTTCAAAGTCGAGTCGCTTTGCCAGTTGCGCGTTGTTGCCCAGCTCCGGATGTGAATCCAAGGGCAGGTGATAGCCGAAGAGATTGATGTCATGCGCCAGCAAGAGCTTGAGGCGACGCTGTTTCTGACCGATCACGCGCATATCTTCACCGCGCCAGAAATAGCCATGATGGACCAGGATGGCATCAGCCTGCCAGTCCCTGGCTGCTTCGATCAAGGCCAGACTGGCCGTGACGCCACTGACCACGCGCGCAATCGTGGTGCGCCCTTCCACCTGTAAGCCGTTTGGGCAATAATCGCGGTATTGCGCCGCGTTAAGCGTCTGTCCCAGATATGCCGAGAACTCATCTCTGTTAATGTGGCGGGTCATCTCTTCCTCATCCGATTTCAAATCAATACCAAGAATTATTTATGCGACGTTTATGGCTGTTGTTTGCACAGACCGTGACAGTAGGTCTGGCCGTGTGGTTCATTGTAGCGACCTTGAAGCCGGACTGGCTGTCCGGTTCCTTCAGTTCGCGTGCAAGGCCCGCCCAGTCCACGGTCCAGATGCAGGAAGCCACGCCCAATGCACCGGCCCTCGACTCCTATCGCAACGCCGCACGCCAGGCCATGCCATCGGTGGTGAACATCTTCACCACCACCGAGGCACGCCCCCAGAAGAGCCCGTTCCAGAATGATCCGTTCTTCCGCAAGTTCTTCGGTGACCAGTTCGATGAGCAGCAGCAGGACGACAAGCAGTCCAGCCTCGGTTCTGGCGTGATCGTGAGCCCGCAGGGCTACATCCTCACCAACAACCACGTGGTGGAAGCGGCGGACAAGATCGAAGTGGCCCTGGCCGACGGTCGCAAGGCCAGCGCCAAGGTGGTCGGTATCGATCCCGAGACCGACCTGGCGGTCATCAAGATCGACCTGCCCAACCTGCCGGCCATCACCCTGGGCCATCCCGAGAACAGTTCGGTGGGCGATGTGGTACTGGCCATCGGCAATCCCTTCGGCGTGGGGCAGACGGTCACCATGGGCATCGTCTCGGCGCTGGGCCGCAACCACCTGGGCATCAATACCTTCGAGAACTTCATCCAGACCGATGCCGCCATCAACCCCGGCAACTCCGGCGGGGCGCTGGTCGATACCAATGGCAACCTGCTGGGCATCAACACGGCGATCTACTCGCGCACCGGCGGCAATCTGGGTATCGGTTTCGCCATCCCGATGTCGACCGCCAAGACGGTGATGGAAGCCATCATCAGCCATGGCCAGGTGGTGCGCGGCTGGATCGGCGTGGAACCACAGGACATCACGCCGGAACTGGCGGAAAGCTTCGGACTGGGCAAGAAGACCGGCGCCATCATCGCCGGCGTGCTCAAGGGCGGTCCTGCTGATCGCGCCGGCATGCGTCCGGGTGACATCCTGGTGAGCATCGACGGCAAGGTCGTGGCCGATACCACCGAAATGCTCAACGTCATCGCCCAGCTGACGCCGGGCCAGGAGATCGCCATGACGGTCCTGCGCAAGTCGCAGGAAACCAAGCTGAACATCACCGTGGGCAAGCGGCCGCCGCCGCCCAAGAGCGATGACAGCGACGAAGAATAAGCGAGGAGAAGCCATCCATGCATGTGCGTGACCTGATCCAGTTCCTGGGTGAACTGTCCGAGAACAACAACCGCGCCTGGTTCGTGATGAACAAGCCGCGTTACGACATCCTGCGTGAGGAATTCCTGGCGCTGACCATCAAGCTGATCGCCGAAATCAGCAAGTTCGATCCGGCCATCGCCGGTTGCAATCCGAAGAAAGCGCTGTTCCGTATCAATCGTGACATGCGCTTCTCGCACGACAAGCGCCCCTACAAGACACATTTTTCGGCGGCCATCACGGCCAGCGGGCTGAAGAAGCCCAGCCAGGGCGGCGGCCCGGCCTACTACTTCCACATCAACGAAGCCGGGCAGTTGCTCATCGCCGGGGGCGAGTACATGCCGCCGACACCGCGCCTGCGCGCCATCCGCAACCGCGTCGTGGAAGATGCGGCCGGCTTTACGAAGATGCGCAAGAACAAGAAGCTGACGACCGCCTATGGTGACCTGCAGAAGGAAGGGAAGCTGCAACGTCCACCCAAGGGCTTCGATCCGGACAGTCCCAATATCGAATATGTGAAGCTGAAGAGCTTCATCGTCTGGTCCGAAGAAGATATCCGCAAGAAGATTCCGACCGACCTGGGCAAGCACGTCCTGGAAGGTTTCAAGAATGCCTATCCGCTCGTGCAGTGGCTGCGAGATATCCCGCTGGTGAGCACGGAGGAGTAATCCAACGCCTCAGCGCATGTACCAAAGACAAAGCCCGCTTCATCAGCGGGCTTTGTCTTTGGGTTGTCATCAGCGTCTGCGATCCAGCCTACTCCGGAGAGGCGGTACTGCTGGGCTCGGCATCCGGCGCACGCGTGGCACGCTCGAAGATGGGCGCGACCAGCAGGCCGACTTCGTAGAGCAACACCAGCGGCACGGCCAGCATCAACTGGCTCATCACATCGGGTGGGGTGACCACGGCGGCCACGATGAAAGCGCCGACGATGACGTAAGGGCGAATCTGCTTCAGCTTGGCCAGTGGAACCAGACCCATGCGCACCAGCACGATCACGATCACCGGCACCTCGAAGGTGACACCGAAGGCCACGAACATGGTCAGCACGAAGTCGACGTAGCTGTCGATATCGGGCGCTACCGAGACCGACTTGGGTGCGAAGTTGTTGATGAACGGGAAGACCACGCCGAACACAAAGAAATAGCAGAACGCAACACCGGTCACGAACAGCAGCGAGGACGAAATCACCAGCGGCGCGATCAGGCGCTTTTCATGCGCATACAGGCCGGGAGCGACAAAGGCCCACAACTGGTAAAGCACCCATGGCAGTGAAATCAGCACCGCCACCAGCATGGTGACCTTGATGGGGATCAGGAAAGGGGTGATGACGCCGGTGGCGATCATCTTGCTGCCAGCGGGCAGCGCATGGATCATCGGTGCAGCCAGCACGTCGAAGATATGGGCCGCAAACGGCATCATGCACAGGAACACCACCAACACCACCGCAGCCGCCTTGACGATGCGACTGCGCAGTTCGATCAGGTGCGAGATGAAGGTATCTTCGGCCTGGGTGTTTTCTTCAGCCATGGATTCGGAGCATTCTGATGAAGTGAGACGCGCTGCGCCAAATTAGAAGAAACCGGCCGACTTGCCCACACCTACCGGGCGGCGGTACTTGGCCACGCGGGCGGAGGCAGAGATCACGCGGGTCCTGTGGCCGCTCTGATGCTTGTACCAGGCCGGGACCCCGGTGGTGCGCGAGAGCTTCTTGCGACGGAAGGCCTTGGCCTTGATCGCCAGCAGCGACGGGTCGGGATTGCGCTTCCAGCTGCTGCCACTGCTACCGTCACCGTATTCATCCGAACTCTCATCGGCGCCATTCCAGGCCGCATTGATTGAGGATTCGGTGTCGGACATGCTCTTGTGAATGCTGTTGCTGACGTCGCTGGCCGCATCCTGCACGTCCTTCTGCATCTTGCGCAGCTCGTCGAGTTCCATCTCGCGGCTGACCTCGGACTTGACGTCGTTGATGTAACGCTGGGCGCGCCCGAACAGGGTGCCGGCCATGCGCGCCACCTTGGGCAGGCGCTCGGGGCCGATCACGACCAGCGCGACCACGCCGATCAAGGCCAGCTTGGTAAGGCCGATATCAATCATGAGTCTGTGTGGACATTAAGAGGACAGCGATGGCGCCTGTAGCGCCTCGAAGACCGGGTTGCCTGCACCGCAGGAGCACAGGCACCCCGAAGCACCCGCCAACCAGGCCGGGCGGACGCCAGCAGATCAGCTGCCGGACTTGTCTTTTTCCTTGGCCTGCACGTCGATGGCGGCTTCCTTCTTAGCTTCTTCTTCGCCTTCGCCGCCCTTGACGCCATCCTTGAAGCCCTTGACTGCCTTGCCCAGGTCGGAACCCATGTTGCTGAGCTTCTTGGTGCCGAAGACCAGCATCACGATCACCAGAACAATCAGCCAATGCCAAATACTGAACGAACCCATTCTCTTCTCCTAAGCGGACATCCCTGCCCTGTGTACGAACAAACCTGCCGGCCCCCGGGCCGGCGAATCCTCATTGTTGCACGAACCGTACCCGCCACGGATGGGGGCCGCCGATGACGTGCATGTGCAGATGGTACACCTCCTGGCCACCATCCGGTCCCGTGTTGATCAGGGTCTTGAATCCCCCGGTGGGCTGACCCTCGGCATCCAGCCCGTAGCCGCAGCCCTGCTCTGCCGCCAGACGCGGTGCCAGGGCCAGCATCTTGCCCAGCAGTTCGACATGCTGCGCGCCGCAATCGGCCAGCGTGGCCACATGCTGGCGCGGGATGATCAGGAAATGCACCGGCGCCGCCGGATTGATGTCGTGAAAGGCGATCAGGTCCTCGTCCTCGTAGATCTTCTTCGAGGGAATCTGGCCAGCAGCGATCTTACAGAAAATGCAATTATCCAACGCCGTACTCCTGGGAAACACGGTATGAGGGGAAATCAATCCTTGCGGGCTGCCTTTTCTTCCAGGCCGGAGAGGCCTTCGCGCCGCGCCAGTTCATTGAGCACATCCTGGGGCTGCAGGTCGAACTGGGCCAGCAACACCATGGAATGGAACCACAGGTCCGCACATTCGTAGAGCACCTTGGACTTGTCGCCGGAGACACGGGCATCCTTGGCCGCCATCACGGTTTCGGTGGCCTCCTCGCCGATCTTCTTGAGGATGGCGTCGTCGCCCTTGGCGAACAGCTTGGCGACGTAGGATTTCTCTGGATTGCCGCCATTGGCCAGCTTGCGCGACTCGATGACTTCGGCCAGTCGCTTCAGGGTTTCACTCATGATGGGGTCTTGTCGCTGTCGACTGGCTTGGGAATGCTCTTGCGCACGCGCTTGGGCTTGGCCAGGGCCGGCTCTGCCGCCGTGGCAGCAGGACCGCCACCGGCGCCGGGAGCCAGGTCCTTGAGGACAGGCTCGACCGTGACCCATTCGCCGCTGTCGGCACTGCCTTCGAACTTCTGGAAGAAGCAGGAATGACGACCGGTGTGACAGGCGATGCCAGCGACCTGCTCGACCTTGAGCAGCACCACGTCTTCGTCGCAATCCAGGCGAATCTCGTGCACCTTCTGGAAGTGACCGGACTCCTCGCCCTTGTGCCACAGCTTCTTGCGCGAGCGGCTCCAGTAGACCGCCTGGCCGATTTCGACGGTGCGCGCCAGCGCCTCGCGATTCATCCAGGCGAACATCAGTACGTCATTGCTGCCGACTTCCTGGGCGATCACCGGCACCAGGCCGACTTCGTCCCATTTGACCTTGTTGAGCCATTTGGCGCTGATACTCATGCCAGCCTCATGGAAATGTTCTGATCGGCCATGAAGCGCTTGGCTTCCTGCACGGTGTGCTGGCCATAGTGGAAAATGCTGGCGGCCAGGACCGCGTCGGCCTTGCCCTTGGTGATGCCATCGGCCAGGTCCTGCAGGCCACCCACGCCGCCGGAGGCGATCACGGGGATGCTGACCGCTTCCGAGACGGCGCGGGTCAGGTCCAGGTCGAAGCCGCTCTTGGTACCGTCGCGATCCATGCTGGTCAGCAGGATTTCGCCCGCGCCCAGCTGCGCCATCTTGCGCGCCCATTCGACCGCATCCAGGCCGGTGGCCTTGCGACCGCCGTGGGTGTAGACCTCCCACTTGCCGTCACCGGCGCGCTTGGCGTCGATGGCCACCACGATGCACTGCGAACCGTACTTGCTGGCGGCATCGGCCACCAGTTGCGGATTGGTCACGGCCGAGGTGTTGATGCCGACCTTGTCGGCGCCGGCATTGAGCAGGCGGCGCACGTCTTCGACGGCGCGCACGCCGCCCCCTACCGTCAGGGGGATGAAGACCTGCGAGGCCACGGCTTCGATGATGTCCAGGATCAGGTCGCGGCCATCGGAAGAAGCGGTGATGTCGAGGAAAGTCAGCTCGTCGGCACCCTGGTCGTCATAACGACGGGCGATTTCGACCGGATCGCCGGCATCGCGCAGTTCCAGGAAGTTGACGCCCTTGACCACGCGACCCGCGGTCACGTCCAGGCAAGGGATGATGCGTTTAGCAAGGGCCATGTTATTTGCTGCCGGACAGGCGGTTGGCTTCCAGTTCGCGCGTCAGTTCATCGGCGCGATCCTGGCCGCTGCGCAGATCCAGCGTACCTTCGTAGATGGAACGACCACAGATGACGGCTTCGATGCCTTCATCCTCGACGCGGCACAGGGCTTCGACGTCGCCCACATGGTGCACGCCGCCCGAAGCGATGATGGGGATGGTCACCGCCTGCGCCAGGCGCACAGTGGCTTCAATGTTGACGCCGCCCATCATGCCGTCGCGGCCGATGTCGGTGTAGACGATGGCCTCACAGCCATAGCCTTCGAACTTCTGCGCCAGGTCCACCACTTCGTGACCGGACAGTTTGCTCCAGCCGTCGGTGGCCACCTTGCCGTCCTTGGCGTCCAGGCCGACGATGATCTGGCCCGGGAAGGCGCTGCAGGCGTCATGCAGGAAGCCGGGGTTCTTCACCGCGGCGGTGCCGATGATGATGTAGGACAGGCCATCGTCCAGATAGCGCTCGATGGTATCGAGGTCGCGGATACCGCCACCCAGTTGCACCGGGATTTCCTCGACGTCGTTTTCCTCGGCGAAGCTGGCGACCGCCTTGAGGATGGCCTTGACCGCCGCCTCGTTCTTGGGCTTGCCGGCAAAGGCGCCATTCAGGTCGACCAGGTGCAGGCGACGCGCGCCCTGCCTGAGCCAGTGCAGGGCCATTTCCGCCGGATCTTCGGAGAAAACGGTGGCTTGTTCCATATCACCTTGTTTGAGGCGTACGCAATGACCGTCTTTCAGGTCGATGGCGGGTATGAGCAGCATGGCTAGGGGATGACTAGTCAGTAAAAGAGAAGGGTTGTCGACGATCAGCTACGAGGTTCTTGCCTGAAAGACAAAAATCAAGGTTTCCAGTGTACGAAATTCCGATACAGCTGCAAACCCGCCGCGGCACTTTTTTCCGGGTGGAACTGGGTTGCAAAGATATTATCGCGGGCCACGGCACAGGCGAACTCGCGGCCATACGGCGTCTGGCCGACCACATGGGCGGTCTCGGCCGGTACGGCGTAGTAGCTGTGGACAAAATAGAAGAAGGCGTTGTCGGCAATGCCTTCCCACAGCGGGTGGGCGCTGGTCTGGTGGACATGGTTCCAGCCCATCTGCGGGACCTTGAACAGCGATCCATCGTCCTGACGCACACCTTCCAGCTCGAAACGCACCACCTTGCCGGGCAAGAGCCCCAGGCCAGGGGTGTCGCCTTCTTCACTCCGGTCGAACAACATCTGTTCTCCCACGCACACGCCGAACAACGGCTTGGTGCGGGAAGCCTCGATGACGGCGTCCTGGACACCGGATTCGCGCAGGCTGCGCATGCAATCGGGCATGGCACCCTGACCAGGCAGGACCACGCGGTCGGCGGCACGGATATCGGCGACCTCGCCGGAGATACGCACATCGGCTTCAGGCGCGACATGGCGCAGCGCCTGCGCCACCGAGCGCAGGTTGCCCATGCCGTAATCGACTACAACAATTTTATTCATGGCGAAAATGATCGATGCTCACGCACCGGTAGACCCAGATGATTTAGCGATACCCAGCGGACGACAGCTTACAGGCTGCCCTTGGTCGACGGAATCGTACCAGCAGCCCGCGGATCGAGTTCGACGGCCATGCGCAATGCGCGACCGAAGGCCTTGAACACGGTCTCGGCCTGGTGATGGGCATTGATGCCGCGCAGGTTGTCCACGTGCAGGGTCACCTGCGCATGGTTGACGAAACCGTGGAAGAACTCGCTGGTCAGGTCCACATCGAAGGAGCCGATCATCGAACGGGTAAAGGGAATATGGTATTCCAGGCCGGGACGGCCGGAAAAATCGATGACCACCCGCGACAGGGCTTCATCCAGAGGCACATAGGCATGGCCGTAGCGGCGGATGCCCTTCTTGTCGCCGATGGCCTTGGCGAAGGCCATGCCCAGGGTGATGCCCACGTCTTCCACCGTATGGTGCGCGTCGATGTGCAGGTCGCCCTTGGCGTGGATATCCAGGTCGATCAGGCCATGGCGGGCGATCTGGTCCAGCATGTGGTCTAGGAAGGGAACGCCGGTATCCAGCTTCTGCTGGCCGGTCCCATCCAGGTTGATCGCAACGCGGATCTGCGTCTCGTTGGTGTTGCGGACGACTTCCGCGGTTCTCGGTGTAGACATGGTCAGGGTTAGACGGGGTTCTATCGTTGGGTGATGCCTGGGGGATTGCCTTGGCGCCGCCGTCCTCTACAGGTCGCGCAGTGCCGCTTTCAGGGCCGTCAGGAAGAGACTGTTTTCCTCTTCCGAACTGACGGTAATGCGCAAACAGTTTTGCAGCAGTACATGCATTCTACCGGCATTTTTCACAAGTACCTTGCGCGCCAGTAAAGCGGCGAAGACTTTATCGGCATCCGGGACGCGGATCAAGATGAAATTGGCCGCCGACGGGAAGACCTGCACCCCGTCCAGCGCCGCCAGTTCGGCCGCCAGCGCACCCCGCGCCTCGCGCAGGCGCGCCGCCTGCCCTTCCAGCACCTGCAGGTGATCCAGCACGAACAGCGCCGCCGCCTCGGTGAGCAGGTTGACGTTGTAGGGCGGGCGGACCTTGTCCAATTCCCGCAACAGCGCCGGCGCGGCCGCCAGGTAGCCAAGGCGTACCCCCGCCAGGCCGAGCTTGGAAACGGTGCGCATGACGATCAGGTTGTTGTGCTGGGGCAATGCCGGCATCAGCGTGGAGGCGGCAAACGGCTGGTAGGCCTCATCCACTACCACCAGTCCATAGGGGACGGCGGCCTCGACGATGCGCAACACGTCGGCCATCTCATAGAGTGTGCCGGTCGGATTGTTCGGATAGCCGAGCCAGGTCACCACCGGCTTGTGTTCCGCGATGGCGGCCAGCATGGCCGGCAGATCCAGCGTCAGATCCGCGCGCAGCGGCACGCCCACGTAATCCAGCCCGGCCATCCTGGCCGAGACGCCATACATGACGAAACCCGGTTCCGGCGCCACGATGGTCCGACCGGGAATGGCACAGGCCACCGACAGCATGGTGATCAGCTCATCCGAGCCATTGCCCAGCAGCACGTCGTAACCCGCCGGCACGCCCAGGCGATCGCAGATGGCGGCCTTCAGGCGCGTATAGGACGGCACCGGATAACGGTTCAGCTCCAGCGCCGCCAGTCGCTGCGCCAGTTCCTCGCGCAATGCGGCCGGCAGCACGTAGGGGTTTTCCATCGCATCGAGCTTGACCATGCCCTCGGCCGAGGGCACGTGATAGGACTGCCAGTCCCGCACCACGGGGCGAATCACGTTGGCGACCACGGCTTCGGCGCTATCAGGCTTGGAGGGATTCATCATCTTGGCTCGCAGGGGCCAGCGCATCCAGGCGCTGGCGGATCAGTTCGCAATAATCGGGATTGAGTTCGAAACCGGTGAAATGGCGCCCGCAGCGTCGCGCCGCCACCGCCGTGGTACCGCTGCCCATGAAGGGATCGAGCACCACCCCGCCCGGCGGACAGGACGCCTTGACCATGCGCTCCACCACTTCCAGCGGCTTTTGCGTGGGATGGTCGGCGCGCTCCCGGTGCTCGCGATGCAGGCGCGACACGCTCCACACATCCTTGGGGTTGTAGCCCATCTCCAGCCACTTGGCGCCGACGAAGATGGAGCGTGAACGTGCCTTCTTGGTCTGCGCATCGTAAGGGATGCGAATCGCATCGAGATCGAAAAAGTAATCCTTGGCCCGGGCGAAGAAGCCGATGGTGTCATGCACCGACGAGTAGCGCCGGGTACTGCCGCCCATGGAAGGCACGCGGCGGTCCCAGATGATCTCGTTGATCATCATCATGCGCTGCTTCAACATGACGAAAATCTCCGGCGAATTACGCCAGGTGAGGAAGATGTAAAGGCTACCGTTGGCCTTCAGTTTGGGCAGTGCGGCATCCACCCACTGCTCGGTCCAGGCCAGGTAGGCCGCCGTATCGAGCTTGTCGGAGTCGTTGCCGTAGTCCTTGCCCAAGCCATAGGGCGGATCGGCGATGAGCAGATCGATGCTGCCATCGGGGATGCGCGCCAGTCCACCCACGGCGTCCAGCGCATCCTCGCAATGCACGCGGTCCAGCCAGCCGTCGCCTGCACAGGAGTCGATGGCCGCCGTCATGGGGTCACTTCTTCAGCCGCAATTCAGCCGAGCGGGCGTGCGCCTGCAGGCCTTCGCCATAGGCCAGTTCGGCGGCGATCCTGCCCAGCGTCTGCGCGCCCTCTTCCGACACGCGGATCACGCTGGAACGCTTCTGGAAGTCATACACCCCCAGCGGCGAGGAGAAACGCGCGGTCCGCGAGGTCGGCAGTACGTGATTCGGGCCGGCGCAGTAATCACCCAGCGATTCGGACGAAAAACGTCCCAGGAACATGGCACCGGCATGACGGATCAGGTCCGCCCATTGCTGCGGCTCCTGTGCCGAAATCTCCAGGTGCTCGGCGGCGATCATGTTGGCGATCTCGCAGGCCTCTTCCATGTCGCGCACCTTGACCAGGGCGCCACGGTCGGTCAGCGAGGTACGGATCACTTCCTTGCGCGGCATCTCGTCCAGCAGGCGGTTGATCGAGGCCTCGACCTTGGCGATGTAGTCGGCATCCGGACAGAGCAGAATCGACTGCGCCAGTTCATCGTGTTCGGCCTGCGAGAACAGGTCCATGGCGATCCAGTCGGGATCGGTGGCGCCGTCGCAGATGACCAGGATTTCCGAGGGGCCGGCGATCATGTCGATGCCCACCACGCCGAACACGCGGCGCTTGGCAGCGGCCACATAGGCGTTGCCGGGGCCGACGATCTTGTCCACCTGCGGGATGGTCGCGGTGCCATAGGCCAGCGCACCGACCGCTTGCGCGCCCCCGATGGTGAAGACGCGATCCACGCCCGCAATGGCCGCGGCGGCCAGTACCAGCTCATTCTTCACGCCATCCGGCGTGGGCACGACCATGATCACTTCCTGCACGCCCGCCACCTTGGCGGGAATCGCATTCATCAACACCGACGAAGGATAGGCCGCCTTGCCGCCCGGCACGTAGATGCCCACGCGGTCCAGCGGCGTGACCTTCTGGCCCAGCTCGGTGCCGTCAGCTTCGCGATAAAGGAAGCCGTCGGAACCGCATTCCTTCTTCTGGCGCTCGTGATAGGCGCGCACACGGTCGGCGGCGGTCTGCAGCGCATGGCGACGTGCCTCGGGCAGGCCGGCCAGTGCCGCCTGCAGCGCTTCCTTGCCGATTTCCAGGGCGGCCACGGACGCGGCCTGCACGCGGTCGAAACGCTGCGTGTATTCCAGCACGGCGACATCGCCACGCGCCTTCACGTCGGCCAGGATGCCGGCAGCGGCGCGGTCGATGGCCTCGTCCTCGCTGGCTTCGAAGGCCAGCACGGCCGACAGCTTGTCACGGAAGCCGGCATCGGCGGAATCGAGTTTTCGGATGGCAATGCTCATGGTCTCACCTGCTCTGCGAGGAAATCTGGGGTCGTTGGAATGACGGATATTACTTGGCCTTGGACGCCTTCTCGAAGGCATCGAGGATGGGCTGCAAACGCTCGCGTTTCAACTTCAGCGCGGCCTGGTTGACCACCAGGCGAGAGGAGATATCGATGATGTGCTCGACCTCCACCAGCTTGTTGGCGCGCAGCGTGCCACCGGTGCTGACCAGGTCGACGATGGCGTCCGACAGGCCGACCAGCGGACCCAGTTCCATCGAGCCATACAGCTTGATCAGGTCCACGTGCACGCCCTTGGCGGCGAAGTGCTCGCGTGCGGTCTTGACGTACTTGGTCACCACCCGCAGGCGCGCACCCTGGCGCACCGCACTGGCATAGTCGAAGCCTTCCTGCACCGCCACCGACAGGCGACACTTGGCGATGTTCAGGTCGATCGGCTGGTAAAGGCCTTCGCCGCCGTGTTCCAGCAGCACGTCCTTGCCGGCCACGCCGAAATCTGCCGCACCATATTGCACATAGGTCGGCACGTCGGAAGCGCGCACGATGATCACCCGCACGTCAGGATCATTGGTCGGCAGGATCAGCTTGCGCGACGACTCCGGGTCCTCGGACACGGTGATGCCGGCCGCCTTGAGCAGCGGCAGGGTCTCTTCGAAGATGCGGCCCTTGGAGAGCGCCAGCGTCAGTTGTTGGGTCATGATGTTGTACTTTTCAATCCGAAAACTTATTTGATGCGCTGGATGTCCGCCCCGATGGCCGACAGCTTGGCTTCCATGCGGTCGTAACCACGGTCGAGGTGGTAGATGCGCTCCACCACCGTCTCGCCCTGCGCAGCCAGGCCAGCGATGACCAGCGAGGCCGAAGCACGCAGGTCGGTAGCCATCACCGGCGCGCCGATGAATTTTTCCACGCCGGTGACAATGGCGGTATTGCCCTCCACATCGATGGCCGCGCCCAGGCGGTTCAATTCCTGCACGTGCATGAAACGGTTCTCGAAGATGGTCTCCGTAACGTGGCTGGTGCCTTCGGCGATGCAGTTCAGCGCCATGAACTGCGCCTGCATATCGGTCGGGAAGCCAGGATATTCGGTGGTGCGGAAACTCACGGCCTTGGGCCGACGTGCCATCTGGATGCGAATCCAGTCCTCGCCCGAGGTGAGGATGGCACCGGCGTCGCGCAGCTTGTCCAGCGCGGCATCCAACAGCCCGGCGCGGGTGCGCTGCAGGGTCACGTCACCGCCAGTGGCAGCCACGGCACACAGGAAGGTACCGGTTTCGATGCGGTCGGCGATCACCTGGTGCGAGGCGCCGTGCAGCTTGTCCACGCCCTGGATCACCAGGCGGTCGGTACCGATGCCTTCGATCCTGGCGCCCATCTTCACCAGCAACTGGGCCAGATCGCCCACTTCAGGTTCGCGTGCGGCGTTTTCCAGCACAGTCTCGCCATCGGCCAGGACTGCCGCCATCAGCAGGTTTTCGGTGCCGGTGACGGTGATCATGTCGGTCACGATGCGCGCACCCTTGAGGCGCTTGGCCTTGGCGTGGATGTAGCCGCCCTCGATATGGATCTCGGCACCCATGGCCTGCAGGCCCTTGATGTGCTGATCCACCGGCCGCGAACCGATCGCGCAGCCACCCGGCAACGAGACCTTGGCCTGGCCGAAGCGGGCCAGCAGCGGACCCAGCACCAGGATCGAGGCGCGCATGGTCTTGACCAGCTCATAGGGTGCTTCGGGACGGGTGATGTCGTTGCCGTTGAGCACCATCTCCTCGCCGTTCTCGCGCACGCGCAGGCCCATCTGCTTCATCAGCTGGGTAATCGTGACCACGTCCTGCAGGTGCGGCACATTGGTCAGGTGCAGATCATCGGCCGTCAGCAGACCCGCGCACAGGATGGGCAGGGCGGCATTCTTGGCGCCGGAAATGGTGACATCGCCGGAGAGGCGCTTGCCGCCACGGATCAGGAGCTTGTCCATCGTATTGCCTTATTTCTGGAATTCTTCGGGGGTCAGGGTCTTCATCGACAGCGCGTGGATTTCTTCGCGCATGCGGTCACCCAGGGCGGCGTAGACCAGCTGGTGACGCTGGATCAGGCGCTTGCCGGTAAAGGCATCGGCGACGATGACGGCGGTGAAGTGCTGGCCGTCGCCCTCCACTTCGAGGTGCTGGCACTCCAGGCCGGCGGCGATATAGCTTTTGACGAGTTCGGGGGTGGGTAGCATGGTGAGGCTCTTCACAGGAATAGGGGGATTGCCGGGGGGCTCAATGCGAACCGGCGCGCAGCTTGTAACCGCTCTTGAGCATGCGCACGGCCAGCGTGGACAGCGCCACGAAGAACACGGCGACGATACCGAGGCTGGTCATGGGGGGAATGTCGGACTGACCGAAGAAGCCGTAGCGAAAGCCATCGATCATATAAAAAAACGGGTTGAAATGCGATACCGCCTGCCAGAACGGGGGCAGCGAGTGTATCGAATAGAACACGCCGGCCAGGAAGGTCAGCGGCACGATCAGGAAATTCTGGAACGCCGCCAGCTGGTCGAACTTCTCGGCCCAGATACCCGCGATCAGGCCCATGGTCCCCAGAATGCCTGCGCCCAGCAGTGCAAACACCAGGATCCACAGCGGTGCCACGAAGTCCAGATGGCCAAACCAGACCGTCACCACGAACACACCGGCGCCCACCATCAGGCCACGCACCACGGCCGCCAGCACATAGCCACCGAACATTTCCCAGTGCGACAGTGGCGTGAGCAGCACGAACACCAGGTTACCGGTGATCTTGGACTGGATCAGCGAGGACGAACTGTTGGCAAAGGCATTCTGCAACACGCTCATCATCACCAGGCCCGGCACCAGGAAACCGGTGTAGTTCACGCCCGGATAGACCTGCACGCGGTCCTGCAGCACATGGCCGAAGATCAGCAGATACAGCAGCGCCGTCACCACCGGGGCCGTGATGGTCTGGGTGGCGACCTTCCAGAAACGCAGGATTTCCTTGTAGAAAAGGGTACGGAAACCGATCATTTTTCATCTCCCATGATCTGGATGAAGACGTCTTCCAGGTCGGCCTGCTGCAACTGCAGATCGTCGATCTCGGCGCCGGCGGCGCGCAACGTGGCCAGGATGGGTTCGACTTCCTTGTAGTCATTCACGCGCAGCGTGTACTTGTTGGCAGTGTTGCCTGCGAGCAGTTCTTCCGGATGCGTCACCAGCGCCTTGAGGCCGTCCGGCAGCGCGCTGCGCTTGAGCTTGAGCACCATCTGCGAGCCCGAGATGCGGCGGATCAGGCCCTCGGTCGAATCCAGCGCCACCACCTGCCCGAACTTGAGCATGGCGATGCGGTTGCACAGCGCCTGCGCCTCTTCCAGGTAGTGCGTGGTCAGCACGATGGTATGGCCTTCGCGGTTGAGGCGACCGATGAAATGCCACAGGGTCTGGCGCAACTCGACGTCCACGCCGGCCGTGGGTTCATCCAGCACGATCACCGGCGGCTTGTGCACCAGCGCCTGGGCCACCAGCACGCGGCGCTTCATGCCGCCCGACAGGGCGCGCATATTGGTATCGGCCTTGTTGGTGAGGCCCAGGTTTTCCATGACCTCGTCGATCCACTTGTCGTTGTTGCGCAGGCCGAAGTAACCGGACTGCATGCGCAGCGTCTCGCGCACCGTGAAGAAGGGATCGAACACCAGTTCCTGCGGCACCACGCCCAGCTTCATGCGGGCCGCGCGATAGTCGCTGACGACGTTGTGACCGTGGATGGTGACCGAACCGGAATCAGCCCGGTTCAGGCCGGCGATGATGGAGATCAGCGTGGTCTTGCCGGCGCCGTTGGGGCCCAGCAAGCCGAAGAACTCACCTTCCTCGATTGCCAGCGAAACGCCGCCCAGCGCCTGCAGCGACTGGTAACGCTTCTTGATGTCTGTGATTTGGAGAGCGGCCATTGCCTCGCCCATTCGATACGTTATTTGCCAGAAAGAAATGAGGGAGCGGGAATCCACCAGGAATCCCTCACCCGCCTCGCCCTGGCCCCGTGCCGCCTGCCGTCCTGTAGGGGAAGTACGGCGGTGACGCAGCCATGTTGTCGTTATGCTATCGCGGTCAGGCCGCAGATCGCTGGTATTCAGGTTTTGCCGGGCTCAGGTGAAGCCACGTTCAAGGGAGGAAAATCCGGTGCACGAGGCCGCAAGCGCGCCTGCAAAACATTCGATTATAGGGGAATTCGATTTTCCGGGCCGCCGCGGGTCATCCGCACCGGCCGGAGGGACTGGACCGGTCAGTGATGTCGATCGGTCGCGGAGGTAGGCGCCGCCGTGCCTTGCAGCAGGGCGGAAACACCGTAGAGGTCGGCCAGGCTCTGCAGATTGGCCGGCAGGGTGCCAAATTCCAGCGCTGCGCCACGCTCGGCAGCCGCGCGCCGCCAGGCCAGCAGTGTGGCCACGGCCGAGGAATCGACCACGGTCACCTCGCTCACATCGATGCGGCCCTGTCCGGCGGCGATGGCCGAGAGGCCGTCGCGCAGGACAGTACTGGCATTGGTGAAGGTCAGCGAGGCGCCGGGCTTGAACATGGTGCAGGTTCTTTCGGATCGGTGAAGAAAATTACTTCTTGCCGTTGCTGCGGGCAGCCAGCTGCTGGTTCTTGTCGCTCAACGCCTTGATCAGGCCGTCGATGCCGCCCTTGCTGATCTCGCTGGAGAAGGTGCCGCGGTAGGCCTCGACCAGCCAGGCGCCCAGCACGTTGACGTCATACAGCTTCCAGCCGTCGGCCTTCTTTTCCAGGCGATAGCTCAGCTGGATGGGTTCACCGCCACGCGAGGAAATGACCTGCGAGTTCACTTCCACTTCGGTATCGCCAGGAGCGGCGCGCAGCGGCTTGAATTCGATCTTCTGGTCACGGACCTGCGACAGGGCGCCGGAGTAGGTGAACACCAGCAGGCTGCGGAACTGGGTGATCAGCTGCTTCTGCTGTTCCGGCGTGGCCTGGCGCCAGTAACGGCCGGCAGCCAGCTGGGTCATGCGCTCGAAGTCCACGTACGGCAGGATCTTCTGTTCGACCAGTTGCATGATGCGGCCGTTGTTGCCGGCCTGGATGTCCTTGTCGTTCTTGGCGGTGTCCAGCACCTCCGAACTGATGCGCTTGACCAGGGCATCCGGAGCCTCCTGGGCGGAAGCGGCGCCCGAGAAGGACAGGGCGGGAACGGCGATGGCGGCAATGGCGAAAAGTTTGGCAAGCATCTTCATAAGTGGTTTTCCATTCGAGTCAGCGGAAGGGGCCGGATTCTGCACGGGCAGGCATGCGCATCGGCATGCTTCCGGCAACCAGCGTCGGCGACCAGCGCCGGCAACTCCTTCGAAACCCGCCAAATGACGGGGTTCCCGTGCCGTCACAGTTGGCTACGGGTGTTACAGATAATGCAGTTCAGCGGATTTTCAAGGGCTGCGGCGCTGGCGGGCCATTCAGCCCGGCCAGCCGATCAGGCCTTTACGGCTCGATGGTGTTTTCCGGCTGATCCTTGCCACCACCGGCGCCATTGATCTGGCTCTGGCGACGTTGCAGGTAGGCATCACGCACGAAGTCGTACTTGTCCAGCGCGGCGTCTTCCAGCAGGGTCGAGGCATCCAGCAACTGGGCGCGGCGGTCGACGATGCGCACCACCGCACCGACGTTGCGCCAGCGAACCGGACGCTTGTAGGTCCACAGGTCGCCATACAGGTCCACCGGCAGGCCGGCGGTATCACGCACGGTCGACGGGCCGAAGAACGGCAGCACCACGTACGGGCCCGAGCCTACGCCCCACTTGCCCAGGGTCTGGCCGAAATCGGACTTTTCACGCGGCAGGCGGGCTTCGGTCGCCACGTCCAGCACGCCACCCAGACCGAAGGTGGTGTTGATGGCCACGCGCATGAAGGTCGATACACCCTGCTCGACGCGACCCTGCAGCAGCTGGTTGATCGACGACCACAGGTCGCCGATGTTGCCGAAGAAGTTGCCCACACCATGCTGCACCGGATTGGGCACCACCGCGTCATAGGCCTGCGCTGCCGGCTTCAGGGCCACCTTGTCGACCGTGTCGTTGAAGCTGAACATGGTCCGGTTGAAACCTTCCAGCGGATCATTGGGATTGTTGCTGGTGCTGGCGCAGCCGGTCAGGGCTGCGGCTGCCAGGGCGATGGCGCCCAGGTGGCTCGCGTAGGCGGTGTTGATGGTCTTCTTATTCATTTTGAATCATCCTTTCCCTCTGCCGCCTTGCTGTAGAGGAACTGACCGATCAGGTTCTCCAGCACGATTGCGGATTGCGTCATCTTAATGGTATCGCCCGAAGCCAGGTTAGCAGTATCGCCGCCCGGTTCGATGCCGATGTATTGTTCACCCAACAGACCCGAAGTCAGAATCTTTGCGGAGCTGTCCTTGGGAAATTTGTAGCCCTCGTCCATGTTCAGCATCACCACGGCGCGGAAGGTCTGGTCGTCGAAGCGGATCGAGTCCACGCGGCCCACCACCACGCCGGCGCTCTTGACCGCCGCACGCGACTTCAGGCCGCCGATGTTGTCGAAGCTGGCCTTGAGCGCATAGGTCTTCTGACCGAAGGACATCGAGCTCATGTTGCCGGCCTTGAGCGCCAGGAACACCAGCGCAGCCACGCCCAGCAGCACGAAGATTCCAACCCAGGCATCCAGTGATTTACGTTGCATAGTTCAACCCTCTATATTCATCGTCGCCCGCGTACGGGCGCTCTACATTCTTTGCCGCGATCAGCTGAACATCAGCGCGGTCAGCAGGAAGTCCAGGCCCAGCACCATCAGCGAAGCGATCACCACGGTGCGGGTGGTGGCGCGGGCCACCCCCTCCGGCGTGGGCTGCGCCTGGTAACCCTGGAACAGCGCCACGAAGGTCACTGCCACGCCGAAGACGACGCTTTTCAGCACGCCGTTGGCGATATCGTTCCAGACGTCCACCCCGCCCTGCATCTGCGACCAGAAGGCACCTTCATCGACGCCGATCAGCAGCACGCCGACCACATAACCGCCCATGACGCCCACGGCACTGAAGATCGCCGCCAGCACCGGCATGGCGATGACACCTGCCCAGAAACGCGGCGCGACCACGCGTTGCAGCGGGTTCACGGCCATCATCTCCATGGCCGACAGTTGCTCGCCGGCCTTCATCAGGCCAATCTCGGCGGTCAGCGAGGTCCCGGCGCGCCCGGCAAACAGCAGCGCAGTCACCACCGGACCCAGTTCACGCGTCAGCGACAGGGCCACCAGCAGACCCAGCGCCTGTTCGGAACCGTATTTATTGAGCGTGTAATAACCCTGCAGACCCAGTACGAAGCCCACGAACAAGCCGGACACCGCGATGATCACCAGCGAATAGTTACCGATGAAGTGGATCTGGTCGGTAATGAGGCGCGGACGACGCAGCAAGCCCAACGAGGCGCCCAGCATGTTGACGAACATGCGTGCAGCAAAACCGACCCCGACCACGAACTCCCGGATACTGCGGCCCAGGCCGCTGACGAGACCGACGATCATGCGCCGCCTCCCAGACCCAGGTCCTCGGCCAGCGACTTGCCGGGATAGTGGAAAGGCACCGGCCCATCGGCCTCGGCGTGGACAAATTGCTTCACATAGGGATCGGTGGAATGACGCATCTCTTCCGGTGTACCCTGGGCCACGATCTTGCCGGCGGACAGGAAATACACATAATCGGCGATACCGAAGGATTCATTGACGTCGTGCGACACCAGGATGGACGTCGACCCCAGCGCATCATTGAGACGACGGATCAGGTTGGCGGTCACACCCATGGAAATCGGATCGAGGCCGGCGAAGGGCTCGTCATACATGATCAGCGCCGGGTCCAGCGCGATCGCCCGGGCCAGCGCCACGCGCCGCGCCATGCCGCCGGAGATTTCCGCCGGCTTCAGCGCTGCCGCATTGCGCAGGCCGACGGCGTTGAGCTTCATCAGGACCAGGTCACGGATGAGCGTTTCATCCAGGTCGGTATGCTCGCGCAGTGGAAAGGCCACGTTGTCGAACACCGTCATGTCGGTAAACAGCGCGCCGTTCTGGAACAGCATGCCCATCTTGCGACGCAACAAATACAGTTGTCCGGTCCCCAGGTCGGGCACGTTTTCGCCATCCACTTCCACCCTGCCCTGCTGCGGCTGCAACTGTCCGCCGATCAACCGCAGGATGGTGGTCTTGCCCGAACCGGAACCGCCCATGACCGCCACCACCTTTCCGCGCGGGAAATCCATATGGAGACCGGACAGGATCGGCCGGTCGCCATAACGGAAGTGCAGATCGCGGATTTCAACGATATTAGGCAAAGGGATTCTTCGAGTTCTTTGGAAAACCGACATTGTAGAGCAAATTTTACAAATCGCTTTCAAGAGGGCAATACAGCGTGTAAATGGCCGCGGCGAAACGAGCCTTTTCTTTACAAGTTGCCTGCAATTTAGAGGAACTTGATAACTATTGCCAACAACCAACTTGCTGACGAATGAGTCAGTTAAATATTGTGCATTTCAGATATTTCCCATTGCGTGGCATATACGCAACGAATTAATACATAAAAGACAATACAGGTGTGATTCGCCCCCAAAACGCTCCATGTGGAGGGGGCCTGATGGTTTCGCGACAGGGATGCCGGCATCCGGAGGACCAGCCCGGAAGAACAATGCCGCCAAGCAAAGCATAGGGTTGCGGCGCACGGCTTGCTACAATGTCGGTTTTGCTTTCGGAAGAATCTGTCATGAGCCTCAAATGCGGCATCGTGGGTCTGCCCAACGTCGGTAAGTCCACCCTTTTCAACGCGCTGACCAAGGCCGGCATCGCCGCCGAGAACTATCCGTTCTGCACCATCGAGCCCAATGTCGGCATCGTGGAAGTGCCCGATCCGCGCCTGAAGGCGCTGGCCGAGATCGTCAAGCCTGAGCGCATCCTGCCGGCGACCGTCGAATTCGTCGACATCGCAGGCCTGGTGGCGGGTGCCTCCAAGGGTGAAGGCCTGGGCAACCAGTTCCTCTCGCACATCCGCGAGACCGACGCCATCGTCAACGTGGTGCGCTGCTTCGAAGACCCCAACGTGATCCACGTTGCCGGCCGCGTCAGCCCGCTGGACGACATCGCCGTGATCCAGACCGAACTGGCCCTGGCCGACATGGGCACGGTCGAGAAGGCCATCCACCGCGAACAGAAGAAAGCCCGTTCCGGCGACAAGGACGCCGCCAAGCTGGTCGCCCTGCTGGAACGCATCATGCCGGCGCTGGACGAAGCCAAGCCGGTGCGCGCCCTGGGCCTGGATGCCGAAGAGATGCTGCTGATCAAGCCGCTGTGCCTGATCACCGCCAAGCCGGCCATGTATGTGGCCAACGTGTCCGATAGCGGCTTCACCAACAACCCGTTGCTGGACCAGTTGACCGGCTACGCCAAGGAACAGAACGCCCCCATCGTCGCCATCTGCGCCGCCATCGAAGCCGAGATCGCCGACCTGGACGACGCCGACAAGGTCGACTTCCTGGCCGACATGGGCATGGAAGAACCGGGCCTGGACCGCCTGATCCGTGCTGCCTTCAAGCTGCTGGGCCTGCAGACCTACTTCACCGCTGGCGTGAAGGAAGTGCGCGCCTGGACCGTGCCTGTCGGCGCCACCGGCCCGCAAGCGGCGGGTGTGATCCACACCGACTTCGAGCGCGGCTTCATCCGTGCGCAGACCATCGCCTTCGAGGACTACATCGCCTGCAAGGGTGAGACCGGTGCCAAGGAAGCAGGCAAGATGCGGGCAGAAGGCAAGGAATATGTGGTCAAGGATGGGGATGTGATGAATTTCCTGTTTAACGTCTGAGCCCTATCCACCCAGACATCCCCAAGTCAGGCCCATCCAAAGACCCCGAATAATTTCGGGGTTTTTTATTGTTCGCTGCTGACCGGCTTCATTACGCACACCAGTCGCACCGCCAGCTCCCAGCTAAAAATATAATACTTTGTGTTATATTTTAAGGAGCCCGCTCAATGCGGATTTTCAAGAACGCCTGGTTCGAGCGTTTCAGCCGCAAGCAGGGTATCGCGGACGCGGCGCTCCTGGCAGCGGTTGCTCGAGCCGAACGTGGACAGCTTGATGCGGACCTTGGCGGCGGCGTCATCAAGCAACGCGTAGCACGCACCGGCCACGGCAAGGCCGGAGGTTTTCGCACCATCATCCTGTATCGCACGGCGGAGCGTGCCTTCTTTGTGTACGGATTCGCCAAGAATGATCGCGACAACATCGATGCTGATGAAGAGGTCGCGTTCAAAAAAGCAGCGCAGCATATCCTCCGGCTGACGGAAGACCAGCTCGTCGCATTGATAGACAAGGGGCAATTGACGGAGATAGACCACCATGACCAAGAAATACCGTAGCCAAGCCTATGCGGCACTCCATGAAACGATGGAGGCCCTGCATGACATCGGTGCCATCGACAAGCAGACCATGCGCGCGTTCGACGAAAGCTGCCTGACGCCGATACAAGCCATGCCACCCGAGCGCATCCGTGCGCTGCGCGAGCGTGAATGCCTGTCGCAGCCCATCTTTGCCCTTTATCTGAATGTGAGCAGGAACCTGATCTCGGATTGGGAGCGAGGTGTCAAGAAACCAGGCGGACCGGCTCTTCGTCTGCTGACCGTGGTCGAAAAGAAAGGCATCCAGGCGATTGCGTGAGGAATCTGTATGCAACGCCTGGCGAGGGAAAGTTCCGAAAATCACGTCCACCGACTATCGCCGCCGCCCGCTCCGAGGCTCACCCCCTCCCCACCCCCAGATAACTCTCCACAATCCGCCCATCCGCCCCCAGCACCGCCGCCGCCCCTTCGCAGGCGATCTCCCCCATCTCCAGCACATAGCCATAATCAGCCACCTGCAAAGCCGCCCGCGCATTCTGTTCCACCAGCAAGGTCGCCACGCCGGTACTGCGCAGCTGGCTGATGATGGCAAGAATTTCGCGCGTCACCAATGGTGCCAGGCCCAGGCTGGGCTCATCCAGCATCAACACCTGCGGCTTGGCCATCAATGCTCGGCCTACCGCGAGCATCTGGCGTTCTCCGCCGGAGAGCGTGCCGGCGGCCTGCTTGCGGCGTTCCTTCAGGCGCGGGAACAGGGTGTACACGAAATCCTGCTGATCCAGATAGCCCGCTTCACCATGGCGACGACGCTTGTAGGCCCCCAGCAGCAGGTTGTCTTCCACCGTCATGCTGGCAAACAGTTCGCGCTTTTCCGGCACCAACGAGAGGCCGCGTGCGACGCGCTCTTCGATCTCCATCCGCCCCACATCCTCGCCCTGGAAGACGATCCTGCCGCTGGCCGTGGCGCCCGTGGGCAGCGCGCCCATCATGGCGTTGAGCAGGGTGGACTTGCCGGCGCCGTTGGGGCCGATGACGGTGACGATCTGGCCGGCCCGCAGGGACAGCGTGGCATCGGTCAGCGCGGCGACCTTGCCGTAGCGGGCCGAGAGGCCACTGACCTCCAGCAGGACCGGGGCGACGGCAGTGCGTACTTCAGCCTGCTCCTGCAGCGGCAGGCTCATGGTGGCGGCGGTCATCATTGGGCTCCTCCGAGATAGGCTTCCAGCACGGCCGGGTGGACCTGGATCTGTGCCGGCGTGCCCTCGGCAATCTTGGTGCCGAATTCCATGACCACGATGTGGTCGGTCAATTGCATGACGAAGTCCATGTCATGCTCCACCAGCAGCACCGCCATGCCTTCGCCGCGCAGCTTGTCCAGCAGGGCTGCCAAGGCTTGCTTCTCCTTCAGGCGCAGGCCGGCGGCGGGCTCGTCCAGCAGGAGCAGCGCGGGGTCGCAGCAGAGTGCGCGAGCGATTTCGAGGATGCGCTGCTGGCCCAGCGCCAGGCTGCCGGCAGGCCGGTCCAGCATGTTGCCCAGGCCGACGCGCTCCAGCTGGTGACGGGCTTCCTGCAGGATGCGCGCCTCCTCGGAGGCATTGGCGCGCACCAGGCTGGCGAGGATGCCGCGCTGCGGGGCATATTCACCACGACGGAAGGCCCCCATGGCAGCGTTCTCCAGCACGCTCATGCCCGGCACCAGGCGCACATGCTGGAAGGTGCGGGCGATGCCGCGACTGCAGATTTCGCGTGACGACAATCCCGCCAATGACTGGCCGCGATAGTCGAGCTTGCCGCTGGTGATCGACAACACCCCGGTCACGAGGTTGAAGGTGGTCGACTTGCCGGCGCCGTTCGGCCCGATCAGGCCGACGATCTCACCAGCCTTGACCGCGAAGCTGACATCGTTGACCGCCACCAGTCCGCCGAACTGCTTGCGGGCGGATTCTACCTGCAGGATGACTTCTCCCCGCTGCGGCTTGGGCAACTGTGCCAGCGGCGCGCCACCTGTTCGCAAGCTATGCACCCGGCGCTGGCCGAAGCGCGCCTGCAGGCGCGGCCACAGGCCTTCGTTGGCGAACTGCAGGAAGATCACCAGGGCAATGCCGAAGACGATGGCTTCGAAGTTACCGCCGCTCCCCAACAGGCCCGGCAGCCACTCCTGCAGGAAGTTGCTCAACACCGCCAGCAATCCCGCGCCCAGTAGCGCACCCCAGACATGGCCGGCACCGCCCACCACCACCATCAACAGGTAGTCGATGCCGTATTTCAGTCCGAAGGGCGTGGGATTGACCGCCTGTTGCAGATGCGCGTAGAGCCACCCCGAGATGCCCGCCAGTACGGCGGCATAGACGAAGATGACGATCTTCAGCCGGGCGGTATCCACACCCATGGACTCGGGCATGACATACCCATATTTGAGCGCCCGCACCGCACGACCGGCGCGCGAGTCGAGGAAGTTGACGACCGAAACCAGCGCCAGGATCACTACGCCCCAGATCAACAGATACATCGAGCCACCGTTGCCGAACTCGAAGCTGCCGATGCTGATGGCGGGGATACCATTGATGCCATCGTGCTTACCCAGCATCTCCAGATTGCCGAACAGGTAGTACAGCGACAGCCCCCACGCAATCGTGGACAAGGGAAGGTAGTGGCCGGAGATGCGCATGGTCAGCGCGCCGATCACCAGCGCCGAGCAGGCGGTCAGGGCGATACCGGCCAACAAGCCGACCCAGGGCGAGAGGCCGAATTGCGAGGTGAGATAGGCGGTGGTGTAGGCACCGATGCCGACGAAGGCCGCCTGCCCGAACGAGATCAGGCCGGCCACGCCGGTCAGCAAGACCAGCCCCAGGGCGACGATGGCATACAGGCCGACATAGGACAGCAGGGTCACCCAGAACGGCGGCAGGCCCAGCTGCGGCAGGGCCAGTACGATGGCGAAGAACAGCACCGGCCATGCGGCGCGATGGGTCATGAAGGATGGCATGGATGGCATGGTGGAGACCTCAGGCTTCTTCATCGATGTGGTGGCTGGTCAGCGACCGCCACAGCAGGATGGGCAGGATGACCGTGAAGACGATCAATTCCTTGAACGAGCTGGCCCAGAATGAGGAAAAGCTCTCGACCAGGCCCACCGAGACCGCACCCAGCGCCGCCAGCGGATAGCTGGCCAGTCCGCCGAAGATGGCCCCCACGAAGCCCTTCAGGGCGATGATGAAACCCGATTCGTAATTGACGATGGTGAAGGGCGCGATCAGGATGCCGCACAGCGCACCGATGCCGGCCGCCATCGCAAAGGACAGCTTGCCGGCCTGGTTGATGCCCACGCCCACCAGCCTGGCGCCGAGCCGGTTGACGGCGGTGGCACGCAAGGCCTTGCCGGTGAGCGTACGTTCGAAGAAAAGATAGATCACCGCGATCAGCGCCGCCACCGACACCAGCACGATCACGCTCTGTCCCGATACGGGACTCTCGCCCAGGTTGAACTGCAGATCGGTGAAGGGCCGGGTGTTGCTGCCTTCCGGCCCGAACATCAAGAGCCCCAGCCCGACCATGGCCAGGTGTACACCCAGCGAGACAATCAGCAGCACCAGCACGCTAGAATGCGCCAGCGGCTGGTATGCCACGCGATAGATCATCGGCCCCATCGGCACCACGATGAGCAGTGCCAGCAGGATCTGCAGCGGCATGGCCAGTGTCTGCAGGTCAACGTAACGGGTGATTGCGACCACCAGCAGCGGCATCAGTACCTGCGTGGCCAGCATCCAGGGCCAGCGGCGCCGCAGGCGCGCGCGGGATTGCGGCAGGCGCAATGCGCTGCCGGCTTCCACCGCCAGCGTCACGCCACCCAGTGCCAATAACAGCAAGGCCGTGCCGGGTGCCTGGCCGTTCTGGATCGCCGCCAGTGTCAAGGCGCCAAAGGCGACGAATTCGCCCTGCGGCAGGAAGATCACCCGCGTCACCGAAAACACCAGCACCAGCGCCAGCGACAACAGCGCATAGATGGCGCCGGTGGTGATGCCGTCCTGCACCAGCACGGTCAATATGCTTGCATCCATTTGTCTCCTCCTGTTCTGCCCGGGCCTCGCAGTTCGGGCTGCGGCTGGCCGGGCAGGTCTCCGGCTCCGTCGAGCCGTTTATATTTTTTATATCATTTACGCAATCAATGACTGCCGGCATCCAGCCGTTCTGTCATATGACTATGCTGCCACCGGTCGCTTGGCCACCAGGGTCAGGATGTCGTAGGACGCGACCAGCTCGTCCTCCTGGTTGCTGACCTCCACATCCCAGGCGACCACGCCCTGCCCCTGGCCATTGGCGTCCTTCTTGTTGCGGTCGATCTTGCGCTTGCAGGTCAGCCGGGCACGCAGGGTGTCGCCGATGCCGACCGGCTTGACGAAGCGCAGCGTGTCCAGCCCGTAGTTGGCCAGCACCGGCCCGGGTGCCGGCGAGACAAACAGCCCGGCCGCCGCCGAAAGCACGAAGTAGCCGTGGGCGATGCGCTTGCCGAAGGGCGACTGGCGTGCCGAGATGTCGTCGAAGTGCATGTAGAAATGGTCACCGGAGAGGCAGCCGAAATTCACGATGTCAGCCTCGGTCACGGTGCGTCGATGGGTGCTCAGCGAGTCGCCGATCTGCAGGTCTTCGAAGTAGTGACGGAAGGGGTGGATGTCCGATTCGCGGACTTGGGCGCCGCGCACATGCTCGCCGACCACCGCCGCCAGCATGGTGGGCGAACCCTGCACCGCACTGCGCTGCAGGTAATGCTTGACCGCCCGGGCCCCGCCCAGTTCTTCGCCGCCGCCGGCACGACCGGGGCCGCCGTGCTTGAGCTGCGGCAGGGGTGAACCATGGCCGGTGGATTCCGGTGCCGATTCGCGATCCAATACCAGCAGGCGACCATGCCAGGCGGCGGCCGCAGGAATGACCCGCGCCGCCACGGCGGGCGTGCGCGTGACCAGGCTGGCCACCAGGCTGCCGCGTCCGCGGGCGGCCAGGGCCAAGGCTTCGTCCAGGTCATCGTAGGGCAACAGGGTGCTGACGGGGCCAAAGGCCTCGACTTCATGCACCGGGCTGCCGGCGGCCGTGTCGCGTGCCAGCAGCAGGGTCGGCGCGAAGAAGGCGCCCTCGGCCACACCCTCGCCCTGCGGCTGGAATGCCGTGCCGGCACCGAGCAGGATGTCGGCGCCCTGCTTCAACAGCGCCAACCGTTGCTCGACATCGCGCTGCTGGTCACGGGAAGCCAGCGGCCCCATGCGCACCGACTCCAGCGCCGGGTCGCCGACCACGATCTTGCGCAACCGCGCCGCCAGCCGTTCAGCCACCGCATCGACATGCTGGCGCGGCACGATGGCGCGCCGGATGGCGGTGCATTTCTGGCCGGCCTTGGTAGTCATCTCGCGTGCCACCTCCTTGACGAAGAGCTCGAACTCTTCATCATCCGCGCCGACATCCGGGCCAAGGATGGCGCAGTTCAGCGAGTCGGCCTCGGCGTTGAAGGGAATGGCATTGGCAACCAGATTGGGGTGGACGCGCAGGCGGGCGGCGGTGTCGGCCGAGCCGGTGAAGGTCACCACGTCCTGCGGCTGCAGGCGATCCAGCAGGTCACCGGTGCTGCCGATCACCAGCTGCAGGCTGCCGGCCGGCAGCAGCCCGGATTGCTGGATCAGCCGCACTGCCGCCTCGGCCAGATAGCTGGTGGCGGTGGCCGGCTTGACGATGCAGGGCATGCCCGCCAGGAAGCTCGGCGCGAATTTTTCCAGCATGCCCCAGACCGGGAAGTTGAAGGCATTGATATGCACCGCCACGCCGCCGCGCGGTACCAGGATGTGGCTGCCGGCGAAGCGACCCTGCTTGCCCAGCGCAAAGGCCGGCCCCTCATGCAGCAAGTTGGAGGACGGAAATTCATTGGTGCCGATGCTGGCATAGGTGAACAGCGTGCCGCTACCGCCTTCGATGTCGATCCAGCTATCGGCGCGGGTGGCGCCGGTGTGGGCGGAGATGGCGTAGAGCGTCTCCTTGTGTTCGGTCAGGTATTTCGCCAGGGCCTTGAGGCGGGCGGCGCGTTGCTGGAAGTCCAGCGCCAGCAGGCCGGGCAGCCCCTGCTGGCGGGCGTGATCCAGTGCTTCGCCGAAGTCGATCGCCTCGGCGTGGGTGGATGCGACGGCGCGGCCGTTGACGGCGCTGTGCAAGATCTGGGCTGGACTCTCGCCGAGCCAGCGGCCGGCAATGAAACTCTGTAGCTGCGGTGTACGTACCGTCATGGGAACTCCTGTAGACGTGAAGATGCTGGCGCACCCGGCTGAAGGTCAGCCCGGGTGCATGGCCGGCATGGGTATCAAATGGCCTGAAGAGGCCGACCTGCAAAGCGGATCAGGGCTGGTATTGCCAGGCGCCATCGACGATCTTGACCATCACCGAGGCGCGCTGGTCCAGACCCAGGTGGTCGCTGGCCGACATGTTGTAGACGCCGTGTACGCCGGTCACTTCACGGGTGGCTTCCAGCGCGTCGCGCAGCGCGGCGCGGAACTCCGGGGTACCGGGCTTGGCACGCTTCATTGCCACGGGAATGGCCGATTGCAGCAGCACGCCGGCATCCCAGGCATAACCGCCGAAGAGGGAGACACTGTCCTTGCCGTGGGCGGCCTCATAGCGGGCGGTATAGTCCAGCGCCACCTTGCGGATGGGATTGGTAGCCGGCAGTTGCGCTGCCACCAGCACCGGGCCGGCCGGCAGCAGGGTGCCATCCAGCATCTTGCCGCCCACCCGCAGGTAGTCGGCATTGGCCACGCCATGGGTCTGGTAGATCTGGCCCTTGAAGCCGCGCTCCTTGAGAGCACGCTGCGGGACCACGGCCGGGGTGCCGGAGGCGGCGATGAGGATCGCGTCCGGCTTGGCCGCCACCAGTTTCAGGGCTTGTGCGGTGGCCGAGGTATCGGTCGGAGCGAAGCGTTCGTTGGCCACCAGCTCCAGCTTTTTCAGGCCGGCAGCCTTCTTGAATTCCTCGTACCAGCCTTCACCGTAGGCATTGGCATAACCGATGAAGGCCACACGCTGATAGCCCCGCGCCACCATGTCGCGGGCGATGGCCAGCGACATCATGATGTCGTTCTGCGGGGTCTTGAAGACCCACTTCTTCTTGGCGTCCATGGGCTCGACGATGCGGGCCGCAGCGGCCAGCGAGATCATCGGCGTCTGCGCCTCGGCGGCGACCTCGATCATCGAGATCGAGTTGGGGCTGACGGAGGAACCGACGATGACATCGACATTGTTTTCGGTAACGAAGCGGCGTGCATTCTTGACCGCCTGCGTGGTGTCGGAGGCGTCATCGAGGACGATGTAGTTGATCTTCTGCCCGACGATGGTGGTCGGCAGCAGCGCGATGGTGTTCTTCTCCGGAATGCCCAGCGAGGCGGCCGGACCGGTGGTGGAGACGGTGACGCCGACGTTGATGTCGGCGTGGGCGAGGTGCATGCAGCCGGCCAGGGCCAGTGCAAACAGCGGACGGAAAAACTGCAGTCGAGGTGGACAAATAGAGGGCAAGCGGTACGGCATGGAGTCTCCTTGATGGTGTTGTCATTGTGGTGTTGCATGCCTGCAATGACGCGACCGATCAAGGGCTCACGTCATCGTTTCTTCCTGGGGACGCCGTCCAGGCCCACGGCGCCGATACCACCGAACAACAGATCGGACACGACCACCGCCATGCGCTCATGGGTCAGCTCGCCATCGGGCTTGAGCCACATGAACATCCAGTTGATCATGCCGAACAGAAGCATCGCCAGCGGCTTGGCCATGCGACTGCGATCCAGCTCCGGGCGCACCGCGCACATGGCATCGGCCACTGCCTTGACCACCTTGCGTTCGCCGGTCAGGATGCTTTCCTGGTCCTCCGGCGCCAGGAAGCGCACGTCCTCGGTCAGCACGCGATGCTCGTTCTGGGCGTCGCGGTATTCCTCCACGAAGCGCTGGATCAGCAGGCGCAGGCGTGGCTCGGGTGGCAGGTCCTGCTGTGCCACTTCATCGACCAGAGCGCACAGGCGGTCGATATGGCCTTCGCAGATGGTCATCAACAGTTGATGCTTGTCGGTGTAGTAGTGATACAGCGAGGCCTTGGACAGGCCACATGCCAGTGCCACTTCATTCATCGATGTGCCGGCGAAACCGTTGCGCGCGAACAAGGCTGCCGCCTGTTCGATGATGGTCTCGCGCTGGTT
Source organism: Herbaspirillum frisingense GSF30 (assembly GCF_000300975.2). GTDB lineage: Bacteria > Pseudomonadota > Gammaproteobacteria > Burkholderiales > Burkholderiaceae_D > Herbaspirillum > Herbaspirillum frisingense. Next base: position 135,769 of record NZ_AEEC02000002.1, on the reverse strand, counting down.
GTCGTATCCCGCTGCACGCTTGCGTGGCATAAGTGCGTCCTCTTTGATATTTCCGCAAAGTCATGATTGTGCCGTAAATCAAAACTCTTACGAAACATCTACGCAACATCTGCAACCAGCACAGCGTCCGACCTCTCCAGCTGCCCTGCCCGACCACCGGTGCATCCCGAACTTTCCGATATCGGTCAGGAAAAACTCTAAAAACATTATTGACCAACCGGTCGGTCGAAATTATTATTCCCTAAAAAACAGCGACAGGCAAATGCTTTTTTCCCGCCTTCAGCCAGGAAGAAAGCAGCGGACAAGCCAGCCAGTTTCGCTGCAACGACAAGGCGGCGCAGCCCGGCAAGGGCCGCTGCACAAGGAGACGCGGTGCCCAGCTATGCAATCGAAGATGTGATTCCGGTGGTCGACCCCACGGCCTATGTGCATCCCACGGCGGTATTGATCGGCGACGTCATCGTCGGTGCCGATTGCTATGTCGGCCCGGCGGCCTGCCTGCGCGGCGACTTCGGTCGCATCGTGCTGCAGCGTGGTGCCAACGTGCAGGACACCTGCGTGATCCACGGCTTTCCCGGTCACGACACGGTGGTCGGGGAAAACGGCCATATCGGCCACGGCGCGGTGCTGCACAGCTGCACCGTGCAACGCGATGCGCTGGTAGGCATGAACGCGGTGGTCATGGATGAAGCGGTGGTGGGCGAGCAGGCCATCGTGGCGGCCTGTGCCTTCGTGCGGGCCGGCATGCAGGTGCCACCGCGCACGCTGGTGGCAGGCCTGCCGGCCAAGGTGGTGCGCGAACTCTCGCCCGAGGAGATCGACTGGAAGCAGGCCGGCACCAGCACGTATCACGACCTGACCCGGCGCAGCCTGCGCAGTCTGCGCGAGGTCAGCCCGTTGAGCGAGATCGAGGAGAACCGGCCGGTCCTTGCCGCGCCCCGGGTCCAGCCCTTGATCGCCGCCAGGCGCGCGTAGCGTTGCGACAGGACAGTTTTACCGATTTTCGATTCAGCAGTTTTTTCAGCTTTTCAGCTTTTCAGTTTCACCCACCTGAAGCGGGCCAATGCGGTCAGGATCTCGTTCGCCCGTCGCTCAGCGTGCAACCTTTTCACGGAGAAGTACCATGTATGCACAGATGGTAGACACCGGCCTGACCCAGGTGCGCAAAGCCGAGGAGATGTCGCCGGAAGAACTGGCGTTCCAGGCGCGCATCGATGCGGGCGTCAAGATCGAACCCAAGGACTGGATGCCGGAGGCGTATCGCAAGACCCTGGTACGCCAGATCTCGCAGCACGCGCACTCGGAAATCGTCGGCCAGCTGCCCGAGGGCAATTGGGTCACGCGTGCGCCCACGCTGCAACGCAAGGCCATCCTGCTGGCCAAGATCCAGGACGAGGCCGGCCATGGCCTGTACCTGTACAGCGCCGCCGAGACCTTAGGTGTATCCCGCGAAGACCTGTTGGCCGAATTGCACGCCGGTCGTGCCAAGTATTCCAGCATCTTCAACTACCCAGCCCTGAACTGGGCCGACATGGGCGCCATCGGCTGGCTGGTGGATGGCTCGGCCATCATCAACCAGATTCCGCTGTGCCGCTGTTCCTTCGGTCCCTACTCGCGCGCCATGGTGCGGGTGTGCAAGGAAGAATCCTTCCACGCCCGCCAGGGCTACGACATCATGCTGGCGCTGTGTCGTGGCACCCCCGAGCAGAAGCAGATGGCGCAGGATGCGTTGAACCGCTGGTGGTGGCCGGCACTGATGATGTTCGGCCCGTCCGATGCGACCTCGGTGCACAGCGCGCAATCGATGCAGTGGCGCATCAAGCTGTTCTCCAATGATGAACTGCGCCAGCGCATGGTGGACCAGACCATCCCGCAGATCGAATACCTGGGCCTGACCGTGCCCGACCCCGATCTGAAGTGGAACGAAGAACGCGGTCGCTACGACTTCGGCCAGGTCGACTGGGACGAATTCCACAACGTCGTGCGCGGCAATGGCCCCTGCAACCGCGAGCGCCTGTCCACCCGCAGGCAGGCGTACGAGGACGGCGCCTGGTTCCGCGATGCCCTGGTAGCGCACGCCGACAAACAGGCCAGCCGGAAGGCCGCCTGATCCGCCGGTTGTCCGATTTCAATCCCTTTCGCTTCAATTCACAACAATGCCAGTGGCCGCCCCCTGCGCGGCCCGCCAACAAGGAAATCGATCATGAGCAAGGAATGGCCTCTCTGGGAAGTCTTCATCCGCAGCCAGCACGGTCTGGCCCATAAACACGTCGGCAGCCTGCATGCCCCCGATGGCGAGATGGCCATCAACAATGCCCGCGATGTCTACACCCGCCGCAACGAAGGCGTGGGCATCTGGGTGGTGCGCGCCGCCGATATCGTCTCCTCCAGCCCGGGTGACAAGGCGCCGCTGTTCGAGCCGTCCAACAGCAAGGTCTATCGCCACCCGACCTTCTTCCCCATGCCGGCCGAACTGAAGAACCTCTGAACCGGAGCCCGACATGACAAGCAAAACCGATTACGTGCGACGCCTGGGCGACAACGTCCTGGTGCTCTCGCAACGCCTCTCCGAATGGTGTGGCAAGGGGCCGGCGCTGGAAGAGGACATGGCCCTGATCAACGTCTCGCTGGACCTGATCGGCCAGGCTCGCCTGTGGCTGAGCTACGCCGGCGAGCTGGAGGGACAGGGCCGCAGCGAAGACCAGCTGGCCTTCCTGCGCGACGCCCACCAGTTCCACAACCTGCTGCTGGTGGAGCTGCCCAATGGCAGCTATGCCGATACGCTGGCGCGCCAGTTCCTGTTCGATGTGTGGCACTACTTCCTGCTGCAGGGCCTGTGCCAGTCCGACGATGCCCGCATCGTCGAGATCGCCCAGAAGTGCTTGAAGGAGGTGACCTACCACGTGCGCCGTAGCACGGACCTGGTGGTCCGCCTGGGCGATGGCACCGAGGAAAGCCATCGCCGCATGCAGGCCGCCATCGATGATCTGTGGATGTACACCGGCGAACTGTTCACGCCCGACGCGCTGGACACGGCGATGCAGCAACAGGGCCTGGCGCCTGCCCTGGATGAACTGCAGCAGAAGTGGCAGCAGCATGTGACCGAGGTCCTGCAGATGGCCACCCTGCGCATCCCGGCGGCCGGACTGTGGATGCAGAGCGGTGGCAAGCAGGGCCGGCATACCGAACATCTCGGCTACCTGCTGGCGGAAATGCAGTTCCTGCAGCGCAGCTATCCCGGAGCGGCGTGGTGAGCGTGAGCCCGGCAATCCAGGCCAGGCCGCTTCCCGCGCAGGCGGAGAGCGACCTGGAGGCGCTGCAAGCGCAGATCTGGCACTGGCTGGACCAGATCGCCGATCCCGAGATCCCGGCGATCTCGGTGGTCGACCTGGGCATCGTGCGTGCGGTGGAATTGCAGCGCGACCCGGCGCAGCAGATGCACTGCACGGTGGTGATCACGCCCACCTACTCCGGCTGCCCGGCCATGGGCGTGATCGCCGCAGACATCGTTAGCACGCTGCAACAACATGGTGTAGCCCAGGTCAGCGTGCGCACCCAGCTGGCACCAGCGTGGAACACCGACTGGATGAGCGAGAAAGGCCGCCGCAACCTGAACCACTACGGCATTGCCCCGCCGGCACAACAGGTGATCGACATCGGCGGTATCAGCCCGCAGCGTCACGCCGCGCCGAAAGTGCCCTGCCCGCACTGCGGATCGACGCAGACCGTGTGCGTGAGCCAGTTCGGTTCGACCTCGTGCAAGGCGCTGTACCAGTGCAAGGACTGCCGCGAGCCATTCGACTATTTCAAGGCCCACTGAACCGGACCGCAGCGTGGCACCCGGTCTCACCCAGAACATGACAGAAGGCACAACAACATGAGCAAATTCTATCCACTGACCATCGACAGCGTGAAGCAGGATACGCGCGACACCATCGTGGTCTCCTTCGCCGTTCCCGGCGAATTGCAGGACAGCTTTTCCTACCTGCCGGGCCAGCACCTGACGCTGCGCTCGCAGGTCAATGGCGAGGAACTGCGCCGCTCCTACTCGATCTGTTCGGCCGTGCAGGAAAGGCGCCTGCGGGTGGCCATCAAGCGTGCGCCGGGCGGGCTGTTTTCCAATTGGGCCAATGACCACCTGCAGGCCGGCCAGCAGATCGAGGTCATGCCGCCCATGGGGCAGTTCAATGTGCCGCTGGATGCGGCCAACCGCAAGCACTACCTGGCCTTTGCCGCCGGCAGCGGCATTACGCCGATGATGTCCATCATCAAGACCACCCTGCTGACCGAGCCGCGCAGCCGGTTCACGCTGGTCTATGCCAACCGGGCGTCGTCCTCGGTGATCTTCAAGGACGAACTCACCGACCTCAAGGATAGCTACCTGGACCGCCTGAACGTGGTCTACGTAATGAGCCGCGAGCAGCAGGATGTGGAACTGTTCAATGGCCGCATCGATCGCGCCAAGTGCGATGCCTTCCTGGCGTCCTGGATCAGGCTGGACGATATCGATGCCGCCTTCCTGTGTGGCCCGCAGCAGATGGTGGACGCCATCGGTGAATCGCTGCAGGCGCACGGCCTGCCAAAGTCGCAGATCAAGACCGAACTGTTCGCCGCCAGCGTGCCGGCGCGCAACCACACAGCGCGCCCGGTGATCGGCAGCAGCCAGTGCGAGGTGACGGTGATCGTGGACGGCACCCACAATGTCTTCACCATGGACAAGGAAAAGGAGTCGGTGCTGGAAGCCGGCCTCAAGAGCGGCATCGACCTGCGCCACTCCTGCAAGGGTGGCGTGTGCGCCACCTGCCGCTGCAAGGTGGTGGAGGGCAACGTCGATATGGACGCCAACTACGCGCTGGAAGACTACGAGATCGCGCGTGGCTTCGTCCTGAGCTGCCAGTCCTTCCCGGTCACCGACAAGCTGTTGCTGGACTTCGACCAGGACAACTGATCCGGGCCCACTGATTCCTCCCCCTCCATGCCATGAGCTATCAAACCATCCTCTTCGAAAAACAGGACGGCGTTGCCGTCATCACCCTCAATCGTCCCGACAAGCTCAACAGCTTCACGGTGGCGATGCATCTGGAACTGCGCGAGGCCATCGACAAGCTGAAAGCCGATCCCGAGGTGCGCGTGCTGCTGCTGACCGGCGCCGGACGCGGTTTCTGCGCCGGCCAGGACCTGGGCGACCGCGCCGTCAAGCCCGGGGACGAGGGCAGCGCAGGCGTCGACCTGGGCCACTCCATCGATCAGTATTACGCCCCGCTGGTGAAATCGCTGCGCGCCCTGCGCTTTCCGGTGATCTGCGCCGTCAATGGCGTCGCCGCGGGGGCCGGCGCCAACCTGCCGCTGGCCTGCGATATCGTGATCGCGGCACGCTCGGCCAGCTTCGTCGAAGTGTTCTGCAAGCTGGGTCTCATCCCCGATACCGGCGGCACCTATTTCCTGCCGCGCCTGGTCGGCACCGCGCGCGCCATGGGCATGGCGCTGCTGGGCGAGAAGATCAGCGCCGAGCAGGCCGAGCAATGGGGCCTAATCTGGAAATGCGTGGACGATGCACAACTGATGGAACAGGCCCGCGCCATGGCCCGTCATTTCGCCAGCGCGCCTACCCTGGGTCTGGCCGCGACCAAGGCCACCCTGTACCGTAGCCCGGCGCACACGCTGGAACAGCAACTGGACCTGGAGCGCGACACCATGCGCACCCTCGGCCATAGCCGTGATTACCGGGAGGGCGTGGCCGCCTTCCAGGAAAAGCGTGCGCCACACTTTACGGGGCAGTGAGATGGAGGCAGAACGCACACCGAAATATCTACGCGTCACGCAACGGTCGCGACTGGCGCCACAGTCGCAACCGGGAGCGCGGGCGCTACCCGTGGACACCACCGTTGCCGTGGTCGGCGGCGGCACCATGGGCGCCGGCATCGCCCAGGTCGCGGCCACCGCCGGGCACCCCGTGCTGATCTACGACAGCGGCGAAGGTGCTTGCGCCCGTGCCATCGCCAGCATCCGCCTCGGCCTGGACCGCCTGGCCAGCCGGGGAAAGATCACCAGGGAGCAGGCCGAGAAGGCCAATGACTGCCTGGCCCCGGCCACGTCTCTGCGGGAACTGGCCTGTGCCGGGCTGGTGATCGAAGCCATCGTCGAGCAGTTGCCGGCCAAGCAGGAACTGTTCGGCAAGCTGGAAGACATCGTCAGCCCGGAATGCATCCTGGCCAGCAATACCTCGTCGATCTCGATCACGCGCATCGCTGCCTCGCTGCGCCACCCGCAGCGCCTGGTCGGCATGCATTTCTTCAACCCGGTGCCGCAGATGGAGCTGGTGGAAGTCATCCGCGGCCTGGCCAGCGACGCCGCCGTGGTGCAATGCGTGCACGACACCGCCCTCGCCTGGGGCAAAACGCCGGTGTTTGCCAGTTCCACGCCCGGCTTCATCGTCAATCGCCTGGCCCGTCCGTATTACGCCGAAGGCCTGCGGGTACTCAATGAGCGGGCATCCCAGCCGGCCACTCTCGATGCCGTGATGCGCGAATCCGGTGGTTTTCGCATGGGGCCGTTCGAGCTGATGGACCTGATCGGCCACGATATCAATTTCGCGGTCACCCAATCGGTGTTCCAGGCCTGCTTCAATGATCCGCGCTTCACGCCGTCGCTGATCCAGCAGGAACTGGTGCATGCGGGGTATCTCGGCCGCAAGACCGGGCGCGGTTTCTATCATCACGGTCCGGAGCACATACCACCTCCGATCGACGACGAGCTGCCGTGCAGCACGCCTCCGGTGGCACTGCAGATCTTCGGCTCCCATCCGCTGGTGGAAGTCATCCGGAAGCGCTACAAGAAGGGCCGCATTGAATACCATGGGGCACGCGCCGACAACCTGCTCCTGAAGGCTGGCCCCGGTCGGCTGTACGTCACCGAAGGGCGCACCGCCACCCAGCAATCCTACGACTACGACATGCCTGACGTGGTGCTGGTGGACCTGGCGCTGGACTATGCCACCACCAGCCGGCTGGCAGTGACCCGGTCCGACCAGTGCAGCCCGCGCGCCTATCAGGCCGTGGCCGGGGTATTGCAGGCCTGCAGCTTCGCACTCTCGCCGATGGACGATGTGCCGGGGATGATCGTCATGCGCACCGTCTGCATGCTGATCAACGAAGCCGCCGATGCCGTCAACCAGGGCGTGTGCAGCGCCGCCGACGCCGACATGGCCATGCAGAAGGGCTTGAACTATCCGCGAGGACCGCTGGAATGGGCCAATGCAATCGGTGTGGATAACGTGGTCAAGGTGCTGCAACGGCTCAGCGCCACCTATGGCGAGGACCGCTACCGCGTCTCGCCGCTGTTGCAACGCCTGCAAGCCGCGAAGAGGAAATTCCATGAATGAGTCCGCACTTTCCACCTGCACCCCGGACACCGGGCCGGACCCGCAAACCCTGGCCGAGGCCACGGTCCAGGCCATGTACCCGCGTGACAACGCTTCCCAGGGACTGGGCATGAAGATCCTGGCCATCGCACCGGGCCGCGCACGCATGAGCATGCTGGTGCGCAGCGACATGCTCAACGGCCATGCCACCTGCCATGGCGGCTTGATCTTTGCACTGGCCGACAGCTGCTTTGCGTTCGCCTGCAACAGCCGTAACCTCAACACCGTGGCATCGGGGTGCAGCATCGAATACGTGGCACCGGCCCTGCGCAACGATGTGCTGACCGCCGAAGCGCAGGAGCGCTTGCTGAGCGGGCGCACCGGTGTCTACGACATCACCGTGAACAACCAGGACGGCAAGCTGATCGCGCTGTTCCGGGGCAAGTCCTATCGCATCAAGGGAGAGGTGATCGCCGGCCTGCACGCCGCGCCTTGACCCCACCAGGCCGTACCTACGGCAGCACCACCGCACCACCAGAACCAGAACATCCCGAACAACGACAACGAGACTGGAGACGAGCATGACCACCCGCACCCCCCAACCCGGCGAGCTGGACGCCATCGAGACCGCCAGCCGCGACGAGCTGCAGGCACTGCAACTGCAGCGTTTGAAGTGGTCGCTCCGGCATGCCTACGACAATGTGCCGCACTATCGCCACGCCTTCGACCAGGCCGGCGTGCATCCGGACGACCTGAAGAGCCTGGCGGACCTGGCCCGTTTCCCCTTCACCAGCAAGAAAGACTTGCGCGACCACTATCCCTTCGGCCTGTTCGCGGTACCGCGGGAGCAGGTGGTGCGGGTGCATGCTTCCAGCGGTACCACCGGCAAGCCCACGGTGGTCGGCTATACGCGCAACGACATCGATACCTGGGCCACCGTGGTGGCGCGCTCGATCCGGGCAGCCGGCGGCCGGCGTGGTGACATCGTGCAGATCTCCTATGGCTACGGCTTGTTCACGGGCGGCCTGGGCGCCCACTACGGTGCGGAAAAACTGGGCTGCACCGTCATCCCCATGTCGGGCGGCCAGACCGAGAAGCAGGTGCAGCTGATCCGCGACTTCAAGCCCAGCATCATCATGGTCACGCCCTCCTACATGCTCAACGTGATCGAGGAATTCCAGCGCCAGGGCCTGGACCCGGCGGCCAGTTCGCTGCGGGTCGGCATCTTCGGTGCCGAGCCCTGGACCGATGCCATGCGCGGCGAAATCCAGCAACGCGCCGGCATCGATGCGGTGGACATCTATGGCCTGTCGGAGGTGATGGGGCCGGGCGTGGCCAGCGAATGCATCGAGAGCAAGGATGGCCCGGTGATCTGGGAAGACCACTTCTATCCGGAAATCATCGATCCCGATACCGGCGAAGTGCTGCCCGATGGCGAGGAGGGCGAACTGGTCTTTACCTCGCTGTCGAAGGAGGCACTCCCGATGATCCGCTATCGCACCCGTGACCTGACGCGCCTGCTGCCGCCGACCTCGCGCTCGATGCGCCGCATCGGCAAGATCACCGGGCGTTCGGATGACATGCTCATCATCCGCGGGGTGAATGTGTTCCCGACCCAGATCGAGGAGCTGATCCTGAAGCTGCCGCAACTGGCGCCGCAATACCAGTTGCAGATCGAGCGCCATGGTCACATGGACAGCATGTGCGTCTTCGCCGAACTGCGCGAGGATGCCTCCATCGAACATGTGGAGGCACTGGAGAAGGAGCTGCAGCACAGCATCAAGACCTATGTGGGCATCTCCACCAAGGTCACCGTGGTGCCGGCGGGCATGATCGAACGGTCCTCCGTGGGCAAGGCCCGGCGCGTGATCGACAACCGCAGGAAGAACGAGGGCGCGCCCGCCTTGGGAGCTGCCACCTCTTCCCCGGCCGTGCCGGCCTGAACCCCGCAGCTTCACGACACAAGCGACGAGAATACACATGGACGCATTCATCTGTGACGCCATCCGCACACCCTTCGGCCGCTACGGCGGCACATTGGGCGCGGTGCGCGCCGACGACCTGGCAGCCGCACCGATACGCAGCCTGATGGCGCGCAATCCCGGCGTGGACTGGGGCCAGGTCGACGACATCCTCTACGGTTGCGCCAACCAGGCTGGCGAGGACAACCGTAACGTGGCCCGCATGGCGGGGCTGCTGGCAGGCCTGCCACTGGAGGTACCGGGTACCACCATCAACCGCCTGTGCGGCTCCAGCCTGGATGCGGTGGGCATGGCCGCCCGCGCCATCCGCTCCGGCGAGGTGCAGTTGATGATCGCCGGTGGCGTGGAGAGCATGACGCGCGCGCCCTTCGTGATGGGCAAGGCCGACACTGCCTTCTCGCGTAGCGCGGCGATCTTCGACACCACCATCGGCTGGCGTTTCGTCAATCCGCTGATGCAGGCATTGCACGGCATCGACTCCATGCCGGAGACGGCCGAGAACGTGGCCGAGGAATTCGGCATCGCCCGCGCCGACCAGGACGCCTTCGCCCTGCGCAGCCAGCAACGCTGGAGCGCGGCGCAGGAGAACGGCTTCTTCGCGGGAGAGATCGCGCCGCTGGCGATCCCGCAGAAGAAGGGCGATCCGCTCCTCGTGGCTACCGACGAACATCCGCGCCCCGAGACCACGCTGGCGACGCTGTCGCGGCTCAAGAGCGTGGTGCGGCCCGACGGCACGGTCACGGCCGGCAATGCGTCCGGCGTCAACGACGGTGCCTGCGCGCTGCTGCTGGCCTCGGCCAAGGCGGTCGACCGCTACCGCATGCGGCCACGCGCCCGCGTACTGGGCATGGCCAGTGCCGGGGTGGCACCACGGATCATGGGCTTCGGCCCGGCACCGGCGGTGCGCAAGGTGCTGGCGCAAGTGGGCCTGACGCTGGCGCAGATGGACGTGATCGAACTCAACGAAGCCTTTGCCGCACAGGGGCTGGCGGTGATGCGTGCGCTCGGCCTGCCGGATGATGCCGCCCACGTCAATCCGAATGGCGGCGCCATCGCCATCGGCCATCCGCTGGGCGCTTCGGGTGCGCGTCTGGTGACCACGGCCATCAACCAGCTGGAACGCAGCGGCGGCCGCTATGCGCTTTGCACCATGTGCATCGGCGTGGGGCAAGGGATCGCGCTGGTGATCGAGAGGGTGGCCTGATGTCGGCGCAGCCAGAACCGGAAGACATCCTGGTAGCGCGGCATGGGCCGCACGTGCTGCATCTGCGCCTGAACCGGCCGGCGCTGCGCAATGCCCTGCGCAACCAGAGCCTGCGGGAAATCGCCGGCGAACTGGCACGCGCCGAAATCGACGACAGCGTGCGGGCGGTGGTGATCAGTGGCAACGAGCAGGCCTTCGCTGCCGGCGCCGATCTCAATGAAATGATCCAGAAGGACGCCATCGCCACCCAGCTTGATGTGCGTGCCCAGTACTGGCGCGCCATCGCCCGTTTCCCCAAACCGCTGCTGGCGGCGGTGAACGGCTATGCGCTGGGGGCCGGCTGTGAACTGCTGATGCATGCCGACATCGCCATCGCCGGGCGCGGCGCCCGCATCGGCCAGCCGGAAATCAATGTCGGCACCCTGCCCGGCGCCGGTGGCACGCAGCGCCTGATCCGCACGGTGGGCAAGCCGCTGGCGATGAAGATGGTGCTGTCGGGGGAATTCATCGCGGCCGAGGAGGCCCTGCGCGCCGGCCTGGTGGCCGAGGTGGTGGACGATGCCGACACCCTGGGCCGCACCCTGGCGCTGGCCACCACCATTGCGCAGAAATCGCCGCTGGCGGTGCGCCTGGCCAAGGAGGCCATGTTGCAATCCTTCGAACTGGGCCTGGAGGCCGGGCTGCTGTTGGAGCGCAAGTCCTTTTCGCTGATGGCCGCCAGTGCCGATCGCCAGGAAGGCATCGCGGCCTTCCAGCAGAAACGGGCAGCGGTGTTCAGCGGCCACTGAATTCACCACCGGTCTGCAGACCCGGGGCAGGGATGTTTTCAGGCTGACAACAGGGCTTGGCGCGGCGACGACACTTCACGAGCTTGACATCGGGATCGGGTAAAATGCCCGGCCACGGCAGGCCCTGGCTGCGCACTTGTGGTACTTGCACTTGTACCCGCACGCGCGCCACCCGTCCCGCCCCCGATTCCAACCCGCCGGCTCCGCGCCGGCTCTTCGCCAGTGCAGCACCATGAGCAAGCAAGCCCCCAGCGCCCCCGGCCGCGACAAGCGCCGTGGCAAACCCGCCGATGCCGCCGGTGCAGCCAATGCCACCGGCCATGCCGACACTGCGCCGCAGGCGCATGAGATCCGTCCCGGCCAGTCCATCGAACTGCTCAAGGAACTGCACATCCTGACCCGCGACGGCAAGCTGAACCAGGACAGCCGCCGCAAGCTCAAGCAGGTCTATCACCTCTACCAGTTCATCGAACCGCTGCTGCAGGAAGTGCTGGCCACCCATCCGGACGTGAGCCTGGTGGACCATGGCGCGGGCAAGTCCTACCTCGGTTTCATCCTGTACGACCTGTTCTTCAAGGCGCTGGCCGGTACGCCGCGCATCTATGGCATCGAGACCCGCGAAGAACTGGTACGCAAGTCCGAGGAACTGGCGGCGCGCCTGGGTTTTGGTGGCATGTCCTTCCTCAACCTGTCGGTGGCCGATTCGATCAGCTCACCCAGCCTGCCGGAGCGCATCGACGTGGTGACCGCCCTGCATGCCTGCGACACCGCCACCGACGACGCCATCCATTTCGCGCTGGCCAAACAGGCGAAATTCATCGTCCTGGTGCCGTGCTGCCAGGCCGAGGTGGCCTCGGTCCTGAACCGCAACAAGGGCAAGTCGCTGGCCAATTCGCTGACCGAAATCTGGCGCCATCCGCTGCATACCCGCGAATTCGGCAGCCAGGTCACCAATGTATTGCGCTGCCTGCAGCTGGAAGCGCATGGCTACAAGGTCAGCGTGACCGAACTGGTGGGCTGGGAACATTCGATGAAGAATGAATTGATCATCGCCCAATACCGCGACCTGCCGCGCCGCCGTCCGGCCGAGCGCCTGCAGGAGGTGTTGCGCACGCTGGGCCTGGAAGAGATGGGGACGCGCTTCTTCGCGCCGCAGGCGGCCTGAGCAGGCAGCGGGACAGGAACGTTTCTTGCTGGTAAAAAATCAGGCGCGGCGGCATCAAGCCGGCGCCGATGCTGTCGATATATTGCATGAGAGCAAGGCCGGCCGCCACAAGCGCAACCGGCCGCTGGGAGGCCGGGCGACCGGTCAGGGCAAGGGGCCGGCCGGGTGCCGGAAAATGCAGATGAGCACATGAGATCGACCATCGCTATGGAATCGCTGATTGCCGACAACGAACAACTGCGGGCTGAACTGCAGGACCTGCTGCAGCAGGCGCACATCAACCAGTCCATCATCGAGCGTCATCAGGCGTTCGACCTCAAGCTGATCGGCGCCAGCGAATTCCGCGAACTGATCGATGTGATGCTGACCGTGATGCCGGGCGTGTTCAGCCTGGAGACGGTGACCCTGTCGTTGATCGACGGCGATTATGCGATCCAGCGCATCCTGCGCGACCTGCAGATCGGCGTGAACGAATTCCCCAAGCTGCTGTTCCTGACGCGTCCGCTGGCCTTCATCGACGACCAGCATGCCCTGCCCGAGGACAAGCCGCGCCTGGGCGAATATGTGCCGGCGCTGCATGGCCCGCTGTTCCCGCACTACCAGCCAGTCAGCGTGGCGGTGCTGCCGCTGGTACGTCAGCACCGGCTGCTGGGCTACCTGTCGCTGGGCAGTGCCTATGGCGAACGATTCACCCGTTCACTGGCCACCGATTTCATCGAACGGCTGGCCACCATTGCCGCGGTCTGCCTGGAAAACGTCATCAACAATGAACGCCTGAAGCACATCGGCCTGACCGATCCGCTGACCGGCGTGAACAACCGCCGCTACATCGAGCAACGCATGCAGGAAGAAGTGGCGCGCAGCCAGCGCGACCGCTCGGCCCTGTCCTGCCTGTTCATCGACATCGATCATTTCAAACGGGTCAACGACCAGTTCGGGCATCAGAGCGGGGACGATGTGCTGCGCGAGGTGGCAGCGCGGATCAAGAAGGAGCTGCGCCTGTCGGATGCGCTGGGGCGCTTCGGCGGCGAGGAATTCGTGGTGCTGCTCACGCATGCCACCCGTGACGATGCGGCCCGCATCGCCGAGCGTATCCGTGCCGGCATCTGCAGCCGGGGAATCATGATCGAGGGCTCGCGCGATCCCTTGAGAATCAGTGCCTCCATCGGCGCGGCCTCGCTGTCGCCGCCGGATCGCAGCCGGCCGGCGGGCGAGGTCAAGCAGGCCATGCTCAAGGCGGCCGACCAGGCGCTGTACCAGGCCAAGGAAGCCGGGCGCAACCGCGTGATGCTGGCGCCGGCGGACTGATCAGGCCGGCTGCACGGCAGGCCGACGGTCGCGCACGATCCAGGGTGCGGCCAGAATAAGGATGCCGCCCACGATGTCCTGCGTACGCAGGCCGGCCGCGCCCAGCACCCAGGCCGAACTGCTGGCCACCAGGATTTCGGCCAGCATGATCACGGCCGTGATGTTGGCCGGCAGGCGCGCCACCCCATATTGCAGACACAGGTTCGATACCAGGAACAGCACTGCCCACAGTCCCACCACCGGCCACGCAGCCACCGGCACGTGCAGCGGCCAGGCGATCATGCCGGTCAGGGACAACCCCACACCCAACAGACCCGCCAATACACCGCTACCGGCCAGCATGGCGACGGCGCGGGCGCCATCGGAAAGTCCGTGCAGGCGCCGCAGCAAGACGTTGGTGATGGCAAACAGCAGACCGGAGAGCACGGCCATCCAGTCCGGCAGGCTCTGCGGCAGCGGCAGGCCCAGGCGCGGCTGATAGAGCACGATGAAGGCGCCGCCCAGGCCCAGCGCCACCCGGGCCAGGGAGCGCGGGGTGATGGCTTCGTGCAGGACCAGGCGCGCCAGGATCACGGTCCAGATCGGCATCAGGTAGAACAGCAGGATCACCCGCACTACATCGCCATAGGCCACTGCAACGTTGAAGGAACAGTTGGTCAGGCCCGTGGCCAGGCCCACGCACCACAGCGTCGGGTGGCGCCACAGTTGCGGCAGCTCACGCCAGCGCAGCAGCACCAGCAGCAGTGCGCAGGCGCTGAAGATGGCGGCCGTGGCCCACACCGGATGCAGGCCCATGCCTTCCAGCGCGCGCGTGCCGGTCCAGGACAAGCCCCAGAGGGTGGAATTGAGCAGCAGCGCGGCGACGGCGGATTTTTGCAGTGAATGCATGTTGTAGCAGGATGAAGCCGGGTGGATGAATACCGGGCGGATGAATCTGAGGCTGGCACGAGTCTGGCATTTTCTGCACCGGGGCCGATCTGTGCCTGCCGATAGCCGGTATCAAGCCTGGCCTATGGTGTTTTCCATGCGCATCCACAAAACCAAAATGCCGTTCAGCGCGACACTGAACGGCATCTCGGAAAGGACGGCGGGAATGGAATCAGGAAGCCTTGGCCCCGGCCTGCAGGCGCTCGTACTTTTCCATCAACTGCTCGCGGCTTTCACGCCAGGCCGGGTTGAAGGGGATGCAGGCCACCGGGCAGACCTGCTGGCACTGCGGCTCATCGAAGTGACCGACGCACTCGGTACACTTGTCCGGATCGATCTCGTAGATCTGCGGACCCATGTAGATGGCCTCGTTGGGGCATTCCGGTTCGCAGACGTCGCAGTTGATGCAATCGTCGGTAATCATCAGTGCCATTGCCGCACCTCGCTTGCTTGAAACATCATTGCCCTACCTTTACCTCTTGTGGATCGCCTGGCCTTATTGCTTGGCGATCTTTTCCTTGAGCCATTTCTCGACCGAAGGAAAGACGAACTTGGAGACGTCGCCGCCCAGCTGAGCGATCTCGCGCACGATGGTGCCGGAGATGAACTGGTACTGGTCGGAGGGCGTCAGGAACAGCGTCTCGACGTCCGGCAGCAGGTAGCGGTTCATCCCCGCCATCTGGAATTCATACTCGAAGTCGGACACCGCGCGCAGGCCGCGCACGATGACGCGGGCATTGTTCTGGCGCACGAAATCCTTCAGCAGGCCGGAGAAACTCTCCACCTGGACATTCGGATAGTGGCCCAGCACTTCATTGGCGATCGACAGACGCTCTTCGAGCGAAAAGAAGGGTTTCTTGTTTTTGCTGTCGGCTACGCCCACGACCAGCTTGTCGAACAATCCGGAAGCGCGGCGGACCAGGTCCTCATGCCCACGCGTCAACGGATCGAATGTCCCTGGATATACAGCTGTGACCATGGTGTCTCCTCACCGGCTATTCAATCAGAAGGCGCATTATGCCTCAATTCGGGCACTGCTTTTGCGTTGCAATAAATGATAGAAGACCATGCCGGCCTTGTCGGCGCGGACCACTTCCCAGTCTTGCATCCACGCCGGGGCATCGTCGCCGTCGAGCGGGAATTCGGCTTCGGCATAGACCAGCCCGGATGGGGTGAGCAAAGTCATGCAGGCAGGCAACACTTTTTCCAGCCAGCCCTGGTGATACGGCGGGTCGATGAACACCAGGCTATAGCCGCCGGGCTCGCGCTGGGCCGCATTCTGGGCGGCCGCCAGGGCGTCGCCGCGCAGGATGGCGACGGCGTCGGCCTTGAGCTTGTCACGATTGGCTTCCAGCTGGCGTACCGCCGGGCTGCTGTTTTCCACCATCACCACGCGAAGCGCGCCACGGCTGGCGGCCTCGAAACCAAGGGCGCCGGAGCCGGCGAACAGGTCCAGGCAGGCCACCTGGGCCCAGTCGCCATCGATCAGGTGGGTGATCCAGTTGAAGACGGTTTCGCGTACGCGGTCCGGCGTGGGGCGCAGACCTTCGGCATCCAGCACCGGGAGCGGGGTGCGCTTCCACTGGCCGCCGATGATGCGGACCTGGTGCGGGCCGCGATTGACGGGCTTGCCCGGTGGGGCGGACTTGGGGGGACTGCTCTTGCTCATGACTTTCCTTGCTGCTGATTGTGCCTTTATGGGGCGTCGTCACCGACGATGACCGTGGACAGCTGCGCCGGCTGCACATGGCGGCGGAAGGCGGCGCGCACGTCCTGCACGCTGACGGCGCGGACGCGTTCGATCCAGTGATCCAGGTAATCCAGTGGCAGGCCGTAGAAGCCGATGACGGAGAGGTTTTCCAGCAGCTTGGCGTTGCTGTCGATGCGCAGCGCGAAACCACCGGCCAGGTTGTCCTTGGCGGCCTTGAGCTCGGCGGCGGTGGGGCCGTCCTGGAGGAATTTGTCGAGCGTGGCGCGGGTCACGCGCAATGCTTCGGCGGTCTGTTCCTTCTTGGTCTGCAGACCGATCTGGAAAGGACCGGGCTGGGCCAGTGGCGAGAAGCCGCTATAGACGCTGTAGCTCAGGCCGCGCTTTTCACGCACTTCGTCGGTCAGGCGCGAGACGAAACCGCCGCCGCCCAGCACATAGTTGCCCACCGTCAGCGCGAAGAAATCATTGTCGCCACGCTGCAGGGCCGGGGCGCCGATGAGGATATGGGATTGCGAGGCCGGATGGGCGATACGCGTTTCTCCCCCTTTAGGCGTGGGCACCGGTGGCAGCGCCGGCAAGGCTGCACCCTGCGGCAACTGACGGGTGAGTGCGCTGGCAATGGCACGGGCCTGGGCTTCGGTGATATCGCCGATCAGGGCGATGACGGCGCGATTGGCCACGTAATGGGCGCGGTGGAAGGCCACCAGGTCGTCACGGGTGATGGCCTGCAGGCTGGCTTCATCCGCGTCGACGGCGTAGGGGTGCGTGCCATAGGCCGCTTGCATGAAGGCTTTTTCGGCGATGGCTTCAGGTTTGGTCAGTTCTTCCTTGATGTTGGCGATGGCCAGGGCCTTGTCGCGATCCAGCCCGGCCTGCGGGAAGCTGGGATGGGCCAGCATGCGCGCCAGCAGGCCTAATGCGACGTCGCGCTGGGCCGGAGCAGACAGGGTGCGCAGGCTCACACCGGCGCGGTCCTGGCCGGCCCCACCCTGCTGCTGGGCGGCGACATCGGCGAAGCCATCCAGGATCTGTGCTTCGGACAGGGTGGCACTGACGCCCTCAGCACCCTGGCCGGCGTCCACGCCACGCGTGAGGCTGGCCACGGTCAGTTCGGCCAGGCCGGCCTTGGCGGCGGGATCACGGCGCTGGCCGGCGTCGAATTGCACGCTCACGTCCAGCATGGGGATGGAATGGTTGGCCACGAACAGTACACGGGCGCCGTCGGGCTGGGTCCACGATTGGATCGCCAGGGCTGCCGAAGCAGGGGCGCTGCTCAGCAGGCTCAGCGGAAGGAGGAGAAAACCTAAGTATTTTTTCATGGAAGCCTGGAATCGAAACCTGCGGATCATCCGCGTTGTGCATCTTGTTCATTGCCCTTGGCGCTGGCCAGCCACTGCAGGATGGGCTGCCATTGCTCCAGATCGCGCTGTACGCGGGACGGGGCGATATCCCACAGCGTCAGGCCGTGCGCGGCCAGCTGGACGTAGTTCTGGGTGTCGCGCAGATAACCCAGCACCGGCAGTTTCAGGCCCTCGATGAAGCGCTGCAGCTGCTCGGCCGACCGGGTACGGGCATCGACCCGCATGCCGACGATGCCGACGTCGATCTCCCCTTCGCGCACCGCCCTTTCACTGGCCAGCCGACGCAGGAAGTCCTGGGTGGCCAGGATGTCGAAGATCGACGGCTGCAGCGGCACCAGCACCTTGTCGGCCAGCTTGAGGGCGTCGTTGAGGCGCCAGCCATGCAGCCCGGCCGGGGTATCGAGCACGACGTGGCTGGTTCCCTTGGGGGGCTTGGCGACGTAGTCTTCCTTGACTTCCCAGGTGGCAATCGGACGGGCCTGCTCCGGGCGGATGGCGAGCCAGGCGCGTGAAGACTGCTGGCGGTCGATATCCCCCAGCAGGACGCCATGGCCCTGGCTGGCGAAATAGCCGGCCAGGTTGGTGGCCAGGGTGGTCTTGCCGACACCCCCTTTGGGGTTGGCGACGACGATGACGGGCATGTTTTCCTCCGGCAAGGACTGGGAAGACTCTCGGTGGCCGCTGGCGGCACGCGCCTCAGTGCAACAGACCGGCCGGTGGCGGCGCGGGCTTCTTGCCATCCAGCGGCAGCGGCACCAGCGTGGCCACGGTCAGGGTGTCATCGCCGAAGTATTTGCGAGCCACTTCCTGTACCTGGGCGGCGGTGACGCTGTTGAGGCGATCGATGATGCGGTCGATGTTCTTCTGGCCCAGTCCGACGGTTTCCAGCATGCCGATTTCCATGGCCTGGCCGAAGACGGAGTCGCGCTTGTAGACCTGGGAGGCGATCAGCTGGGTCTTCACGCGCTGCAGTTCCTGTTCGGAGACGCCCTCGTTGGCGATGCGGGTGACTTCGGCCCGCAGCAGGGTTTCCAGTTGTTCGGTGGTGACGCCATTGGCCGGGCTGCCTTCCAGCGTGAACAGTACCGGGCCACGTGCCACGCCGCTGTAGCTGGCGCCCACGGAGGTGGCCTGGTTGCTGGTGCGCACCAGCTGCGCGGTGAGGCGGGCGTTGTCATAGCCATCCAGCACGGCCGAGAGCACGTCCAGGGCATAGGCTTCCTGGTCCTGCTCCACCTGGCGCAGGGCCGGCACCTTCCAGGCCATCACCACATAGGGATTCTCGGCCGGCGCCTTGACGGTGACGCGGCGCATGCCGATCTGCTGGGGTTCGTTCTGCGGCCTGCCGCGTGGCAGGGCGTGGGAGGGAATCTTGCCGAAATACTTCTTGGCCAGCGCCAGCACGCGCTGGGCATCGACGTCGCCGGCCACCACCAGGGTGGCGTTGTTGGGGGCATACCACTGGCGGTACCAGCTGGCGATGTCCTGCACCGTCATGTGCTGCAGGTCATCCATCCAGCCGATCACCGGATGGTGGTAGGGATGGGCGGTCCAGGCGGCGGCGTTGAGGGCTTCATTCAGGAGGCCCATGGGCTGGTCATCGGTGCGCCAGCGGCGCTCTTCCATGATGACGCGGATTTCCTTGGCGAATTCGTTGGCGTCGAATTGCAGGTTGGCCATGCGGTCGGCTTCCAGGGCCATGACCTTTTCCAGGTGGCTCTTCTCGATCTGCTGGAAGTAGGCGGTGTAGTCATTGGCGGTGAAGGCATTTTCCTGCCCGCCCAGTTCGGCCACCAGGCGGCTGAACTCGCCCACCTTATGGTTGCGGGTGCCCTTGAACATCATGTGTTCCAGCGCGTGGGAGACACCGGTGGTGCCGTTGAACTCGTCGACCGCACCGACCTTGTACCAGACCATCTGCACCGCCGTGGGCGCGCGCCGGTCTTCCTTGACCACCACCTTCATGCCATTGCCGAGCACGAATTCGCGCGCCGGCTCGGCCTGTGCCGGGGTGACGCCACCGGCCAGCAGGCTGAAGAGGGCAGTGGCGAGAAGGGCTCTGATCTTCAAATTCATGGGCTGTGCTCTGATAAAATGCTGGATTCATTGACCCTGGCGGCCATGCGCGGGGCTTGTGGAAGGGCAATTGTAACCTGTCCACTGCGGTTGTCAGGACAGCCATGCGCGCCTCCCCTCCCGCCTTCCCGCCCCGGCCGCAGCCCGAATCCAGCCTATCGCCATCCGATGTTCAGTTTCTTCAAGAGAAAACCCAAACCGGAAGCGCAGCCCGCGCTGCCGCCCCAGCCCGAAGCGGCGCCGCAGCCGGCTCCCACTCCGGTAGAGCCCGTACCGGCAGCCCCCGTCTCACCTGCTGCTCCCGTTGCCCCCGCGCCGATGGTGTCAGCACCCGCAGTCGCGCCTGTAGCGGCGCCTACCGTGGCCCCTGCGCCGCCAGTGCTGCCCGAGGCGGTTCTGCCCATCGAGGATGCGGTCGAAGAGGAAGTGGAAATCGTCGCCGCGCCCGAGCCGGAACCGGAGGTCAAGCGCTCCTGGCTGTCGCGCCTGAAGGCGGGGCTGTCCAAGACGTCCAGCAACCTCACCACCCTGTTCGTGGGAGCGCGCATCGATGACGATCTCTACGAAGAACTGGAATCGGCACTGCTGGTGTCGGACGCTGGTGTCGAGGCCACCCAGTGGCTGCTGGACGAACTGAAGAAGAAGGTCAAGGCCGAGCGCCTGACCGAAGCCGCCCAGGTGCGTACTGCCTTGCGCACGCTGCTGATCGACCTGCTGCAACCGCTGCAGCGTCCACTGGTGCTGGGCCGCGACAAACCGCTGGTGATGATGATCGCCGGCGTCAACGGTGCCGGCAAGACCACGACCATCGGCAAGCTGGCCTTGCACCTGCAGGCCCATGGGCAGTCGGTACTGCTGGCCGCCGGCGACACCTTCCGCGCCGCCGCCCGCGAGCAGCTGGCGGTCTGGGGCGAGCGCAACAATGTGCAGGTGATCGCGCAGGAATCCGGTGATCCGGCCGCGGTGGCCTATGACTCGGTGCATTCGGCGCAGGCGCGCGGTACGCATGTGGTGATGGTCGATACCGCCGGCCGCCTGCCCACGCAATTGCACCTGATGGATGAACTCAAGAAGATCAAGCGGGTCATTGCCAAGGCGATGAGCTCGGCCCCCCATGAAGTGCTGCTGGTCATCGACGGCAACACCGGCCAGAATGCGCTGGCCCAGGTCAAGGCCTTCGATGATGCGCTGGGGCTGACCGGCCTGGTGGTGACCAAGCTGGACGGCACCGCCAAGGGCGGTATCCTGGCTGCCATCGCCAAGACCCGCCCGGTGCCGCTGTATTTCATCGGCGTGGGGGAGAAGATCGAAGACCTGCAACCGTTCAACGCCACCGAATTCGTCGATGCCCTCCTGAGCTGAACTGATGATTGAATTTACCCGGGTTTCCAAGCAATACGCGCGCGAGGTCTACGCCCTGCGCGACATCACGCTGTCGGTAAAGAAGGGCGAATTGATCTTCCTGGCCGGCCCTTCGGGCGCCGGCAAATCGACGCTGCTGAAGATGATCGCGGCCATCGAGCGCCCCACGGCGGGCAAGCTGAGCGTCAACGGCACCGACATCGGTGGCATCAAGGCTTCCGGCCTGCCCTACCTGCGCCGCAATCTGGGGCTGATCTTCCAGCAGCAGAAGCTGCTGCTGGACCGCAACCTGCTGGCCAACGTGATGCTGCCGCTGATTGTCACCGGTTCCTCGCGCCAGGACGCCGAAAAGCGCGCCCGCGCCGCGCTGGACAAGGTGGACCTGCTGGGCAAGGCCATGTGTGAACCGCTGGAACTGTCCGGTGGCGAGCAGCAGCGGGTGGCCATTGCACGGGCCATCGTCAACCGTCCGCAGATCATCCTGGCCGACGAACCGACGGCCAACCTGGACCGCGCCAATGCCAACAAGGTGCTGGCGGCCCTGAAATCCTTCCATGGCGTGGGCGTGACCTGCCTGATCTCGACCCATGATGAGCAATTCCTGACCGGTGCCGACCGCATCGTCTACCTGGACCGCGGCCGCATCGTCGATGGCTGGCACAACGGCGTGGCCAATCCGGTGGAGGTATCGCCATGAACTGGTTGAGACAGCATTTCGCCGCCATCGCCGACGCCTTGCGCCACCTGCTGCGCTCGCCGGGCAACTTCGTGCTCAACGTGCTGGTGGTCTCGATTGCGCTGGCGCTGCCCTTCGCGGGCCTGTCGGCGCTGGAAAACGTGCGCCCGATCTCGGACCAGATGTCGGTGGAGCCGGAAATCAGCATCTTCATGAAACCCGAGGCCAGCCGCGATGCTGCACTGGTAGTGGGCAAGACCATCAACCAGGTGTTGAAGGACGGCAACACCAACGGCAAGGTCGAGTTCATCCCGCGCGAAAAGGCCTTCGATGCCTTGAAGAGCAAGACCGGCCTGGCCGATGTGCTCAATACCCTGGGCAGCAATCCGCTGCCGGACAGCTTCGTGGTGCGCCTGCCGGGCTTCGAGAACGCCATGAATGCCGGCCGCGTCGATGACATCGCCCAGCAACTGAAGAAACAGGCCGGCGTGGATACGGTGCAGATCGACTCGGAATGGGTCAAGCGGCTGGCGGCGTTGCTGCGCATCCTGCGGCTGGTGCTGCTGTTCCTCGGCATTACGCTGGGTGCGGTGGTGGTGGCGGTGGTGTTCAATACGATCCGCCTGCAGGTGATGACGCAGCGCGACGAGATCGAGGTGTCGCGCCTGTTCGGGGCGACCAATTCCTTCATCTACCGGCCCTTCTATTACACCGGCGCGCTGCTGGGCGGATGCGCCGGACTGGTGGCGCTGGGGTTGGTGGTGGCGGCACAGCAACCGCTCAATGCGGCCATCCTCGACTTTGCGCACCTGTATGCGTCGGAATTCCAGCTGGCCCTGCCCAGCCCCATGGCCATCGCCCTGCTGCTGGCCGTGAGCGCCCTGCTGGGCCTGTTCGGGGCAATGCTGTCGGTGCATCGGCAGCTGGCCCGCAAGGCCTGAGGCTGTTCCTGGCGCCTCCAGATCGAAGCCCGCAGTAGCGGGCTTCGGTTTTTCTGGCATCGGAAACACCGGTGGAACTCCTCGCCCTGCAATAATTCCAAGTCTCGTACGTCTTCCCAAGGGTGGTCGCCGGTCCCTGCCGGCAAAGCGGCACTTCTGTCTGTGCTCCCTTTTCTGCCCTGGCGTCTGCCTCTTTCCAGCCCCGTGGCGCGCTGCAAAAATTGTTACAAGTTTCTCGCCTGCTTTTGACCCGCATCGCAACTTTTGTCGCCCAAAGGCGACTAATATGAAGGGGAAATAATGCAATGAGGGACTGATCGGCAATAGTCGTCGGCTATCAACGCTTCCCAATCATGCTATTAGCACTCTGGGGTGACGAGTGCTAGAATACCTTATCGAATTGCTCCAGTTTTATGTGAGCACTGCAACAAACCGAGACGATGCGCGCCCGCTGCGCATCTGCCGCGCCAAGCCACCGACGCCGGCCCCCAAGCTTACCGCTTCATACTGTTTCCGCTAGGAACGAGGAGAATCCATGAAAACTGCGTCTGCACAAACTGCACTCATGCCTGCCGAGTCCAATGCACTCGCGCTGGGTTTTTCCGGCAGCCTGGGCAATATCGACGCGTATATTTCCGCAGTGAACCGCCTGCCCATGCTGACCCACGAGGAAGAGATCAAGCTGGCCCGCGACCTGCGCGAAAAGAATGATCTGGGCGCCGCCCAGAAGATGGTGTTGTCGCACCTGCGCCTGGTCGTCTCGATCGCCCGTGGTTACCTGGGCTATGGCCTGCCGCACGCCGACCTGATCCAGGAAGGCAACATCGGCCTGATGAAGGCCGTCAAGCGTTTCGATCCGGCGCAGAACGTGCGTCTGGTGTCCTACGCCATGCACTGGATCAAGGCCGAGATCCACGAGTACATCCTGAAGAACTGGCGTCTGGTGAAGGTTGCTACCACCAAGGCCCAGCGCAAGCTGTTCTTCAACCTGCGCAGCCACAAGGAAGGTCTGGACGCGATGACCCCGGCCCAGGTCGAGGCGCTGGCCAAGACCCTGGACGTCAAGCGCGAAGAAGTGATCGAGATGGAAACCCGTCTGTCCGGTCGCGATATCGCCCTGGAGTCGCCCACCGATGATGAAGATGACAAGTTCGCGCCCATCGCGTACCTGTCTTCCGACAATTCGGAGCCGACCCGTGTCATCGAGGCCAAGCAGTACGATCGCCTGCAATCGGAAGGCCTGGAAGCCGCACTGTCCAAGCTGGATGACCGCTCGCGCCGTATCGTCGAAGCCCGCTGGCTGGCCAATGACGATGGTTCGGGTGCCACCCTGCATGAGCTGGCCGATGAGTTCGGTGTGTCTGCCGAACGTATTCGCCAGATCGAAGCGGTGGCATTGAAGAAGATGAAGACCTCACTTGAGGCCTATTCCTGATCCGACTGATCCGACTGATCAGCATCGCAGCAACAAGAAAGGCGCCCTCGGGCGCCTTTCTTTTTTCCAGCTCTGGTTGGCCTCTGCGGCTCAGTTCAACAGCAGCTTGATGTCATGCGTCAGGGTCTGCGGTCCCTGGCCGTGCTTGACGAACAGGCGGATGTGGCCCTGGGTATCGAACACATAGCTGCCGGCCGTGTGATCCATGGTGTAGCTGCCGGGCTGCTTGCCCGGTACCTTCTGGTAGAACACCTTGAATTCCTTGGCGACCTTCTCGGTCTGCGGCAGGTCACCGCGCAGGCCCAGGAAACGCTTGTCGAAGGCCGGCACGTATTGCGACAGCACTTCCTGTGTATCGCGCTCGGGATCAACGGTGACGAAGAGCACTTGCACCTTGTCCGCCTCAGGCCCCAGTCCCTTCATGACATTGGCCATCTCGATCATGGTGGTCGGGCAGACGTCCGGGCATTGGGTGTAGCCGAAGAACATGACCACCACCTTGCCCTTGAAATCGGCCAGGGTGCGCGGCTTGCCGTTGTGGTCGGTCAGGGCGAAGTCCTTGGCGTAATCGAGGCCGGTGACATCGGTATTGTTGAACTTCAGCTCAGGCTTGGACGGGCCGCAGGCCGCCAGCAACGTTGCGCAGCCGGCCAGCAGCAGCGCCGAGAAAAATCTTTTCATGGGCTCAGAAACCGCGGAACAGGAAATAGTGATCCACCAGCAGTACCGCGAACAGGATGGACAGGTAGACGATGGAATAGGCGAAGGCCTTGCGCGCGATCAGGTCGGTGTAGCGGCGATAGATCTGCCAGGAATACCAGAAGAAGATCGCGCCCAGCACGACCGCCGTGGCCAGATAGATCAGGCCGCTCATGCCAATGGCAAAGGGCAGCAGGCTCACGGCGAACAGCGCGATGGTGTACATCAGGATGTGCAACTTGGTCACATCCATGCCGTGCGTGATGGGCAACATGGGCAGGCCAGACTTGGCGTAGTCGTCACGGCGGTACATGGCCAGCGCCCAGAAGTGTGGTGGCGTCCAGATGAAGATGATCATCACCAGCACCCAAGCCTGCATCGGTACGTCGTTGGCGATCGCAGCCCAGCCGAGGGCGGGTGGCATGGCGCCGGCCAGGCCGCCGATGACGATGTTCTGCGAGGTGGCCGGCTTGAGGATGATGGTGTAGATGATGGCGTAGCCGACGAAGGTGGCGAAGGTCAGCCACATGGTCAGCGGATTGACCAGGTTGTACAGCACCCACATGCCCAGGCCGCCGAGTACGCCCGAGAACACCAGCGTCTGCGGCACCGTGATTTCGCCGCGCGCCAGTGGCCGGCGGGCGGTGCGGGCCATGCGCGAATCGATCTCGCGCTCGACCAGGCAATTGATGGCGAAGGCGGCCCCGGCCAGGAGCCAGATGCCGACCGTGCCGAAGATGACCTTGTGCCAATCCGGCAGATCGGGCGTGGAGAGGAACATGCCGATCACGGCACAGAACACGGCCAGCTGCGTCACACGCGGCTTGGTCAGTGCCCAGTACTGGGCGATGCGGTTGGGTTGGGCGGTCAGTGTGGTCATGGCGTGACGGGCCGGGCGGATGCTGGTGGAGCAGCGACGGCCAGGCCGGAGGGTGCGTAACGGACCTTGTAGTTTAACATGACCATGAGGATGACCAGCAGCGCCGCCCCGCCGTTATGGACCACGGCAATGGCCAGCGGCCAGTTCAGATAGATGGTCGCCAGACCGGTACAGAGCTGCAAACCCAGCACGATCAGCATCCAGCGGGCGGTCTTGCGCAAGCCCTCGTCACGCAGGGCGCGGTGTGCCAGCCATACAACATACAAGATCACGACAAAGGCAAAACTGCGGTGCACCCAGTGGATTGCGGTCAGCGCTTCGACCGGCAGGTAGTCGCCAGCCGAGGTCATGCCCAGGTGGCGCCACAGGGTAAAGCCGTGCTCGATGTCCATCTGCGGCACCAACTGGCCGTTGCAGAGCGGGAAATCGGAACAGGCCAGCGCCGCATAGTTGGTACTCACCCAGCCCCCCAGCGCGATCTGCAGCGCCAGCAGGGCGGCGCCGATGGTGGCTGGCACGATCAAGGCGCGCCCGGCCGCAGAAACCGGCACATGGGTCTCCTGCCGCGCGCCCAGCCAGGCCAGCATGGCCAGCAATGTCAGGCCCAGCAGCAGGTGAATCGTGACGATGACAGGTTGCAGCTTCATGGTCACGGTCCAGGCACCGAAGGCCCCCTGCAGGCAGACGAAGCCCAGCAGGGCCGTGGGGAACCAGGGTCGGAACTGCAGCTCGGTCCTCCCCGATCTGATCCAGCGCCGCCACGCCGTCACCATCAGCACGATGATCAGGAAGCCCACCGCCATGGCGAAATAACGGTGGATCATCTCGATCCAGGCCTTGGCCCAGGTGACCGGGCCGAAGGGCATGGCTTCCTGGGCGGCATTGATGTGTTCATGCGCCAGCAGCGGATTGGCGTGGCTGTAGCAACCCGGCCAGTCGGGGCAACCGAGGCCGGAATCGGTCAGGCGCGTGAAGGCGCCGAACATGATCAGGTCGAAGGTAAAGAACAGCGTCACCCACACCAGCTTGCGGTATTTGTTGGCCACGCCCTGTGCGCGCGAAACCAGCGCCAGGGGGATCAGGGCGACCACGAGCCCGGTCAGGCCCAGTTGTATCAGCGTCGTTGCATTCATCTTGATTCAAACTTGCGTCAGCATGCGTGCCGGCCCGGGCATCACCCGATGGCCGAAGCGCGCAGCAGCTTGGAAATGTCCTTCTTCATCTTGCCGGGATCGGGGTCCTTGGGGAAGCGCATCATCAGATTGCCCAGCGGGTCGATCAGGTAGATGTGGTCTTCGAGCGAGGTACCGGCATCGACCGGCAACCAGGACTGCAATTTGCCGGCGTCCACCCGAAGGATATCGGTTCCGTCGTATTCGCGCAGGAGCAGGGTCTGGATGGGTGCGCGATCGGTCACCAGCCAGACGCGTTCGACGCGCTCCATCTCCTTGCCCTGCATCAGCCGCAGCTGGCGCATGGTCAGCAGTTTCTGCTGGCAGGGCGCGCCGCATTCGCCGCGATCCACCTGCAACATCACCCACTTGCCCTTGTAATCCTCAAGCCTGGCAGGGCTGCCATCGATGGCGCTGCTGCCCAGGTCGGGAATCGGATACTGGCGCGGCTCGATCAAGGCGCCGTAGTTGTTGCGGCTCTGCGGCTTGACCACGTAGTAGGTGAAATAGGAGGCGATCAGCGGCGCAGCACAGACCGCCACGATGGCCAGCATCTTCCAGCGACCGAGGCGGCGACGGCGCGCATCTTCCAGGGACGCCGGCTTGGCAGGGACTTCAGGCTTTGTCATGACGACCACGTTTGTATCCTGTCACGATGAAAAAAATCAGTGCCATGGCGGCCAGTGCATACCACTGCACCGCGTAACCGCGATGGCGGTCGATGCCCAGCGAAGGTGCGGGCCAGTCGCGTACCAGCGCATCGCCGGGCTTACCGCCCTGCTCTATCACCAGCGGCGAAAGCGCCATGCCGCTGGCCTGCGCCAGTGCGGGGATGTCCAGATTCTGCAGGATGGCCTGTGGCCGGGGCGCATCGGCCTGGCCCAGCTGCAGCACGTGGCCGGCATCATGGCGCAGCACGCCCTCAACTTCCGTCACACCCGCAGGTGGTGCCACCTGCGGTACCCGCGTGCGATCGGCCGCATCACGCGGCGCCCAGCCGCGCGCCACGACCACGGCCTGCGGGCTGCCTTCCGGCTTGAACAGCGTGAGCACGTGAAACCCGACGGCGCCATTGTAGGGACGATTTTCCAGATAGAGCGTCCACTGCGGAATGAACTCGCCACGCAGCTTGATATGGCGGAATTCCATATCGCTGGTGACCGCGTCCGCAGGCAAGGTCAGCAATGGCGTTTCGCTCGCACGCGCCTGCATGCGCTGCTGCAGGGCGGTTTTCTCCGCCGCCCGATGACTCTGCCACTGGCCCAGCGCGATACCGGCGGCGGCCACGATCAACGTGGCGCAGAAGGGGATGAGGCGAAAGCGGAATCTGGTCGGCATCGGGGAGGTTTGGCCTTACAATGGCCTCAGAAGCGGGATGCAAAAACTAAGTAAACCAACGCAGCATACCGCAAGCCAGCGGACCGAGACAGGAATTCTACCGCCATGAAAATCATCGTCGCCATCGCCTTCATCCTGATCCTGGCCAGCCTGGCCTCGGCACTGATCTTCCTCATGCGCGACAAGGGCAAGAGCAATCGCACGGTCCAGGCGCTGACCTTGCGGGTGGGCTTTTCGGTGGCGCTGTTCCTGTTCATCCTGCTGAGCTACAAGCTGGGCTGGATACAGCCGACCGGCATCCGCTGAAACCTTCCCTCACATGAAAAGGCCGCACCGAAGTGCGGCCCTCACCTGACTGGACTGTCTGGATTGCCAGGAATTCACCAGGCTTACAGCCAGTACACCACCACGTACAGTCCCAGCCACACCACGTCCACGAAGTGCCAATACCAGGCCGCACCCTCGAAGGCAAAATGGTGGGTCGGCGTGAAGTGCCCCCGCAGCAGGCGATACAGCACCACCGACAGCATGATCGCGCCCATGGTCACGTGGAAGCCGTGGAAGCCGGTCAGCATGAAGAAGGTGGAACCGTAGATGCCCGAGGTCAGCTTCAGGTTCAGCTCATGGTAGGCGTGGATGTATTCGTAGGCCTGGAAGCCCATGAAGACCGCACCCAGCAGGATGGTGAGGAAGAGCCACACCGCCGTCTGCGTACGATGACCGGCGCGCAGCGCATGGTGCGAAATGGTCAGCGTCACGCCGGAGGTCAGCAGCAGCAAGGTGTTGATGGTGGGAATGGGGAACGGTCCCATGGTGGTGAAGTTCTCTACCGTTCCTGCCGGGCCGACGTTGCCCCACTGACCTGCGAAGTCGGGCCAGATCAGCTTGTGATCGAGGTCAGCCAGCCAGGGCATGGTGATGCTGCGGGCATAGAACAGCGCACCGAAGAAGGCGGCAAAGAACATCACCTCCGAGAAGATGAACCAGCTCATGCTCCAGCGATAGGAGAGGTCGATGCGCTCGCTGTAGAGACCGGACTCGGATTCGCCGATGGCGTCGCCGAACCAGTAATACAGCACCACCAACACCATCAGGATACCGAGGATATTGACATAGGGCGCCCACGACACCCCGTTGACCCAGGCCGAGGCCCCGATCATGGTGATGAGCATGGAAATGCCTGCCATCATCGGCCAGCGCGACGGGCCTGGAACGAAATAATGGGGCGCCTTGGCTTGCTGAGAACTCATGTTCTTCTCCCGGTACGAAATCCGATTACGGTTGCCTGGTCTGGTGCTGCATTCATCTGTGGTGAATGCCATTGCCTTCCAGGTTCACTTTTTCTTAATGCTCAAATCCATCGCTGCCTCTGCCGGCCCGCTCAATGGCCACCCACGTCCCATGCGCCTCCCCACCCACCTAGCCACCCGCCGCACTGGCCACCACCAGCTTGACGATGGTCACCAGGATGGCAATGAAGATGGCCGCGCCGAGGATGCCGGCGATGATCACGTGCACCGGATTGAGCCTGGCGGCATCCGATTCGTAATCCTTGCGCTTGCGCACGCCGAAGAAGGACCAGAACACCGCCTTCATCGTCGCGCCGAACGAGGCCTTGCGCTGCGCTGCCTGTTTCAGCTCATCGTCCAAACCGTCTCCTCGCAGGGCCAGCCCTGCTTCAGCCTGCCGTCTTGTCCTTGCCGTTGATCTCGAAGAAGGTATAGGACAGCGTGATCGTGGTCACCTCCTTGGGCAACTTCGGATCGATATAGAACACCACCGGCATCTGCTTGGCCTGGTTGGGCCCCAGCGTCTGCTGGGTGAAGCAGAAGCACTCCACCTTCTTGAAGAAGGCCGCCGATTGCTGCGGCGCATAGCTGGGGATGGCCTGGGCGTCGACATTGCGCGCCTGGGTATTGACCACCTCGTAGGTGACTTGCGTCATCTCGCCCGGATGCACCTGCATGCTGGTCACCGTGGGCCGGAAACGCCACGGCCCCTGGGCATTGCCATCGAACTCCACCGTGATC
Source organism: Herbaspirillum frisingense GSF30 (assembly GCF_000300975.2). Lineage (GTDB taxonomy): Bacteria > Pseudomonadota > Gammaproteobacteria > Burkholderiales > Burkholderiaceae_D > Herbaspirillum > Herbaspirillum frisingense. The sequence goes on along the minus strand of NZ_AEEC02000002.1, from coordinate 105,354 downwards.
GTGCGCGTCTTGTCGATCTGCGTATTGGCCGGCGCCTCTACCGTCACGTCCTTGGGGGTGAGGAAATTCACCCCGGTCACTTCGCAGATCTTGCGATAGACCGGGATCAGCGCGTAACCGAAACCGAACATCAGTACCGCCACCACGACCAGCTTCCTGAGCATTGTGCGGTTCAGGCCACGCTCTTCTGCTTGTTGCTCCTGATCCGATGGACGAGTCATTTGGCGAACCAGATACGGTTGATGAAAATCCCCACGAAGAAGGCCAGCGCCACGAGCCCCAGCAGCAGGCCGGTGCGCAGGTTGTTGGGCTTCTTGCGTTCGCTCATGGCGGCTCCGTTGACGTAGGTTGTCTTGTCCACAGGCGCTTACTTCACCACCGGCGGTTCTTCAAAGGTGTGGAAGGGCGCCGGGCTGGGCACGGTCCACTCCAGGCCTTCGGCGCCATCCCAGGGCTTGGCTTCGGCCTTCTGGCCGCCCTTGATGGACGGGATCACCACGAAGAACAGGAAGTACACCTGCGACAGGCCGAAACCGAAGGCGCCGATGGAGGCGACCATGTTGAAATCGGTGAACTGCGCCGGGTAGTCGGCATAGCGACGCGGCATGCCGGCCAGACCCAGGAAGTGCATCGGGAAGAAAGTGATGTTGAAGGTGATCAGCGAGGCCCAGAAGTGGAACTTGCCGCGCCATTCGTTGTACATGTAGCCGGTCCACTTAGGACCCCAGTAGTAGTAACCGGCGAAGAGCGCAAACAGGGAACCGGCCACCAGCACGTAGTGGAAGTGGGCCACCACGTAATAGGTGTCCTGCATCTGGATGTCGATGGGCGTAACCGCCAGGATCAGGCCGGTGAAGCCGCCCATGGTGAAGACGAAGATGAAGCCCACCGAGAACAGCATCGGCGTCTCGAAGGTCATGGAGCCGCGCCACATGGTGGCGATCCAGTTGAAGATCTTCACGCCGGTGGGCACGGCGATCAACATGGTGGCGTACATGAAGAACAGCTGCGCGGTCACCGGCATGCCGGTGGTGAACATGTGGTGCGCCCAGACGATGAAGGACAGGATCGCGATCGAGGCGGTCGCATACACCATGGAGGCATAGCCGAACAGCGGCTTGCGGGCGAAGGCCGGGATGATCTGCGAGACGATGCCGAAGGCCGGCAGGATCATGATGTAGACCTCGGGGTGACCGAAGAACCAGAAGATGTGCTGGTACATCACCGGGTCACCACCGCCGGCGGCGTTGAAGAAGGAGGTACCGAAGTGACGGTCGGTCAGCGTCATGGTGATGGCACCGGCCAGCACCGGCATGACGGCGATGAGCAGGTAGGCGGTGATCAGCCAGGTCCAGCAGAACATGGGCATCTTCATCAGCGTCATGCCGGGCGCGCGCATGTTGAGGATGGTGACGATGATGTTGATCGAGCCCATGATGGAAGAGGCACCCATGATGTGCATGGCGAAGATGCCCATGTCCATGCCCGGCCCCATCTGGGTCGACAGCGGCGCATACAGCGTCCAGCCGGCAGCGGTGGCGCCACCCGGCACCAGGAAGGAACCCGCCAGCAGCAGCGCGGCCGGAGGCAGCAGCCAGAAGGAGAAATTGTTCATCCGCGCAAAGGCCATGTCGGAGGCGCCGATCTGCAGCGGGATCATCCAGTTGGCGAAGCCCACGAAGGCCGGCATGATCGCGCCGAACACCATCACCAGGCCGTGCATGGTGGTCAACTGGTTGAAGAATTCGGGACGGAAGAATTGCAGACCGGGATGGAACAGCTCGGCCCGGATCAACAGCGCCAGCACCCCGCCGGAGAGCAGCATGGTGAACGAGAACCACAGATAGAGCGTGCCGATGTCCTTGTGGTTGGTGGCGAAGAGCCAGCGCCGCCAGCCGTGGGGGTGATCGTGCGAATGATCGTGGTGATCGTCGTGAGCATGCCCATGCCCGTGATCGTGGGAATGGTCGGGGGCGTGGTCGACAGTGGTAGTCATGTCCGGTTCTCCAAACGATTACTTGCGGGCGGCCAGCACTTCGGCCGGCTGCACGATGTTTTCCGCGGCCTTGTTGGACCAGGCGTTGCGCGTGTAGGTGATGACGGCGGCGATCTCGGTGTCGTTGAGCGAGCCCTTCCAGGGCGGCATGGCGTTCTTGCCGTTGAGCACCAGGTGGATCTGGTCAGCCTTGGGGCCATTGACCACCGGGCTGCCATCGAGCGCCGGGAAGGCGCCCGGCAGACCCTTGCCGTTGGCCTGGTGGCAGGTCACGCAGTTGGCGGCATAGACCTTTTCGCCACGCTGCTTCAACTCGTCCACGGTCCAGGTCTTGGTGGGGTCATCAGCCTTGGCGGCCATTTCCTTCTTCTTTTCGTCGACCCACTTCTTGTAGTCGTCATCGCTGACCACGTTGACCACGATGGGCATGAAGGCGTGGTCCTTGCCGCACAGTTCCACGCACTGGCCGCGATAGGTGCCGATCTTCTCGGCGCGGAACCAGGTATCGCGCACGAAGCCGGGGATGGCATCCTGCTTCACGCCGAAGGCGGGAATGGTCCAGGAGTGGATCACGTCGTTGGCGGTGGTGACGATGCGCACCTTCTTGTTGACCGGCACCACGACGGGGTTGTCCACCTCAATGAGGTAGTTGTCGTTCTTCTTCAGCGAGGGATCGGTGATCTGCTCGCGCGGCGTGGCCAGGTTGGAGAGGAAGGAAATGCCTTCCCCTTCGCCCTTGAGGTAGTCGTAGCCCCACTTCCATTGCATGCCGGTGACCTTGATGGTGAGGTCGGCATTGGAGGTGTCCTTCATGGCGACCACCGTCTTGGTGGCCGGCAGGGCCATGCCGATCACGATCAGGAATGGCACCACGGTCCAGGCGATTTCCACGGTCGTGCTTTCGTGGAAGGTGGCGGCCTTGTGGCCGACCGATTTGCGGTGCTTGATGATGGAATAGAACATCACCCCGAACACCGCCACGAAGATCACCAGGCAGATGATCAGCATCAGGATGTGCAGGTCGTAGATCTGCTCGGCGATCTTGGTCACCGGCGGCTGGAAGTTCATCTGCAGCACGGCCGGCCCCCCCGGACTGTCCACCACTGCCCAGGCCGGCAAGCCGGCTGCCAGCAGCGAGGCACCGAGGGTCAGGGATTGAAGGCGCTTCGCAAGTTTCATGGATTTCCTCAAAAGCCCAAAATTATAAGAATGAGAGTGCAGCCGTCCCGCCGGCCCTGGCGGAGAGTGCGCGCTCCAGCTCCTGCGCGAATTCGTATCGCTTCCACTCGCTCATGAACCGTCCCACTTCCACGCGCTGCCCCCGGCTCTCCAGAGCCACCAGTGCCTGGCGTCCTGCTGGAAAAGCGATGCGCATGCCATGCAACTGCAATTTGCTGCGATGCCGATGACTGCCCTGGAAGAGTTCGACCACCAGGCCATCATCGACCAGCATCACTACTTCGCGATCCGTGGCGTGACGGGCGTAGACCAGCATGGCCGCGCCCACCGCCAATAATTCAATGACTGAAAAAAACAGGATGGTCCAGGCGCCGTGGAGCGTGAAGCCCAGCGCGACCGTGAGTGAAACCGTACAAAGGATTGCGAAGACCCACGCCAGCTGACGTGGCGCAATCGAACAATTGCGCTTCAATATCCATTCCCGCGTCTCCATAGCACCTCGCCAGCATGATTGTCGGTCGAGCGTGTCTCTGTTTCGATCCGCTGCAGGATCACTCACTGGATGGCGGGGGCGGCCCGGTCTTGCTGGGTGGCCTGCCTGGTCTTGGCGCTATCCGTGGCTATCCGTTTTGCGGTCTTTATTTATTCTTGCTATTTGTTCGTGCTGGAATTTCTTTGTGTGAATTTTTTTACCCATTTGAGTATAAGGGCTAACGTCGCCATGGATCAAGCACGCACCGCCGCATTGACAACGGCAGCGCCGGCGGCCGCACCAGCACACCCCGCCGCCCCCCGCACAGCGGCCATGGGTCTGGCTTGGCGGGCGACTACAGGGTGTGCAGGGGTGAGGCCGGGCGTCACGATACAGCAACTATGCGCACAGCCAGATAGTGCTGTGCGACTAAGCCTTATATGAAGCAACGGATAAAGTGGCGGACCAAGCGCCTATCGCGGGGGCCGTTCGAAACGGATGATGCTCTCCCCGGCCGCCGTGGTCTTGGGGACCGGACGGAAGGCGTGGCCATAGATGATCTCGAAGGTCAGCGGGATCTTGCCGTCGGGCTTGCGCATGGCGTCGAAGGCCGCCAGCAGGCGCTGGTACTGATGGCGGCTCATCATGCTGCGGCGCCGCGATTCGAGGGGATTGCCGCCCCAGGCACGCACGTCTTCCAGCAGGCGCTGAGGGGTTTCATAGGTCACGGTGATGGTCTCCATGTCCATGACGGGCGTGGAGAAGCCGGCATTGACCAGCATGTCGCCAAAGTCGTGCATGTCGACGAAGGGCAAGGTGTGCGGTGCAAGATCGATGCTCTCGAAGGCGCTGCGGACCTCGCGCAGGGTATCGGGACCGAAACAGGAAAACATCAGCAGCCCTTCCACCCGCAGCACCCGGCGCCACTCGGCAAATACCCGGTCGGGCTGGGGGTGCCAGTGCAGGGCCAGGTTGGACCAGACCAGGTCCAGCGCATTGGCGGCCAGCGGCAGCTGGGCGAAATCGGCGCAGGCCAGTTGCGGACCGTTGGCACCGGCATCAGGGCCAGCGCCCAGCCATTTGTTGATGGAGCCGAAGAGCCGGTTCATGGCCGTCTGCGCGCCGCGCTGGTGCTCGGCGGCGCGGGCCAGCATGCCGTAGGCACCATCCAGGCCGATCACGCTGGCCTCGGGGTAACGCTTCTGCAGCACCGGCAGGTCGGCACCTTCGCCGCAACCGGCGTCGAGCACCTCGCGCGGTTCTATCTTCACCAGGGCCAGGCGCTCCTGCATGCGCGCCGACACTTCGCGACGCAGGAAATCGGACTCGGCCACCCGTTGCGGCTGGCCAAAACGGCGACGTACCAGGGGCAGATCGATGGGAGCGCTCAGCTTGGCGCTGGCTGTAGGCGGCGGCAGGGACATCGGGATCGGGTGTAGGGAAACAGAGGGGCAGCAGATCCGGGAGGGCTGATGCGATAATGCGCGTAGTTTAGTCGAAATCCATTTTTCCCGGGCGCCGCACGCATGGACCCCAAACCGCCAACTTCCCCTGCCAAACCGGCCCAGGCCAAGCCCGCCGGCGCTTATCGCGCCGTCACTGGCAAGCCGCCGACGTCGTCGAAGTCGTCCACGTCGTCGAAACCGTCGAATTCGGGCAAGCCAGCCGGTCCCGGCTGGCTGCAGCGGCTGCTGGCGCACATGCCGCAGTTGCTGCCCTCGTCCTGCGCGCTGTGCGGCGCGGCCGGGCGCGAGACGCTGTGCGCGCCCTGTCACAAGCGCTTCTATACCCGCCAGCACCGGCGCTGCATCCAGTGCGCCCTGCCGATGCCGGTCACCGGCAAGGAACTGCGCTGCGGCGCCTGTCTCAAGGATCGCCCGGCCTTCGACGCCACCATTGTCGCCACCGATTACTTCGCGCCGTCCGACCAGCTGGCGCTGGCCCTGAAATTCGGCGCAGACCTGCGCCTGGCCCCCTTGCTGGCCCGCCTGATCTTTGACGCCTCGCGTCGCAACCCGGTCCCCGGCAGTGATGTGCAGCTGGCCATGCCGACGCTGCTGGCACCGGTACCGCTGGGACTGGCACGGTTGCAGGAGCGCGGCTTCAACCAGGCGCTGGAGATTGCCAAGCCCCTTTCACGGATGCTGGAGATCCCCCTCAATGGCCGCCTGCTGGAACGCAAGAAGGAAACCCAGGCGCAATCAGCGCTACCGGTAGGCGCACGGGCCCGCAACGTACGCTCGGCCTTCGCCCTGCCCTTCGCAGCGATGGACCAGGTACGCGGCCTGCACGTGGGCATCGTCGATGATGTCATGACCACCGGCGCCACCTTGAATGAAGTGGCGATCGTGCTCAAGCGGCACGGCGCGCGCCGGGTGACCAACCTGGTCTTTGCCCGCACCCTGCCGACCTGAGCGCAGGCCGGCCCCTTATTCCCTTTATTGCTTGTCCCATTTCCCGCAGGAGAGTCTTTTGTTCCACGTCGTCCTGGTCGAGCCGGAGATCCCTCCCAATACCGGCAACATCATCCGCCTGTGCGCCAATACCGGCGCGCAACTGCATCTGGTCGAGCCGCTCGGCTTTCCGCTGGACGACGCCAAGATGCGGCGCGCCGGGCTGGACTATCACGAATACGCCAACATGCAGGTGCACCCCGACTGGGACAGCTTCCTGGCGCACCGGCGTGAAGACCCGCAGTTCGATGAAACCCGCATGTTCGCCATGACCACCCATGGCTCGACGCCTTTCGCGGGGCTGGCCTTCCGTCCTGGCGACACCTTCGTCTTCGGCTCCGAAACGCGGGGACTGGCGCCGGAGCGGCGCGAATCCTTCCCCACGACGCAACGCATCCGCCTGCCGATGCGCCCGGGCAATCGCAGCATCAACCTGTCCAATACGGTGGCGGTGGTGGTCTATGAGGCCTGGCGGCAGAATGGCTATGACGGCGGTAGCTGATTACCGCTTGCGCTCATGAAAAACGGCTCCCGAGGGAGCCGTTTTCTTTTTGCAGCGTCAGCTGGCTGAGGATCACCCCAGCAGCAGGGCATCGTCGGAAAGTTTCTCTCCGCGCGTCTGCTCGAACATCTTCAGCAGGTCCGGCACGTCCAGCCCGGCGCGTTCCGGCCCGGAGACGTCCAGCACCACGCGACCCTGGTGCAGCATCACGGTGCGGTCGCCGTAGTCCAGCGCCTGGCGCATGCTGTGGGTCACCATCATGGTGGTCAGCTTGCTCTCGGCGACGATCTTGGCGGTCAGCTCCAGGACGAAGGCAGCGGTCTTGGGGTCCAGCGCGGCGGTGTGCTCGTCCAGCAGCAGGATGCGCGAGGGTTGCAGCGACGCCATCAGCAGGCTCACCGCCTGGCGCTGGCCGCCGGAGAGCAGGCCGATGCGGTCGGTCAGGCGATTCTCCAGCCCCAGGTTGAGGATGGAGAGCTTCTCGCGGAACAGCTCGCGCATCTTGCCGCGAATGGCGAAATTGAAGCCACGACGACGGCCACGCGCCATGGCCAGGGCCATGTTTTCCTCGATGGTCAGCGCTTCGCAGGTGCCGGCCATCGGGTCCTGGAAGACACGCGCCACCAGACCGGCGCGGTCCCATGCCTGCTTGCGGGTGACATCGGTACTGTCGATCTCGATCTTGCCTGTATCGACCAGCAGGTCACCGGAGATGGCATTGAGGAAGGTCGACTTGCCGGCACCGTTGGAGCCGATCACGGCCACGAACTGGCCGGTCGGGATTTCCAGCGAGAGGCCACGCAGGGCCGGGTTCTCGATGGGCGTACCGGGATTGAAGGTGATCTTGAGATCGGTGGCTTTCAACATCTCAGGCTCCCTTTCTCAGCAGTTTGAGCTTGCGCTTGCCCATGGGCAGCACCAGCGCCAGCATCACCAGCACGGCCGTCACCAGGTTCAGGTCCTGCGCCTGCAGGCCGATGAAGTCGCTGTTGAGCGCCAGGGCGATGAAGAAGCGATACAGGATGGCGCCCAGGATCACCGCCAGGGTGGTCCACACCAGGCGGCGCGCCGGCAGGATGTTTTCGCCGATGATCACGGCCGCCAGGCCGATGACGATGGTACCGATGCCCATGGAGATGTCGGAGCCGCCCTGGGTCTGGGCGAACAGCGCGCCCGCCAGTGCGACGAGGGCGTTGGCCAGCGCCATGCCGGCCAGCGTGGCGCGGCCGGTGGCGATGCCCTGGGCGCGCGCCATGCGGGCGTTGGCGCCGGTGGCACGCATGGCCAGGCCGATCTCGGAGGAGAAGAACCAGTCCAGCATCAGTTTGGCGATGGCCACCACCACCAGCAGGATCAGCGGACGGGCGACGTAGTCGGGGATCGCCTCCGGCTGCAGGATGGTGAAGATGGTCGGCTCGGAAATGAGCGGAACGTTGGGCTTGCCCATCACGCGCAGGTTGATCGAGTACAGCGCGATCATCATCAGGATACTGGCCAGCAGGTCCATGATCTTCAGGCGCACGTTCAGCCAGGCGGTGGTGAAGCCGGCCAGGGCGCCGGCCAGCAGCGCCACGAAGGTGGCCAGGAAGGGATTGAAGCCGGCCGCGATCATCGTGGCCGCCACGGCGCCACCCAGCGGGAAGGAGCCATCGACGGTAAGGTCAGGGAAAACCAGAATGCGGAAGGAAATCAGCACTCCGAGGGCCACCAGGCTGAAGATCAGGCCGATCTCCAGGGCGCCCAAGAGGGTATACAGCGACATAAAAAGGCTTTCTTAAAAAACACATTCGGCACGGCGCGATACGCCATGCCGAATGTCTTCTGCGTTACGCCGGCCGCGGCAAGGGTGATGCAGCCGCCGGCGGTGCATGTCCGGACCGTCAGGACAAGCTTAGTTGAGCACCTTGGTGGCCGACTTCAGGAACTCCGGCGACAGGGTCACGCCCTGCTTTTGCGCCGCCGAGGTATTGACGTACAGCTCCAGGTTCTTGACGGGCGACGAGGCGATATCGCCGGCCTTCTCGCCCTTCAGGATACGCGCCACCACCTTGCCGGTCTGGCGGCCCATATCGTAGAAATTCACGCCCAACGCCGCCACGGCGCCGCGCTTGACACTGCCGGTATCGGAGGCGATCAGCGGGATCTTGGCATCGTTGCAGACCTTGGCCAGCGACTCGAAGACCGAGACCACGTTGTTGTCGGTGGTGGTGTACATCACGTCGATCTTGCCGATCAGGCTCTTGGCGGCCGGGGCCACGTCCACCGAGCGCGGTGCAGCGGCTTCCACCAGGGTGAAGCCGGCTTTCTGCAGCTCGCCCTTGAGGTTGTTCAGGGCCGACACGGAATTGGCTTCGCCCGGATTGTAAACCACTCCGACGCGCTTGGCCTCGGGCACCACGCGCTTGATCACCTCGACCTGCTTGACCGGGTCCAGCATGTGCGACAGGCCGGTCACGTTGGTACCGGAGGGCTTCCAGTCCTTGACCAGCTGGGCGGCCATGGGGTCGGCGATGGCCGAATAGACGATGGGGATGCTCTTGGTGGCGGCCACCATCGGTTGTGCCGACGGGGTGCCGATGGCGACGATCACGTCGGGGTTGTCACCGACGAACTTCTTGGCGATCTGGCCGGCGGTGCCCGCATTGGCCTGAGCGCTCTGGAAATCCCACTTCAGGTTCTTGCCGGGCTCGAAGCCTTCGGCGATCAGTTCGTCCTTGGTGCCGTCGCGCACGGCGTCCAGCGCCGGGTGTTCGACGAAGGAAGTGATGGCCACCACCTTCTCGGCAGCCAGGGCCGAGGCACATACGGCGCTCAGCGCCAGCGCACCGGCGATGGCGCGCAGGGATTGGGACAGGGCAAACATGTTCATCTCCTCATGATGGTAGTCGGTGCCTCGGCATGATTGTGGCCGGGCATCCTGTTCGTTCTGGTCGCAGGCAGCAGGGCGCCTGATGTGCCGATCCCGCCTTGCAGCGGGATCGACAGGTTCACTTTTATTGCTTGATGACGGTCTTGGCCGAGCTCACCAGTTCCGGCGAGAGGGTCACACCCTGCTTCTGCGCGGCGGCGGTATTGACGAACAGCTCCAGCTTGCTGCTGGTGGCCGAGGCGATGTCACCCGGCTTTTCACCCTTGAGGATGCGGCCGACCACCTTGCCGGTCTGGCGACCCAGGTCGTAGTAATTCACGCCCAGGGCAGCGATGGCGCCACGCTTGACGCTGTCGGTGTCGGAGGCCACCAGCGGGATCTTGGCATCGTTGCCGACCTTGACCAGTGCTTCATAGGCCGAGACCACGTTGTTGTCGGTGTTGGTATAGATCACGTCGACCTTGCCGATCAGGCTCTTGGCGGCCGAACCGACGTCCACCGAACGCGGTGCAGCGGCTTCCACCAGGGTCATGTTGGACTTGGCCAGCAGTTCCTTGAGCGCCTTGACCACCACGGCGGAGTTGGCTTCACCCGGGTTGTAGACCATGCCCACGCGCTTGGCATTGGGCACTACGCGCTTGATCAGGTCGATCTGCTTGTCCAGTTCCAGCAGGTCGGACACGCCCGTGACGTTGGTGCCGGAAGCCTTCCAGTCCTTCACCAGCTGGGCCGCGACCGGGTCGGTCACGCCGGAATAGACCACCGGGATGCTCTTGGTGGCGGCCACCAGGGCCTGGGCCGACGGGGTGGCGATGGCGACGATGACATCGGGCTTGTCACCGACGAACTTGCGGGCGATCTGGGCGGCGGTGCCGGTGTTGCCCTGGGCACTCTGGTATTCCCACTTCAGGTTCTTGCCGGCTTCGAAGCCTTCTTCCTTCAACTCGTCCTTCACGCCGTCACGCACGGCATCCAGGGCCGGGTGTTCGACGATGGCGGTCACCGCGACCGACTTGTCGGCAGCCATGGCCGGAGCTGCGCAGACGGCAGCCAGGGACAGGGCGGCGACCATTGCGCGCAGTGTCAGCTTGTTGTTGTAGGACATGCAGTCTCCCTAGAAAAATGTGGATGGATTACCCAAAAACCCGAAAGACGGTAAGTCTAGCCTAGCGGATGTGAACAATCAATTTGGAACGGCGCATAAAAAACGCATGTTTGGCCCGCTCCAGAGGCGGCCGGCGGCCCTGCCTGTTGGCAGGATCGGCGCCAGCGAGTGACACACTCGCATTCGTTATGCGGACACCCTGAGCGATCCTGGCGACGCACAGGCAGTGCATCAACCGTTGTTATAATCGCAGCCCATGTCTTCGCGCCCTTCTCCATTGACTGCATCCGCTGCATCGCGCCGCCCCTGGCTCGCGGCATGGGCCTGCCTGTCATTGGTGCTGACCATGGTTGCCGCTCCCTGGTGGCAGCAGGCGATGGCGCGCACCGCCCGCGAAGCGCCGGCCATGGCCATCTGCAGCGTGGGCGGCAACGCCGGCAACGGCCCCACCCATCTGGCTGCCAGCCATTGCCCGCTGTGCTGCGGCAGCCAGCATGCGGCGACCGCACCGACCGCCGCCTTCCACGCTGATGCCGTGCCGGGCATCAGTTACCCGCTGGCACTATTGACCTCCACCGGGCGCTCGGCCAGTCCGACGTCACTGACTCCGCAGGCGCGTGCGCCTCCGGCCTGATCGGATTCCGCTGTACCAGGCTTTCTTGCGCGGGCCATGCCATCACGACGAGTCAGGCCCGCCCGATCAGGATTCAAATAGGACAAAAGGACTAAACAATATGAAACATTTCTTCCAACGCTGCGCCGGCCTGGCCCTCACCGCTGCCCTGCTGGCCGCTACGCCGCTGTCGCAGGCCCATAGCTTCAAGCTGGGCCAACTGGAAATCGGCCATCCCTATGCGCGGGCCACGGTACCCGGCCAGCCGGCCGCCGGCGCCTACATCAGCATCGAGAACAAGGGCAGCGCTGCGGACCGCCTGGTGGGCGTTTCCTCGCCGGTCGCCAAGAGTGGTGAAATCCACACCATGGCCATGGAAGGCAATCTGATGAAGATGCGCGAAGTCGATGGCGGACTGGAAATCAAACCCGGCCAGAAGATCGCCATGCAACCCGGCAATGGCTACCACATCATGCTGATGGGCCTGTCCAAGCCGCTCCAGGCAGGCGAAAAGATCCCGCTCACCCTGAGCTTCGAGAAGGCCGGCAAGATCGAGGTCGTCGTCAATGTCGAGGACCCTGCGGCGGCCGGCGCCAAGGATGACATGAAGGACATGAAGGGACATATGCACCACTGAGCCACCCCGGCCCGGCGGGCCATCGCCTGAAACGACAAGGCCGGCAGCGAGCGATGCTCCTGCCGGCCTTGTCGTTTACGTTCTTCAGTGGCGGATTCAGCCGGCCAGCTTGCGCACCTTGGCCAGCAGCTTGCTGGTGGAGCGGTCATGTTCGAAGGCGATCGCCAGTACCTGGCCGCCATAGGCCGCCACCGCCTGGCCTTCGGGGATGGCGTGCATGTCGTAGTCGCCGCCTTTGACGTAGATATCCGGATGCGCTTCCTGCACGGCTTCCAGCGCCGTGTCTTCGTCGAAGGGCACCACCAGCGCCACCGATTCCAGCGCCGCCAGCACCGCCATGCGGTCTTCGCAGCTATTGATGGGACGGTCATCCCCCTTGCCCAGCCGCTTGACCGAGGCATCGGTATTGGCCGCCACGACCAGCGAGGCGCCCTGGGCACGTGCCTGGGCCAGATAGGTCACATGGCCGCGGTGCAGGATGTCGAACACGCCATTGGTCATCACCACCGGCTTGGGCAGTTGGGCCACGCGGGCCTTGAGTTCTTCGCGGGTGCAGAGTTTGGATTCGAAATCGGCCATCGTGGTGAGCTGGGTTGGCTGTGGGGTGGATCAGATGGGCGCGCTGTGGAGCGGAAGGCGGCGCATCCCATGAAAAAAGCCGCAACCTGGGTTGCGGCTTGCGATTGTACTGCCTGTGCTACCCGGTGTGCTGCATCCGCACTCAGGCTGCGGCAGCGCCCGCCGGCAGGATGCGCTGGGTCACTTCCTTGCGGTAGCGGTTCAGCTCCTGGACGTTGCTGAAGGTACGTTCGAACAGCAGCGACATGTTGTGCAGGATGCGGTCCACGACCTTCTTTTCCCATTCGCCGTCGAACTTGATCTGGTTGTCCAGCCAGCGTTCCAGCCATTCCGGATCGGGCAGGCGGCTTTGCACGGTGTCGTTGGGGAACAGCGCCTGGTTCACGTGCAGGTTGGTCGGGTGCAGCGGCTTCTCGGTGCGGCGGGCCGATGCCATCAAGACACCGATCTTGGCGAAGGCCGCACGGGCCTTGTCGCCCACTTCGTTCAGGGCCTTCTTCATGTAGCGCAGATAGGCGCCACCGTGGCGGGCTTCATCCTGGCTGATGATCTTGTAGATCTGCTTGATGACCGGTTCGGTGTGCCAGTCGGCGGCGCAGCGGTACCAGTGGTTCAGGCGGATCTCGCCACAGAAGTGCAGCATCAGGGTTTCCAGCGGCGGGGCGGGATCGAACTCGAAACGCACGTTGTGCAGTTCTTCTTCGGTCGGGCACATGTCCGGACGGAAACGGCGCAGGTATTCCATCAGCACCAGCGAGTGCTTCTGTTCCTCGAAGAACCATACCGACATGAATGCCGAAAAATCGCTGTCCCCGCGATTGTCGCGCAGGAACATCTCGGTCGCCGGCAGTGCCGACCATTCCGTGATGGCATTCATGCGGATGGTCTGCGCCTGTTCGTCGGTGAGCAAGGAAGCGTCGAACTTGTCCCAGGGAATATCCTTATCCATATTCCAACGGACCTGCTCTAGCGATTTGAACAATTCTGGGTACAGCATCTCAGTAGGGACCTATATGCGTTAAGTGTTTGATTTTAACAAGATTTTCCTGAACCATACTAAAACGCTCAGGTTTCAGCAATATGACAGCCGGCCGGACGCGTCTGCGCCCAGGACCAGGCAGTGCCATGGCGAGGATCAGGGGGAGATTGGCTTGCGGGAGGCTGGCTTCTTGTTTTGCCGGGATTGTACAACAGGCGTCCGGGCCGGGGCGCTCGTATTTGCCGCGCTCTTCGGGGCTTTCTTGACCGGTGGCTTCTTCGGCGCCGCCTTGACCGCCTTGCCAGCCTTGGGAGCGCCAGCCGGCTTGGCTTTGGGGCTGGCCTTGGACTTTGGTGACACTGTCTTATTTTCGCTACGCTTGGCCGGCTTGGGCGCCTTGGCGGGCTTCAACAAGGGCTCCTGGTCGGCCTGGGCGCCGGCCATCACATTGCCGACGGCATGCTTGAATTGCTCCTGCAACACATTCCACCAGGCGTTGGGATTGGCGATGGCGGACTGGAAATCGGGCGCGGGCGGGATAGCGAAACCGCCCTCTTCCCCTGGCGTGGCCGCTTCGGGCTGACGGTCTTGTCCTGCTGCAAGCTCGGGCTCCGCTTCGTCCGGGGCTTCCTCGGGCTCGTCGGCTGCGGGCTCAGGCTCGGCGCCAGCAGCAGCATCAGCAGCGGCACCCGGCCAAAGCGGGAAGCCGAAGGGGAACGGCGGCGGCGGGGCCGCCAGTTCATCGGCATCGCTGTCGGCGGCGGCTTCCGGGGTTCCGCGCGAGGCCATGATGGCGCTCATGGCCTGCAGGGTGGACAAGGTGGCGCTCTGCACTTCCAAGGTCTGGATGGTGGCCTTGAGCATGTTCAGGTTCAGCTCCAGCCAGGAGGCGACGGTCTTGAGGTCGGAGATCTTCTTGTTGATATCCTCCACCGAAAGCGAGGGCGTGGCCATGGCCGGGGCGCCCATGCTGCTCCACATCTTCTTCATGAATTCGATGGTATCGCCTACCGAGCCGGCGCCCGGCATCTTGTCGTGGTTCAGCATTGGTCGCTCCTGTTGTCGTGTTCTGGTCATCAGCGCGGCGGGCGCTGCATCCGGCATGAGCTCGGCAGTGCGGTCTGCTCGGCCGGGATGAAGCGCTCGGTGCGGAATCCATAGCCGCTGCCCTCATTGTCGAAGCGGATGCCGCCGCTATCGGCACGCTGCATCTGCATCAGGTACAGCGGCTGGATCAGCTGGTGATCCTCGGCCCGCATCGTGGCCTGGTGGAAAGCGTTCTGATAATGCGCGCCTTCCAGGGCATATGCAACCGCCTTGGGATCGGTGCTCCTGGCCTTTTCGATGGCCTTGACCAGCATCTCGATCATGACCTGCATGCGCAGGTAGAGGTAGTCATCCTTGGGCTGGGGATAGCGTTTGCGGAATTCCTGATAGTAGGCATCGCTGGGCGAACCGGGGTTCCCGCCCGCATTGGGGTGCCACTCCGCCACCGCCCGCACCACGCCCACGCCGGCCTCGCCAATGGCCGCCGGCGCGCCCAGGCTGTTGGCATAGAAGGTATAGAACTTGGCCTTGAAGCCGGCATCGCGCGCGGCCTTCACCAGCAGGGTGAGGTCATTGCCCCAGTTGCCGGTGATGACGGCGTCAGCCCCGGCGCTGCGCATCTTGGCGATGTAGGGGGCAAAATCCTTGATCTTGCCAATGGGGTGCAGCTCATCGCCGACGATGGCGATGTCGGGCCGCTTGGCCGCCAGTTGCTCTCGGGCGGCCTTGGCAACCTGGCGGCCGAAACTGTAGTCCTGGCCGATCAGGTAGACCTTGCGGGTCGCGGGATCGGCCTTGATGGCCTCGGTCAGGGCCTGCATGCGCATGTCGGCGCTGGCGTCGAAGCGGAAGTGCCAGAAGCTGCACTTCTCATTGGTCAGCGTCGGGTCCACCGCCGAATAGTTGAGGAACAGCACGCGGCGATCCGGTTCACGCTGGTTGTGCTTGTTGACCGCATCGATCAGGGCCGCCGCCACCGCCGAGCTGTTGCCCTCGATCAGGAAGGGGATGCGCTCGTCGGTCAACTGGCGCAATTGCACCAACGAGTCTTCCACGCCGAGCTTGTTGTCGAAGGTGGAAAGCTGCAGCAGGTGCTTGCCATCGGGCAGGCTGACGCCACCGCGCGCGTTGATCCGTTCGATGGCATAGCTGATGTTGCGCACCACGGCCTCGCCGGCATTGGCAAAGGGGCCGGAAAGGCCATCGATCATGCCGATGCGTACCGGTGGCAAGGCAGGCGCGCCCTGTACGCCCTGTACTGCATGTGCAGGCAATGACAGTGAAAGCGAGGAGGCGAGCAGCGCCGCGAGGGAGAGCAGACGGAAGGACAAGGACAGGTTCATCATTCGAAAGAGACAGCGTCAACAGAGCAAAGGCGCAAACGCGCATTGTACGTTGTTTGAATGACCGCTCTTTTGATCTCCGTCCCCACGACGCTGCAGGCGTGATCCGATAAACTGGCGCACATGAGCGAAGTTTCCCCCCCACCCCGGCGCTGGCCGCGCCTGCTGCTGCTGATTGCACTGAGCCTGGCGCTGCACGCCCTGCTGGTGGACTGGGGACGGCGCCAGATCATCCTGCCGGGTGCCACGCAAGAACAGGCCATGACCGTGGAACTGCGCCCCCTGCCACCACCCGAGCAACCGGTGGCGCTGCCGGTTCCCAGACCGACGCAACCGCTTGCAGCCAAGCCGGCCAGTCGTCAAGCCGCGCCGGCGCGCCGCAGCGAGCCCTCCATCGAACCGCCTGATGAACCGATACGGGAGACCGTCGAGCCCATCTATACACCCGCCCCCGAAGCGCCGCATTCCGCGCCCGCCACCGCGACGGCCACGGCATCGGACGATGGCACTGGCAAGACCTCGGAAGGCAAGGGCCAGGGAACGGCGGGCGCCGCCGCCGAGGGCGGCCAAGCCCAAAGCGATGCGCCCGGCAAGTCCTACCAGACCAGCGCACCACCAAGCGTACTGCTGCGCTACGACGCCACCGGCACCAAGGATGGACGGGCCAGCTACGGCCGTGGCAGCATCGCCTGGCGCAATGACGGCCCGCATTACAGCGTCGAGGGCAAGGCCAAGGTCCTGGTGTTTACCGTGCTCAACTTCACCAGCCAGGGCGACCTGGATGGAAATGGCCTGTCACCGGAGCTGTACACCGAACAGACCGGCTTCAAGTCGGCCACCAACACCCACTTCAACCGCGAGCGCAACGTGGTCAGCTTTTCTGCCTCGACCACCACCTATCCACGACGCGGCGGCGAACAGGATCGCGGCAGTGTCATCTGGCAGCTGGCTGCCATCGGTCGCGGCGACCCCGCGCAGTTCCGGGCCGGTGCGGTGATCGACATGTTCGTGGCGGGCGTGCGCGATGGCGAGGTCTGGCGCATGCAGGTGCAGGGCGAAGAAGACGTGACGCTACCCATCGGGCAGTTGCATACCTGGCATGTGGTCCGCATGCCCAAACCCGGCTCTTATGAGGATCGCGTCGACATCTGGCTGGCGCCCCAGCACGAGTGGTATCCGGTGCGGGTGCGCTATACCGAACCACCTTCCCGGGGAGGAGATTTCATCGACCTGTCGCTCTCCGGCATGGAAGCCTTGCCGCCATGAGTCCTGCCGCATTCGCGAAGTCCTGTCAAAATCCGAAACAATTGCGCACAATTGCTCCCCCGGGATAGCCGAACCGTCAGCAATGATCGCAGTCGTATCCGTAGTCATAGGATTTCCGACCGCTCCGAAAGCCATCCGCTGTCTACCATCCCGATGGCCCGAACCCATCCACAGAGACCACTACGAAGAGCTCGCCATGAACCGTATCCCCCACCGCCTCCTGACACGATTTTCCGCCCTGACCCTGGCCGGCCTGCTGGCCAGTGGCCCGCTGCTGGCCGCCGACGGCCCGCACCCGGTCGAAAAGCGCCCCTTCAATCTGCCGCCGTCGGCCGAGCTGCACTATGCCATCCAGGCCAAGCAGAGCGGACTCGACCTCAAGGGTGAGGGCCTGGTGAAGTGGACCCAGAGCAAGACCGCCTACAGCGTCACCACCGAGACCCGGGCGATGCTCCTGGGCAAGATCCTGGAAACCAGTAGCGAAGGCGCCATCGATGCCTACGGCCTGGCGCCGTCCCGTTTCGTGGAAAAGCGCCTGCGTCGCGAACCCACCACCACCACCTTCAACCGCGAGCAGAACAAGATCACCTTCACCGAATCCGGCGAGAGTTTCCCGCTGCAGGGTGGCGAGCAGGATCGCACCGGCATCACCTGGCAGTTCGTCGCCATCGCGCGCGCCAATGCCGCCAAGATGAAACCGGGTTCGGAGTGGAAGTTCTTCGTGGCCGGCCCGCGTGATGCCGAACAGTGGACCTTCAAGGTGATCGGTCGCGAAAAGATCAAGACCGCCCAGGGCGAAACCGAGGCGCTGCACCTGTTCCGCAACCCGCCGCCGGACGACCAGGCCCAGAAACTCGATATCTGGCTGGCCCCCAAGATGGAGTGGTATCCGGTGCGCCTGAAATTCACCGATCCCAATGGCGACTATATCGAGCAGGTGCTGGATTCGGTCAGCAAAACCAACTAAGCTGGGGCCTGTTCACACAAGGTGCGGGGCCTGGCCGGCAGGGATGCCGCCAGGCCCCGCGTCCATCGCCCCATCCTTCCATCCTCCCAGCCAGTACTGAGCCAGAAACCATGTCCTCCATGTCCGCCACCTCCGCCATCGCCCCGACCCTGAACACCCAGAGCGCCCTGGTGCTTTTCTCCGGCGGTCAGGATTCCACCACCTGTCTGGCCTGGGCGCTGTCGCGCTACCAGCGCGTGGAAACCATCGGCTTCGACTATGGCCAGCGCCACGCCATCGAACTGGAAGTGCGTCCGGCCCTGCTGGAGAAGATGAAGGGCTTTTCCGCCGACTGGCAGGTTCGTCTGGGCGAGGATCACATGATCGACCTGTCGCTGATCGGCAAGATTTCCGACACCGCGCTCACCCGCGATGTCGAAATCACCATGCAGGACAATGGCCTGCCCAATACCTTTGTCCCGGGCCGCAACCTGCTGTTCATGACGGTGGCCGCCACCCTGGCCTATCGACGCGGCCTGAACGTTCTGGTGGGCGGCATGTGCGAAACCGATTTCTCCGGCTATCCCGATTGCCGTGACGACACCATGAAGGCCCTGCAGGTGGCGCTCAATCTGGGCATGGCCACGCAACTCAAGGTCGAGACACCGCTGATGTGGATCGACAAGGCCCAGACCTGGGCGCTGGCCGAATCGCTGGGCGGCCAGGCGCTGGTGGACCTGATCCGCGCCGACACCCACACCTGTTACCTGGGCGAGCGCGGCCAGTTGCATGACTGGGGCCATGGCTGCGGCACCTGCCCGGCCTGCCAGTTGCGCGCACGCGGCTACGAGCAATACGTGCAAGACGTACAGAACACGGCAAGCAAAAAGATCGGCTGATCAGGCACAATAGGCTCACTCCAAAAAGAACGAGCCCCATGCCCAGCCCACGTACCTCCCAGCGCCTTGCCCGCGGCGCTGCTGCCCTGCTGATCCTGCTGGCCGGCGCCGAGATCGGGCGTCGTGTCGCCGATCTGCCCAGCCTGCCGGCGCTGGTCGACCTGCAGTTCGACCTGACGCCGCGCAGCCAGAGCTACAAGGTCTTCGACGCCAATCCCATCGCCCGTTCCAGTCATCCGCAAGCGCTGCCGGTGGCGTTGCGGCCGCTGGAAATCAACGTGCCATGGAAGAAGAATGGCCAGCTCAGCATGGCCGATTTCCTCAAGACCACCGCCACCCATGCCTTCGTGGTGGTGCAGGATGGCAGCGTCGTCTACGAGCGCTACATCGACGGCTTCGATGCCAATTCCCGCTTCACGTCCTTCTCGGTGGCCAAATCCTTTGTCTCGGCGCTGACTGGCGTGGCCTTGATGCAAGGCAAGATCAAGTCGCTGGACGAGCCCATCGGTCACTACCTCAAGAGCGATGAACTGGCACCCGCCTACGCCGGCATTACCATCGGCCAGTTGCTGGACATGCGTTCCGGCATCGACGTCGACGAGCGCTATGCGGGGTCGCTGACCTCACCGGTGGTGCGCATGTTCGTCAGCACCGACCTGCACAGTTTCCTGGCCCGGCGCCATGGCTTGCGCTTCGCACCCGGCGAACGGTTCGAATATCGCAGCGTCGATACCCTGGTGCTGTCGCGGGTACTGGCGCGCGCGACCGGCATGCCCCTGTCCGACTACGCGCAGCAGGCCTTGTGGGAACCGCTGGGCATGGAGCAGGATGCCAGCTGGAGCGTGGACAGCCGCAAGCACGGCGTGGAAAAGGCGTTCTGCTGCCTCAACACCACCGCGCGCGAATTCGCCCGCCTGGGTCTGCTCTATCTGAACCAGGGACGCATCGGCGAGCGTCAGGTGGTCAGCAACGCATGGTCCAACGAACCGCGCCGCCCGGACAACCGCAGCGACATTCTCGAATACCACGATGGCTGGTGGATTCCCCCCGGCAATGCACAGGACCAGGACTTCTCAGCCATCGGCGTATTTGGACAGTACATCTACGTCAATCCGGCGACCCGCACCGTCATCGTCAAGTTGAGCGACTATGGCGCCGAACAGGACGAAGTCCTGACCACGCTGGCCATGCGCAGGATCAGTCATTACCTGGCTGGCCGGGACTGAGCCCCTCGCTGCCGGCAGCAATAAAAAACCGCCGGTCACGCTCTCGCGACCGGCGGTTTTGCATGGGATCAGCAGAAAATCTAAACGATATAAATCATTATCTGATCGTTCCTTCCAGGCAGACTCAGAACAACTCGTTCTTCATCTGGGTCTTGGCCTTTTCTTCTTCAGGCGTGAGGCCACTGCGATCACCCATGCCCAGGTCACGCACCATGGCGCTGGGCGGGAACTCGGCGTAGTAATACTCGCCGCCCGATTCGATCACGCCGTCCGGGACCTTGCGATCCACGTTGGGCACATCCTTGAGCGCCTTGGACATGTAGCTGATCCACACCGGCAGGGCCAGGCCGCCGCCGGTTTCACGGTCGCCCAGGCTCTTGGGCTGGTCGTAGCCGATCCAGGCAATCGCGGTCAGGCCGGGCTGGTAGCCGGCGAACCAGGCATCCATGGAGTCGTTGGTGGTACCGGTCTTGCCGGCCAGGTCGGTCCGCTTCAGCGACAGCGCCTTGACCGCCGTGCCATGACGCACCACGTCGCGCAGCATGCTGTCCATGATGAAGGCATTGCGGGCATCGATGACACGGTTCGACTCATCCTCGGCGGTGGCCGGCTTGGCCTGCGAGAGCACTTCGCCGTTGCTGTCGGTGACCTTGGTGATCAGATAGGGATTGATCTTGTAGCCGCCGTTGGCGAACACCGAATACGCACCCACCATCTGCAGCGGGGT
Source organism: Herbaspirillum frisingense GSF30 (assembly GCF_000300975.2). Classification (GTDB taxonomy): domain Bacteria; phylum Pseudomonadota; class Gammaproteobacteria; order Burkholderiales; family Burkholderiaceae_D; genus Herbaspirillum; species Herbaspirillum frisingense. The sequence goes on along the minus strand of NZ_AEEC02000002.1, from coordinate 84,516 downwards.
GACGTTGCCCGCACCCAGCGCCAGGGTCAGGTAGGGCGGGTTCTTGTCGGCGTCGAAGCCGAAGCGGGTGATGTACTCCTGCGCATACTTCACACCCACGCGCTCCAGGATGCGGATGGACACAAGGTTGATCGACTTCTGCAGCGCGCGGCGCATCGAGATCGGGCCCTCGAACTTGCCGCCGTAGTTCTTCGGCTGCCACACCTGGCCACCGGTCTGGGTGAAGGTCAGCGGCGCATCATTGATGATGGTGGCCGGCGACAGGCCCTTTTCCAGCGAAGAAGAATAGATGAAGGGCTTGAACGACGAACCCGGCTGACGCCAGGCCTGGGTGACGTGGTTGAACTTGTTGCGGTTGAAGTCGAAGCCGCCCACCAGCGAGCGGATCGCGCCATCCTGCGAGTTCACCGAAACGAAGGCCGATTCCACTTCCGGCATCTGGGTGATGATCCAGGCCTTGCCGTCCTGGAAGACGCGGATGATGGCGCCGCGACGGATCTTCTTCTGCGGGGGGGCCTTGTCCGACAGCAGGTTGGCGCCGAAGCCCAGGCCGGCGCCGGAAATGCTGATCTCCTCGCCGGTGGAGAGCATGGCCGTGATTTCCTTGGGCTTGGCATCCAGCACCACGGCCGCGACCATGTCATCGCTGTCGGGGTGATCGGCCAGCTCCACTTCCACGGCGTCTTCCACGGCTTCCTTGGTGGCGTTGTCCGGCAGGTCCATGTAGCCTTCCGGACCGCGATAGCCATGCCGGCGCTCATAGTCGATGATGCCGCGACGCAGGGCGATGTAGGCCGCGTCCTGGTCGGTCTTGGTGATGGTGGTGAAGACGTTCAGGCCGCGGGTATAGGTCTCGTCCTTGTATTGCGCGTAGACCAGCTGGCGCGCCATTTCGGCCACATATTCGGCATGCATGCCGAAGGCGGAACTGTCGCCCTTGACCCGCAGTTCCTCGTCCTTGGCTTCCTGGTATTGCGCATCGGTGATGTAACCCAGCTGGCGCATGCGCAGCAGGATGTACTGCTGGCGCGCATGGGCGCGCTTGGGATTGACCACCGGGTTGTAGGCCGACGGCGCCTTGGGCAGGCCGGCCAGCATCGCGGCTTCGGCGATGCTGATGTCCTTCAGTTGCTTGCCAAAATAGATCTGGGCGGCCGAGGCGAAGCCATAGGCGCGCTGGCCCAGATAGATCTGGTTCATGTAGACCTCAAGGATCTGGTCCTTGGTGAGGTTGTTCTCGATCTTCCAGGCCAGCGGGATTTCATAGAAGAACTTGCGCGTGGCCTTCTGCAGGAAGGTCGGCTCGTTGCTGGTCAGGAAGAAATTGCGCGCCACCTGCTGGGTGATGGTGGAAGCACCACCGCCACCGCCGGAGAGATTGGAGAAGGTAGCCCGGGCAATGCCCTGGTAATCGACGCCGCCGTGCTCGTAGAAGCGGTCATCCTCGATGGCCAGCACGGCCTTCTTCATGATCTCCGGGATGTCCTTGAAGTGCACCAGGTTGCGGCGTTCCTCGCCGAATTCGCCGATCAGCACGCCATCGGCCGAGAAGATGCGCAGCGGGATCTTGGGACGGTAATCGGTCAGCGTATCGAGGTCGGGCAGCTTGGGATAGGTCAGCGCGACAATGAAGGTCACGCCCAGCGCCACCATCACGACCAGGCCCAGCACCGTGCCGACCAGGCCCAGGAGGATGCGCAGCGACCAGTGCATGCGCTTGCGCGGGGCCTTTCCTGCGGGTTTATCCGCCGCCGATGCCGGTTGGTGTTGATCGCCGCCGTTGGAAGATGAAGACATTCGAGATAAGCGTTAAAGCAGGCCGGAGCCGGGTTGGAAGAAACAAGCCCGCATTATAGCGGCTCGCCCTGACGGGCCGCGCGGCCAGGTGTTGCAAATAGACCAAAGCACAGGAGCGCGGTTCCGACCAGGATGGCCGGAAGTGAAGCAATTGACATCATTTACTGCAAATTGACAGGCATTCCTCAAGTTTCCGCTATTCCCCCGCCTTCCCGCCGGCCAGACAATTCCCCCTTTTCCCTTGCGAAAGAACTGCGGCATGGCTAGTTCCATCTTTCCTTCCCGCCGGATGTCGGCGCGCCTGTGCGCCGGAGTCGACATCGGTCCTGACCGGGTCCAACTGGCCTTGCTGCGCCGCTGCGGCCAGCGCGCCCAACTGCTGCGCCTGGATCAGCGCCTGTCGGCCAGGCCCCTGTGCCGCGATGGCCAGGTGGTCGACTTCGATGCACTGGTGCTGATCTGCCGCTCGCTGCTGGACAACCCGGTCTGCCAGGGCGCCACCCTGGCGCTGGCCCTGCCGGCCGCGACGCTGACCGGCCGTCGCCTGGTCCTGCCGACCGGCTCCAGCGAGGTCCAGCGCCTGGCACAGGTGCGCGCCGAAATGGCCGCCCATGGCGCGTCGGCCGAAGAGCAGGTACTGGATTACCGGATACTCGGTCCGCAACCGGCCTCACCCGCCGACGTCCAGGTGCTGGCGCTGGCCGCCTCGACGCTGGCCATCGAAGACCGGCTGACACTGGCCGAGGCCCTGAATCGCTCCCTGGCGACGCTGGCACCGGAGGACCTGTGCCTGGCCGCCTGGTTGCGCGACGAGCGGCGCGCCGACCAGACTGCGGTGTTGCGGCTGGACCGCGGCGGCAACTGGCTGCTGCACGGCAGGGGCCCGGCCCACAACCTGCCGGCGCAGGCTGCCGCAGGCGGAGCGCTGCCCCTGCTGGCCAGCGTGGCGCCGCTGCTCAAACCCCTGCCGCGCAGATTGCTGCTCAGCGGCGACCACCCTCAGCTGGGCGCCATCGGGCGCGCCTTCGTCAAATATGCCGGCATCGATGCGCAGCTCGCCCCCATCCCCTCACCGCTGATGCTGTCCTCCGCGATCGCTGCGCAAATCCCGGCCGACTATCAGTTGGCCCTGGCCCTGGCGTGGGAGGGCATGGCATGAAGCCAAGCTTCGCAAGTTTCGCAAGTTTCGATTTCTCGCGCACCCCGCAGCAGCGTCGCCGCCAGCGCGAACTGGGCTTCTATCGCTGGCTGGCAGTGGCTGCGCTGCTGGGCTGCCTGATCGCCGCAGTACCCGGCCTGCGGGTGTGGTGTCACACGGCATCGCTGCAGCAGGCCAATGCCATGCTGAGCCAGGAGCTGCAAAAGATGGCGCCCCTGGTGCAACAGTCCAGCGCACTGCGCGCCCGCATCGAAGCGCTCAACACACAGCTGAGTGCGCAAGAACAACTGGCCCGACGGCGCCAGCAGGCCATCCAGTTGCTGCGCGGCGCGGCCCAGGCCGGCAACCCGCAGACCCGTCTGCAGCGGGTCATGCAGCAAGCCGGGCGGGCCGAGCTGCGCGGCCATGCGACAAGCGCGCAAGCGGTGCAGGAATACGCCGCAGCGCTCACCGGTGCCGGCCTGGACGGTGCCACCCTCAATGATCTGCACGCCGAAGATCGTGGTTACGCCTTCAGCATCGTCATCCCCTTGGCGCCACCCGCCGCGAACGCCACCCAGGAGCCAAAATGAAACGTGCAAGCCTGCGTACCCATCCGGCCCACTGGCCCCGGCCGGCACGGCTGGCGCTGTACCTGCTGACAACGCTGGCGTGCGCGGCCAGCGGGCTGTTGCTGGCGGTCGAAGAACTGGACGAATCGCGCCAGTCTGCCCAACGGCAACAGCAGGACCTGCGCGTGCAGTATCAATCCGCCCTGAACCAGGTCGCGCTGCGGGATGGCCTGCAGTCGCGCCAGACCGCGCTGGAGATGCAACTGGTCGCGCAACAGGTTCAGCTATGGCGCCCCGACCAGCAGCAACCCGAACTGTTGCATGCCAAGCTGGCGCGCCGCGCCGAAGAGCATGGTCTGGTACTGACCTCGTTCCAGCCCCAGCCCGGCAAACTGAGCGCCACCATCAGCCTGCGTGGCAAGCATGCGGGCCTGCTGCGCTTCGTCGAACAGGTCAGTCGGCCACCGATGCCGGTGCTCTTCGAGAACCTGGAGATCACCAGCGAGCGCGGCACGCAGGCGGCCTTGCTGATGAAGGCCACGGTCTCCGCCCCCACCGGCAATGCCAAGTCGGCTTCCATGGAGTCTCCACCATGAGCGTGCTTTCCCTCGCCTCGCTGATGCTTGCGCCGGTGTTGCTGGCCGCGACCGCCTATGCCGCGCTGGTGACACTGGAACACCCTGACGAGGCCACGGCAACCCGGCAGTGGATCACCCTCAGCCGTGAACAGTCATTGCGCCTGCCACCCGCCACAGCGTCGGCCTCGCGCCCGCCTGCGGGAGAAATCGAACATCCCTCGTCCGACCTTCCCGATCCATTCCAACTCGAAGATGAAGCGGCGACAGCAACGCTCACGTCACGGCAGGCGCGCGGCAAAGCCAGCCCTGCGACGGAAAGCGATGAAGAGGAAGACCTTGCTGTTGCAGCTGTTACAGCCGTTGCCGCCCCATCGCCATCCTCCGCCCCGACAACACCCGCACGCCCGGCGCTGCGCCTGCTGGGTACGCTACGTCGTAACGATCAGCGGATCGCACTGGTGGAGCTGGACGGCGCCACCCGCCGCCTGCAGGTCGGCGACCAGCTTCCCGGCGCGCTTGGCGAAGTGCTGGCGGTGCACGAAGACCAGATCGCCCTCCACCACGCCGGGTCGACCCAGACCATCTCGATGGAAAATTATGCGACCGGCTCTCCCGCCACGGTGACGCCCTACCCGCGTGCCACGCGCCTGTCACCGCGCAGCAACGGACGGCGCCTGATCCGCCCCCGGAGCCGGCAATGAGAACCCTGCTGCTCTTGTTCGCCGGTCTGCTGTCCCTGTCACCCTGGCCGACCCTGGCCGAGAACCGCCTTTACGGCATCGGTATCCAGTACCGCCCGCAAGGGCTCACGCTGAGCCTGCAACTGTCCCATCCCCTGGACCCCGCACAGGTAGGCGCATTCCAGCTGCTTGATCCGGCACAACTGGTACTGGACCTGCCAAAGACCACGCCTGCCGACATGCTGCCCCGCGCGCTGGCCGGCAGCGGCCTGCTCAAGCGCGTGCTGGTGGCCGCCGACGACGACCGGCTGCGGCTGCAATTGCAGCTCAAACACGCCGTCAGCCATCGTCTGCGGGTCGAGGATGATCGCCTGCTGGTCGAACTCGACCAGCGCGCCGCGCCCGAGCCCGGCGCACTGCAGAACATCGACTTTCGCCGCGGCGGCGCCGGCGAGGGACAACTGATACTGGAACTGGGCGCGGCCGATCAACCGCTGCAGGTCCGCCAAATGGGCCGGCGCCTGGTGGTGGACATCGGCGGCGCCATCCTGTCACCGGACCTGCAGCGGCCGGTCGAGGTCGGGCGCTTCGCCACCCCCGTGACGCAATACCATGCCTACCCGTACGAACAAGGCGTACGCGTGGTGCTCGAAACGCAGGGCCAATGGCGCTACCAGGCCTATCAGAGCGGTCGCCGTCTGGTGATCGACGTGTTGCCCGTCACCGGCGGCAGCACCGTCCCCGCTTCCTCCGGAACACCGACCGACAAGCACGATGGCGGCGACAGGTTATCGCTCAATTTCCAGAACATCGACATCCGCACCGCCCTGCAGGTCCTGGCCGATTACAGCGACGTCAATCTGGTGGCCAGCGACGCCGTGGTCGGGCAGTTGAGCCTGCGCCTGAGGGATGTCCCCTGGGATCAGGCGCTGGACCTGATCCTGCAGGCCGGGCGACTGGAGATGCGGCGCACTGGCGAGGTACTGTGGATCGCCCCGCGCGAGGAAATGCAGGCGCGCGAACGCCAGGAACTGGAACAGAAAGCCCTGATCGCCGACCTGGAGCCGCTGCATGCCGAAAGCTTCCAGCTCAACTACCAGCGCGCCGACACCCTGCGCCGCGCACTGGGCATCGGCGAGGACGGCAACACCCAGGCCGGGCGCCGCAACACCCTGCTGTCACGCCGTGGCAGCGCCATGATCGACCATCACACCAACCAGCTGCTGGTGACCGACACCCTGGCCGTGCTGGCCAACGTGCGCAAGCTGATCGAGCGCATCGACGTGGCGGCACGCCAGGTCCTCATCGAGGCCCGCATCGTCGAAGCTGACGACAGCTTCGCCCGCAACCTCGGCGTCAAGCTCGGGCTGGCGGCGACCACCCGCGGCGCAGCGGTGGGCAACACTTATGCAGCCATCGGCGAGCAGACCCGGCAGACGCCACCCACATCGGGTCTCTACCTGAGCGAACCAGCCCTGAACCTGCGCGCCGAGCCATTGAGCGGCGCCACTCCGGGCAGCTTCGGCTTTACCCTCTTCAACGCCGCTGCCCAGCGCTTCCTCAACGTCGAACTCTCGGCCCTGGAAGCCGACGGACGCGGCAAGATCGTCTCCAGTCCGCGCCTGATCACCGCCGACCAGCAGGCGGCCCTGATCGAACAAGGCGAGGAAATCCCCTACCAGCAGGCCGCCGGCAATGGCACCACCGCCACCGCATTCAAGAAAGCCAACCTGAAGCTGGAAGTGACGCCCCAGATCACCCCCGACGGCAATGTGATCCTCGACGTCGACCTCAACAAGGACAGCCGGGGCAACGTCACCCCGGGCGGCCTGGCGATCAACACCAAGCACGTCAAGACCAAGGTCCAGGTCGAAGATGGCGGCACGGTGGTCATCGGCGGCATCTATACCCAGACCGACAACGACCATGAAACCCGGGTACCGTTGCTGGGCGACATCCCCATCCTGGGCGCCCTCTTCCGCAGCAACAGCCGGGTGCGCGACAAGACCGAACTGCTGATCTTCCTCACACCCCGCATCGTCGCACCGCCGCGCCCGTATTGACGCCCGTTGCCCCCCGGCGGGCTGTCCAGCCCGATTTTTCCCGGCGGCGGCACAAAGAACGGTAAAATCGCTGTTCCAGGCCCGTACCGCCGGGCGCAAGCCGGCCGGCGGCCGGCCCGGACACCGCCCACCGGGCGGCGGGTGACCGTGCCGTCAGATGCGCGGCGCCATCGACATTGGCCAGTAGCGCAGAGCGCAGAATTCTTAGATATGACTGGAAGCATCTTCCTTGTCGGCCTGATGGGAGCCGGCAAGACCACCATAGGCCGGGCCCTGGCCAAGAAGCTGAACAAGCGCTTCGTCGATTCGGACCACGAGATCGAGGCGCGCACCGGCGCCACCATCCCGGTGATCTTCGAGATCGAGGGCGAGGAAAGCTTCCGCCGCCGCGAAGCGGAGGTGATCCGCGAACTCTCGGCCCAGCCCGACATCGTGCTGGCCACCGGTGGCGGCGCCGTCCTGCGTGCCGAGAATCGTGAAAACCTCAAGAAGGGCGGCACCGTCGTCTACCTGCGGGCCAGCATCAACCAGATTCTCCAGCGCACCGGGCGCGACAAGAACCGCCCGCTGCTGCAGACCGCCGACCCGCGTCGCAAGCTGGAAGAACTCTCGCGCCAGCGTGACCCGCTCTACCGCGAGGTGGCCGACTTCGTGATCGAGACCAACCGGCCCAATGTCCAGTTCCTGGTACAGACCATCATCAGCCATCTGGAACTGTCACCCAAGGAGGGTGCCTGGCAGCCCTCGCCGGAGGCTGATGGAACGCAGGCCGATGAAACCGTCGTCATCGAACGCAGCAGCGCGCTGGTCACCCGTACCGCCGACGGTACTACGGTGGTCGCCACCAGCCATTTCTCCCAGACCTTCCATGGCGCTGCCGGCGCCGAACCCAGCCATCACCGCATGAACCAGAACACCGCCTCCACCGCCATCAACCCGATCACCCTCAACGTCGACCTGGGCGAGCGCAGCTACCCCATCCACATCGGTCGCGGCCTGCTGGACGATGCGTCCCTGCTGCCGCAATACGTCAAGGGCAAGCGCGTAGCCATCGTCACCAACGATACGGTCGGCCCGCTGTACCTGGACAAGGTCGCCAACGCCCTGCGCGCTGCCGGCAAACAGGTCAGCGAAATCGTGCTGCCCGACGGCGAGGAAGAAAAGAACTGGGCCAGCCTGATGAAAATCTTCGACCGCCTGCTGGCCGACAAGTGTGATCGCAAGACCACCCTGGTCGCCCTGGGCGGCGGTGTGATTGGCGACCTGACCGGCTTTGCCGCCGCATCCTACATGCGCGGCGTACCCTTCGTGCAGGTGCCGACCACCCTGCTCTCGCAGGTCGATTCCTCGGTGGGCGGCAAGACCGGCATCAACCATCCGCTGGGCAAGAACATGATCGGCGCCTTCTACCAGCCACAGGCCGTCATCGCCGACACCGCCACCCTGCATACCCTGCCCGCACGCGAACTGGCCGCCGGCATCGCCGAAGTCATCAAGCATGGCGCCATCATCGATGCGCCCTTCTTCGACTGGATCGAAACCAATATCGCGCAACTGGTCTCCAAGGACGATGCTGCCCTGGCCTACGCCATCCAGCGCTCCTGCGAAATCAAGGCCGACGTGGTGCGCCAGGATGAACGCGAAGGTGGCCTGCGCGCCATCCTCAACTTCGGCCACACCTTCGGCCACGCCATCGAAAACGGCCTGGGCTACGGACAATGGCTGCACGGTGAAGCCGTCGGTTGCGGCATGGTCATGGCGGCCGATCTGTCGCACCGCCTGGGCTATATCGATGCCGGCACGCGGGACCGCATCCAGGCAGTCACCGCCGCCGCCGGCCTGCCGACGGTGGCCCCCAGCCTCGGTACCGAACGCTGGCTGGAACTGATGGAAGTGGACAAGAAAAACGAAGGCGGCCAGATCAAGTTCATCCTGATCAAACCGCTGGGCAGCCCCCTGATCACCAACGTGCCGCAGGAATTGCTCTTGCAAACCCTGGCGGCCTGCACCGGAGAGTAAGCATGCACGCTGAAGCGCCCCCCCGTCTGGCTCCCTATGCCGCCCACTCGGCAAGCTCGCGGGGCCGGCGCTTCAGTGAAACCCCGCCCGGCTCGCGCAGCGAATTCCAGCGCGACCGCGATCGCATCGTCCACTCCACCGCCTTCCGCCGTCTCGAATACAAGACCCAGGTCTTCGTCAATCACGAAGGCGACCTGTTCCGCACCCGCCTGACCCACAGCATCGAAGTCGCGCAGATTGCCCGCTCCTGCGCCCGCAACCTGCAACTCAACGAAGACCTGGTCGAAGCCATCTCCCTGGCCCACGACCTGGGCCACACGCCGTTCGGCCACGCCGGCCAGGATGAGCTGAACCACTGCATGAAGCAGCACGGCGGCTTCGAGCACAACCTGCAGAGCCTGCGCGTGGTCGATGAGCTGGAGCAGCACTATGGCGCCTTCGATGGCCTGAACCTCACCTTCGAAACCCGCGAAGGCATCCTCAAGCACTGCTCGCTGCACAATGCCCGGCAACTGGGGGACATCGGCGTACGCTTCCTGGAAAAGAAACAGCCCTCGCTGGAAGCACAGCTGGCCAACCTGGCCGACGAGATCGCCTACAACAACCACGACATCGACGACGGCCTGCGTTCGGGCCTGCTGACCATGGAGCTGATGAGCGAAGTGGATTTCTTTGCCCGCCATCTGCGCGAAGTCGAACAGACCTATCCCGGCATCACCGGTCGCCGCGTGATCCACGAGACGGTCCGCCGCATGATCAACGCGCTGATCGTCGACCTGATCCAGACCGCGAGCGTGCGCATCGCCGAGCTCGCGCCACGCGACATCGAGGATGTCCGCAACGCCCCGCCGCTCATTGCCTTCTCCGATGCCATGGCGGGCGAAGCGGCAGTGCTGAAGAAATTCCTGCGTGAAAAGCTCTACCGTCACTATCAGGTCAACCGCATGACCGCCAAGGCGCGGCGCATCATTGCCGAGATGTTTTCCGCCTTCATGGGCCAGCCCAGCCTGCTGCCACCGGACTATCAGGTCAAGGCAATGCATGATGACACCCAGCAGCTGGACAAGCAGGCAAGAAAGGTCGCCGACTACATCGCCGGCATGACCGACCGTTACGCCATCCGCGAACATCGTCGCCTGTTCGTCATGGAATGAACTGAGCAGGCTTTCCAGTTCATCCGCACCCACATCCATATCTACATCGTCATCGTCGCTGAACGCAGCGTTTCGATACGCTGCGTTTTCCCTCAGCTCATCCTTGGCAGCATGTCATCGTGATTTCATTGCATCGCTGCAAATGAAATCCGCCTGCCACCACGGGTCGGACATTTCGTTACATTTTTTCTGAAAAATTTTTTATCGTGAGAGCCACCGTATCGACCCGCATCGGCTCGCCGCAAAGCCTTTACCGAAAAGGCTTAGCGTCAGATCGAACAAATCCACCGGAGCAAGTGGCACCACCCGGACGAGGAAACTGACACCTGTTAATTTTTGTCAATATCAAGTCCGTCACGACCGGGCCGTTATGCAGGAATGGAGTGGTTCGTCATCCGACGCACCATCATTTCCAGTGGATCCGTCTTCCCCCTTGATGCCCGGATCCCCTTTTTCTACAGGAGACCGTCATGGCCATCGGCAACACCACCGGCCTGGACAGCAAAACCCTGCTGCCCAGCACCACTTCCTCCAACACCGCCAACGCCACCAGCGGCGACAGCACCGCTTTGTCTGGCAGTGCGTCCGGCACCAGCAATGACAAGATCGCCGAAGCCAGAAAGGCGAACCTCTTGACCGAAGCAGGCGCCAAGGCACAGTTCAACCTGTCCATCGTCCAGTCCTCGCTGGAGGTGTCACTGCAGAGCGGCAACGATCCTCTGTCGCTGGTCTACAAGACCGCCATCGAAAACATCAACGACATCCTGCGCCCGCAGCTGGGCGACAACGCCGTGCAGAACGCAGCGTCCCAGGACAACTCGCCGGAAGGCACGGCCGGACGCATCGTCTCCTTCATCACCAACATGTTCGAGCTCTACAAGCAGAACAACCCCGACAAGGAAGACGCAGCCAACATCGACGACTACATGAACCTGATCTTCAAGGGCGTCGACCAGGGCTTCAAGGAAGCACGTGGCATCCTGGAAAGCCTGAGCGTCCTGCAGGGCGACATCGCCAGCAACATCGACAAGACCTATGACCTCGTGCAGAAGTCGCTGAATGACTTCATCAACAAGGTCAAGGGTGGCAAGCAGGATGGTGGCGATAGTGAAGGCAGCACTGACAACGGTGATGGCCAGGGCGGCACCGTAGTTGCCAGCGAGACCACCGTCAGTATCTCGGTATCGGTGAGCCAGACGCGGATCAGTACGACTGCCTGACTCTGACCGCAGATAGGGCGGAGTATCGTTGCGGCGATATGCCGATGGACGCCTCCGCCTCCTTTTCTCTGCTCTTCCGGACGCACAGTGGAATCGCAGATTCCGAATCCGGCGCAATCCCTTTCGCGCGCTAGGCGAACCACTTTGGCAGTCCTGGCACGCCGGTTCCACTGCTCATTGGCCGTCCTCATTGCCGACTCTCAGCACCTGGGTGACAAAGCCGATCAACACTGCCACGCCGGTCGCTGCGGCAGCCCATATGAAGATAATTTCGTAAGGATCGCGAAACCCGCGGAGAGCTCGGCTGAACTCGAAAAAGCTAAATGCAATGACGCCGAGGACCACCACCGGTGCGACGATGAAGCAGATGAAAAGTACCCAACCCACCAGGCTTGGCCGCGAGTAATGCACCAGCAGCATTCCGGCCAGAACAACCAGCAGCAACGAAAAACCATGTGTCGCAAGCAATGAGCCTAACCCGAGCGACGCCAGCATCAAAATGACAAAGCCCAGCAGCCTCGGATACTTCAGTTTTACGATTTTCATGATGTGGCAGCGCGTTCGCTGGCAGGTAGGGACATAGGGATAGGACATGGACGTCCCGGTTGAGCGGGCAGCCCGAACCAGGTCCTGAAACAATTCCAGGTAGCCCGGCCACCTACGTCTATCGGTCTTTTGGAAGATCTTTCAGCCATTCCATGGTCGCCTGCGCTCCACTTTCAATGCGGCATACGGTCGCGGCCTTGAAGAACATCCAGGAAAATGCCAGATTGAACAGTTGCGCAAGCAGCAGCGCCAGCCATTTCCCCGGCCCCGGCACCCCGAAGAGGATGGGCTCGAGCGACGCAGCCATATACCAGGCACCGGCGATGCCCTGCACTACGCTCAGTATCTTCACCAATGCCTCACCGATGCAACTGGGGCTGGAATAGTGCCACCACGGAACGACGAGCGTCACGACCAACACCAAAAAATTGATGAAGACCAGAAGGTCAAGCCTAGGTCCGATCAAGCCAACCATCGATGTCACCGTGCTGAACGTGATGAGGGCGAGCAAGGCTTTCATGAGCCGGGGATATTCCAGTCGAAATGCGTTCGTTGCTTCCATGCTGCTTTCCTTGTCGGATCGGGGGTAACCGGTCCACAGGGAAGTGATGCGAGGCCAAGTGAGGCACATTCAGTTCATCGTCAGGCAAGGACCGGAAGGGCAGCCATGTTAATGAAGTCGCGACACTCTTTAGCGCGAGAGCGCACTTTAGGCGCGATAAATAAAAATACTTGGAGATCGCAAACCTGCAATCCAGATCGCCCATAAAAAACAGGCTGTTCCTCCGAGAGGAACAGCCTGTCCTTTTTACCGCGCCTTGCGAGGCAAGGCGATCAGCGCGTCACTTAGTGCGTCACATCAACCGCGCAGTTTCGCAAACGCCGCCGCCATGGCATTGTTGCTCGGTGCCTGCTCACGACCACGCTGGTTCTGGTGCTGCGACAGGCGACGCGCATCGTTGCGGTCACCACGTTGCTCGTTGCGTGCACCCGGGGCCGGGGCGGTGTCGTTCAGGCGCATGGTCAGGGCGATGCGCTTGCGCTTCTCGTCCACTTCCAGCACCTTGACCTTGACCACCTGGCCGGCCTTGACCACGGTGTGCGGGTCCTTGACGTAGGTGTTGGACAGCGCCGAGATGTGTACCAGACCATCCTGGTGCACGCCGATATCGACGAAGGCGCCGAAGGCCGCCACGTTGGTGACCACGCCTTCCAGGATCATGTCCGGACGCAGGTCCTTGATCTCTTCCACGCCTTCCTTGAAGGTGGCGGTGGTGAATTCCGGACGCGGGTCGCGGCCGGGCTTGTCCAGCTCCTTGAGGATGTCGGTGACGGTGGGCACGCCGAACTTCTCGTCGGCATACTTGGCCGGAGTCAGGCCCTTCAACAGCGAGGTCTGGCCCAGCACGCTCTTCACATCCTTCTTGATGTCGGCCAGGATCTTTTCCACCAGCGGATAGGATTCCGGGTGGACCGCCGACGCATCCAGCGGGTTCTCGCCATTCATCACACGCAGGAAGCCGGCCGCCTGTTCAAAGGTCTTGTCACCCAGGCGCGGCACTTCGCGCAAGGCAGCACGCGAGCTGAACATCCCCTTCATATCCCGATACGACACGATGCTCTGTGCCACGCTGGCGTTCAGACCCGACACGCGTGCCAGCAGCGGAGCGGAAGCGGTGTTCACATCCACGCCAACGGCGTTCACGCAATCCTCCACGACGGCATCCAGCGAGCGCGCCAGCTGCGACTGGCTCACGTCGTGCTGGTACTGACCCACGCCGATGGACTTGGGATCGATCTTGACCAGCTCGGCCAGCGGGTCCTGCAGACGACGTGCAATCGAGACTGCGCCACGCAGCGACACATCCAGATCCGGCAATTCCTTGGAAGCGAATTCCGAGGCGGAATACACCGACGCACCCGCTTCGGACACCACGATCTTGGTCAGCTTCAGTTCGGGACGCAGCTTGATCAGATCCTGTGCCAGCTTGTCGGTTTCACGCGAGGCGGTACCGTTGCCGATCGAGATCAGCGAGACATTGTGCTTCTCGGCCAGTTGCGAGAGCGAATGCAGTGAGCCATTCCAGTCATTGCGCGGCTGGTGCGGATAGATGGTATCGGTGGCGACCACCTTGCCGGTAGCATCGACGATGGCGACCTTGACGCCGGTGCGCAGCCCCGGGTCCAGGCCCATGGTGGCACGCGGGCCGGCAGGCGCGGCCAGCAGCAGGTCCTTCAGGTTGCGGGCGAAGACGTTGATGGCCTCGGCCTCGGCCTTCTCGCGCAGGTTGGTCATGAGCTCCGTTTCCAGGTGCATGAAGACCTTCACGCGCCAGGCCCAGCGCACGGTGTCGGACAACCACTTGTCAGCGGCGCGGCCCTTGTTGGAGACGCCGAAACGCGAGGCGATACGACCTTCGCAAGGATTATGAGGCGCATCCCACTTCGGCTTTTCCTCTTCGCTATCCAGACGCAAGACGACGTTGAGCATCTCTTCGCGGCGACCACGGAACAGCGCCAGCGCACGGTGCGAAGGGATGGTGGAATAGGTCTCGGAGTAATCGAAGTAGTCGGCGAATTTTTCGCCGGCGTCCTGCTTGCCATCGATCACCTTGGATTCGACCACGCCGTGCTCGGTGATGTACTCACGCAGGCTCTGCAGCAGCTCGGCGTCTTCCGAGAAACGCTCCATGAGGATCTGGCGCGCGCCATCGAGCGCAGCCTTGGTATCGGGCACGCCCGGATTGTCGCCGTTGTCGGTGGTGAAGGCGGCCTTGATGTATTTGGCGGCTTCCTCTTCCGGGTTCAGGCTCGGGTCGTTCAGGAGCGCATCGGCCAGTTCGGTCAGGCCGGCTTCGGCGGCGATCTGGGCCTTGGTGCGACGCTTGGGCTTGTAGGGCAGGTAGAGATCTTCCAGGCGGGTCTTGTCTTCCGCGTGGGTGATGGCGTCCAGCAGCACCGGCGTCATCTTGCCCTGCTCTTCGATGGACGCGATGATCGCGGCGCGGCGGCTTTCCAGCTCGCGCAGGTAACGCAGGCGCTCTTCCAGCAGGCGCAGCTGGATGTCGTCCAGGCCGCCGGTGACTTCCTTGCGGTAGCGGGCGATGAAGGGGACGGTGGCACCTTCGTCCAGCAAGGCGATGGCGGCAGCGACCTGAACCGGCTTGGCGGCAAGTTCAAGGGCGAGTCGTTGTTCGATAGAAGGCAGCATGGTGAAACCCAGTCAACAGTTAAGCAATTAAGCAGTTATGCGGTGAAGAAAACAAGCGTTGGATGATACGCAATTCAGCCACCCGCGCCAATCTTGACATTGCCTGATTGCACGGGAAGGCAGGCGGCGCGGGCGCATCCGGGCCATGGGGGATTGGACGGCGGCGGCCAAAGCCGGGATAATCGGCGCTTCCGCCTCGTGCAGCCCCTCATTTCTTGCAACATGTCCATCCGTCTCATCGTCGGTCTCGGCAACCCCGGCCCGGAATACGAACAAACCCGCCACAACGCCGGCTTCTGGCTGGTCGACAACCTCGCCGGACCGGTGCGCCTGAGCCGCGAGCAGCGCTTCAACGCCCTGGCCGGCAAGACCAGCATCGCCGGCAATGAGGTGTGGTTGCTGGAACCGCAGACCTACATGAACCGCTCCGGCCAATCGGTCGGCGCGCTGGCGCGCTTCTACAAGATCAATCCGGACGAAGTGCTGGTGGTGCATGACGAACTGGACTTGCCACCGGGCGCGGCCAAGATCAAGAAAGGCGGTTCTTCCGGCGGCCACAATGGCTTGAAGGACATCACCGCCGCACTGGGCACCCAGGACTACTGGCGCCTGCGCCTGGGCATCGGTCATCCGCGCACGCTGGGACTGCAACAGCCGGTCGCAGACTTCGTGCTGCACCGGCCGCGCAAGGAAGAACAGGCGCTCATCAACGACGCCCTGGACAAGAGCCTCAACGTCATCCCCCTGCTGGTGCAGGGCAAGTTCGAGGCCGCCATGATGGAACTGCATACGGGGAAATGAGCCTGATGCGCTGAACCACAACGCAACAGGAGCGCCCCAACCTGCGAGGCGCTCCCGTGCGTCCTGGACTTATTTCAGCGAAGACAGTTTCTGTTCCAGGCCCTTGGCATCGACCGCGCCAGGAATGCGCGAACCGTCGGTGAAGAAGATGGTCGGCGTGCCGGTCACCTTGAGCTTCTTGCCCAGTGCCAGTACATCCTCATGCGGCGCATTGCAGGAGGCCGCCGCTGCAGGAGCTTCCTTGCCGTTGACCATCCACTCGTTCCAGGCCTTGCTCGGATTGGGCGCGCACCAGATGTTGCGCGACTTCACGATGGAATCCGGCGAAAGGATGTTGTACTGGAAGGTGTAGTAGGTGATGTTGTCCACTTCCTGCAGGGTCTTGTGCAGGCGCTTGCAGTAGATGCAGTTGGGATCTTCGAAGATGGCGATGACGCGCTTGCCATTGCCCTTGACGGTCTTGATCGCCTTGTCCAGCGGCAGGCCCGAGAACGGCACCTGGTTCAGCGAATCGATCTTTTCCTTGGTGTAGTCGCGGTAGCTCTGCGCATCCACCACGCGGCCGATGAACAGGTACTGGGCCTTGGCATCGGTGTAGATCACGTCGCCATCGATCTGGATTTCATAGAGGCCGGAATACGGCGTCTTGGTCACCGCATCGACCTTGGCATCCTTGCCCAGGCGCGGCTCGATGAGCTTCTTGATGGTGGCCTCGGTGCTGTCAGCCGCCTCGGCCTGCGCATGGGCGCTCACGCCGACGACGGTGGAAACCAGCAGCAATGCGGCCATGCTCAGATGGCGCAATGGGCTCGCACCGGCGGTCAGAAATTTTTTCATACTCGTCCTGATTCAAATCAAACGCACACCCAATCCTTGACGCATCGGCCGCAAAGCCTTGCAAAGACTGGGGTTGCAGATGTCTCTCAAAAAAAATCGCGGGGAAGTTTTTCCGGCAACGGCAGGCCCAACCAAGCCTGCTGTCTCGCCAAAGGCCACTACCTTACCTGAAATCGCCGCGCTTCACTGTCCCAACGCGTGGGCAATCAGCCGGCGTTTGAGCAGCGGCAGACGGTTCACCAGGCTCATGCCGATATTGCGCACCAGGCGCACCGGCTCGGCCTCGGTGGAGAAGAGCCGATGCAGACCATCGGTGGCGATCTGCATCAGCAATACTTCTTCCTTGCGGGCGCGGGCATAGCGACGCAGCACGCGGTCGTCACCGCAATCGTACTGGGGCTCGCGCTTGAGCAGGATATCGATCAGCGCGGCCACATCGCCGAAGCCCAGGTTCATGCCATGCCCGGCCATCGGATGGACCACATGGGCGGCATCGCCGATCAGCGCCACACGCGGCGCAATCATCGCATGCGGCTTGATCAGGCGCAGCGGGAAAGCCTTGGCCACTTCCGGCTGCAGCGGCGTGAGCGCGCCCAGCACCGGCGCGGCCCACTGCGCCAGCCGCTCGGCCAGCGCCGACAACGGCAGGCGCAGCAGCTGCTCGGCCAGCGCCTGCGGCGCAGACCACACCAGCGAGACGCGGTTACCCGGCAGCGGCAGCAACGCGATCACGCCCTCGGTCGGACTGAACCATTGATAGGCCACGCCGCGATGCGGCAGCTCGCAGGTGAAATTGGTGACGATGGCGTTCTGGCCATAGGAGCGGTAATCCAGCCCGATATCGCACTGCCCGCGCACCCAGGAGTTGGCGCCATCGGCCCCCACCACCAGCGAAGCGGACAGGGCCTGGCCGGATTCCAGCGTCAGCGTGGCAGTCTCGCCGCTGACCGCCAGCGCCGTGGCGCGGCCCTGCAGCAGGCGCACATTGGGCGCAAAACGCAGGGCGGCGTCCAGCGCCTGGTCGAGATTGCGGTCTTCAATGATCCAGGCCAAGGCATCGGTGCGGGCAGCGTAGGCATCGAAACTGAGCAGGCCGGGCTGCGCCTTTTCCGGCAGGCCGTCGCCGTGGACGGTCATGTTATCCACCGGCGCGATGCGCGCGGCATCCATGGCATCCCAGACGCGGACCGAGGACAGCAGCCGATGCGCGGTATGGTTCAGCGCATAGACCCGCACGTCCCAGCTGGCCGGGTCGGGTGCCGCGGACTTGGGCGGTGGCGCCAGCAGGGTCACCTTGAAGCCGGCCTGCGCCAGCCCCAGCGCCGCCGTCTTGCCGACCGCGCCGTCGCCGACGATGCAGATATCAGTGCCAGCCGCGGCCGGCGAGGAAGATGGGGAATGTGAATTGGTATTCATGCCGGCGATTATAAACGGGGTGGCGGAAACTATTTTTCAAAAAGGACTTGCATATTTCTTCAAAGCCGCTATACTTGTCCGTCTTGGCCTGGTAGCTCAGTTGGTAGAGCAGAGGATTGAAAATCCTTGTGTCGGTGGTTCGATTCCGCCCCGGGCCACCAAGAATGTTTCAAGAAAAAACGCCAGCCCTCACCGGTTGGCGTTTTTCATTTCCGGGACTGAAAATCCTTGGCTCCGGTCTATTCCCGCCTAAAGTCCTACCCCAGCGCAAGACTTATTCAAAATCTGACGTCTGCTCTCGATAAAATTTTTCTTTTGGAATGTGCAATTCGAGGGCAAAGTTTTTCCCTGCCAAGACGGTATTAACCAAAACACCTTCTTTTGACATCAACTCATGCACATAAGATAGGCCCAATGAGCGATGCAAAGTCGATTCCGAATCGCCTGAACTATCCAAACCAGAGGTTGACTTAAGTTCCACTTTATTTTTGAACCTCAGCACCAGTGAATCTGCTCGAACTTTTGCCTGCACTCCAACGTATTCATGAATGCCATGAGTAAGTGCGTTGCTAAAGATTTCGTCAAGGCATCGCTTCATTACAGTAGCGTCAAGATTGGCTGGCGATAAGCTATAGACCGATCTTCCGATGCCAATCCGCAATTTAGGCCAAGAAGCAGCTACTGTCTTAATTAGCTCTGATAAGTAGACATATCCTTCTTCTGCAACAACCCGGCTTTTGCGACTTTTTGCAATAAGATCCTTAGCTTGGCTTATTGATGAATCCCTCACATTGGCGTTCAAGCGGGACTTCGCATGTTTAAGAAAGCTAGCAGTGTCGTACATATAGAAAGTCTGTACGCAAGGCGCCTCCGTGTAAATTTCGTTCAATAATTCCTTACGAGGGCCTAGCTTTTTTCCACGCTTCTCGAGCCACCAATCTTCTTTAATGTCTCCAGTAACGAGGACAACGGTAGCGACTTGATCTATTTTCACCTTTCTTATTATCTCCTTCCATAGAATTAGATCACCGAATTTTCTAACCAATTCTCTATCGCCTACCTCGTAAGATCCGTGCTTTGACTTATCCTTATAACCAGGTGGAACATTATTCTCATAGCGTCTTTCGCCACTCTTATAGATCTCATCAAGTTCTTTCTTACTAAATCCCTCTCCAACTTTCTCAGTGAAAATCTCTAGAACGATGTCCTTGATCTGATCACGATCATTGACATCGGACTGCTTACTCTCCAATACAGCGAGCTCATTAAGAAAATTGTCGATCACAGCCTTCCCTTCAGAAATATTTTCTGATGTGAGAAATTTATCTGGATCAATTAGCGAATGCCTTTGCTTAAGTTTTAGCTTTCCAAGCTCAACTGTCAGCTTCTCAAATACTTCGTCATATTGACTGCTTGCTTCTTCGAGAAGCACCCTTACAGTGTTAAATTTATTTTTCTGGTCACTAATCGCCTCATGACGATTATTTAAAAACTCAACAATGACTTGAAATCCTATCCAAATTCGCTGACGCAAATGCTCATCTCGTAATACACCAATAAGGTCATTGCTAGCAGGTTCGGGAAGCCGATAAAGATCCAAAAGCACATTTGAGTCAAAAATAAACAATCCATTTTCCCAAATTGACTCAAAATCAATATCATCAGGATCTCTGTGAGTTCTGAGCAAAACTTCCAACATTAGCAAATTCCTAGTAAGAGCTTTTGAGGTAAAAAGCTATGTCCAAACACCACAACGTCGTTATGCCCCCATCTGGTTGAACAAAGCGTTGCGAGCACACGCTAGCTATGTCTTCCCTTGGTTCTTTCGTGACAATTATCGAACAGTCAAAGTACTCAGCTCTGAAATTGCGGTTGGCGCAAACTGCCTCAATGCGTTAAGGACCAACTCTCGATTCTCATCAGAAATTTTTGCTCCCATTGTGACAATCAGCGATCCCAAAGCCATCTCATCCAAAGGTAGATCAATGAAAGTCGGTTTTGGGGAAAGCCTAACCCCGTCGCCAAAATACTCAGCCTCAAGCATGTCCAACATCGCGTCAATGTATCCAGAGGAAGACGCTGAGTAGCGTAATTGAGGTCCATTCTTCGCAAAGAGTACGTATCGATACTCCTCTTGATCGGCCCAAGCATTGCCCTTTATGCGCGCCAAGTTAGATCCGCGACCATACGTTGTTGTGGTCGCATCCGCAATTTCAAAAAACTTACCAGCTTCCCGAATCGGATCATTAACGTAGGTCACTCTATCGCCGAATTCTCGACGTAAATCCGCAGTATCAGGCAGTAACAAGTATCCCTCACCAAAAACCTCCTCGGAACGGTAGGGCGCCTCTACATTGTCAATACGCAGCCCTACCGTTTTATGGGTAAGAGAGGCTGCAGGAGAGACCGGACGAGAAATATCAATGTTCAAATTCGACCATCGAAACGGAGATCCCTGAAAACTAATTCGTACTCCGGCACTTTGGTCACCATATCGGTGCCACTGCCCAGATTGCTCACGCCCTTGTAACGTCCAAGAGCTTATGAAGAAGTTCTTTGGATCTATATGTGCATTAGTAAATGGGACCTCGCGAGTGTCGTCAAGGCAGTCTGCACGAGTAAAGCGAATTTTCTTGTTCCGCAAAATTAGTGGAAGCGTTGCGGCCTTGGTGTAGTGGTAAATTCTCACGCTCCCCCCATCGAACATCACTCTAAAAAACGCATCTAATAAGAATTAGATAACTCACATATCAAGCGACTGTGTCTCGGTTATCAGGCCTAATTAGGACAACTGAACTTCAACAAACCTTTCGACTTCGGTGATGAAGGCCGCCACATCTTCGACACTATATTCTTGCGATTTTCCATGGGCTGCGCTATTACGCACGGCCGCAAGCGCAGTAACACGCTTTTGCACGAGCGTATTGTACTGACCAGCCTTCGCGAGGTCGGCGTTCATTTTATCTATACTGCCGATGGGTATTCCACGTCGGATGCTAAGTGTTCTTAGAGTTGTCTCGAGCACGACGCCAGCTACAACTGCTGCTGCCGCTATATAGCCTGCATCAATTAGTACTCTCGCCTGATCAAGCTCATCATCTGCCAGTTCAGCTTGAATTAGATTATGGACGGAATTGAGGAACCCTCCATTAAAATCTTCTTGTGCTGCCAAAAACACTGCTTTCATACGATTCAGGCGATCGACGTTATCCTCGTAAGACTGCGGCTCTTCCGCGAGACAAAATGACACGTAATGCTCTGAATCTTTGCCACAGGCTTTTGATAGCAAATTTCTGACCTTGACACTCCAATTGAGCATCAAATCTTGCTCAATATGTCGATAGTTACCCGAATATTCGCTATATCTTTTTGTCTGGGTACTTTCCAGGTGTTTAAGCTGCTCAGCAAGTTCGTCAAAACGGCCACTAAGAATTCGCATTGCTTATTCCCTTTCCAAATGGCCCACTTCGATTAAAGAAAAGAGGGCCGGCTAAGCACGATTTTGTCAATTACAAGCCCTGTTTGTCGCTGGAATTTGGGGAGAAGAAATTGATGATGCCCCAGGCACCGATTCAAATTTAGTAGTTCATGGAATCAATCTGCCGTGGAGCCAAAACACGAATTGATCATGTATCTCGCAGGCGCAGACCACAATGGGTACAAGGTAAATGGCCTACAGATTCTGAAGGAGATGAATTGAGTTCCTGTCACTCCTGAGTAGTATCAAGCATGCTCTTTGGCGATTAAATGCGTAAACATTTCCACGATCTCAATTTTTGAACGCCCCGCACTGGTCAACTCAAGGATGTCCTTCACTCGTAGTCTCACCATTTTGTTCAGTCGTGGATTCAATAACACTAGCCGAGACCACTCTCGTCCTCCCCCTTCTAGTGAATTAATATAGCTGAGTACCCAGTACACGATGATCTGACGGTAATCTGCGGAGGAGAATGATTTGTTGGCGCATTTCACCTCAATGAGTGTCCGCTCCACCGCGAAATCCCCCTTTCCCGACGCGAGCCACTGAAATCCTGGTATCACGGGCGCGACCTCCAACGAAGCACTTCCCCCCTCATCCGAGATGACCTTAGTGAGCATGCGATGTAAGTTTCCTGCGACACTCATGATCACTCGCTCCGCCACACTGCTCAAGCGCTCAACGAGTCGGGCGTCGAAATAACGACTCTGCCTTGAGTACGCCGCCAACAACGCATCTTGAATATTTTCCGCCCCATTCAGCCGCTGCTCAACAAGCACCTGCGCAATCTCGAAGAGCATCGGCTGTGGAATGGAGCTACAGATAACGTCAACATGACTCACTGGCTCAAACTCATCAATGGCGATAGACATGCGATTTAAATGCATGACGACGCTTGAGGACAATTGCGGAAAAACTGCCTCAAAAAGACCTGGAATCTCGCGCGCAACCGTTCTCGGATCGCGCTGAAATGCATTCACTCTCATGACCACGATTGAGCCCAATCGATAAAAGCTTCAGCAAATTCTTGCTCATGATTTACCGTCATGCCCAATGCCCAATAACGTAAAGCGCTTCGCTTCTCTTGAGATCGGAAATTTTTTCCGTCGTCATCAAAACTCTTGGAGCAAAGCCACAACATTCTTTGCTCTTCCGGAGAAATGATTTGCCACCTGTTTCTCACCTGCATAAAGGCAGCAAAATCTTTCCAAATCCGCCAGCAATCTATACAGGCACGCTTGATTATCACGGATTGCGTCGACCTATAAAGTGACGAGACAAACTGCGCCCTTTTCTCTGTTTTACGATAACGAAGAGCTCTCAAATAATGCAGGCAGCTGGTATCAACCGTCAGAAGATGCGATGAGTGGATTGCGACCTCATCCAAGAGACTATCGATCCCTTCAAAGATAGTCTCGAATTGCTCGTCATCTCTGACTGCCGCAATTCCACGCATGATGGTTGACCACGAAGCGCGAAAAGCATGAAGGTTTGCAGGGGCCAGCAAAGCTTCCACCAACTTCAACGCGATTGCAGGCTCCTGGTATCGCAATGTTCGACCAATTTGTGCCACCAAAAAGGTGTCAGGCACCGATTTCTCAAGCTCCAACTTGAGCATTTTTTGCAAATCAATGTGCTCGACCAAACCACGCAACGCCGTATAGTCTTCCAAAGCCGTGTCAGAGTATGGATCGAAGCGAAGGTCTATCTCTTTGAGGCTGATCGTCGCGGAATCTTCATCGCTGCCCAATTGGGTGCGCACATAATCAATAAAATGGCGCCCCGAAAGAATCGTGGTTTTTGATTTATTCAGTGAGAGCCCTAAATCTGCCAGGACATTGGACAATGTCGCCACGGCTTGATACGCCTCCGCTTGGCTTGCCGTAATCAGAACAAAGTCGTCGACATATCGGTGCCATTTAATTCCATGATCAGTCAATGCCGTGTCCACAACTTGCATGACAAGCTCTGCGAGCACACGTGAGCATTGCCCCCCTACAGGCAGGCCAAATGAGCGTCCAGAAGCCAGCTTGCTCAAGAATCGATCTAATTGAATTGCTAATTTAGGGGTCTCCGGAAATAACCCGTTGAGAAACCCTTCAATCCGATGATGATAAATATGCTCGTAGAAACTCGAGATGTCCGTCTGCACAACGTAAAGCTCTCCTGATGACGCCTCACATTCGGCAACACATGCCTCCCGGAATGCACGCCAAGAACGACGCAAATCAAATAACTTCGCCCCATCTCCAACGAAGCGGTATGAGTGCGCGCGCGGACTTCTGGAGGGCTCGAGTTTTTCCGCAATGGCAACGGCCAACCCATTTATATAAACATTCCAAAACGGATGGATTTTGGTGGTGATTCTGAAACCAGCTGGCCCCGCTGGGGTGAGCAGTCTTTCGGAGAAAACTTCCAGAGAATTGACCGTATGACGCACAGCATCCTTGTTCATTGACTCCAAGGAGGAAAAACACTTGTTCGCAAGCTCCGCAAGCAAATCTTGGCGCTCTTTGACGAATCGGATGTCTAAATCAAACGGCAGTGTGTCATTGTCTCCATTCACTCCGACATCCACCGCAGCACGTTTGAAATGCCTTTGCTCCACGTCGCCCCCAAAAACAAAATGATTGATGTATTGGTAATTCGAATAACTTCGGATTAATCCTGTTGAAGATTGACCAGACTTCGAATCAGATCTTCTGCCAACTTCAAATTGCTGTTTGGGACTACCTCTGCCCCCCATTCACAAACCTCACCTCCACCCGCCGATTCCGCTCATCACTGGCAGCCAGCCCCGGTAAAGGCTGCGAATCCCCATACCCCGCCACGATCACCCTGCGCGCGGCTTCCGGCGCGCTACGTCCGATCAGCAGCAGTCGCGCTTCGCGCGCACGGGCGGCGGAGAGGGTGATGTTGTCGTCATAGACGGTGCAGTAAGCGCGGACATCCGTCACCGGCGCCTTGACCGGCTTGTCATCGGTATGGCCTTCCACATAGATGCGGCCGGCCGGGTTTTGCTTCAGGTAATCAGCGATGCGTTGCTCCACCTGTGCAAAGGCGGCCCGGGCTTCCGGTTCCACGCAGGCGCTGCCGCGGCGGAAGGCGCCTTCCTTCAGGGTGATCGTGCCCGCCTCGGTATCGATGGCAACCAATCGGGAAGCGCCCTGCTGCGCAAATACGTTCTGCACCTGTCGCAATACGCCGGTCACGCCTTGCTCCCGCTGATCCTGTTCCCGCTGTTCCTGAGCCGCCGTGGGCGTGTCGGCACGCGATGCAGCCGGCGTCGTTGTCGGCTGCGCCGGCGCTGGTGCCGTCGAGGGTGTGGGCTGGGGTGGGGTCGGTGTCGGTGCTGGCGTAGTTGCTGGTGTAGACGCTGGCGGTGATGCCGGCGTCGGCAATGGTGCCGCAGCCGGCACCATTGCCGTGGCAGGCGGCACGCTCTGCGCTGTACGCTGCTGCGCAAGGGCGGCCTGTGCAGCCTCGGTCCCGCCTGCGCGATGCACGGCCAGCAGCACCACCAGCACCGCCGCCAGGGCGGCCATCAGGCCGGTGGCGACCACCCATTCGTTGTCTGCCTGTTTCATCGCTGCCTCAGGTCAGGAAGAGCGTGCAGTCTGCCGCTGCAGGGCGTCTATCAACTCGGCATGGCGCAGGTGGGCGCGTTGCGCTTCGGCCTGTTGTGCCGCCAGCAGCGCGTTGCCGCTGTGCGTGATGGCGTCGATCAGGCGCTGCCGGTCTTGCGCCTCCAGTTGCGCGCGGGCGTGTGCCTGTTCGGTATCTAGCCGCCTGAGGGTGCTTACGCTCCAAGCCAGGCGCGCCTGTTCGCGCGCGCTGAGGGTGATGCAGATCTTCAGGATCAGGTAGGCCAGGATGCCCCAGGTGGCCATCCTGAACTTGGCGCCCAGCGCATCGATGACCGCTGCCAGCGCGCCCGGCGCCTGTTGCGGGCCGAGTACCGCAGCCGTATCGCCCAGGGCCAGGCCCAGGCCGATGAAGCTGCCGAGCAGGCCCAGCATCAACACCATGCCAGGCGCGACCTGCGCCCAGCGTTCCGGCGCGGTCGCGACGGCCTGGCTCAATTCTTCCGGGGTGGTGGGTGCAGGCAGGGCGTGGCGCTCGCCGGTGAGTACGCCCAGGCGGGCCTCCCATTGCGCCGGGCGGGCGCTGCGCGCCAGCAGTAGCGGCAGCCCGATCGCCAGCGCCAGCAATAGCAGCGCCACCACGAGCTGCAGGCCGCCATCGACCGCGCCATTCCATTGCGGCATCAAAAAATCCAGCACGGATTTATTCATCGCCGGCCTCCGTCTGCATCGTCCATCCCCTCATCCCTTCCCCCTGTCGCTTTTGTCTCATTACCAGCTGTAAAGATTGAAGATTAGCAGAAAGACCACACTCAGTGACCAAATGCCGCCTTCAGCAGACTGCTGTAATGAACCGGTCATAAGTCGTCAGCAAAATTTCAGTTCTTTACAATCTGCTATCAACTCTTTGCACATGGCGCGCTCCTCCTTCCCTCTTCGTCTGCTTCCCTTGGTGCTTGCCCTGCAGGCGATCTACGCTCCCGCCCACGCGGCCAACTACACGGTCGGCAACGGCACCACCGACACCACGGCCAAGACGCTGACCAAGAACGGCAGTGACGCCATCACCGTCGATGCCGGCGGTACGCTGGCCTCGGGCAGCGCGGCCAGCATCAAGACCTCGCAGGACAACGACAACGTCTCCACCGTCACCATCAACAACGCCGGTACGATCAGCCAGACCAGCGGTCTCTCGGCCATCAGCATCAACAACAAGAAGGTCAACCTGATCCTCAACAATGCGCTGGGCGGGGTGATCACGAGTTCGTCGAGCGCGTCCAAGACGCCGACCATCCTGATCGGCAAGGGCAGCGATAGCTTCTCCATCGTCAACCTCGGCACCATCTCGCAGACCGGGCCGACGCCGACCAATGCGGACAACGGCAAGAACTACGCGATCAATGCCAACGGTGACTACTCCACGACCGGCAACACCATCGTCAACGGCTCGGCCACCAACAGCAGTGCCACCATCAGTTCGTCGAGCTCGACCGCGATCAAGATGGGCTCCAACATCCTGCTGACCAACTATGGGCGTATCTTTACCACCAGCCCGGTCAACACGTCCTGCCCGGATTACCTCAGCGCCTGCGCCAGCGGTTCGCCGCCGAAGGCGGCCGATGGTATCTCCATCGATGACGGCATCAAGAATGCCGTGGTGGTCAACTACGGCAGCATCACCGGCGCGCGCCATGGCATCGATGGTGGTGACCCGGTCGCCGCCACGCCGGACAGCAACCTGGCCAATGCCATCCAGCTCACTCCGCACCTGACCACCACCGGCATCAGCTTCGATGCCACCTATGCCGATGGCAGCACGCGCAGCAATGTCACCATCAGCAACAACGTGGTGATCAACCAGGCCGGCGGCGTCATCACCGGCAATAACGGCTCGGGCGTCGGTTTCGACAGTCACGGCGTGGTCTTCAACTACGGCACCATCGTCGGCAACTATGCCGGCAGCGGGCGCGTGTATGACGTGCTGGGCAACGGTGCCACCACCAGCAATGGCGACGGTGACGGCGTGGACATCGACGGTACCGCCTATATCGAGAACTGGGGCAGCATTCGCGGCACTGGCGCCGGTGGTCTGGATTCCACCGGCCAGCCCAATGGCGCCGATGGCGTAGCCGCTGGCGGCGGCACGGTGATCAACCATGCGGGCGCGGTGATCTATGGCGATGCGCACGGCATCCTGATCGACGACGGCAATGACTGGTCCAAGGACGCCAGCAATCCCCTCATCACCTACAACAACGGCAACACCACCGGGCGCGGCACCAGCAGCGTCAATGGCAGCAAGGCCTACATCGTCAACGACGGCAGCATCATCGGCAACAAGGGTGTGGCCGTCGGTCTGGTGGGCAACTACGACGACACCCTGATCAACAATGCCAGCGGCGTCATCACCGGTGGCGCCCAGGCCACGCTGACCGGCCAGGGTGGCAGCACCACGCCGGGCGCGGCGGTGCAGATGGGCGGCGGCAACGACACCCTGATCAACTACGGCCGCATCGAAGGCAAGAACGGCATGGCCATCGACATGGGCGATGGCGACGACTCGCTGCAGTTGCTGGGCGGCACCGTGATCGGCACCATCAACGGCGGCGCCGGTACCGACACGCTCACCACTGGCGGCACCCAGACCTTCGCGGCGGGTGTGCTGTCGGGCTTCGAGAACTTCGTCGTGCGCGATGGCGTCACGCGTTTCAACTATGACCTGGGCACGGTCAGCAACATGACCGTCAACCAGGGCGCCGTGCTGCAGGTCAATGGCGCCTTCGGCACCAGCGGCAACCTGGCCGTCAATGGCGTGTTCCAGGCGGCCGATGGGACGGCGGTTCGCAGCATCAATGTCGGCGGCAATTTCTCGCTGGGCAGCGGCGCGACCCTGCAGGTCGGCGTGGCCGGTCCGCAGGCCGACCAGATCGTCACCGCCGGCAGCGCCACGCTGGCCAATGGCGCCACCGTGCAGCCGGTGGTCAAGACCTATGTCCCCAACAGCGCCCGCTGGACCATCCTGTCGGCGGCCGGCGGTGTGTCGGCCGATGTGTCGCAACTCCAGGTGGCCAACACGGCCACGCTGAACTACAGCCTGCAGCTCAGTGGCAATGAGCTGATCCTCAGCGCACAGCGCACCAGCAGCGTCAGCGATGTCACCGGCAGTCCGCTGGGCCGTGCCCTGGATGCACTGGGCAACAACAGCAACAACGCGCAGGTGCAATCGCTGCTGGCCTCGCTGGATGCGCTGCCCACTGCAAGCGCCTATCGCAGCGCGGTGCGACAACTGCAGCCCGAGACCAATCGTGCCAGCCAGCAGGCGGCACAGGTGGCCATGGGCAGCGTGTTCTCGGCGGTGTCCGGGCGCATCGATAGCGCCCGCAATGACAGCCAGGTTGCCAGCACCTCCGGCATGGATGGCAAGCGCGGCAGCGGCATCTCCACCGGTGAAGCGGCTGCCCGCAGCCGTGTCTGGCTGCAAGGCCTGGGCGCCTGGGGCCGGCAGGATGCGCGTGCCGGCGCCGATGGCTACAACATCAACGCCTACGGCATGGCGGCTGGCCTGGAAACCGACCTCTCCGCACGTGAAGTGGCTGGCCTCACGCTGGGCTACACCCGCGCCGGTACCCGTGGCAACGACAATGCCAGCGGTAATGATGTCGATGTCGATGCGGTGAACCTGGGCGGCTACCTCGGCCTGGACATGGGCGGCTGGACGCTGGACGGCTCGCTGATGGTGGGTGGCAATCACTACAGCAGCAAGCGCGCCATCAACTTCCTCGGCCAGAACGTGAACGGCAGCTACAACGGCTGGCAACTCGGCGCACGGGTCGAAGCCGGCCTACCCTTTACCGTCAGCCAGACCTGGTCAGGCCGTTGGCTGGCGGGTCTGCGCCTGTCGCACCTGGCCAACCAGGGCTATACCGAGAGCGGCAACGCAGCGCTGGCGCAGAACGTGGGCGCGACCAATGCCAATTCCGTACAGCCGACGCTGGGCGTGGAGCTGAACCGCGTCAGCGACAACGGCGACCGCCTGCAACTGCGCGCACGCTACCTGCGTGAGCTGGCCGGCAATCCGGATGTCACCGCCAGCTTCGTGGCCGGCGGTCCCAGCTTCACCACCGCCAGCGCCGCGCCCAATCGCGATGCCGTGCAACTGGGGGCGAGCTATCGCTTCAATGCCGCCCACGGCAGCTACGGCACGCTGGGCTACGATGCCGAAATCCGCGATCGTGCACTGGTGCATCAATTGACGGCACGGGTGGGCTGGCTGTTCTGATCCGGCGTCATTCCGCAAACGGCCCGCAGCGTCAGCTTGCGGGCCGTTTTTACTCGGGGGACAATGCGCGCCATGCGCTTACCCTTCCTACCTCAACTGCCCTATCGGAATCTCCTCGCCGGCCTGGCCATCCTGCTGGCCGGCTGTGCCGGCGATCCCCTGCAACATGCTGACGGGCTGGCCTCCGGCGCGGCCTTCCAGCGCGAAGAGATCGACACCGGCCGCTTCGTGCTCACCACCTACGTGAAAGCGCGGCCCGCGCCGACGGTGCTGCGCGTCTATATCGAGGGGGATGGCCGTGCCTGGCTCAGCCGCACCCAGGTCTCGCCCGATCCGACCCCACATGAGGCCATGGGCCTGCGGCTGGCATTAAGCGATGCCCGCGCCAATACGGCCACCAATACCGCCGCCGGTACCGCCACCGATACGGCGAACGGTACTGCCCTGCTCTATCTGGCGCGCCCCTGCCAGTTCACGCCGATGGCGCGCAACCCTGCCTGTGGCCCGGCCTACTGGACCGGTCTGCGCTATGCCCCGGAGGTGGTCGATGCCATGAACCAGGCCCTGAGCCAGTACGTGGCACGCTTCAAGCCAGCGCGCCTGGAGCTGGTCGGGTATTCCGGAGGTGGTGCCATCGCAGTGCTGCTGGCAGCGCGGCGCCAGGATGTCAGTGCCATCCGCACCATCGCCGGCAATCTGGATCACGTGGCCGTGAACCGCTGGCATCAGGTCTCGCAGATGCCGGGCTCGCTCAATCCCATCGACGTGGCGCAACGGGTGAGGACTATCCCGCAACGTCACTTCAGCGGCGCCGATGATCGCGTCGTCCCCACCGCCATTACCCGCGACTTCGTGGCACAGACCGGGGCCTGCGCAGCCCTGCAGGTGGTGCCGGGCATGGCCCATGAGAGCGACTGGCCGGCCATCTGGCCGGGACTGCTGCGCCAGCCCTTGCCTTGCACTTCGCACACTGCTGCTGCCGGCGGCAAGACACAATAAAAAAGGGTAGCCACGGCTACCCTGGCTACCCTCTTTCGATTTCCTGGTGCGGGGATCAGGCCGCCGCATCACGGCTTGCCGATTCCGTCACACCGGGGCTGGCACCTTACAGCGCCATGTCGGCTGCGGCATTGGCCTTGGGCTTTTCCATGCTGCCCTTGGCGCTGTCCTTGCCACCGGCCTTGGGGGCGATCACCGGCGGCGGTGCCAGTTGCAGCACCTCGCTGGTATAGGCCCATTCCTTGGCAACCTGGTCGGGATGGTCATTGAGCCTGGTGCCGTAGCTGGGGACGATCTGGCGCACCTTCTGCTGCCATTCGGGTGTGGCCAGCTTGTCCTTGAAGACCTTCTCCAGCACGGTCAGCATGATCGGCGCTGCGGTGGAGGCACCGGGCGATGCACCCAGCAGGCCGGCCATGCTGCCGTCGGCCGAGGCCACGATCTCCGTACCCAGCTTCAGCACGCCACCCTTGCTGTCGTCGCGCTTGATGATCTGCACGCGCTGGCCGGCTTGCCACAGGCGCCAGTCTTCCTTCTTTGCATTGGGGAAGTATTCCTTCAGGGCTGCGAAACGCTGGTCATCGGACTGCATCAACTGGCCGGCCAGGTATTCCACCAGCGGATACTCGTCGATACCGACGCGGGCCATCGGCCAGACGTTGTGGGTGGTGGCGGTGGAGAACAGGTCCCATAGCGAGCCTTGCTTGAGGAACTTGGTCGAGAAGGTCGCAAAGGGTCCGAACAGGATCACCCGCTTGCCATCCAGCACGCGGGTATCCAGGTGCGGCACCGACATCGGCGGCGCGCCCACGGAAGCCTTGCCATAGGCCTTGGCCAGGTGGCGCTCGGCGATGGCAGGGTTGTCGGTGATCAGGAACGAACCACCGACCGGGAAGCCTGCGTAGTCACGCGCTTCCGGGATGCCGGATTTCTGCAGCAGCTTCAGCGCGCCGCCACCGGCGCCGATGAAGACGAACTTGGCATCGGTCTCGGTGGTGCTGCCATCCTTGAGGTTCTTGTAGCCGATGCGCCAGCTGCCGTCAGCGTTGCGGGTGATGTCGCGCACTTCGCTGGAGAGCTTCAGCGCGAAATTGGGGCGGCTCTGCAGATAGCCGGCGAACTGGCGGGTGATCTCGCCGAAGTTCACGTCGGTACCCAGCGGCGTCCAGGTGGCGGCCATCTTCTGCGCCGGATCGCGACCTTCCATCATCAGCGGTACCCACTTGGCGATCTGCGCGTGGTCTTCCGAATATTGCATGCCGGCAAACAGCGGGCTGGCCTGCAGCGCCTCATAGCGCTTCTTGAGATAG
Source organism: Herbaspirillum frisingense GSF30 (assembly GCF_000300975.2). GTDB lineage: Bacteria > Pseudomonadota > Gammaproteobacteria > Burkholderiales > Burkholderiaceae_D > Herbaspirillum > Herbaspirillum frisingense. The sequence continues at coordinate 52,834 of NZ_AEEC02000002.1, read as the reverse complement.
GCCACGTTCTCGTCGCCCCAGATGAAACTCATGTGCGGGGTCGAATTGATGAAGGAGCGCGGGTTCTTCAGCACGCCGTTCTTGACCTGCCAGGACCAGAACTGGCGCGAGATCTGGAAGGCTTCGTTGATCTCGATGGCCTTGGCGATCTGGATCTTGCCGTTCTTGTCTTCGGGCGTGTAGTTCAGTTCGGCCAGGGCCGAGTGGCCGGTGCCGGCATTGTTCCAGCCGTTGGAGCTTTCCTCGGCCACGCCACCCAGGCGCTCGACCATTTCCATGGACCAACCCGGTTCCAGCTCGTTGAGCCAGACCGCCAGGGTGGTGCTCATGATGCCGCCGCCGATCAGCAGCACGTCGACCTTCTTGACGTCGGCCGCCTGCGAGGCTGGTACGGTGACCAGCGCAACTACGAATCCCAGCAAGGCCAGGAAAGATTTTTTCAACATTGTCTAAACCGTTTGTGATGGAGAGAGGGCTGCCTCCCTGCGCCAGGCGCGGGAGTCGGACAACCGGTGCGGGACGCTTCCTGCACACCTGCCGTGGAGGGCAGGCGCGACATGAGGCGCCACGTGCAATACGCGCCACTGCCTGGCGGCGTATCGGCGACCGGGCGTGGCCGCGCGGGGCCACGGCGCACGTCACGGGTCGGGGGTCGCTGCCCGCGGCGTGCCTGCCGGATTCAACTGCCTGTCCGATGCCTGTCTCCGGCATTTGGGGAATGCCTGTACAAATCGTCTCCGTCAGAGCGGACCGGGATCGGGTCATGTCGAGGGAGCGCAGGGTAGCACGGTGCCGATACGGGTGGCGATTGCGGATATCCCTCATTACCACGCCGGCACAAGCCTGTTCTCGCTCAGGAAATCCCCGATACCGGCTGCACGACGCAGGGCCGACAATGGGAACAGCAAAAACAGTCACCATCCCTCACAGGGATCACCAGAACAGCCAGGGGCCCGTATGCAGACCGTCATCAACAAGCCGGAGAATTTCGCTTCCTACGTCTATCACGACCGGGCCTTCGACTGCGAAACCGCCAAGATCCTGCCGGGCGAGTACTACTACACCGGCGCCGACATGATGATCGTCACCGTACTGGGTTCCTGCGTATCAGCCTGCCTGCGCGATCGCGTCAGCGGCGTGGGCGGGATGAACCACTTCATGCTGCCCGACGGCGGTGGCGAGGCCGATAGCCCCGTCTCGGCCTCGATGCGCTACGGCACCTATGCCATGGAAGTGTTGATCAACGACGTCCTCAAGGCCGGCGCCCGCCGCGAGAACCTGGAATGCAAGGTATTCGGTGGCGGTGCGGTGCTGCGCGGGATGAACGCGATGAATGTCGGCGAACGCAATGCCGCCTTCGTCAGGAGCTTCCTCTCGGCTGAAAAGATCCGCGTGGTGGCCGAAGACCTCAACGACATCTGGCCGCGCAAGGTCCACTTCTTCCCCCGCAGCGGCAAGGTGCTGGTCAAGAAGATCAAGGACGCCGGCGCCGACCTGGCCAGCCGCGAACGCGAATATGCCTCCAAGCTGCAGGCCAAGCCGGTGGGCGGGGATATCGATCTGTTCTGAATTACTGCTCCACCAACGCCTTTTCTTCCCCTTCCGTATTGCGTACGACCGGTACGATGCCGGCGTGCGCGCTCGTCATTTCACGATTTTCAGCTTCTGGTAACATGGCGCTTCGGCAGCGAAGTATCCATATGGATACAATTGCGCGCGATATCGCGTTCAAGGATCAGGCTGCCGTCGATGTACACCATCAAGGAAACCGGAAAGTTCAAGACGTGGCTGGCCGGTCTGAAGGACCTGCGGGCGCGTTCGCGAATCGTGGCCCGCATCGTACGTGCGGGACAGGGTAACCTCGGCGACTGCGAACCTGTGGGCGATGGCGTCAGTGAAATGCGGATAGCGTATGGCCCTGGGTATCGTGTCTATTTCGCCCGCGAAGGAGAGATAACCTATCTCCTTCTATGTGGCGGCAACAAGTCTTCTCAGGCGCGCGACATTCTGGCAGCCAGGGAACTCTGGCGGCAACTCAGGAAGAAGTGATTCGGCCAGGACATCAAGGGAGCCAGCATGACAAGTCGGAAATTCAGCAGCGGGGATCTGCAAGTCTCCGTATTCGATCCGGTGGACTATCTCGACAGCGACCAGGCAATGGTCGCCTATCTCGAAGCCGCCTTCGAAGAGAACGATCCTGCCTTCCTGATGGCCGCACTCAGTGACGTCATCCGCGCCCGCGGCATTGCAGAAGTCGCCAGCAAGGCCGGGCTGGGACGGGAGAGCCTCTACAAGACCCTGAAGCCGGGCGCCGAACCGAGGCTGGGAACGATCCTGCGCCTGCTGGACGCGCTTGGCATCCGCTTGAGCATCTGCCCCGCGCGGGCAATTCGCAAAGCGAGAAAACCTGCCGCTGCCAAACCTGCGAAGCCTGCGACGAAAGGCAGGCCCATCAGGAAATCGGCTTCGCCTCAGTCTTCCGTCGCCGAGCCCCGATCGCGGAAGGCCCATGAAGAAAAAGGTCCCACCAAGACCGGGGCTGCACGAAGTCAGCCCTCCGCCTGAACCCTCTGACCATCAACAAAAAATGCCGCCCGGCACAACACCGGGCGGCATTCCGTTGCATCGACGCCCAACTTGCGGGCGCCTGGGCACTTACTTCTTCAGCGTCGTCAGTCCCTGTTCGGCCAGGGCCTTCAGCCAGCCCAGGCCAGCCGAGGTAGCGCCGGCCGGGTTGTATTCGCAACCGATCCAGCCCTGGTAACCCAGCGAATCGATCAGTTTCAGCAGGTAGGGATAGTTCAGCTCGCCCACGTCTGGCTCGTGACGTTCCGGCACACCGGCGATCTGGATGTGGCCGATGCCGGGCATGTCGCGCTTGAGTTTCACGGCGACGTCGCCCTCGACGATCTGGCAGTGGTAGCAGTCGAACTGCACCTTCAGATTGGGGGCGCCCACTTCGGCGCAGATGGCTTGCGCATCATCCTGGCGGTTCAGGAAGAAGCCGGGAATGTTGCGGGTGTTGATCGGCTCGATGACCACGGTCAGGCCGGCGGACTCGGCCTGGTGCGCAGCGTACGACAGGTTGTCCAGATACACGGCGCGGTGCTGTGCGCGATCCTGATCAGGCTTGATCAGGCCGGCCATCACGTGCAGGGTCTGGTTGCCGATCACGGCGGCGTATTCCAGCGCGGTGTCGATGCTGCGCTTGAATTCGTCCTGGCGGCCCGGCAGCGAGGCAATACCGCGCTCGCCGGCAGCCCAGTCACCCGGAGGCGCATTGAACAGCGCCTGGGTCAGGCCGTTGACCTCCAGGCGCGACTTGATCTCTTGCGGCTGATAGTCGTACGGGAACAGGAACTCGACGCCGGAGAAGCCATCCTTGGCGGCGGCGGCGAAGCGGTCCAGGAAATCGTGTTCCACGTACATCATGCTCAGGTTGGCGGCAAAACGCAGCATCGGGTTCTCCTTGATAACGAAGGGGGCCAGTGTAGCGCGAACGCGGATCGCCGCGCAGACACCGACGGTGCAGAAAACGTCAAAGCCCGCAGGCACAGGCATGCGGGCTTCGAACGGGACATCACATTACTTGTTGACCACGCTGGGCTTGGTCATCAGGGTGGCGACCGAACCTACCACCAGCATGATGGCCAGCATGTACATGCCGGTCGCATTGCTCTGGGTCAGGTCCTTGAAGTAACCGATCAGGTAGGGGCTGACGAAACCGGCCAGGTTGCCCACCGAGTTGATGGCGGCGATACCGACGGCTGCAGCAGCACCCGACAGGAAGGAGGTCGGCAGCGACCAGAACAACGGTGCGCAGGTCAGCACGCCAGCGGCAGCCAGCGACAGCGCGGCGATCGACACGGCGGTGTTGTCGGCGAACAAGGCCGCGCCCACGAAGCCCACACCCCCCATCAGGGCCGGGATCACCAGGTGCCAGCGACGCTCGCGCATGCGGTCGGCGCTGCGGCCGATCAGGTTCATGGCGACGATGGCGCAGCCGAAGGGAATGGCCGACAGCAGGCCGATTTCCAGGTTGCCCTTCACGCCGGTGGCCTTGACCAGGGTCGGCATCCACAGCGTCAGGCCGTACTGGCCCATCACGAAGGAGAAGTAGATCAGGCACATCAGCCAGACACGCGCATCCTTGACGATGGCGCCGAAGCCGTGCTTGCTCTCCTTGCCCTTGGCGTCGCCGTCGATGTCGGCCTGCAGGGACTTCTTTTCGTCGTCACTGAGCCACTTGGCGCTCTTGACGTCGTTGTCCAGGTACAGGACCGTGGCCACGCCGATCAGCACGGCGGGAATGGCTTCGATCAGGAACATCCACTGCCAGCCTTCCAGGCCGCCATTGTTGTGGAAGGCATCCATGATCCAGCCCGACAGCGGGTTGCCCAGGATACCGGCCACGGGGATGCCCGACATGAACACCGCGATCACCTTGGCACGACGGTGTGAAGGGAACCAGTAGGTCAGGTACAGGATGATGCCGGGATAGAAACCGGCCTCGGCCAGACCCAGCAGGAAGCGCAGGATGTAGAACTGGGTGGCGTTCTGCACAAACATGAAGGCCGCCGAGAGGATGCCCCAGGTGATCATGATGCGGGCGATCCAGATGCGCGCGCCGACCTTGTGCATCAGGATGTTGCTGGGCACTTCGAAGAGGAAGTAGCCGATGAAGAACAGGCCCGCGCCCAGACCGAAGACGGTCTCGGAAAAGCCCAGGTCCTGCGACATCTGCAACTTGGCGAAGCCGACGTTGACGCGATCCAGGTAGGCGATCACGTAGCACAGCATCAGGAAGGGCATGATGCGCCAGAAGACTTTCTTGTACAGACCGTCCTTGGTCTTGTCGTTGACGTCGAGTCCGACGCCGGTGTTGCTTGCGGTGGTCATGGTGTTACATCTCCCTAAGAGTGTCGCGGCTGCAGCTGCGGCCGCTGGTTGCTTGGTGCCCGTGGTCTGACGGGCAATTTATGGATTCAATCGAGGCGCCAGCTTCCCCTTCCGAAAGAGGCTGACACCCGGCATTGATGGACCGGTCTTGCGCCGGCTTTCTTGTCCCATTCCTGCACCTATCTCCTGACGATGGGCGCAGGCAGGGCATGGCGGCCATTCGATGGCCGCCATGATTGCGTTGTTGCTGTTGGGTGGCGCGAGCTTCCTTGGGCTGGCCCGAACTTGCGCAACTTGTCCGGACCTGCCTGAAATCGCCTGGCCTACCAGCGCGCCTTGAAGGTATCGCGCAGATCCTGCAGCGCGGGCTCTTCCAGCGGCGTGGCGCGGCCACCGGCGAGGTGCCACAGCTTGGCGGTTTCTTCCAGTTCTTCCAGGGCGAAGGCGGCCTTGGACACCGAACTCTCCCAGACCACCGGGCCGAGGCGTTCCAGCAGTACGCCGCGCACGCTGGTGGCGATCCTGGCGACCTGCTCGGCCACTTCCGGTGCACCCGGGCGGGCGTAGCGGATCAGCGGGATGTGGCCGACCTTCATCACGTAGTACGGTGTGATCGGCGGCAGCACGTCCTGTTCGCTGTATACGCCGTTGATGGTCAGCGCGACCAGATGCGTGGAGTGCGTGTGCACCACGGCATGCATCTCGGGATTGTTGTCGTAGATCGCGCGATGCAGTACCAGCGTCTTGGAGGGCTTGTCGCCCGAGACCCATTCGCCGGCCGCATTGACCTTGGCGATGGCGGCCGGATCGAGGTAGCCCAGGCAGGCGTCGGTAGGCGTGATCAGCCAGCCGTCGTCGAGGCGGGCGCTGATGTTGCCGGCCGAGCCTACGGTGTAGCCGCGCTGGTACAGCGAAGCACCGATGCGGCAGATCTCTTCACGCAGTTGGCTTTCCTGGCTCATGCGGTTTTCCCGTCGAGGTAGCGCAGTGCTTTTTCGAAGAAATCGACGCTGCCGAAATTGCCCGACTTCAGGGCCAGTGCCACCGGTTGCTCATCCAGCGTGGCCGTGGCCGGCACGCCCGGATCGATCTGCGGGCCGATACGCAGCGCCCGCACATCCAGCGCCTGCACCACCGCGCCGGAGGTCTCGCCACCGGCCACCACGAACTGGCGCACGCCGCGCTGCTTGAGGCTGGCGGCGATGCTGGCCAGCGCCTGCTCGACCAGATGGCCGGCCTTGGCCACACCCAGTTCCTTCTGCACCGCCTTGACTTCGTCAGGGGTGGCGGTGGCATAGATCAGCACCGGTTCGTTCTTGATGCGCTCGTCGGCAAAGGCCAGGGCCTGGGCCACCACGTCTTCGCCACGGGCCAGGGCCAGCGGATCGATGCGGAAGGCCGGACGCTTGGCCTTCCATTCGGCCACCTGGGCATTGGTCGCCTTGGAGGCGGAACCGGCCAGCACCACCGACAGGCCATCGACCTTGGGCAGTTGCGCGGCTTCGCCGGTGGCGGTGAGCAGGCCGGCGCGGCGGAAGTTCTCGGGCAGGCCCAGGGCCACACCGGAGCCGCCGGTGATCAGTTTCAGTTCGGCGCAGGCTTCGCCCAGGGTGAACAGGTCCTTGTCGGAGACGGCATCGGCAATCGCCATCTTCACGCCTTCGGTGCGCAGGGCGGTGAAGCGCTCCTGGGTGGCAGCCGCGCCACGGGCCACGGTGTCGTAGCGCACCAGGCCGACCTTGGACTCGGTCTGGCGCTGCAGCACGCGCACCAGGTTGGCGTCGGTCATGGGCGTGAGCGGATGGTTTTCCATGCCCGATTCGTTCAACAGCGCATCGGCCACGAACAGGTAGCCACGATAGAGGGTGCGGCCGTTTTCCGGGAAGGCCGGGCAGGCGATGGTGAAGTCCACGCCCAGTTCCTTCATCAGCGCGTCGGTAACGGGGCCGATGTTGCCTTCGTCGGTGGAGTCGAAGGTGGAGCAGTACTTGAAGAAGAACTGCGTGCAGCCCTGTTGCTGCAGCCAGCGCAGCGCGGCCAGCGATTGTTCGATGGCCTCGGCAGCCGGCACGGTGCGCGACTTCAGCGCGATCACCAGTGCGTCGGCAGCGACGCCGGGCATTTCGCTGGGCACGCCGATGGTCTGCACGGTACGCATGCCGCCGCGCACCAGCATGTTGGCCAGGTCGGTGGCGCCGGTGAAATCATCGGCGATGCAGCCCAGCAAGGGTCGGGATTGGGACATGGAAGCTCCTCGATTCTGTGGTGGTGACGGCGTCTTGCCGACGACTTATTTGGCCTTGGCCGGCGGCAGGTCGATGCCCGGGAAGATCTTGATGACGGCCGAGTCATCCTCGCCGCCATGACCGGCGGTGGAGGCCATCATGAACATCTGGTGGGCAGCGGCCGACAGCGGCAGCGGGAATTTGCTGCGGCGGGCGGTATCGAGCACCAGGCCCAGGTCCTTGACGAAGATGTCCACGGCCGACAGTGGGGTGTAGTCGCCATTGAGGATGTGCGGCACGCGGTTTTCGAACATCCAGGAATTACCTGCGCTGTGGGTGATGACGTCGTAGAGTGCATCCGGATTGACGCCTTCGCGCAGGCCCAGGGCCATGGCTTCGGCAGAGGCGGCGATGTGCACGCCGGCCAGCAGCTGGTTGATGATCTTGACCTTGGAGCCGATGCCGTGGGTATCGCCCAGACGGTAGACCTTGCCGGCCATGCCAGCCAGCACGTCTTCGATCTTGGCGTAGACCTCGGCGGGGCCGGAGGTCATCATCGTCATTTCGCCCGAGGCGGCACGCGCGGCGCCACCGGAGACCGGCGCGTCCAGCAGCAGCAGGCCCTTGGCGGCCAGGCGCTGGCCCAGTTCGATGGCGAAGTCCGGCGCCACGGTGGCGCTGGAGATGACCACGCTGCCCGGCTTCATCTGCGCTACGGCACCGTTGTCACCGAAGAGCACGGTCTCGGTCTGGGCAGCATTGACCACCAGGGTGATGACCACGTCCACCGACTTGGCCAGCTCGGCCGGATTGGCGCAGGCCACGCCACCGGCGGCGGCGAACTTGTCCAGGACTTCCTTGCGCACGTCACAGGCATGCACGTTGAAGCCGGCACGCAACAGCGAGCTGGCCACGCCATAACCCATGGCACCCAAACCGATCACACCTACATTCCTGGACATAATTGCCTCCGCGTTATTGGCGCCGCTGCCGATGAATGAGGGCAGGACGTTGCGCCGGGTTGATGATGCGACGCCGGCTCATGCCGGCGTCCGTATTTCCAACTTGGTCTGGAGGGAATTCCCCGCCAGATCATCGAATCATGTGCTGCCTGTTTGCTGCCTGTTTGCTGCTTGTTTGCTTCTTGCGTGCGGCTCATCTGACGCCGCCGGCTTCAGGCCTGACCCTGGCTCAGGCGACGCGCCGCATTGAACATGTGGGTCTGCGCAGCATTGCGCGCAGCCATTTCATCGCCGGCACGAATCGCCTCGACGATGGCTTCATGTTCTTCGCGCACCTGGCGCGAGAAATCCTCATAACGGGCCTCGTTGCCCCGGGTGACCGCCGTGGCCGCCTCCAGGTACTGCGACAGGAATTCCAGCGTCTTGATGAAGTAGGGATTGCGCGTGGCCTGCGCCAGCGCCCGGTGGAAGGCCACATCGGCCGCCACGCCGTCACCGCCGCCAGCGACATCGGCACCGATCTGCGCCAGCGCATCGTCGATGGCGCGCAGATCCTCGGCACTGCGACGCTTGGCCGCCTGCGCTGCCACTTCGGCCTCGATGGCGCGGCGCAGCTCGACGATCTGCAGCACCGCGTCGGGCGAACTGACTTCGGTGTAGTCGATGCGCAAGGGCTTGATGCCGGCCTGCTCGGTGACGAACACCCCACTTCCCTGACGCGGCTCGACCACGCCCTCATGCTTGAGCCGCGCGATGGCTTCGCGTACCACCGTGCGGCTGACGCCAAACTGCTGGGCCAGCACCGCTTCGGTGGGCAGCTTGCTGCCACGCGGGAAGGCGCCGGCATCGATGTTTTCCAGCAATTGCCGGGCTACCGTGTCGCTCAGGGCCTGGGCGGGGATTTTCTGAAACATGCTGTCTCGCGGTCGTTTTATCGTCAGGTTATCCGGTCATCATACAAATTTATTTTGAGGCCGGCAATCCGATTTTTTCTCTTTACGCGGAGTAACACCCCCTTTTTGCAAGAATTTGAAGGAGATGAAAGAAATTGGAGTGTTATATCCAGCCGTTCGCTCCAGACATCAAGAATGTGAATATCTGAGCCATAGCTGCATCGTCGGGCGGCTGGCTCTACAATCGACGGTTTCCCGCTACGTATTCGCCGCATGCCCTACGATCTCTCGGACAAGCTCGTCATCGGAATTTCCTCCCGCGCCCTGTTCGACCTGGAGGTGGAAAACGCCATCTACGACGAGCAAGGCGTCGAGACCTACGCCGACTACCAGCGCGCCCACGAGAACGATCCTCTGCAACCCGGCACGGCCTTCCCCTTGGTCAAGGCACTGCTTCAGTTGAATGAACTGATCCCGGAACGCCGTCTGGTGGAAGTGGTGGTGATCTCGCGCAACACGCCCGATACCGGCCTGCGCGCCTTCAACGCGATTGCCGCCCACAAGCTCGACATCAGCCGTGCCGCCTTTACCGGAGGCGGCCCGACCGCGCCTTACCTGCAGGCCTTCAAGATCGACCTGTTCCTGTCACGCGACACCGGTGACGTGCAGGAAGCCATCGATGCCGGCGTGGCCGCTGCGCAGCTATATGCGGCCCCGCTGGACTACAGCGCGCCGGACAACCAGATCCGCATCGCCTTCGATGGCGACGCCGTGCTGTTCTCGGCGGAGTCCGAACGCATCTTTGCCGAGAAGGGCCTGGAAGCCTTCGCCCGCCACGAGCAGCGGCATCGCAAGAAGGCCATGAAGGAAGGCCCCTTCGCCAAGCTGCTGCTGGCCCTGTCGGCGATCCAGAAACAGTTTCCGCCCAAGCAGTGCCCGGTACGCATCGCCATCGTCACCGCCCGCAACAGTCCCGCACACCAGCGCGTAATCCACACCCTGCGTACCTGGAACGTGACGGTGGACGAAGCCTTCTTCCTCGGTGGCCTGAACAAGGCGGAAGTATTGCAGGCCTTCGGCGCCCACATGTTCTTCGACGATCAGGAGGGGCATGTGCAGAAGGCGGCAGTGGTGGTGCCGTCGGGACGCGTGCCGTACAAGGGCGGGACGCTGGAGGGAGGACGGGTGGCACGGGGACGGGGCAGCAAGGGCTGAGGCGAGACTGGATGCGGGCGGAGACAAACGCTTCTGCCGCATTCACCCGGTCACACATCGCAGGGCCATGGCAACCTGTGCGACACGGCACGACTTTTTCAACGTCCCTAGGGCTTCATCTCGCGCACTATCCTTTCGGCATCACGACCGGGAGGACTGCCGAACTCACGTGCGTATTCCCGGCTGAACTGGGTCGCGCTCTCGTAGCCCACTTCATGGGCGGCGGCGCTGACGTTATAGCGCGCGGCCACCAGCAAGGTACGGGCCTGCAACAGACGGATCTGCTTCTGGTATTGCAGCGGGCTCATCGCGGTGACCGCCTTGAAGTGGCGATGGAAGGCAGACACGCTCATGGCCACGCCATCGGCCAGATCCTCGATGCGCAGAGCTTGCGCATAGTCGCGGCGTATTCTCTGGATTGCCGCATTGACCCGCGCCAGCGCACTGTCGGGCAGGGCGATGTCGCGCAGCATCCAGCCCATTGGCCCCTGCAGGACACGATAGAGGATTTCACGTTCATACACCGGGGCCAGCGCGGCAATGTCGGCCGGCTGCCCCATGAGGCGCAACATCCTGATCCAGGCATCGAGCAGCTCCGGCGTCACCGACGCCACCGAAAAACCGGCTGAGTTTTTTGGTCGCCCGATATGGTCCGGCAGGTCGCCCAGCAATTTGACGATGATGCCGGGGTCCAGCGTCAGGCTCACCGCAAGATAGGGATTCCCCTGTGCATCCGGATGGACAGTCCCGGCTGCCGGCAGGTCTACCGACATCACGAAATAGGTCGCAGGATCGTAATGCAGGGTGCTGCCGCCGACGGTCATGGATTTGCTGCCGCGCAGGATCAGGTTGACCATGGGATCGTAGACGGCGGCCAACTGGTGCTGGGGAATCTCCCCCTGCACCATGGCCACGCGCGCAATGCCGGTCTCGGTACGCCGGTTCTCGGCCCCTGCGGCGAGCTGGCGTAGTTCGTTCAATTGATCTTCCATCTGCGCATTAGAACCGGGATGACGGTGCTCCGGCAATGAAAAAGCAGAAACAGGCAGGCTTGAGGCAGGAACCGGCAAGGCGAGTCTGCGCCTGAGTGGCTAAGCTGAAGGATTCCGACAAACCTTGCTTCACGAAAGAAACGACGCCATGCTGGATCACCTATTTCTGTCGGTCAGCGACCTTGAACGCTCGATCTCCTTCTACACGGCGACCCTGGCGCCACTGGGCATCACCGCACGCCATGACTATGACGGCAAGGACGGCCCGCCAGGACACCCCGACCTGAAAGGCTTCGGCGCCCGTGGGCGCATGTTCTTCTGGTTACGCGAGGGCAAGGTAGAAGGACAGGCCGCCCATGTCGGCTTCGTCGCCAATAGCTCTGATGAAGTACAGGCAGCCTATGCGGCGGCAATGGCCGCCGGTGCCACCGACAATGGCGCGCCGGCAGCACGCACCTATTACGATCCACGCTACTACGCCGCCAATGTGCTGGACCCGGATGGCTACAGCCTGGAGTTCGTCTACAAGAGCTGGCAACACCCGGAGGCATGATGGCGCAGGCAATGGAGATCACGCGCTTTCACCTCGCGCCCGGCGTGACGATGAAGCAATTCATCGCGGCCAATGCCGATGTCGACGAATGGCTCAGGCAACAGCCCGGATTCATCCAGCGGCGCATCTGCGTACAGGACGACGGGATGGTCGTCGACATGCTCCTGTGGACCTCGGTCGCTAACGGCCAGCGGGCGGCCCGGGGCATCGTCACCGAGCTGGCCGGTTCACCCGTGCATGCCGCCATCGACCATGCCACGGTCGACTGGTCAGTCAGGTCTTGTCAGCATGCCGTCGATGCCGTGGACTAGCGTCAAGGCGAGGCAATCACCCGGCCCGGCTTGCCGGCCAGCCAGCCCAGCATACCCATGAGTACCGCACCGGCCGCACACAAGGCCAGGACCACGGTCCAGTGGCCGCTGGCATCGTGCAGGCGGCCCATCAGGATGGGACCGGCGGCGGCCAGCAGGTAACCCACGCTTTGCGCCATCGCCGACAGCGCCGCGGCCTGGGGTGGCGTCGATACCCGGGTGCCGACGAAGGCCAGGCCCAGGATCAGCACCGCACCCGTGCCAAACCCGAACAGCGGCACCCAGACGATGGAGGCCTGCGGCCAGGCAATCAGGCCGACCAGGCTCAGTACGGTGGCCGCCGACATGCTGGTTGCCACCGGGCGATGGTCGCGGATACGACCACCCAGCGGGATCAGCAGCAAGCCCGGCAGGGCCGAGGCCAGTTGCATCAGGCCGTGCAGGTTGCCGGCCTCGACCGCGCTATGACCATTGGCCGCAAGTATCGAAGGCAGCCAGGCGGTGACCACGTAATACACCAGCGAATTGGTGCCGAGGAAAAAGGTCACCTGCCAGGCCAGGGGCTGGCGCCACATGGACGCAGCGCGGGCCGGCATGGCAGCGGGGCGGGTGGCGCGGCGCAACTGGGGCAACCAGACCAGGATGGCCACCAGCGGCAGCACGATGAAGGTCGCCAGCGCCCATGACCAGCCCAGGGCGCCGGCCAGCGGCACCGCACACACCGAGCCCAGCGCCGAGGCGCCGCCCATGGTCAGGGCGTAGATCGCAGTCATGCGCGTGAGCTGGTCAGGGAAGTCGCGCTTGAGCAGGCTGGGCAGCAGGACATTGCCACCGGCGATACCACAGCCGATGATGCAGGTTCCCACCAGGAGCGCGGCCATCGATCCGGTCGAGCGCAACACGATGCCGGCGGCGATCAGCAGCAAGGCCAGCAAGAGGGCGCGTTCCAGCCCCAGGCTTCGGGCCAGCCGCGCGGCCGGTGGCGAAATGAGCGCAAAGCACAGCAGGGGCAAGGTCAGCATCAGTCCGGCCGCCCCTGCCGAGAGCGCAAAGGTCTGCTGCAGCAGTTCCATGACCGGTCCCACGGCCGTGACCGGGGCGCGCAGGTTGGCGGCAATCAGCAGGATGCCGGCCACCAGCCACAGGCGGCCGGCGCGGAGCACAGCCGACGCGGTGGCGGCTGGGGAAGAGGAATCGGTGTCGGTAGCGTGCATGGCAGCGGGCGGAAAGATGGAGCGCCAAGCTTAGCCAATCGCAGCGTGGACGTATTTGGCTACAATGCCAGGATATTGCTAAAAACGGTCAACCCACCTGCCCTGCCGCCGCATGACCACGCATATGCCAACTCTCTACGCCAGCCTCGTCGAATACGATCCGGACCGCCTGGCCGCCGCCGTGACGGCGCTGCGCGTGCATACCCGCGAGAGCGAGCGGGAAACGCCCTTCCACAGCCATCGCAAGGGTCAGCTGGTGGTGGCGCTGCATGGCGCAGTGACCTGCGAGACGGCGCAGGGCATGTGGATCGTGCCGCCGCAATCGGCGGTGTGGATCCCGGCCGGCGTGCCCCACAGCAACCGGGTCACACTTGACGGCCAGCTGTGCTTCCTGTTCATCGATCCCGATGCGGCGCGCATGCCCACCACCTGCTGCACACTGGCGCTGACGCCCCTGCTGGTTCAGATGATCTGCCACCTGGCCGAACAGGCACAGGATTACGCCCCCCATGAACGTACTGCTCGCCTGGCGGCGGTACTGGTGGAAGAACTGGAACACAGCCAACGCCAGGCCCAGCCCGCACACCTGCCGCCACCGCTGCCCATGCCCCGGCATTCGCGTCTGCGCGAGATCGCCCGGCGCCTGGCCGAACAGCCGGCCGACCGCAGCACCGTGGCCGAGTGGGGCCAGCGCCACGCCATGAGCGAACGCAGCTTTGCCCGCTTCGTCCAGGCCGAGACCGGCATGAGCTTTGGCCGCTGGCGGCGCCAGATCCACCTGATGGTGGCGCTGCAGCGCCTGGCCTCGGGCAGTTCGGTGCAACGCGTCTCGCAGGACCTGGGCTATGACTCGGTCAGCGCCTTCATCACCATGTTCAAGAAGACCCTGGGCAAGCCACCGGCGCGCTACATGGCGCAGCGCCAGGCGCACCCGCCGCCGCCCTCGCCAACTTCGCCACCGCTGCCGACGGCCCCCTACTTCCAACCGAAACGGACCCCCTCATGGAAACCGAACTGAAACTCCTGCTCGCCCCGGCCCACACCAAAGCCTTCATCCGTCATCCGCTGGTCAAGCGCCATGCCCTGGCTGCGCCGCGCATCAAGGACCAGACCGGCACCTACTTCGATACCCCCGACCTGCTGCTGCGTCGTCACGATGCCGGCCTGCGGGTGCGCCGCACCGGCAATGAATTCATCCAGACCCTCAAGGCCGGGGGCGGCGTGTCCGGCGGGCTGCATCAGCGCAACGAGTGGGAGTCGCAGGTGGCAGCGGAGACCCCGGACCTGCTCGCGCTGCGTGCACTGGTGGCCGGCGACGACGAGCAGGTGGCCGAAATCCTGTCCGACGAGGTGGCGGCACGCATCACGCCCATCTTCAGCACCCGCATCCAGCGCATGGTGTGGGACCTGCGGTTGAAAGACGGCACCGAAGTGGAATGCGTACTGGACCAGGGGACGGTGGAACACGGCGCGTTGCAGTCGCCGGTGTGCGAGATCGAGCTGGAGCTCAAGAGCGGTGACGTCAATGCCCTGTTCGACTTCGCGTTGCAATTGCTGCAGGACCTGCCCCTGCGCATCGGCATCCAGAGCAAGGCGCAGCGCGGCTATACGCTGTTCCACCAGGCGCGGCGCGGCGATGCGGCGCCGATCTCCTCCGCCAGCCGCGCCACGGCGCTGCAACTGGCGCGCAAGATGCCGGTGGAACAGGCCTTCCTCGCAGTGGTGGGCAATTGCGTGGCGCAGATCCAGGCCAACGACATTGCCGACCAGGACAGCGGCGACATCGAACGCCTGCACCAGATGCGCGTAGGCCTGCGACGCCTGCGTTCTGCCTTCAGCCTGTTCGGCGAGGTGATCGCCCTGCCCGCCCCACTGGAGCAGGAATTCGCCTGGATCGCCGAAGCCATCGGCCACGCACGCGACTGGGACGTGCTGGCCACCCAGACCCTATCCACCCTGCCGGGCCTGGCAGCAGACAGCATCGCGGGAATCGATCTTGAGGCGGTACGTCACGCCGCCCTGATCCAGGCGCGCAAGCAACATGCGCAGGCGGTCGAAACCGTAGCCTCGCCGCGCTACACCGCACTGGTGCTGCAATTCAGTCGCTGGCTGCTGCAGGCCGGCTGGCGCACGACCGCCACGGGGGACAACCGCCAAGCCCTGGAGCAAGCCCTGGCACGCTTTGCCCGACAGCATCTGCGTCAGGATGAAAAGCGGCTGAACAAACGCGGCGCGCACATGGACGAAAGCGCTCGCGCCCGTCACCGCACCCGCATCGCCGCCAAGAAGATGCGCTATGACATCGAATTCTTCCTGGCCCTGTATGGCGAGAAGAAGAGCCGCCCCTATCTCAAGGCGCTGGCCCGCCTGCAGGATCAGCTCGGCCTGCAGAACGACCTGGTCGTGGCCGACGCCCTGCTGCAGCAACTGCAGCGCCGGCAGGCCCGGCTGGCGCCCAGCGTGGCGTGGGTCCGCGGCTTCCTGAGCGGACAGGCCGGGGATGGTCATGCGCGCACACGGCGCCTTTGGAAGAAATGGCAGGCGCAGGACTTGCCGCGTTAGGTACCCTCAGCCGGAAGTCGCTCAGAAGCAACTGGAGTCGACCTCTTCCAGTTCCAGCATCAACAGCCTGGCAGTCTTCATCAAGGCTGGCGCCAGCTGTTCGCGGATCACCTCACGATCCGGCAGCGCTCCCACGGCACTGCAGTTCAGGCCCATGCGCAGCGGTGGATTGCCCAGCGCCAGCGGGACGCTGATGGCAAAGGTGTCGCGCTGGTATTCGCCGGCCGCCAGGCAATACCCATGGGCATCGAGCTCGCCGAAGGCACGCTCCATCCGTGCCACCACCTGCGGGCCGTGCTCGCCGCTTTTCTTCCATATGCCGAACAGCAGGCGCTGGCGCTGCTCCGGCGACTGTGACCAGACGTAGGCGCGTCCTATCGAACTGAGCGCCATCGGCACCGAACGTCCCACGCCCAGTCTCAAGGTGGCGATCTTGCGACCATTGCAATACTGGATATAGACCATGTCCAGCTGATCGGCCACGGCCAGCCCGACGGACATGTCGAAGCGGTCGGCGAAGTCCTGCATGATAGGACGGGCCGCATCCTGTACCAGGCTATTGGACAGGTAGCGCTGCCCCAGTCGCAAGCCGCGCACACCCACCTGCACCCGCACGCCATCCGGTGCGCGATCCAGATAGCCCAGGGCCACCAGGGTGGCGGTCAGGCGCGAGACCGACGCCTTGGAGTAGCCACTGCGACGCACCAGTTCGGCATGCGACAAGGGCTTGGCGCTGCCCTGGAAAACCTTCATGAGCAACAGCGCGCGCTCCAGCGAATGGGTGGCGGCCTGCCCGGCCTCGCTACGCTCATCGGCCTGTCCCGCCGCTGCGGCCGGCAATTGACGTACCGCACGCCGGTTCCCTGCAGCGCCACTCATGTGCCCGCCCCCAGACGCGCACGCACGGCCAGCAGTTGCGGACCGATGCGCTGCTCGACACGGGCCTTGCTGAGGCTACGCGCAGGGCCGGCGCACAAGAGCACCATGGGCATGCGCTGCGCCAGTTGCAGCGGCGCCGCCAGCACGGTGATCTCCGGCCCCCAGTCACCGGTGGAGAGGCAATACGACTTGTCGGCGATCTGCTGCTGGGCATCGGCCAGCTTCTGGCGCAGCAGCATCCATTCGTCACGCTTGTGATAGGGGCGCATGTGGTCCAGCAGGTAATTGCGTTCGTTTTCATGCAGGCAGGCCAGCAAGGCCCATCCCACTGGAGAGGATGCCATCGGCAGGTGTTCGCCCACACCCAGTCCCACGGTCGCATTGCTGGAAGCGCTATGGCAGTTCTCGAAGAAGATCATGTCCAGTCCGTCACGTCCGGCCAGCGCCACGAAGACACCATTGTCGTCGGCCAGCTTCTGCATCAATGCACGCGCCTGCAGAACCACGTCGGCATCGACCATGGCGGCAAAACCCAGGGTGAGTACGGCCACGCCAAGCCGGTACTTGCGCCGCTGTTCGCTGTAGCCGAGATAGCCCAAGGCGGTCAGCGTCTGCGTCAGGCGTGACACCGTGGCCTTGGGCAGACCGGTGCGCGCGGCCAGGTCCTGGTTGGCCAGCCATTCGTCGGTACCGAGGAAGGCATCCAGCACGGCGAAGCCGCGTTCGACCGGCTTGATGACCGCACTCTCGCCGACCGTACCGGCATCGGCACCTGCGCGATAGCCGGGCGGATGGGGAGCGCGCAGCACCAGGCGCACATCCTTGATGCGTGCGCGCCGCTGCCGTGGGGCCTGCGGGTGAGGCTGGCGGGTCGCCGTGCTCATGCGCGACCGGCGGCCATGGATGCCGCTGCAATGATCAGATTCACCGGGTCTCCTTGCCCTCTATGGTCCGGCCTTGCGCAGAGCGCGAGGCGCGGGATTGTTTCCTGGACGCTACCTTGCGACAACGATCCGCCGAGGGTCAACCGATGAATATTTTATGTTCCGTACTTTGGAATTTCCAATGTAGTTTTGAATTTTCTCTCCAACGGCGCAGATCATCCGCAGATTCCTGACCAGCTTTGATGCGATGCAGCTATCCCAAATCCGCCTTGTATTCTGGGGACTTCTAGAGGCACTCTGATTTTCTCTTGCGGCGCGCAATTGGCCGCTGCCGGCCGGTCGATCAGTGACACGAAGGATGGAAGAAAAAAATTCATTCCGATGTACGGAACATCGTCTCCGGCCGGCTTGACACTGTTTTGGCTCTTCCAGACTATACGCACATCGCAGTACCAGCAGCACCGGCAAGCGCATACAAGAACAGCAGAACACACGAGACACCAGCCACACCCGTCGCAGCAGTACGCACGTGTAAGCAACACCATTACGTCAGCATCAGCAGCAGTTCGCTGCCACCACTCCCGCAGGAGTCACGGCGCACAGCGTTCACGGGATCCCGGTCACGACCGGAACCGGCACCACCGATCAACCGAAACGACAACGCGCAGACCGGCGCGAGGGCGCAGCTTTGCCCGTCGTTTCCCGCACAGGAAAAAAGATGAGCACTCCCCGCATGCTGGAAGGAAAGGTCGTCATCGTCACCGGGTCCGGTGGCGGCATCGGACGTGAAATCGCGTTGGCGATGGCGCAGCAGGGTGCCGCCGTGGTGGTCAACGACATCGGTGTCTCGCTCACCGGTGAAGGCGCCAGCGCCGGTCCGGCGCAGCAGGTGGTCGATGAGATCCGCCAGGCCGGCGGCCAGGCCGTGGCCAACACCGACAGCGTGGCCGACCCCGCCAGCGCGGCACGCATCGTGGAGCAGGCAGTGCAAAGCTTCGGTCGCGTCGATTGCGTGGTCAATAACGCCGGCATCCTGCGTGACGCGCTGTTTCACAAGATGAGTGGCGACGAATGGGATGCCGTGATCAAGGTCCACCTCTATGGCGCCTATCACGTCAGTCGCGCTGCGGCGCTGCACTTCCGCGAACAGCAATCGGGCAGCCTGGTGCACATGACCTCGACCTCGGGCCTGATCGGCAATCTGGGTCAGGCCAACTATTCGGCCGCAAAATTGGGACTGACGGCATTGTCCAAATCGATCGCACTGGATATGCAGAAATTCAATGTGCGCTCCAACTGCATCGCGCCGTTTGCGTGGAGCCGCATGATCAGTTCCATCCCGGTCAAGAACGAGGAACAGCAGGCCAGGGTGGACAAGATCAAGCGCATGACACCCGACAAGATCGCGCCGCTGGCCACTTATCTGGCCAGCGACGCTGCCGCCGACGTCAATGGCCAGGTCTTCACGGTGCGCAACAATGAGATCTTCCTGATGAGCCAGCCGCGTCCGCTGCGCTCCATCCACCGTGGCGAGGGCTGGACCGCACAGACCGTGGCCGAGCATGCCATGCCAGCCCTCAAGGCCAGCTTCGTGCCGCTGGATCGCTCCGCCGATGTCTTCCAGTGGGACCCGGTCTGAACCGGTCACGGCAACGAGCCCATCATGAGCATCGATTACCAGACCCTGAAGAACTGGCAATTCCCGGTCCTGCAGCACGCCTACGACGCCGATGACACCATGCGCTATGCCTTGGCAGTGGGACTGGGAGCCGCCGCCACCAGCGACGACGGGCAACGCGACGGAGCCCTGCGCTACGTCTACGAGGCCCGCCTGCAGGCCTTGCCAAGCATGGCGGTGATCCTGGCGCACCCCGGCCTGTGGATGGGCGCGCCGCAAGCCGGGGTGGACCTGCTCAAGGTCGTCCATGGCGAACAGCGCCTGCGTCTGCATCGCCCATTGCCGGCCAGCGGCAGCGTGGTCGGCCGCTCGCGGGTCAGGGCGGTGATCGACAAGGGGCGTGACAAGGGCGCGCTGCTGATCGTGGAGCGCGAATTGCGCGATGCCGGCGGCGAGCTGCTGGCAACGGTGGAACAGACCAGCTTCTGTCGTGGCGACGGCGGCTTCAGCGATGCGCACACGCCAGCCGATGCCCCGTCGGCGCCCATGCCAACGGTCCCGACGCGCGCGCCCGACCTGCATTGTGACCTGCCGACCCGGTCGGAGGCGGCACTGCTGTATCGCCTCTCTTCCGATCGCAACCCATTGCACGCCGATCCACAGACCGCCCTGCGTGCCGGCTTCGGGCGGCCCATCCTGCACGGCCTGGCGACCTATGGCATCGCCTGCCACGCCCTGCTACGCAGCTGCTGCGATTACGACGCCAGCCGCCTGTGCGCCCTGGCCACGCGCTTTTCCGCCCCGGTCTACCCGGGTGAAACCCTGCGTACCGAAATCTGGCGTGACGGTCGCTATCTGCAGTTCCAGATGCGTGCGCTGGAACGCGATGTGATCGTGCTCGCCAACGGTACCGCCGAAATGACCGATGCCACGCCTTCGAACTTCTCCACGGAGACCCCATGACCAGCAACAACCAGCCGATCCGCTCCGACATCGCCTTCAGCACGGCCGACCGCATCGTGGTGCGCGGCAAGAGCCTGCCCGACGACATCCTGGGCAAGATGAACCTGGGCGACTTCGCCTACCTGCAATTGACCGGCAAGACTGCCACGCCGCAACAATCCAACATGTTCAACGCCCTGTTGATCACGCTGGTGGAACACGGCATCACCCCCAGTGCGATCGCCGCACGCATGACCTATGCCGGTGCGCCGGAGTCGCTGCAGGCGGCGGTGGCGGCCGGCCTGTGCGGACTGGGTACGGTCTTCGTCGGCACCACCGAAGGCGCCGCCCGGATGCTCTACGAAGCCTTCGAACAGGCCGGCGACGACGCTGACCTGCCGACCCTGGCAGTGCAGACGGTGGCGCACTATCGCGAGCGCCGGCAGATCATCCCCGGGCTCGGCCATCCGGTGCACAAGCCCATCGATCCACGTACCCCACGCCTGTTCGCGCTGGCGCAGGAGAACGGCATAGCGGGACGCTATGTACAACTGATCCAGCTGATCCAGCAAGAGGCCGAACGGGCCTCCGGCAAGCAGCTGCCCATCAATGCCACCGGCGCGCTGGGTGCCATCTGCTGCGAGTTCGGCTTTCCCTGGAAGATCGTGCGCGGCTTCGGCGTGATGGCGCGCGCCATCGGCCTGGTCGGCCATCTGCTGGAGGAATCGGAATCGCCCATGTCCTATCAGCTGTGGCACGAGATCGAAGCCCGCGCCAGCGCCCACCTGCGCGAGCAGGAGTAAGGGATGAGCGCCATGGAGGACAGTTCCGTACTGTGCAGCTTCGAGCAGGGCGTGGCCAGCATTACGCTGAACCGGCCGGAGCGGCTCAACAGCTTCAACGACGCCATGCATGAGCAGATTCGTGCCTTCCTTGATCGCATCGAAGGAGAGTCGGGCTTGCGGGTGCTGGTGTTGACCGGTCGCGGACGCGCCTTCTGCGCCGGCCAGGACCAGAGCGACCGCGCGCCGCTGCCGCCCGGCCAGCAGCGCGATCTCGGTGCGGCCCTGGAGCGTTACTACAAACCCCTGATGCTGCGCCTGCGTGCCTTGCCGGTGCCCGTGGTGTGCCTCATGAATGGACTGGCGGTGGGCGTAGGCGCCACCCTGGTGCTGGCTTGCGACATCGTCATCGCCACTCGCTCGGCCTACTTCATGCAGGGTTTCTCACGACTGGGCTTGATGCCAGACGGTGGTGCCACGCAGTTTCTGCCACAGCGCATCGGCACGGCGCGTGCCCTGGGGCTGTGCCTGCTCAACGAGCGGCTGGATGCCGAACAGGCGGCCAACTGGGGCCTGATCTGGCGCTGCGTGGACGACGCGCAGTTCGAAGCGACCAGCCAGGCGCTGGTGCAGCAGCTGGCCGGCAGCGCCACCCGTGCCCTGGGTCTGACCAAGGCCGCCATCCATGCCGCCGCCCACAACGACCTGGCACGCCAACTCGACCTGGAGACCGAGGGTCAACGTGCGCTCGGCCATACCGATGACTACCGGGAGGGCGTGAGCGCTTTCCGCGAAAAACGCAGCCCCGTCTTTCGGGGGCATTGACGGTACAAACCGGCGCGGCCATCCGACCAGCGCCTATCACAAGCGAGGAGACAAGGAGATGAACATGAGCAAGTGGAACAAGGCATGGACGGCCGGGATCATGGCCTGCGCACTGACAATGTCTGCCGCACCGGGTCTGGCGCGCGCGGGGGACATAAGCATCGGCGCGCTGTTCCCGATGAGTGGCCCGAACGCTTCCTATGGCGACATCTTCGGTTCAGGTGCCAATCTGGCGGCCGACCACATCAATGCCGACCAGATGCTGGGCGGCAAGCTGAGCATCCAGTACGAAGACAGCCAGGCGCTGCCGCAACAGGGGGTGATCGGCATGAACAAGCTGGTCAACGTGGAGAAGGTTCCTTATGTACTGTCGGCCTTCACCGGCGTTTCCAAGGCCATTTCCACCATTGCCGGACGCAGCAAGACGGTCGCCGTCAACGGCGGCGGCGTGGGACCGGACCTGGCCGAACTCGGTCCCTATTTCTGGAACATCATCCCGCTGGCCAACTATGAAGTGCGGGCCATCATTCCCTACCTGATCAACGAGCGCAAGCTGAAGAACTTCGTGCTGGTCTATGTCGATGATCCGCTCGGCCAGGCCATCCGCAAGGAAATGGAAAGCGTGCTGCCCGGTGCCGGTGGCAAGCTGGTAGAAGCCCTGTCGGTGCCGGCCACGGCGCAGCAGTTCGGCGGCATCGCCGCGCGTGTGCGGGCCGCCAATCCGGACGTGATCTACGTGGCCTCCTACGGCTCGCAGCAGTCGCAGATCGTCAAGCAGTTCCGCGACAACGGCATCAAGCAGCAGTTCGCCAGCTATACCGCCTTCTCGATTCCGGAGATCAATGCCCTGCCCGAGGCCGCCGGCTCGCTCTACACCTCGCAGAACATCGACTGGAATTCACAGGATCCGGTGACGCGACGCTTCGTCGACGACTACCGCAAGAAGTACAACAAGATGCCCACGGCCTATATCGCCAACTACTACAACGCGGTACGCATGTTCGGCCTGCTGGCACAGCAGCTGATCAAGAAGGGACTGCCTGTCACCGGTGAGAACCTGCTCAAGCAGCGCATCGAGAGCGCCAGCTTCGACCTGGTCGGCGGCAAGGTCAGCTTCGCGGCCAACGGTACGGTCACCATGCCGATGCAGATCAACGAGATCGACGGCAAGGGTGGCAAGGTGGTCAGCACCTCGGCCCGCTGATCCGGTATCCCGGCCATCGGTGCAACTACAGGAGCGTGCCGTCCGTCGCCGGACGGCACCCGGAGGATCCAGACATGCTATTGCTACAGCTATTGATCAATGGAGTACAGGTGGGCGCCCTGTATGCGCTCATTGCGGTGGGGTTTTCGCTGATCTTCGGCTCCACCCGCATCTTCCATTTCGCCCACGGCTCCACCTTTACCATCGCCGCCTACGTGTTCTATGACCTGCTGTCCATCGCGCAGTGGCACTGGAGCCTGGCGGTACTGGCTTCGGCCGCAGCGGCGGTCCTGTTCGGACTGGCGCTGAACCGCTTCGTGTATGTACCGATCCAGAAGCACGAGGGATCGTTCTTCACCGTCTTCGTCGCTTCCTTCGGGGTCGGCATCGTGGTACAGAACCTGTGCGGCATGCTGTTCGGACGCAGCTTCGTGGCCGTCAGCACACCGCTCTCGCGCAGCGTCGAATGGCTGCCGGGGCTATATGTGTCACCGCTGGCCGGCATTGCCATCGTGATCGCGCTGCTGTTCTTCTTCGCACTGCAGCTCTTCCTCATGCGCACCCATACCGGCATGGCCATGCGCGCCCTCTCGGAGAACCCGGAACTGGTGCGCGCCTACGGCCTGTCGCCGCGCCGGCTGTCGATGATGGTGTTCGCACTCGGTTCGCTGCTGGTGGTGCCGGCAGCGCTGCTGTCGGCGGCCGGCTCGGGACTCAATCCAGCCATCGGTCACCACGTCATGCTCATCAGCCTGGCCGCCACCATCGTGGGCGGCGTGGGCAGCCTGCGTGGCGCCGCCTGCGCCGGCCTGTTGCTGGGCCTGGCCGAAAACCTGGCGCTGGCCTGGTTCGAGCCGCAATGGAGCGAGGCCATCACCTTCATCGTGCTGTTCCTGTTCATCCTGTTCCGCCCCTCCGGCTTCTTCGGTCGGGTCGCCACCAGCTGAGGCCACCATGCTTGCCTATCTCCTGAACCTGGCCACGCTCATGTGCATCAATGCGGTGCTGGCCATCACGCTCAATTTCATCATGGGCTATGCCGGCATCTTTTCGATCGCCCACGCCATCTTCTTCGGCGTAGGGGCCTATAGCGCGGCCTGGCTGGCGCTCCACGCCAGCGCCAACATCTTCCTGGTGATCCCGCTGGCCATGCTGGTGGCCGGCGCCCTGTCGCTGGTACTGGCACTGCCGGCGTTGCGGGTACGCGGCGAATATTTCGTGGCCGCCTCGCTGGGGCTGCAGGTCCTGGGGGTGACCGTGTTCTCCGAATGGAAGTCGGTCACCGGCGGGCTGGGCGGCATGATCGGTATCCCGCCCGCCGAACTGTTCGGGCATGCCGTGGCCGATCCGGTGCAGTTCCTGCTGCTGGCACTGTGCTGCCTGATCCCGGTACTGCTGCTGACCAGCGTGCTGTTGCGCTCCTCGTTCGGTCGCAATCTCAAGGCCATCCGCGACAGTGAATCGGCCGCGCATGCCTGCGGCAAGAACGTGGCCGTGATCAAGACGTTGTCGGTGGTGATCTCGGCCATGCTGGCCGCGGTGGCGGGCGCCCTCTACGCGTTCTACATGGGCTTCATCAATGTCGAGAGCTTCATGCTCGACACCTCGGTACTGCTGATGGCCATGGTCATCATCGGTGGCACCGGCACCCTGCTCGGCCCCCTGGTGGGCACGGTGCTGCTGATGCTGCTGCCGGGCGTGTTCAGCTACATGTCCTTCCTGCCGCAAACCGAGATCGGCTCGATCCAGCAGATCGCTTATGGCCTGGCCATGGTGCTGCTGATGATCTATCGCCCCGGCGGCATCGTCGGTTCCTCGTCCGCACGACCCGCCAAGGAGAAGGCCGCATGAATGCCATCACCGAACACGAAGGCGCCATGCAGGCTGCGCTTGCGCCGCAGGGCGATGGCGAAGTGCTGCTGTCGATACGCCACCTCAACAAGAGCTTCGGCGGCTTGAAGGTGACCAACGATGTGAGCCTGGATCTGCGCGCCGGCATCGTCACCACGCTGGTCGGCCCCAATGGCGCGGGCAAGACCACGCTGTTCAACCAGATCACCGGCCATCTGGTCCCGGATGACGGGGAGATCCTGTGGCGCGGTCAATCCCTGATCGGTCGCCGCCACTTCCAGATCGCGCGCATGGGCATCGCCCGTACCTTCCAGGACCTGCGCCTGTTCAACCAGATGAGCGTGGAAGAAAACGTGCTGACGGTGATGGAGCCGGTGTCGTGGATCTGGCAACCGGGCGGGCGTGCCGCGCGCCAGCAGCGCCTGGAACGGGTGCACGATATCCTGGCACGCACCGGCCTGGAGACCAAGGCGCGCACCCGTGCCATCGACCTCTCCTATGCGGAACGCAAGTTTCTCAGCATGGCCCGCATCATGGCCGCCGATGCCCGCATCTGGCTGCTCGACGAACCGGCCTCGGGCCTGGACCGCAGCTCCTACGAGCGCTTCCTCGGACTACTGCGCAGCGAGGTCGCCAAGGGCGTGACGGTGTGCATCATCGAACACAACCTCGATATCGTGGTCGGGATTTCCGACCGCATCGCCTTCCTCGATCAGGGCAAGCTGCTGGCCGATGGCCTGCCGGACGAGGTACTGAAGAATCCGCACCTCGCCGCCATCTATTTCGGAGACCAGACCTCATGAATGCCCAAGTCCATCCCGACTCTGCCCCGGCCCTGCTGGAGACCCGCCAGCTGGTGGTGGGCTATGGCGGTCGTCCGGTATTGCGCGATTTCGATTTCCGCCTGCTGCCGGGCGAAGTGCTCTGTCTGATCGGGCATAACGGCGCCGGCAAGTCGACCCTGTTGAAGACGCTGTTCGGTCTGGTCGCCCGCCAGGAAGGCCAGGTGCTGCTGGACGGCCAACCGCTGGCGGTAGTGGAGCCGCGTCGCCTGTGTGCGGCCGGTGTCTCGCTGGTGCCGGAGGGGCGTGGAGTGTTTCCCGGACTGACGGTGGCCGAGACCATGAAGATGGGGCTGTGGGCCGCCGGCGTGGCCGAAGGCGAACGCCAGGCACGCCTGGACTGGGTGATGTCGGTCCTGCCAGCGCTACGGCAGTTCTACGGGCGCCGCGCCGGCACCCTCTCGGGCGGCCAGCAACAGATGGTTTCCATCGGTCGCGCACTGCTGTCGCGGCCACGCTGCCTGCTGATGGACGAACCCTCGATCGGTCTGGCACCCAAGTTGTTCCAGGACCTGCTGCAACCGATCCGGCAACTGCAGCGCGAGACCGGCATGGCGATCCTGCTGGTGGAGCAGAACGTCAAGCAGGCCCTGAAGATCTCGGATCGGGTGGTGGTCATGAAGTCCGGTGCCATCATCCGCGAAGCCCTGCCCGCCGAACTGGACGACAACGCCAAGCTGATGGAGCTGTACTGATGCCCGACCAAACTCTGCAAACTCCGCAAACTCCGCAAACTCCGCAAACTCCGCAGACCCTGCTGACCCTGCCCGCTCTGCTGGCCCGTCATGTGGCCGAACGCGGCGACGCCACCGCCTTCATCGTCGATGAAGAGCGCATTACCTACGCACAATTCGATGACATGGTCCGACGCAGCGCAGCCTGGCTGCAGGCGCGCGGCGTCAGGCCCGGCGACCGGGTGGCGCTGTGGCTGGTCAACCGCATCGAGTGGTTGGCGCTGTACTTCGCACTGGCGCGTCTGGGCGCCGCCGTGATGACGGTCAATACCCGCTATCGCTCGCACGAGCTGGCCTACATCCTGGAACGTTCCCAGGCCAGTCTGCTGGTGTTGCAACTGAACTTCCGCAAGATCGATTTTCCGGCGGTGCTGGCCGATGTGCCGGCGCAAGCTGCAGCAGCGCTGCGCGAGGTGGTGGTACTGGATGCCGGCGATACGCCACCCACGCAGGTACTGGGCAAACCCGCAGTGCGCTTCGATCTGCATCGGCTGCCGCCGGTGGCCGCCGACGACCCCATCACGGCCGCCGCACCGGATATGGCCAGTATCCTCTTCACCACGTCAGGTACCACCAGCGGTCCCAAGCTGGTGCTGCATAGCCAGCGCACGATCTGCCTGCACAGCCAGCGCGCGGCGCCGGCCTATGGCTTCAGCGAGGATGGGGTGCGGCTGCTGGCGGCCCTGCCCTTCGCCGGCGTGTTCGGATTCAATGCGGCGATGGCGACCTTCGTTGCCGGCCAGCCCATCGTGATGATGGATACCTTCGATGGAGAACAGGCCGCGCAGCTCATCGTGCGCCACGCGGTCACGCATGTCTTCGGCAGCGACGAGATGTTCCGTCGCATCATCGAACACGGACAGGGCGAACGCCCCTTCCCCAGTGCACGCGTATTCGGTTTTGCCTGCTTCCATCCGGGCGTGGTGGAATTCACCGAGGCCGCCTGGGCCAGAGGCATCCCCCTGATCGGTCTGTACGGCTCGTCCGAGGTGCAGGCACTGTTCTCGCTGCAAGCGCGCGCGTTGCCGCTGTCGGAGCGCATTCTCGGCGGTGGCCTGCCGGCCAGCCACGCTTTCGGCGTGCAGATCCGCATCCGCGACATCGACAGTGGCGAGCTGCTGGGTCCAGGCCAGAGCGGCGCCATCGAAATCCGCGCCGATACCAACTTCGTGACTTATCTGAACAACCCCGAAGCCAGCGCCCGCGCAATTGACGCCGAGGGCTACTTCCGTACCGGCGACGTCGGATACCTGCGCGCCGATGGCAGCTTCGTCTATCTGACGCGCCAGGGCGACGCCATGCGGCTGGGCGGCTATCTGGTCAGCCCGGTGGAAATCGAGGATGTCATCAAGACCGTGGCCGGGGTCGCCGATGTGCAGGTGGTCTCGGTGGATATCGGCTGCCAGGCGCGGCCGGTGGCCTTCGTCATCGCCGCGCCCGACGCCCGTCCCGATACGCAGGCCATCCTGCACTGCGCCAGCCAGAACCTGGCGCCCTTCAAGGTGCCGGCGCATGTCTGGTTGGTCGATGCCTTCCCGACCACCCAGAGTTCGAACGGCACCAAGATCCAGCGCGCCAAGCTGCGCGACATGGCGCTGCAACGGCTGACCGCAGCCGCCTGACCCTTTTGCCCACGGAGCCCGCATGCCTTCCCTCTACCTCGAAGATTTCCAGCCCGGTCAACGCTTCACCAGCGGCGGACGCACTCTCACAGAGACGGACCTGACCATGTTCTCGATGCTGTCCGGTGACTGGAACCCGATTCACGCCGATGCCGAATTTGCGCGCCACACGCGCTATGGTCAGCGCCTGGTGCATGGCACCCTGGGCATCGCCCTGTGTACCGGGATGCTGCACCAGCTGGGCATCTTCGAACACTCCGTGATTGCCATGCTGGGCTTGCGCCAGTGGGAGTTCAAGCAACCCATCCTGGTGGGCGACACACTGCACCTGGAGCTGGAGATCCTGACGGTGGAAGCCGGCAAGAGCGGACGCAGCGGCAAGCTGGGACGGCGCTTCCGGCTGCTGAACCAGCGCGGCGAGGTCGCCCAGGAAGGCGACAGCGAGGTCCTCGTCCTCACCCGCGAAGGCGCGCGCCAGCAGGCGCAGTCGGTGCAGTCATGAGCGCGCAGGTGTTGCGGGAGGACTGCGATGGGCTATGCACGCTGACGCTGAACCGGCCCGACAAGCTCAATGCCCTGACGGTAGAGATGTTCCAGCAGTTGCACGCCCACCTGGGTGCGCTGGAACAGCAACAGGAGCACATCGGTGCGGTGCTGCTGCGTGGTGCCGGCCGCTGCTTCTCGGCCGGCAACGATCTGCACGACATCGCCGCCGGCCAGGCCCTGCCGCTGCCGCATCTGCAGGCGCGCACCATCGATCGCCTGGCGCGGCTGCCGCAGGTGGTGATCGTGGCTGTGCACGGCCATTGCTACACCGGTGCGCTGGAACTGGCGCTGGCCGGCGACCTGATCGTCTGCAGCCGCTCGGCCAGCTTTGCCGATACCCATGCGCGCTGGGCGCTGACGCCGTTATGGGGCATGAGTCAGCGCCTGCCAAGACGCATCGGCGTGGCCCGTGCGCGCGAGATGATGTTGCTGGGCCGGCGTTACGACGGTCAGCGCGCCGCAGAGATGGGGCTGGCCAATCTCTGCTTCGACGATGCGCAGTTCGAGACCGAACTCCAGGCACTGGTACGCGAGCTGCTGGCCGGCTCCTGGTTCTCTCACCGCGCCACCAAGCGCCTGCTGGAAGAGACCGATGGCCTGCCCCTGGCGGCCGGACTGGCGCACGAAGTATTCCGCAATGCCGGCAAGGGCCCGGACATGGCCGCACGCATCGCCGCCTTCGGCCAGGCCAGCGGGAGGACGGCATGAACGCCGCCACCCTGGCGGCACGGCTGCGGCTGCCGGTGATCGGCTCGCCCATGTTCCTGGTGTCCAATCCGGCGCTGGTGACGGCGCAATGCGGGGCCGGCATCGTCGGCGCCTTCCCGGCCCTCAATGCCCGTCCGCAGGAACAACTGGAGCAATGGCTGTGCCGCATCGAAGAGGACCTGGACGCCCTGCGCCAGGCCCATCCTTCGCGCATCATTGCGCCCTATGCAGTGAACCTGATCGTGCATCCCTCCAACCAGCGCCTGCAGGATGACCTGGCCACCTGCGTGCGCCACCGCGTGCCGATCGTCATCACCTCGCTGCATGCGCCCGAGCAGGTAGTGGCTGCGGTACATGCCTATGGCGGTATCGTGCTGCACGATGTGACCACGCTGCGCCATGCGCGCAAGGCCATCGCCGCCGGTGTGGATGGCCTGATCCTGGTCTGCGCCGGGGCCGGGGGGCATGCCGGCGCGCTCAGTCCGTTCGCCCTGGCGGCCGAGGTGCGCCGCCTGTTCGACGGGCTGCTGGTACTGGGCGGCGCCATTTCCGATGGACGCGGCATCCTGGCGGCACAGGCCATGGGCTGCGACCTGGTCTATATGGGAACACGCTTCATCGCCTCAGAAGAATCGGCGGCGGCACCGCTGTACAAGCAGATGATCGTTCAGGGCAGCGCCGAGGATATCGTCTATACCCCCTATTTCTCCGGCGTCCCCGGCAATTACCTCAAACCGAGCATCCGCGCCGCCGGCCTCGATCCCGACCAGCTTCGAGACGCGCCGGCGCAAGGCATGGATGTGGCCCGCCCCAAGCGCTGGAAGGACATCTGGGGCAGCGGCCAGGGGCTGGGCGCCGTCAGCGAAGTGCTGCCGGCCGCACGCATTGTGGAGCAACTGGTCGAGCAATACCGGCAAGCCAGGGAAGCGCTGGGCCGGCTGCCTTAGGGCCATCGTCCCGCAGGCCGGGACAGGCCCGCCGTCACCCGCCACCAACGATGGCATGACGACAATGCAATGCACAAAACCGGGGCGGCGGCGATGACCCCGGCGTATCTTTTCCTGCACCAAAAAGCAGCAAAAGGTGCAGTATTAAGCTTCACTTCCACTAGCATCGCACTGCAGCACACTTCACCCCCGCAGTATTCCTCCCACCCAGCACCCAGCGAAAATCCTTGCCACACAAGCTTTTCGCCACCAATAATCGTCGCCGTGTGTTGTATGCCAATCTTGTATATCAGCGTGGCACACAACTTGCTGATGAGGGGACATGAGCACCAATCCTTCCGTCAAGTCGTCGTCGCAGATTGCGATCCGCATCACCGAGGCCATCCTCGCCAAGCAATTGGCGCCGGGTACCCGGCTGGGCGAGCAGCAACTGGCCGACCTGTTCGGCGTTTCGCGCACCCAGGTGCGGGAAGCGCTGACGCGGCTCATGGCACGCGGCATCGTCACGGTCAGTGCGCGGCGCGGCTGGTTCGTCATCGAACCCACGCCGGAGCAGGCGCGCGAGGCCTTCGAGGCGCGCCGCGTGATCGAGCTGGGTCTGCTGCGACAGGCGCGGGTACGTCCGGTCAGCGGCGAGGCAATCCGGCAACTGCGCGAGCACATCGCCCGCGAAGAGGCCGCCATTGCCGGCGCCGACGTCGGGGCGCGCAGCTATCTGCTGGGCGACTTCCACGTCTGCCTGTGCGAATGCCTGGGCAACTCGCTGCTGTCGGAAACGCTGCGCGACCTGACCGCCCGCACCACGCTGACGGCGATGCTGCACCAGTCGTCGGAGCAGGCGGAGGATTCGTGTTCGGAACATGTCCTGATCGTCGAGGCGCTGGAACGCGGCGATCTGGAACAGGCTGAGCACCTGATGCAGGCCCACTTGCAACACGTGGAATCAGGTCTCAACCAGGTGCGCAGCAGCGATCCGCTGGAACCGCTGCGGCAGGCACTGGCATCGGTCTCGCGGCAGGGGGCCGCCGCGGGGACCGACGTCTCGGGCCCGCCAGGCAAACGGCCGCAGTAAGCGCCAGCACCGCGCAGGGCCACTCATCAACGTCGTCAACACTAGGGAAACTGCTATGAAACTGACCAAACTCCTGCTCGGCCTGATGGCCGGCGCCATGATGTTCTCCGCTTCGGCTGCCCGTGCCGACGCCCTGGACGATATCCAGAAGAACGGCACGCTGCGCGTGGCCGTGCCGGCCGACTTCCCGCCGTTCGGCTCGGTCGACTCCGACCTCAAGCCACTGGGACTGGACATCGACGTGGCCACCCTGATCGCCAAGAAGCTGGGCGTGAAGGTGGAACTGATCCCGGTCTCCAGCGCCAACCGTATCCCCTACCTGACCACCAAGAAGGTCGACCTGGTCATCTCCAGCATGGGCAAGAACGCAGAGCGTGAGAAAGTGATCGACTTCTCGGCCGCCTATGCACCGTTCTTCAACGGCGTGTTCGGACCGGCTGACCTGTCCGTCAAGGGTGCGGCCGACCTGGCCGGCAAGACCATCGCGGTCACCCGCGGTTCGGTGGAAGACCTGGAACTGACCAAGATCGTCCCGCCCACTGCGACAGTGAAGCGCTACGAAGACAACAACAGCACCATCAGCTCCTTCCTCTCGGGTCAGGTGCAACTGGTGGCCACCGGCAACGTGGTGGCCGCTGCCATCATCGCCAAGAACCCGCCCAAGAAGCCCGAAACCAAGTTCCTGATCAAGGATTCGCCTTGCTTCATCGGTCTGAACAAGGGTGAGAAGAAGCTGCAGGACAAGGTCGACGCGATCCTGGCCGAAGCCAAGAAGGATGGCAGCCTCAACGCCATCTCGCAGAAGTGGCTGGGCCTGCCGCTGCCGGCTGGCCTGTAAATTGCAATAGCCCCGCAGTACCCTGCATCGCCGGTCCGATTCCGCCCGGAACCGGCGATGCATGCAGCACCAGATACACGTTTTCAGAGCAAGAGCACCATCGCAGGGCAGGCGGACAACCCGGCAGCACGCAGCAATATAAAGGCAGGGCAGACACGACATCATGGCTTATCAATTCGATTTCCTTTCCACCCTTGACTACACCGACGTCATCGTCAAGGGTGTGGTGACCACCATCGAGCTCATTGCCATCGGCGGCGTGCTCGGCGTGGCCGTGGGCATCTTCGGCGCCTGGGCGCGCACGCAGGGACCGGGCTGGCTCAAGCCCATCGTCAGCGCCTATGTGGAGATGATCCGCAACACGCCCTTCCTGGTGCAATTGTTCTTCATCTTCTTCGGCCTGCCTTCGCTGAATATCCATATCAGTGAAATCAGCGCCGCCATCCTGGCCATGGTGATCAACCTGGGCGCGTACAGCACCGAGATCATCCGTGCCGGCGTGCAGGCCATCCCGCGGGGCCAGATCGAAGCGGCGCAATCGCTGTCGATGTCGCGCATGCAGATCTTCCGCCACATCATCCTGCGCCCGGCGCTGCAGAAGATCTGGCCGGCGCTGTCCTCGCAGGTGGTGATCGTGATGCTGGGCTCGGCCGTGTGCTCGCAGATCGCGGTGGAAGAACTGTCGTTCGCCGCCAACTACATCCAGGGCCGCAACTTCCGCGCCTTCGAGGCCTACATCGTGGCCACCGCCATCTACCTGGTACTGGCCATCCTGTTGCGCCAACTGCTGCGCCTGATCGGCCAATACTTCATCACCGCCCGGAGGACCGCATGATCTCGTTCACCACCTGGGACATCGTCCGCAACCTGATGCTGGCGTGGCGCTGGACCATCCTGCTCTCGCTGGTCACCTTCCTGCTCGGCGGCGCGCTGGGCCTGATCATCCTGTTCATGCGCACCTCGCGCCAGAACTGGCTGCGTCAGGTGGCGCGGCTGTACATCGAACTGTTCCAGGGCACGCCGCTGCTGATGCAGCTGTTCCTGGTCTTCTTCGGCATCGCGCTGTTCGGCATCGAAGTGCCGGCCTGGCTGGCGGCAGGACTGGCCTTGATGTGCTGGAGCGCCTCGTATCTCGCCGAAATCTGGCGCGGCTGCGTGGAAGCCGTACCCAAGGGGCAGTGGGAAGCCTCCTCGGTGCTGGCCATGGGCTACTTCCAGCAGATGCGCTACATCGTGCTGCCGCAGGCCTTCCGTATCGCCATTGCGCCCACCGTCGGCTTCGGCGTGCAGATCATCAAGTCCACTGCGGTGACGTCCATCATCGGCTTCATCGAACTGTCCAAGGCCGGCACCGTCATCACCAACGCCACCTTCCGCCCCTTCACGGTGTTCGCCATCGTGGGCGCCTTCTACTTCGTGCTTTGCTGGCCGCTGTCCAAGTACAGCCAGTCTTTAGAAAGGAAATACAATGCCGCTCATCGCCATTGACAACGTCAAGAAACGCTTCGGCGACAACGAGGTCCTCAAGGGCATCAGCCTGGATGTCGAGCCCGGCGAAGTGATCGCCATCATCGGCAAGAGCGGCTCGGGCAAGTCCACCCTCCTGCGCTGCATCAACGGTCTGGAGAGCATCGACGAAGGCAACATCAGCGTGGCCGGCGCCAAGCTGGGCGCCAGCGAACTGGAACTGCGCAACCTGCGCCTGAAGGTCGGCATGATCTTCCAGCAATTCAACCTGTTCCCGCACCTGTCGGTGGGTCGCAACGTGATGATCGCGCCGATGATCGTCAAGGGCACGTCCGAAGCCGAAGCCATGGCCACGGCCAAGGCCAACCTGGAGAAGGTCGGCCTGGGTCACAAGTTCGACGCCTTCCCCGACCAGCTCTCCGGCGGCCAGCAGCAGCGCGTGGCGATTGCGCGCGCGCTGTCGATGAGCCCGCAGGCCCTGCTGTGCGACGAAATCACCTCGGCGCTGGACCCGGAACTGGTCAATGAAGTGCTGACCGTCATGCGCGGTCTGGCCAAGGAGGGCATGACCCTGCTGATGGTGACCCACGAAATGCGCTTCGCCCGCGAGGTCTGCAATCGCCTGGTCTTCATGCACCAGGGCAAGGTCCATGAGATCGGACCGCCGGAAGAACTGTTCGGCAATCCGAAGACCCCGGAACTGCAGCAGTTCATCGGCATGACGCACGGCGCCTGAGCGACGGCACTGTACTGCATCGATTGCCGGATAGAAGACACCCCAGGTACGGAAGATTTTCCGGACCTGGGGTGTTTTTATTGGGCGATGGCGGACTGGAAAGGGGATGGCTGCTATGGTGCACGCGCCTTCGTCTACGTCCGCTTCATCGGCACGCACGCCCAGCACGATCGCATCGACGCGCAGACGATTAAGGGAAAGACCATGGAGATCAAGCCGATCAAGACAAAGGCCGACTATCGTGCCACGCTGGTGGAAATCGACGGCCTCATGTCGGCCAGGCGGAACACGCCTGAAGGGGATAGGCTGGACGTCCTGGTGACGCTGGTCGAGGCCTACGAAGCAAAGCATTTCCCTATCATCAAGCTGGCAAGACCCTGAAGCCAGGCCCTGCCTGCCGGGCGCGTGCTTCAGCCGGTGCCGCCGTTCAACGGTCTAGCTCACACACCTTGCGATCATTCTCATAGAACACCACCGGTCCGGTGGTGAAGCGTTCCTTGGGAATGGCCACCATCAGGTAATCCTTGATGCGGTAGGAAGCGCCCGAGGCCGGGGCGCGATAGAGGTAGTTCAGGCGCAGCCGGCCATCGCGCAGGCGTACCGACAGCGGCGTGAAGACATGCGGACGTTCGGCCGCATCCGGGGCGCTCATCGTGCGGGCCACCAGCAGGTATTGCTTGCGTTCGAAGTGATCGGCCGAGGGGCCGGTGGGGCGCTGGTCACCGTTGGTCGGGGCCGGCTGCATCCAGCGGTCCCATTCGCTGCGGCTGCGGATCAGGGCGCAGAAGACCGGTTGGCGCTGGTCATCCCAGTTCTTCAGGAAGCCCTGGTAGGAACCGCTGAGAATGGTCTTGTAGGGGACCACGGTGGGGTCCTCCTCTTCGGTCCACGGCATCATGGAACAGCCGGCCATGGTGGCCAGCATGGTTCCGGTCAACATCCACTGCACAGTACCCCTGATCGTGTTGCGCATTCGTTTCCCCCAAGAAGCTTAGCATTTAAACATGTCTTGCCGGTTGCTGGCGATATTTCCTTGCATCCCCGTCAAAGTCCCGTCTGGCGGGATGCCTGTTGCCGTGCTACTCAGAGCCTGGCGCCTGCGGATGGTTCAGCATCGCGTACGCAGATGGAGCCCGGTATGGGATTTGCGTGATAATGCGGGGTCCGGAAGGCGGCCATACTGGCGCGAACCCCGCTCGCTTGAACTGGCCCGGGGCCAGCCTATGCCCGCCTCCCCTGTTACCGCCATTTTTGAAGGGTCGTCTCCATGAGCTCAGCAGCCATTTCCTCCACCGCCACCGGCGCCGCCCTCGACGGCTTCATCGCCGGCATGCCGAAAACCGAACTGCATCTGCATATCGAAGGCACGCTGGAACCCGAGCTGATGTTCGCCCTGGCCCAGCGCAACCAGGTCGATCTGCCCTACGCCTCGGTGGAAGACCTGCGCGCCGCCTACAACTTCAGCGACCTGCAGTCCTTCCTCGACCTCTACTACGCCGGCGCCAACGTGCTGCGCACCGAGCAGGACTTCTACGACATGACGGCTGCCTACATCGCCCGCGCCCAGGCCGACCAGGTGCGTCATGCAGAGATCTTCTTCGATCCGCAGACCCATACCGAGCGCGGCATTCCAATCGCCACCGTGTTTGCCGGCATCGCCGGTGCGCTGCGCGATGCGCGTCGTCGCGATGGTTTCGGCAGCGTGATGATCATGTCCTTCCTGCGCCACCTGTCGGAAGAAGATGCCTTCGCCACCCTGGAGGCCGCCCTGCCGCTGCGCGAGCAATATGCCGACCTGTGGCTGGGCATCGGCTTGGACTCCTCCGAGCGCGGCAATCCGCCGGAGAAGTTCGAACGCGTCTATGCGCGCTGCCGCGAACTGGGCTTCCGCCTCGTGGCCCATGCCGGCGAGGAAGGCCCGGCCGCCTACGTCATCGGTGCGCTGGACGTGCTGCACGTGGAGCGCATCGACCATGGCGTGCGCAGCGAGGAAGACCCGGCCCTGATGCAACGCCTGGCGCAGCAGCGCACGCCGCTGACGGTCTGCCCGCTGTCCAACCTGAAGCTGTGCGTGGTCAAGGACATGGCAGAACACAACCTGGCGCGTCTGCTCGATGCCGGGCTGGCGGTGACGGTCAACTCCGACGACCCGGCCTACTTCGGTGGCTACATGAATGCCAACTACCACGCCGTGGCGCGCTCGCTCGATCTGTCGCGCCAACAGGTACTGCAACTGGCACGCAATGGCATCGACGCCTGCTTCCTGTCGGACGAGGACAAGGCCATCCTGCATCAGGAACTGGAACAGTACGCCGCCGCCCACTGAGCGCAGCCCGCTTTGCCCCGCTTTCCGCCTTCCACGCCCGGCCCTGGCCGGGCGTTTTTGTTTGGCAAGACGCCGGCAAGCACGCTTCTTGCATGCGTGTGGCCCTGAATTGGCAACCGTCCCGTCCGTGAATGACGGCAACTGGACTACGCCATTGAGCAGGATTTTTGCCGGGAATCACGAGACGGATTGCCGACAATCTGTGGAACGCAGATCATGCCCTGCAACATGCCGACAAGCACTGGCCTTCAAGGCAGTACAGGCCGACGGGCGCTGCATCGCAGCATCGAAACGCGGCAGATGGCTGAACCAAAGGGGGACACATTCCTCTCTTTTTGGTGCAGAATAAGCCCCGTTTTGTTGCACATCTGTTCCACGATTGTTGACGATTCCTGCACTCCCTCGTCATCCGGCGAAGACCTTCCAGACCAGAATGACCAGCCAGAGCACGATCACCATGAACAAAGCCAACAAGACCGCCCGTCCCCCTGCCCCCGCCACGCGTGCCAGTGCCAGTTCCGGTACCAGCGCCCGCGAGCGCGAACACACCGGGGCGGTTGAGGAAAGGATGTACCAGGACATCTACGACGCCATCATGGAACACCGGCTGCCGCCGCGGACCAAGCTGACCGAGCAGACGCTGTGCCAGATCTACGACACGGCCCGCCACACGGTGCGCAAGGTGCTCTCGCGACTGGCCTCGGAGGGCATGGTGGACCTGGAAGCCAATCGCGGCGCCTTCATCGCCAGTCCCTCGCACGCCGAGGTGCGCGACATGTTCGAGTTGCGCAACATCCTCGAACACGCGGTGCTGGAAAAGGTCGGGCAGGCCGCCGGGACGCGCCAGATCGCCGGCCTGCGGCGCATGGTGGAAGAAGAACGGGATTGCTATCTCAACGGCGACCGGCCGCGCTGGATCAGGCTCTCGGCCCAGTTCCACCTGGCGCTGGCGGAACTGACCGGCAACGCGTTGCTGGTGGAGACGCTGCGCAAGCTGGTCTCGCGCACCACGCTGATGATTGCCAAGACGGAGGCGCCGGGCCACAACGCCTGCTCCTTCGATGAACACGAGACCGTGCTGGAAGCGCTGGAACAGGGCGACATCGCCGCAGCCCAGTCGCATATGGCACATCACTTGCATTTGTGCGAGGACCGGGTACGGCCGGATGCGGATGACCAGTTCGATCTGCGCGCCGTGCTCGGCAAGGGACTGTGAACCACGGGCCGGCGCGCACATCCTGATTTCCCCCGACGGGGGCGTCAGGAAGATGGAAGAAGGAAGTGAAAAAGGAAGTCAGCAACAGACAGGGCCACGTCGCGCGGCTCGCTGCAGCACCGACCGTGTGACCACCACCATGCCGCCAAGAGCATGCAGGAAGTCCGTTGAACAGCCCGGCCCCGGCCGGGCGTGATTCGTTTCGCCCCACCCTTTCTCTCTGATGGAGACCGGCCATGACTACCGATGCTTCCCCCTCTGCTTCCGGCCCTGCGCTTGCTGGCGCCACCGGTGCCACCGGCAGCAATGATGCGCGCCTGACCAATGAAGATCTCGCCCCGCTGAAAAAACAGACCTGGGGTTCCTACAACATCTTCGCCTTCTGGATGTCCGATGTGCACAGCGTGGGCGGCTATGTCTTCGCCGGCAGCCTGTTCGCACTGGGCCTGACCAGCTGGCAGGTGCTGATCTCGCTGCTAATCGGCATCAGCATCGTCTACCTGCTGTGCAATCTGGTGGCGCGTCCCAGCCAGGCGCATGGCGTGCCCTATCCGGTGATGAGCCGCTTGTCCTTCGGCGTGCTGGGGGCCAACGTGCCGGCCATGATCCGCGGCCTGATCGCGGTGGCCTGGTACGGCATCCAGACCTACCTGGCCTCGGCCGCCTTCGTGGTGGTGGTGCTGAAGTTCTTCCCCGAACTGAAGCCCTATGCCGATGTCCATGTGCACTCCTTCGCCGGCCTCTCGGCGCTGGGCTGGGGCGGCTTCCTGCTGCTGTGGGTGCTGCAGGCGCTGGTGTTCTGGAACGGCATGGAGACCATCAAGAAATTCATCGACTTCGCCGGACCGGCGGTGTACGTGGTGATGTTCTTCCTGGCCGGCTGGATGATCTACAAGGCCGGCTGGCAGAATGTCGGCCTGAACCTGGGCGAGATCAAGTACAGCGGCTGGGCGGCAGTCTCGGTGATGATCACGGCCATCTCGCTGGTGGTGTCCTACTTCTCCGGGCCGATGCTCAACTTCGGCGACTTCTCGCGCTACTGCCATAGCTTCGCCGATGTGAAGCGCGGCAACTTCTGGGGCCTGCCGGTGAACTTCCTGGCGTTCTCGATCGTCACCGTGGTGACCACCTCGGCCACCATTGCCGTCTTCGGTGAACTCATCACCGACCCGGTGGAAACCGTTTCGCGCATCGACAGCACCACGGCCGCGGTGATCGGCGCACTGACCTTCCTGACGGCCACCATCGGCATCAACATCGTGGCCAACTTCGTCTCGGCCGCCTTCGACTTTTCCAACCTCTCGCCCAGCCGCATCAGCTGGCGTGCCGGCGGCATGATCGCGGCCACGGCCTCGATCTTCATCACGCCCTGGAACCTGTTCGGCAATCCCGAAGTGATCCACTACACCCTGGATGTGCTGGGCGGCTTCATCGGCCCGCTGTACGGCATCCTGCTGGCGGACTACTACCTGGTCAAGCAACGCCAGGTCAAGGTCGAGGACCTGTACACCATGCGTCCGGAGGGTCGCTACTGGTACACCAACGGGATCAACCGCGATGCAGTCAAGGCGCTGGTGCTGGCCGCCGCCGTGTGCGTGGCCTGCGTCATGCTGCCGCAATTGCGCAAGGCGGCCGACTTCTCCTGGTTCATCGGCGCGGCGCTGGGCTCGGTGTTCTACCTGATGTTCACGCGCAAGCGCTGAACGCCGTCGACATCGTCTCCCCTTGCATCAAGGAACAAGCATGCGCATCAAGCTGATCAATCCCAACACCACCATGAGCATGACCGAGGCCATGACCGCCTGCGCCCGCCAGGTGGCCGCGCCCGGCACCGAGATCACGGGCGTGAGCCCGCAGATGGGGCCGGCCTCGATCGAGAGCCACTATGACGAGGCGCTGGCCGTGCCGGGGCTGCTGCAGGAAATCGAAGCGGGCGAGCGCGCCGGCATGGATGCCTACGTGATCGCCTGCTTCGGCGACCCGGGACTGTCGGCGGCACGCGAGCTGGCCCATGGTCCGGTGATCGGGATTGCCGAAGCGGCCATGCACATGGCCAGCCTGGTCGCCCCGTCGTTCTCGGTAGTGACCACGCTGGCGCGCACCAGCGGCATGGCCTGGCACCTGGCCGAGCGCTACGGCATGCAGCGCTTCTGCCGCAACGTGCGCGCCTGCGAGATCGCGGTGCTGGAGCTGGAGAACCCGGCCTCCGATGCGCGTGCCCGCATCACCGAGGAATGCCGGCGTGCGCTGGCCGAAGACGGCGCCGAGGCCATCGTCCTGGGCTGTGCCGGCATGGCCGACCTGTGCGCGGCAATCGGTCGCGACATCGGTGCGCCGGTGATCGATGGCGTCACCGCCGCCGTCAAGCTGGCCGAGTCGCTGGTGGCACTGGGCCTGGGTACGGCCAAGGGTGGCGAATGGGCGCGCCCGCTGCCCAAGACTTATCATGGTTTGCTCAGCGGTTTTGCACGCATCTGATTTCCCACGCAGCGCCGTTGTCGGGCGCTGCGGTTTTCTTTCTTGATAGCCAAACGAAGAACTTATGTCACAGCAACAAACTTACCCACGCGACCTCGCCGGCTACGGCCGCAACCCGCCGCACGCACACTGGCCCGGCCAGGCGCGGGTGGCGCTGCAATTCGTGCTGAACTACGAAGAAGGCGGCGAGAACTGCGTATTGCACGGCGACCCCGCCTCGGAGCAGTTCCTCTCGGAGATCGTGGGCGCGGCGGCGTATCCGGCGCGACACATGTCGATGGAATCGATCTACGAATATGGCTCACGGGTGGGTGTCTGGCGCATCCTGCGCGAATTCGAAAAACGCGGCCTGCCCATGACCATCTTCGGCGTGGCCATGGCATTGCAGCGTTCACCCGACGTCACGCAGGCGTTCCAGGAGCTGGGGCATGAGATCGCCTGCCACGGCCTGCGCTGGATTCATTACCAGAGCATGGACATCGAGACCGAACGCGCCCACATGCGCGAGGCCGTGCAGATCTTCCGTGAACTCACCGGATCGGCCCCGCTGGGCTGGTACACCGGCCGCGATTCACCCAATACCCGGCAACTGGTGGTGGAGCATGGCGGTTTCGCCTATGACTCGGATTACTACGGCGATGACCTGCCGTTCTGGACCGAGGTCGAGACCGCCAGCGGCGAAAAGCGTCCGCATCTGGTCGTCCCCTATACGCTGGACTCCAACGACATGCGCTTTGCCACGCCGCAGGGCTTCAACACCAGCGAGCATTTCTACCAGTACCTG
The DNA here is from genome assembly GCF_000300975.2 of Herbaspirillum frisingense GSF30. GTDB lineage: Bacteria > Pseudomonadota > Gammaproteobacteria > Burkholderiales > Burkholderiaceae_D > Herbaspirillum > Herbaspirillum frisingense. The sequence goes on along the minus strand of NZ_AEEC02000002.1, from coordinate 11,707 downwards.
AAGGATAGTTTCGACGTGCTGTACGAGGAGGGAGAAGAAGCGCCGAAGATGCTCTCCATCGGCATGCATTGCCGCCTGCTGGGACGCCCGGGGCGGTTCCGCGCCTTGCAGCGCTTCCTGGATTACGTGCAGTCGCACGACAAGGTCTGGATCTGCCGCCGCATCGATATCGCCGAGCACTGGCAGAAGACGCATCCCTTCGCGCAACGCTGAAGAGAAGGGCGTCGGATGGCTGGACGCCCTGTATGACATCAGCATCAGGACCGATGCCGCCAGCTTCTGCTGGCGGCATTTTTACTTGATGGAGGCGCCGCTCTCGAACCACTTTCCGATCACCGCCCGCTCGTCATCGGTGATGTGGGTCATGTTCCCCAGTGGCATGGACTTCTGCACCACGGCCTGTTGATAGATCTGCTGCGCATGCTGGGCGATGTTGTCGGGGCTATCCAGCAGCACGCCCTTGCCCGGCACCGGCATCAGCGTCGGCTTGGCCGCATGGCACTGGATGCAGCGCGCCTGTATCACCTGCTGCACCTGGGCAAACCCGCCAGCCGATGGCGATGGCGCTGGCGATGCCGCGGCGCCAGCAGCCTCGGCAGGCGTGGCAGCAGCAGCAACCGGGGCAGCCGGCCGGGCCTGCAGCGCCGGGCTCATCCAGATGATCACCGCCAGCAGCAGCACCACGGCGGCACCGGGATACCACCAGTTGTAGACGCCCTTGTGGCGCAACACGAAGAACTGCCGGATCAGGGCGCCGGCGCCCATGATGAACAGCAGCACCAGCCAGTTATGTGGCGCGCTGTAGGTCATGCTGTAGTGATTGGAGAGCATCGCGAACAACACCGGCAGGGTGAAGTAGGTATTGTGCACGCTGCGCTGCTTGCCGCGCTTGCCGTGGATGGGGTCGGGCGCCTGCCCGGCGCGCATCGACGCCACCATCTTGCGCTGGCCCGGGATGATCCACATCAGCACATTGGCACTCATGATGGTGGCCAGCGAGGCACCGCTGATGAGGAAGGCTGCCCGTCCCGAGAACAGATGGCAGGCCGCCCACACCGAGACGATCACCTGCAGGCCCACCAGCAGGTTGACCAGCCGGTCCGCACCGGGACGGTCACCGATGGTGCTGCAGATGGCGTCGTAGATCAGCCAGTTGAAGAGCAGGAAGGCGATGGCAGTGCCGCCGGCCATCGAGGCCGACATGTCGAACACGTTGCGGTCCACCAGGAACACATTGGCATTGAACAGGTACAGCAGTGAAAACAGGGCGAAGCCCGATAGCCAGGTACTGTAGGACTCCCAGTAGAACCAGTGCAGATGCTCAGGCAAGGCCTTGGGTGCCAGCAGGTATTTCTGCGGATTGTAGAAGCCGCCACCGTGGACCGCCCACAGTTCGCCACCGACGCCTTTTTCCTTCAGCTCGGGATCGGTGGGCGCCACCAGGCTGTTGTCCAGCCAGACGAAATAGAAGGACGAACCGATCCAGGCAATGGCCGTGATCACGTGCAGCCAGCGCAGCAGCAGGTTCAGCCAGTCGAGTAGATATGCTTCCATGATGTTCCGCTCTCAAGTACCGCCGATCATTCCCCTCACGACCAGGGGTGATCCATTTCCGGGATTGCCGCCCCGCCGATCCGGGCGCGCCATCCATGCACCCGGGGACCGACAGTGTAGCCAATTCCGGCTCGCGCCACGCAGGCGGCGCGCCAACAAAAAATGCCGGATCGAATGATCCGGCATCGCCATGATGCTGCCAGCAGCGGCAGCGACCGGACCGCTTAGAAGTGGTACTCGGCGCGCACCATCGGGGTCTTGGCCAGCGAGCCCGGGACGTTGGACGGGTTGCCGAACTTGTTGCGCCAGTACTGGTATTCCAGACCGACGCGGAAGGTGTTCTTGCCCATGCCCAGCGGGGTGCCGACGTCATACATGATCTGGCCGTCGAAGTTGACTTCGGGACCGGTGGAACCACCGAACTCGTTCTTGCCCTTGGCGGCGATGTAGTTCATGTAGCCTTCGAAGGCCAGGCCGGTCGAACCCAGCGGGATACCCCAGGCCAGGTTCAGCATCGGGTGGGTATCGTAGGTATAGCGGCTGCTGATGCCCTTGGGCTGGTTGCTTTCGAACAGTGCCAGCACGCTCACGTTGAGGAAGCCAGGCACATCCATCATCAGGGTCGGACCGATCACCAGCATGCGCTTCTTGGAGGCATAGCTGTTGTCGTTCTTGGTGTTCCAGTCGAAGCCCAGGGTCAGGCCCACGCTGCGTGCCGGGCCGAAGGCCAGGTTCTTGCCGCTGATCTTGCTGAAATCGAGGGTATGACGATAGGTGATGTAGGCTTCCTGCGCATTGTCATCCTTGCTGTCGGACATCAGCAGGTCGACGTTGAGGAAGTTGGTACCGTATTTGTAGCCACTGGCGTGCTGGAAGTTGACGATGTTCTTGGTGATGTCCTGCGAGTTGTACGGCTCGGCGAAGCGGGTGCCGTAGCGATAGCCAATCGAGTTGTCAGCCCAGTCGGCGGCCTGCGCCGACATGCTGCCGGCTGCCGAGGCGACCACGGCCGCCATCATCCAGTACTTCCCCTTGATACCCTTGTTCATAAGTTTCTCCCTGTATTGCTACTGTAAAAAATGCTGTTGGACCGGATCTCCGTGTTCACCCGTGGCGTCCTGCACTCTCCCCGCCACCGGATGAAACCGGCCATTCCGCTGTGCTTACCTGTCAAATAAGGTCTGGCAAATTGCTGACAGCACTGCCGACACCCGCACCGACGGCAGCCATTACGCAAAGCCCGTGCCAGCCCTTCCGAGGGCTTCGGTTGACTTGTCTGCGGTGGTCAAAAACACGAGTCGCTTTCCCCCGAAAGGACAGGCATCGGCCCGCGCAGGGGCGCAATCCTAGCCGAGTCCGGGCCGAATCCCAAGGGCCTGCAGGCGACACCCCAGGTCCGCCACTTCGATTGTCAACAATCAACCCACTCTGCCCGCAACCGACAGGGAACAGGCAAAGGCGCAGCCGATAAGCCTTTCAGCCCCGTGATCGTATTTTTTTTAGTGCATTTTTATCTATGAAGGTGCAGACAAGCACCAAATTGTCGCAAATGGATTTTTTGATTGTCGACAAAAAATCAAGGCGCTGTCGATCATTGCCCCGCGGCTTGCTGACCGGCTTGCCGACCGGATTGCGCTTGCGGCCGCGAGCCGCGGGGAGCGTGAGGGTGCTCAACGGGGCCGGACGGCGCTTGGCACATTAAATGCTTTTAACCGGTGGGAATCTGCCATTCAAACGAACCAGGAAGGGAAGTCCACCGTGCATTCCAGCAAGTTCTTCAAATTCGGCATCAGCCTGCTGCTGGGCGCCAGCTGCACCCTCGCGGCCGCCCAGGAAACCAGGATCAAGTTCCAGCTCGACTGGCGTTTCGAGGGTCCGTCGGCCCTGTTCCTGGTGGCCAAGTCCAAGGGTTACTTCGCCCAGGAAAAACTGGATGTCACCATCGACGCCGGCAATGGCTCGGGCAATGCGGTCAACCGCGTGGCCTCGGGCACCTATGACATGGGCTTTGCCGACATGGCCGCGCTGATGGAATTCACCGCCAACAACCCGGATGCGCCGGGCAAGCCGGTGGGCGTGATGATGGTCTACAACGACACGCCGGCAGCGATCTTCTCGCTCAAGAAATCCGGCATCAAGAAACCGGCCGACCTGGTCGGCAAGAAGCTGGGGTCACCGGTATTCGACGCCGGTCGCCGTGCCTATCCCATCTTTGCCAAGGCCAACGGCCTGGACGCCACCAAGACCCAGTGGACCAGCATGGACCCGCCGCTGCGTGAAACCATGCTGGCCCGCGGCGATGTGGATGCCATCACCGGTTTCTACTTCACCTCCCTGCTGAACCTCAATGCCCGCGGCATCAAGGATGAAGACATCAACGTGATGATGTATCCGGACTATGGCGTGCGTCTGTACGGCAACGCCATCATCGCCTCCGACGCCATGGTCAAGCAGAAGCCGGAAGCCATCAAGGGCTTCCTGCGCGCCTTCGCCAAGGCCAGCCGTGACGTGATGGCCAATCCGGACGCCGCCATCAAGGTGCTCAAGGAGCGCGACGGCCTGATCGACGAAAAACTAGAACTGCGTCGCCTGAAGCTGGCCATTGCCAGCGCCATCGCCACGCCGCATGCCAAGTCGGAAGGCTATGGCCAGGTCTACGGCCCGCGCCTGACGCTGATGGCCTCGCAGGTCTCGGATGCCTATGGCACCAAGACCCGGGTCAATGCCGACAAGATCTGGAATGCCAGCTTCCTGCCCTCCAAGGCCGAGCTGGACGTATTCCCGAAGTAAATCATTTATATTGTTTCCGGCCACGACCCTGGCTGGCCACAACGGGCCAGCCAGGATCAAGGCCGCATCCTTGGCAGACCGTTTCCATGAGCGAACCCTTCGTCGATTTCCGCCACGTCTACCTGGCCTATGATGGCGCCACCGATTTTGCGGTGGAAGACATCGACCTGCAGACCCGTGCGGGCGAATTCATCGCCATCGTCGGCCCCTCCGGCTGCGGCAAGTCGACCTTCATGAAACTGGCCACGGGCCTGAAGCAAGCCAATCGCGGCAGCGTCGTCATCGATGGTCAGCCAGTGACCGGGCCGCTGAAGTTCGTGGGCATGGCCTTCCAGGCGCCGACCCTGTTGCCGTGGCGCACTACGCTGGACAACGTGCTGTTGCCGCTGGAGATCGTCGAGCCCTACCGGCGCGACTTCAAGCAGAAGAAGGCCGAATATACCGAGCGCGCCCTGAAATTGTTGAAGACCGTAGGCCTGGAGGGCTACGCCGACAAGTTTCCCTGGCAACTGTCGGGCGGCATGCAGCAGCGCGCCTCGATCTGCCGGGCGCTGATCCACGAACCCAAGATGCTGTTGCTGGACGAGCCCTTCGGCGCGCTCGATGCCTTCACCCGCGAGGAACTGTGGTGCGTGCTGCGCGACCTGTGGGCCGAGCGCCGCTTCAACGTCATCCTGGTCACGCATGACCTGCGCGAAGCCGCCTTCCTGGCCGACACCATCTACGTGATGAGCAAGCGCCCGGGGCGCATCGTGGTGCGCCGCGAAAACCCGCTGCCGCGTCCCTGCGACCTGGAAACCACCTATACCGACGGCTTCAACGCGCTGGTGCATGAACTGCGCGAGCACATCGGCCATGTGCGCAATACCTGACCCTGATCGACCGGCCAAGGACCCAACATGAAAACACCGTTCAACGGCAAGCTCAACCAGGCCGCCACCACGCTCGCGCCGTGGTTCCTGCTGATCGTCATCCTCGGCATCTGGCAGTTCATCTGCAGTGTCTGGCAGGTCTCGGACTTCATCTTCCCCAGTCCGGCCTCCATCCTGCAGGCCATGGTGGACTATGCCGGGCCGATCACCGAGCATGCGCTCTCGACCTTCTGGGTCACCATGGTGGGCTTTGCCATTGCGGTGTTCGTGGGGGTGACGCTGGGCTTCGTGATCGGCTCCTCGCCCATGCTGTATGCCGCCGCCTATCCCCTGATGACGGCCTTCAATGCCCTGCCCAAGGCGGCCTTCGTGCCGGTGCTGGTGGTCTGGTTCGGAATCGGGGCGGGGCCGGCGATCCTGACGGCCTTCCTGATTTCCTTCTTCCCCATCATGGTCAACATCGCCACCGGGCTGGCCACGCTGGAGCCTGAACTGGAGGACGTGCTGCGCGTGCTGGGCGCGCGCCGCATGGATATCCTGCTCAAAGTGGGCCTGCCGCGCTCGATGCCCTACTTCTTCGCCTCGCTGAAGGTGGCCATCACGCTGGCCTTTGTGGGTTCCACGGTGTCCGAGATGAATGCCTCCAACCAGGGCATCGGCTATCTGCTGGTATCGGCAGGGTCGTCGATGAAGATGCCGCTGGCCTTTGCCGGGCTGGTGGTGATCGGCGCCATGGCCATGGCGATGTACGAACTGTTTGCGATCATCGAACGGCGCACCACCGGCTGGGCGCATCGCGGAAAATGAAACAAATCGGGCTTTGCGCCACAGCGCCGGGACCAACACGGCGAAAGCGGTATGCGGCGCGGCCCAATTTGTCTATGATGTCGCGCGGGCGCGCCGGCTGCTGGCGACCGGCACGGTAGGCCGCAGCAGGCAGTTGAAGAAACCGGGGCAGAGGGGCTGCCCGCGACCATCGAAGCAACAACGATACGAAACCACAGGGAAATCACGTGAGCGCAGTTCCACTCCGTCTTGAAATCAGCCACGTGCGCAAGTCCTATCCGGGCGTGCTGGCCAACGACGATGTCAGCCTGGCGGTCGCGCCTGGCGAGATCCACGCCGTGCTCGGAGAGAACGGCGCGGGCAAGTCCACCTTGATGAAGATCATCTTTGGCGCGGTCAAGCCCGATGCCGGCGAACTCCGCTGGAACGGCGAGACCGTGCAGATCGCCAATCCGCAGGTGGCGCGCAAGCTGGGCATCGCCATGGTGTTCCAGCATTTCTCGCTGTTCGATACCTTGACGGTGACCGAGAACATCGCCCTGGGCCTGGATGCCAAGACCGACCTGAAGGAACTGGCCGAGCGCATCACCCGTACCGGCGAGAAATACGGCCTGGAACTGGAACCGCAACGTCATGTGCACACCCTGTCGGTGGGCGAGCGCCAGCGGGTGGAAATCGTGCGTGCCCTGCTGACCGAGCCGCAACTGCTGATCCTGGACGAACCGACCTCGGTGCTGACGCCGCAGGCGGTGGAAAAACTCTTTGTCACCCTGCGTCGCCTGGCCGACGAGGGTTGCAGCATCCTGTACATCAGCCACAAGCTCGACGAGATCCGCGCCCTGTGCCATAGCGCCACGGTGATGCGCGGCGGTCGCGTGACCGGCAACTGCGATCCGCGCAATGAAAGCAGCGCCAGCCTGTCGCGCATGATGATCGGCGACGAACTGGTGCGCCTGCAGCGCGAGCGCAATCCCGATTCGCAGCGCAATGAGCGCAAGCTGCACGTCAATCGCCTGTCGCTGCCCAAGGCCCACCTGTTCGCCACCGAGCTGAAGGACATCGAGTGCGAAGTGCGGGCTGGCGAGATCGTCGGCATCGCCGGGGTGTCCGGCAATGGCCAGCAGGAATTGCTGGCGGCGCTCTCGGGCGAGGACCAGCGCGCCGCGCCCAACATGATCATGCTGGGCGGCAAGGCGGTCGGGGATCTGTCGCCCAACCCGCGTCGCGCCGCCGGGCTCGGCCTGGTGCCGGAAGAGCGCCTGGGACGCGGTGCCGTCCCCACGCTCTCGCTGACGGCCAACATGCTGCTTTCACACCAGAAGGCGCCTTACGTGAAGCGCGGCATGATCGATTTCGCCTTCACCCGGCGCGCCGCGGCCTCCATCATCGAACGCTTCAAGGTCAAGGCGGCAGGCCCCGATGCGCCGGCCAAGAGCCTCTCGGGCGGCAATCTGCAGAAATTCATCGTCGGCCGCGAGATGGAGCGCAAGCCCGCCGTCTTCGTGGTGGCACAGCCGACCTGGGGCGTGGACGTGGGCGCGGCGGCACAGATCCACGGTGAAATCTTGAAACTGAAACAGGAAGGGTGTGCGGTGCTGGTGATCTCGGAAGAACTTGACGAATTGTTCGCGTTATGTGATCGCCTGCACGTCATCGCCAAGGGTCGGCTGTCGCCCTCCATTCCCATCGAGCAAGCCACCCGCGAGCAGGTCGGCGTGTGGATGAGCGGCCTGTGGGATGCCCCCGCCGCCACGGAGGTGGGTCATGGCTGAGCGCATGAGTTTCCCGCTGCGCCTGGAGCTGCGTGGCGCACCGTCGAAGACGATGACCTACCTCTCGCCGGTGATCGCCATCGTCGCCACGCTGCTGCTTGGCGCGCTGCTGTTCCTGGCGCTGGGCAAGGACCCGCTGGCCGGGTTGAAGGTGTTCCTGGTCGATCCCTTCAGTGGCAAGCGCGCCATCAGCGAACTGTTGCTCAAATCGATACCGCTGATCCTGTGTGCGCTGGGACTGGCGGTGTGCTTCCGCGCCAGCATCTGGAACATCGGTGCAGAGGGCCAGTTCACCGTCGGCGCGCTGTGCTCGGGCGCCATGCTGGTCTGGCTGGATGTACCGGGACATGGTATCTCCGGCGGCATGGGTCTGGTGCTCATGATCCTGGCCGGCGTGGTCGGCGGAGCGCTGTGGGCGGCGGTGACGGCCTACCTGCGCGACCAGTTCAATGCCAATGAAATCCTGGTGTCGCTGATGCTCACCTATGTGGCGCAGCTGTTGCTGATGTGGGCCGTCAATGGTCCGCTGAAGGACCCCAATGGCATGAACTTCCCGCAATCGAAAGTGTTCTCCAGCGAGTTCATGCTGCCCATGCTGCTCTCCGGCACACGCCTGCACGTGGGCTTTGCGGTGACCATCGTGCTGGCGGTGCTGATGGCGATCTTCATGATGCGCAGCCTGCGCGGTTTTTCGCTGATGGTGGGCGGGGTGGCGCCGCATGCGGCGCGCTACGCGGGTTTCTCGGCACGCTCGGCATTGTGGGTGTCGCTCTTGATCTCGGGGGCCTTCGCCGGCCTGGCCGGGGCGTTCGAGATCGCCGGACCGATCGGCCAGTTGCTGCCGTCGGTATCGCCGGGCTATGGCTTTGCGGCCATCATCGTGGCCTTCATCGGCCGCCTGCATCCGATCGGCGCGATCCTGGGCGGGCTGATCATGTCGCTGCTGTATCTGGGCGGCGAGCTGGCGCAGTCGCGTCTGGGCCTGCCATCGGCCATCATCGGGGTCTTCCAGGGCATGCTGCTGTTCCTGCTGCTGGCCTGCGATACCTTGATCGATTACCGCCTGGCGTGGAAAAAGAAAGTCTAAGGAATCAGGACAGGACATGGAACAACTCGCTCCTCTCATCGCAGCCTCCATCAATGCCGGCACACCCTTGCTGCTGGCGGCCATCGGGCTGTTGATCAATGAACGCTCCGGCGTGCTCAACCTGGGCGCCGAGGGCATGATGCTGGTGGCGGCCATCGCCGGTTTCGCTGTCGGCTATGCCACCAAGAGCCCGCTGCTGGGCTTCATGGCCGGTGCCGTGTGCGGCATGCTGATGGCTACGCTGTTCGGCTGGCTGGCGCTGCGCCTGGCCACCAACCAGGTGGCTACCGGCCTGGCGCTGTCGATCTTCGGCGCGGGCCTGTCGGCGTTCGTCGGCCAGCGCTTCGTCGGACTGGCGCTGCCGGCCCAACCCAATTCGATTCCCCTGCTGGAAGACATTCCCTTCCTGGGCAAGGCGCTGTTCCACCAGCACTGGATGAGTTACGTGGCGCTGGCGCTGTGCCTGGCCAGCATCTGGTTCCTGTATCGCACGCGCGCCGGGCTGGTGCTGCGCGCGGTGGGGGAGTCGCCGGAGTCGGCCCATGCGCTGGGCTATTCGGTACGCGGCATCCGCTATCTGGCGCTGCTGTTCGGCGGTGCCTGCTGCGGACTGGCCGGGGCCTATATGTCGCTGGTCTACACCCCGATGTGGGTGGAGGGCCTGGTGGCCGGACGCGGCTGGATCGCGCTGGCCCTGACCGCGTTCGCCACCTGGCGTCCGGCGCGGGTGCTGCTGGGTTCGCTGCTGTTCGGCGGCGTCACCATCGCCCAGTTCTACCTGCAGGGTATGGGCGTGACGGTGCCGTCGCAGATCCTGTCGATGGCGCCCTACCTGGCCACCATCGTGGTGCTGGCGCTGATCTCGCGCAACCCCGACTGGATCCGCCTGAACATGCCGGCCTCGCTGGGCAAGCCCTTCCGCCCGGGGGCGTCCTGATCGGCGCTGACGGTCTTTGCGGCTTTCGTTTTTTGCTTTCGTTTTTTGCTTTCGTTCCGTTTTTGTAGCAGCACCTGTATTTATCCACTGACCTTGAGGGAGAACACAATGAAGATTTCGCGCAGGGCATCCTTGACGATGCTCGCCACCCTGGCGGCAGCAACCCTGATCGGTTGCGGCAAGAAGGAAGAACCCGCTGCCGCCGCGCCCGCTGCTGCGCCGGCCGCCGCCGCTCCCGCCGCCGATCCGCTGAAGGTAGCCTTCGTCTACATCGGCCCGGTGGGCGATGCCGGCTGGACCTTCGCCCACGACAAGGGTCGCAAGGCCGTCGAGGAAAAGTTCGGCGACAAGGTCAAGACCACCTTCGTGGAAAACATTCCTGAATCCGCAGCCGACGCCGAGCGCGTGTTCCGCCAGCTGGCCACCGATGGCAACAAGCTGATCTTCGGCACCACCTTCGGCTACATGGAAGCCATGCTGAAGGTCGCCAAGGAATTCCCGGACGTCAAGTTCGAACACGCCACCGGCTTCAAGACCGCCGACAACCTGGCGCAATACGACGTGCGTACCTATGAAGGTGCCTACCTGGCCGGCGTGGTCGCGGGCAAGATGAGCAAGTCCGGCAAGCTGGGCGTGGTGGCTTCGGTGCCTATCCCCGAAGTGATCCGCAATATCGACTCCTTCACCCTGGGTGCGCGTTCGGTGAACCCCAAGGTGACCACCGCCGTGGTCTGGGTGAACAAGTGGTTCGATCCGGGCAAGGAACGTGAAGCTGCGACCACCCTGATCGGCCAGGGCGTGGACGTGCTGATGCAGAACACCGACTCCGCCGCCGTGGTCCAGACCGCGCAGGAAAAGGGCGTCTATGCCTTCGGTTGGGACAGCGACATGACCAGCTTCGGCCCCAAGGCCCACCTGGCCGCCTCGATGATCAACTGGGGCGTGTACTACACCGCCCGCGTGCAGGCAGTGCTGGATGGCTCGTGGAAGAGCAGCACCAGCTGGATCGGCCTGAAGGAAAACGGCATCGACCTGGCCGCCTTCAATCCGGAACTGCCGGCTGACGTGAAGACCCTGGTGGAAGAGCGCAAGAAGGGCATCGTCGATGGCTCCGCGCCGATCTGGAAGGGTCCGATCAAGGACAACGCCGGCAAGGAAGTGCTGGGCAAGGACGCCGTGGCCGATGACGGCTTCCTGCATGGCATCAAGTTCTACGTCGAAGGCGTGGACGGCAAGGTTCCGGGCTGATTGTTACGGTATTACCGTGGTACGGGCGCAGTCACGGCGCCCGTACCGGGGGTGAGCATGAAAGGCCGCTGGCACCGCGAGGTGTCGGCGGCTTTTTTTTGGCAAATCGGCATTCCACAGAGGACGCGTCTCGTCTATATATTGCCTCCATACAATTTTTTGATAGGCGATTTCGGCTTGCGGGCGGTGCGGCGGATATCCGCTGAAAGCCGCGATCCACCGCTATCGCAGCCGCATCCTGCCTGTATAATGCACAGCCAGCCCGGGCGGAAAGCTGGCTTTTTCCTTCACTTTCTGCCGCATTGAACTACAGGATTTATGCAAAAAGCCCGCAAACCGATCGAAATCAAAATTTCCACTGTGGTTGCCATTTCGGCAATCCTGCATGAAACTGATCCGACTTCGCTGGAATCCGCCTTGAAGGAAATGACCGGTGGTGTGGCCGACTTCTTCGAAGACGAGTTCGCGGTCCTCGATATCGGCTCCCTGGATGCCGATGCGGCTGCCGGCATCGACTGGAGCGCCGTGGTGGCGCTGTTCAAGCGCTTCCGCCTGAACACGGTGGCGGTGCGCAACGCGCCCGAGCAATTGCACCCCGGCATCGTCGGCCACGGACTGGCCATCGATACCTCGGCGGTGTCCGGCGCCGGCGCGGCCAATG
>NZ_AEEC02000003.1 GCF_000300975.2 Herbaspirillum frisingense GSF30 | reverse complement strand
GGTTACATCCACTGCGCCACCGACTGGGAAGACTATGCGATCCAGATGCTGGACGTGCTGGGTGCGGAGCCGACGCTGAAGAACACCTCCACCGATCCCTCGGGCTATGCACCGCGTCCGGATTATCGTCCTACCACCAAGTTCGAGAACCGCGGCCTGCGTCTGGGGCATGGGGTCTGGGACCTGGTGTTTGAAAAGCTGGCGTAAGCCCGTTAACCCAGCGTCGGGGCAAAAAATGAAAAGGCATGTCGAATTTCGACATGCCTTTTTTCCTTATGCCGCCAGCGTTTCCTACCTCAGCTTGAACACCGCCACCGCCCGCTCCAGGCCTTCGGCCTGAACCTGCAGGCTCTCGGCCGCCGCTGCGGCCTGCTCGACCAGTGCCGCATTCTGCTGGGTGACCATGTCCATCTGCACCACGGCCTTGTTGACCTCGTCGATGCCGGCACTCTGTTCGCGATTGGCATCGGTGATGTTGTCCATGATGGTGGCGACCTTCTGGACCGAGGCTACGATCTCCTGCATCGTATCGCCGGCGCCACCGACCAGCGAGGTACCGGCATTGATCTTGCCGACCGAGTCGTTGATCAGTTCCTTGATTTCCCGGGCCGCCGTGGCCGATCGCTGGGCCAGCGAGCGCACCTCGGACGCCACCACCGCAAAGCCGCGCCCCTGCTCGCCGGCGCGTGCGGCTTCCACCGCCGCATTGAGCGCCAGGATATTGGTCTGGAAGGCTATGCCGTCGATCACCCCAATGATGTCGACAATCCTGCGCGAACTCTCTCCGATGGCCTGCATGGTTTCGATCACCGCCCCGACCATCTGCCCGCCGCGAACGGCGACGCCGGAGGCGGCTCCGGCAAGCTGGTTGGCATGGTGGGCGTTGTCGGCGTTCTTCTGCACGGTGGAGGTGATCTCCTCCATCGAGGCTGCGGTTTCTTCCAGCGAGCTGGCCTGTTCCTCGGTGCGTTCCGACAGGTCGCGGTTGCCGTTGGCGATTTCGGTGGCAGCGACCGTGATGGCGCCGGTACCGTGTCGCACTTCCGAAACGATGTTGGCCAGGTTGCCGTTCATCTCCTTCAACGCATGCAGCAACTGCGCGGTTTCTTCCTTGCCCGATACAGCGACGTCCGAACGCAGGTCACCTGCGGCGACGGTCTGCGCAATCTGCACCGCCACGCCGAGCGGTCGCACGATGCTGCGCACCAGCCACCAGGTGATGCCGATGCCCACCAGCAACGACAGCGCAATGGACGCGCTCAGCAATGCCCGCGCATGCAGATAGTCGGCCTGGCTGTCGGCGTTGATCTCGTCGCGCATCTGGTGAGCATGGGCCAGTACGGCGGCGACGATGTCGTCGATCATCCTGGTCGGCAGGCGATCCACGCCTTTGACCTGTTCGTCCACCCGGGCGACCGATGCCGGGTCGTCGGATGCATAGGCCTTCAAGGCATCGAGATACCTGGTCAGCAGCTCGGCATGCGCCTCCTGTGCCTTGCGCGCTGCCTCCTGGCTCATGCCGATCTGCGGCATGAGCTTCTCCAGCTTCTTCAGCGAGGCCTGGGTGGCGGCGCTCTCATCGATGAATGCCTGGCGATATTTGTTGAAGGCGTCGGGGTCCTTGCCGCGCAACAGGGTGTTCTTCCACTCCTGCACCTGGATCTTGAATTGCACCTGGGCACTGCGAGCGGCGTCCACCGACTGCTCAATCAGCGCGCCTTTCTGCATCGCCTGAGCGCCCTGGCCGTAGATCTCGTCCAGCACCAGCCAGCCACGTACTCCGACGAAGGCGGTCGCTGTTAGCAACAGTGCCGCCAGGAACCCCAGTCGCATGCCAATCCTGAAATCGTTGAGCTTCATCATTCCCCCCGGAAGTGCTGCACCTCATTTCACAGACATCGCAGACATCACAGACAGTTAATGGCACGGCAGACGGCGGGCTGAAGAGCCGCCAAAGGCAAATTCCGCGCTGGCGTCGCATGAAGACATGCAGCGACGGGCGGGTGATTGAACTGATGAAGCATGCACGCTCATGCGCCAGCGTGATGGTGCTTGCTGAAAGACGAAACGCCTGTCTATCGACAGCGCCGATGGCGTAGCGGTACCGTGGCGGTGCGGACCGCCGCCACAGTGCACGGTCGCAAGGAGCTGCCCGCCGTGCGACCCCGGTCGGGGGCCGGCCGGCAGGCGCGGCATTATCAGCCGTCCTTGTTGATCCGTGTGATCAAGGCCTCCAGCACCTCTTCTGCACGTTCGTTGTCCACCTGGCAGGTACCGGCGTTCTCGTGTCCGCCGCCGCCGTATTCCAACATCAGTGCACCGATATTGGTCTTGGAGCTGCGGTTGAGGATGGACTTCCCGGTGGCGAAGACGGTGTTCTGATTCTTCAGGCCCCACAGTACGTGGATGGAAATGTTGGTCTGCGGAAACAGGGCGTAGATGATGAAGCGGTTGCCGGCGAAGATGGTCTCTTCCTTGCGCAGGTCCAGCACGACCAGGTTCTTGTGTATCGTGGCGCAGCGGCGGATCTGCTCCTTGCATTTCTCCGCATGTTCGAAATACAGCTCGCGACGTTCCTTGACGTCCGGCGAATCCATGATCTGATCGATGGTGTGCGTCTTGCACAGCTCGATCAGGTCCATCATCAGGTTGTAGTTGGAGATGCGGAAGTCGCGGAAGCGCCCCAGGCCGGTGCGCGCGTCCATGAGGAAGTTCAGCAGGTCCCAGCCTTGCGGGTTGAGCACTTCCTCCTCGTTGAAGCGGGCGGAGTCGCCCTTGTCGACGGCGGCCATCATGTCGGCCCAGGCCGCCGGGAAAGTCTTGTCACCACCGTAGTAGTCATACACCACGCGCGCAGCCGACGGCGCCTCCGGATGGATCACGTGGTTCTTGCGTTCACCGGTGTTGCGGATGGTTTCGGACAGATGGTGATCGAAGGCCAGATGCACGCCCGCAACGAAGGGCAGGTTGGTGGTGATGTCGTTGTCGCTGATGGCGATCTTGCCATCCTGCATGTCCTTGGGGTGGACGAACAGGATCTCGTTGATCATGTCCAGATGCTTCAACAAGACTGCACAGACCAGACCATCGAAGTCGCTGCGCGTGACGAGACGATATTTCTTTGCTTCCGACATGGTGACATCCCCCTCCATTGATGAAATTGACCCGGTGTGTTCATCGCCTGTCCATGGCCTGCTCGCTTGATGGCTTGCCCATGGATCATCCCTTTGCGATGCAAAAGTCCATGTTACCTCGTTACCCTGGAGCCAGGCGGGAATTCTTGCGGCCCTCGCTGACCCCGTGCGGCGGCCCGGGCCGGCATCAATCGCGCACCTTGCCGCGCATCGATTTGATCTCGCCGCGCTGTGTCTTGCTCTGCAGTCGTTTCCGCTGGGAACTACGGGTCGGGCGGGTCGGGCGGCGCGGCACCGGTACCGCCGCGGCCAGGGCCAGCATTTCCTGGAGACGCTGCAAGGCTTCCGCCTTGTTCTTTTCCTGGCTGCGGTGTGTCTGCGCCTTGATGATGATGACGCCATCCTTGCTGATGCGCTGGTCCGACCATGTCAGCAGACGTTGCTTGATCTCATCCGGCAGGGACGAGGCGTGGATGTCAAAGCGCAGGTGGATCGCGCTCGATACCTTGTTGACGTTCTGTCCGCCTGCGCCTTGTGCGCGGATGGCCGTCAGTTCGACTTCTTCCTCGGGGATCAGCGGGATGGAAATGGTCAAGCCCTCTGTTCACATTCAGGCAGTCTGCAGGCCGGCATCGAGCATGATCTCGATGCGTTCCTTGCCTTTGCCGGTGTTCTTGCGCTTGAGCCGAATCTTGCCCACTTCGGCCGTGGTACGCGGGTGCGTGCCGCCGCAGGCCATGCGCGCGAATCCTTCGACTTCCCAATAGCGACGCCCGGCCTGTTCATCGCTGAAGGCGGTGACGATAGGCAATCCCGCTGAGACCAGCCGTTGCGTGGCGGCCTCGATTTCCCCGAACAGCGGCGCCAGGCTGGTCTCGCTGGCGAAATCCACGCGCGCCTTGTCCGCTGCGATATGGGCGCCGATGCGTTCGATCCCGGGGCGCAACTGATACACCAGCTGCAATACCATTTCGGCGGCGAAATGCAGGCGCATCAGGCGGTACCGGCGCTCCCAGTCGATATGCATCTTCACTGCATCGCCGACCTGCAATCCATGCCCGGCCGGCAGCGTGTAGACGATGGACAGGTCGCGCTTTTCCGCCGTGAGGACAGGATGGCCGCCGAGTGTGCCGGCGTCGCTCTCCTGCCCGCCGGAGAAAGCGAAGAAGATGGTGTCGGCCACTTGCACCTGATCGCCATCGAGGTGGGTGATCACGGTATCAAGTTCGGTCTGGTAGGGCGCCGACCAGAAGATCTTGTGCGTCATGGAATGCGTTCGCAAGGGATAAGAGGGTGTGCCAATGTCGGCAGCCGCCGATTCTACGCCGGAAGTGCTGGCCGGCCCAGGCCCGCCTGCGGTTCAGGCCTACGGGGGCGTCAGCAGTGCTTCGATGCCTGCGATATCGACCTCGTCGCGTTGCGCCGGTCGCAGCATGTCATCGGCATAGTTCTGCCACAGCCGGCTGCGCAGGAAATAGCGGAACAAATCCGCATCCAGATGGCGGTCGCGGCACATGAAGGCCATGATGCGCAACGATTCCGACAAGGTCTTGGCCGGCTTGTAGGGGCGATCGGCTGCGGTCAGCGCTTCGAACACATCGGCCAGCGCCATCACGCGATCCTGCAAGGGCAGCTCGCCCGCCAGCAGGCCGCGCGGGTAGCCGGTGCCGTCCATTTTCTCGTGATGGTTGGCGGCCGTGTCAGGCACGCTCTTGAGCGAGTCGGGCCAGGGCAGGCGCTTGAGCATCACCAGGGTTTGCACGATGTGGTTGTTGATGGCGAAGCGGTCTTCCTCGGTCAGCGTGCCGCGCCGTACCGTCAGGTTGTGCAGTTCGCCCATGTTCTGCCGATAGCGCGGCAGCTTCATGTTGAAACCCAGTGTGTTGCGCGGGTCATCGCGTTCGACCGCCGGACGATGTTCCTCATCCCACGCCACCATGTGTTCCGGCCGATCGGCCAGCAGCTGCTCGGTCTGCGGCAATGCCTGGGCCGGCTGGCCGCCACGCGCTGCCGCCAGGCGCCGGGCTTCTTCATCGGCCAGTCCGAGGCTGTCGTCGAAGTGACGTTGCCAGGTCTGCGCGGCAATCTGGCGCAACTGCGCGATGGCCTGTTCCGACATCGCCTCGCCTCCCACATTGCATTGCGCGACAAAGGCGAAATCCTCGTGCAGTCGCTTGCGCCTTTCCTCAAGTCGCAGTCGCAGCGCCTCGGCCTGTGCTGGTGCCAGCGCAGGCAGGTACTCGTGCAGGAGCTCCAGTTCGGCATCGCGCCACAGGACCTCGAAGCGCATCCGCACTTCGTGGATACGGTTGTGGATCACTTCCAGCTTGGTGGCCTTGTCCACGATGTGCTCGGGACTGGTGACCTTGCCGCAATCGTGCAGCAGCGCGGCCAGCTGGAAGGCGTAGCGCTGGTCCTCGTTGAGGCTGAAGTCGGCGTAGCGACCGTCGCGCTCCTGTTCCAGGCTCTCCACCAGCATGATGGCCAGGTGCGGCACGCGTTCGCAGTGGCCACCGGTATAGGGGCTCTTGGCATCGATGGCGTCGGCCATCAGGCGGATCAGGGATTCCAGCAGGGCCTTCTGTCCGGCGATCAGCTGGCGCGTTTCGATGGCCACGGCCAGCATGCCCGACAGCCTGCGCGCAAAGGCCAGGAAGCGCGGATCCTCATGCGCGCTGTCGTGCGCATGCATCAGCACCAGCAGCCCTTCCAGCGAGCCATTGCGGCCGCGCAGGTCCAGTTCCACGCGCAGGCGGTTGTCGTCGGTTTCGCGGGCCATGTCGGCGGCGGGGCCATGTTCCTCGTAGGCCATGGTATCGGTCAGTCCGCATTGCTGCCCGTAGGCGGCCGCACGCTGCATCTGCCGGCTCTCGCGCTGCCACAGGTAGACTGCTCCACCATCGCAGCGGGTGGCCTGGACGAATTTCTCCAGCACCTGCTGCAACATTTCTTCGACATGGATTTCCGTGCTGAGGATGGCACTGATATCGAGGAAGGCTTCTACCGTCAGGCTGACGTGGTCCACCATCTGGGTCAGCATATTGACTTCGCGCAGCACGCTGCGTTTGCGGTCCTGGGTACGGAAGTCGAAGCGCGACATGCGCCCGGCCTGCAGCGCCAGCCGTTCCATGCTGCGCCCGATGGCACGGCCAGCCCACCAGCCCAGCGGCAGGAAGGCGATCACCAGCAGCAGCGCCACCAGTACCAGTGTCTTGCGATTGCGATCCAGTTGACCCAGCAGTTCGTCGCCGGGCGCGGCAATCAGCAGATTGAGGGTGTGGCCGTCGATCACGTTGAAGGGCAGTGACAGGCCCAGCCATTCCCTGCCGTTGACATCGTAGAGGGCGCGCTGCTCGCCCGCCCTGGACTTGGCCGACAACAGTGACAGGCTCGACACGTCCAGTTCGGCCAGGCTGCGGAAGCGGAAGTTGTCGCCGTCCTGCTCCAGTACCCGACCCATGTCACCGTAGGCGATCACCTTGTCGTTCTCGTCCACCAGCGCCAGTTCGCTGTGGGGCGTCAGGCGCAGATTGCCCAGGCTGGCCGCCAGGTCATCGAGCGTCATGTCGATGGCCACCACCGCGTCGCTGTTACGGGCGCGCTGCGACAGGCTGATGCCGATCTGGCGCGTGGTAAAGAACACGTAGGGCGCCGAAATCGCCGGGGCCAGCGAACGGTCAGCGCTGGCGTACCAGGGGCGGGTGCGGGGATCAAAACGGTAAGCGGGTTGGTCGTCCAGGGCCAGCAGTTTCAGCTCGGCACTATAGAAACGGTATTGGCCCTTCGGCTGGCCGGCGCCATTGACGGTGATGGTCTGCACCAGGAAAGCGGTTGCCGCCGGTGCGCCAAAGAACTCGCGCTGCTCGGCGCCGCGTAGCGCCCGCACCAGCAGGAAGTCGCCATTGGGATAGCCCACATAGACCGCCGAGACCAGCGGGTTGGCGACCATGTCGATGGAGAAGGCGGCAATGCGCGTGAGACGTTCGTCCAATGTGCCGGCCTGCGTGATGGGATCGAATGCCAGCTGGCGCAGCGTGGCCACGGCAGGGTCGATGATGCGGCGCGAGCGTTCCGTCATGATGCGCCCGGCGTCCTCGGCCGAACGTTCGGCCATGTCCAGCAGGACCTGACGCGCGCCCCACCAGCCCACCGACACCAGCACCACCGCCAGCAGGATCATGCCTGCCATCACCAGTGCTGAAATACCAAAGCGCACCGGCAGGCCAGGCAGGCTGGCATCGTCGTCGCTCGTATCAGGCAAAGGGCGTTCGGGGAGGGGCATTGAGCACGCAGGGACTGGTGACATGCAGCGAAACCCGCGATGCCGTTTGCAGCGCCATGCACAGGCGCAAACGGGACACGGCCATTCGGCTGAATATACCGGAATTACGTTGGAGTCGCATAAAGTGGTTAAGCGGTTTTTCTTCCCCCTGATCGCCGTTTCGATTTATCGCGTAAGACGACGGGATGTCGCTGAGGGGATGCGGCGTGACAGCGCCTCGTTTTTCATAAAAACCACACATTTGTTGACAAGGAGAGGCAATTTGCTGCAAGTCGTGTACAATGCTGGTTGTACTTGCATCAAGTTGTATTCTTGTTGGTTCCAATTCCGCCTGACTGTCGTTCCCTCCTCGGTCGTTCTGTTTTCTTTCCTTCGGTTTCAGTTCTTGGTCTCAAGTGCCTTGCAGGCATGTTGCCTTCATTCGTCCCAAACTTTTCCAAAGGAATAAACATGAGTACTCAAACCGGCGTAGTCAAATGGTTCAACGATGCCAAGGGCTTCGGCTTCATCACTCCTGATGCCGGCGGCGCCGACGTCTTCGCGCACTTCCAGGACATCCAGTCCAATGGCTTCCGCAGCCTGTCGGAAAACCAGCGCGTGTCGTTCGACCGCGGTGTCGGCCCCAAGGGTGAAAAGGCCACCAACATCAAGGTCATCTAAGACCTCGATCTTCGCGCAAGCGAACCCGAACATCCCCGCTGCCCGCGCCTGAACGCCAAGGTATTCCATACGTTCCGATGGCCAGGCCGGCAGCACCAAGCGGCATCACCTCACTCCGGACGAGGGCTTCCTCGGAGCGGCACCTGGCAGATAGTCAGGGCCGATCCCGATCCGGAAGAGGGGATGCCAGCCCTTCCTGCATCAGCCGCGCGGCGTTTCGTTGCGCTCAGGATGCACAGGGCGCGGCCGGCGATCGCCAGTGGCCCGCCCCATGTGGCCGTGCAGATAGCGCGGGCATGTGGCAGGTACAGCAAATCGTCCGCCGATCACGGGCTTGTCCCGTGGAGCAAATAGTTAATTAAGCGCTCGTAGATGGAGTGACTGGACCGCCGATCCCTGAGATCTGCCGGAACCAGGACAAGACGAACACCTGGAGCAGGACCGCACCGGCCAGATAGGCCGGGCAGGTCGGATCGGTGACACCTAGCAGATAGCCTGGGTCGCGGTGAATCCAGCGTTAATCAATGAACGGCCCGCCTCATCCGAGGCGGGCTTTTTGCGTTCTGGGGCGTGGTGGGCGGCGCAGAGCTCAGTCGAAGCCGCGCACCCGTTCCTTGTCCATGCGCGGCAATTCCCAATGGAAGCGGATGGCCAGCAGGCGTACCGAAAAGCCCAGCAGCAGCGAGCTCAGGGTGGCGATGCGGCTGTCGATCTGCAGATGCAGGATCAGCACATACAGGGCGCCGGTCAGCAGCGAGACGCTGGCGTAGATCTCGCGCCGCAGCACCAGCGGGATTTCGTTGCACAGCACGTCGCGCAGCAGGCCACCGAATACGCCGGTGACCATCCCCAGCATGACCACGATGGCGGGATGGAAGTTGTCGAAGCTGCGGGCGATGTCGCAGCCGATGATGGTGAAGGCCACCAGCCCCAGCGCATCCACCACCAGGAAGGCCGATTTGAAGTGATGCAAGGCCCGCGCCGCGACTGCCGCCACGATGGCCGCGCAGATGGTGAAGGCCAGGTATTCCGGATGCGCCACCCAGCCCAGCGGATAGTGACCGATCAGGATGTCGCGCACGGTGCCGCCACCGAGCGCGGCGACCGTACCGATGAGGCAGATACCGAAGATATCCATATCCTTGCGGATACCCATGAGCGCGCCGGAGACGGCTTCGGCGCAGATGGCGATCAGGTAGATGGTGTACAGCAGCATGGCAGGGTCCGGGCGAGCCGAAGAAGTCGGATTGCCCGGATTATTGCATGTCGCCCTGCGGACCGCGATGGCCGGATACGCATTCCATCACGCAATGCCAACGCGACCGTCACCACCATGGGTGATGCGCTCGCGTGAAACGGTTGGTTCAGGCCGTGGTATCGATGATGTTGCCGATCGCCTTGATACCCGAGCTGACGCTATCGGCCACCGCATGTGCAGCCGAGGAGACGGCGCCGGCAGTGGTGTCGTAGGCGCTTTCGATGTCGTCGCCCACTTCCACGGCGACCTTCTTGATCGGTGCGATGACGGTGTTGTAGAAGCCGCTGTTGCCGGAGGAAACGGAAGATACGCTCATGTGAAACTCCCTTGTGATGAGATCGAAGGCACCCGGCAGATTGCATCGATATCGTCAGCGATACCGGAGACCACCGGGCGGGAGTTCATCATAAGCAAGCGCGACAGCCGTGCAAAGGTGCCACCCCCTGCCATGCGCGTAAAGATATGCAATGCTGTGTAAAGCAGGCTTCCTCGCTGCGGCTTTATTGCGCCAGCATCAGGCCCGGGTCCTGCGCGCGCGATGGCCGCAGCGCCGCCGATGCGCCGGGGCGCGTAGCGCCGTGGCTGATCTTGAATACCGACATGGCCTGGCTCAGCTTGACCGCCTGGTCGCGCAGGTTTTCCGCGGCCGCCGCGGCCTGCTCCACCAGCGCCGCATTCTGCTGCGTGGTTTCGTCGATGGCATTGACGGCCTGGTTCAGTTGTTCGATGCCGCCACTCTGCTCATTGCTGGCCACCGTGATCTCGGCCATGGTCACCGCCATGTTTTCCACTGCACCGCCCAGGTCACCCATGGCTTGCGCGGTCTCCCGCACCAGCTGGTTGCCGCTTTCCACCTTGGCGCGGGAGTCGTCGATCAGTCCCTTGATGTCCTTGGCGGCCGAGGCCGAACGCTGCGCCAGCGTGCGCACTTCTGAAGCCACCACGGCGAAGCCGCGGCCCTGTTCGCCGGCGCGGGCTGCCTCGACGGCCGCGTTCAGGGCCAGGATGTTGGTCTGGAAGGAAATGCCATCGATGAGCGCGATGATGTCGACGATCTTGTGCGAGGCCGTATCGATCTCTTCCATGGTCTTGCCCATGCGCTGTACCGACTGGCTGCCACGCTGGGCAATGGAGGAGGCCGATTGTGCCTGGCGGTCGGCATTGGCGGCGGAGTCGGCGTTCTGGCGCACGGTGGCGGCGAACTGCTCGACGCTGGACGCGGTCTCCTCCAGCGCCGAGGCCTGCGATTCGGTGCGCCCGGAAAGGTCCATGTTGCCGCTGGCGATCTCGCCGGTGGAGATGGTCATCGATTCCACATTGCGTCGCACGTCGCCGATGATGGCGCGCAGGTTGACGTTGAGTTGCTGCAAGGCCTGCAGCAGCAACCCCATGTCGCCGCGAGCGTCGGTATCGATATGCAGGTCGAGGTCGCCACCGGCCAGACCATGCACGGACCGGATGGCCCTCTGCAACGGTGCCACGATGCTCGCGTGCAGCAGCGCCCACGAACCCAATAGCAGGATGGCGCCCAGCGCTGTCCCCAGCCACACCGCGTACGGGCTGCCGCCAGCGCGCTGCACGGCGGCCCCGGCAACGACGCCGCCCAGCAGGAACATCAGTGTCAGCACGCTCATGGTCCAGCCCAGTCGTCGCGCCACCGACAGGTCACGCAGACCTTGCCGCCATCCCACCAGGCCGGTACGGACCACAGCGCCGCGATGGATACGCACGCCACGCGCCTGACCGGCCACAAAGCGTCGATACGCGGTATCGGCGGCCTGCACCTGCTCCCGCGAAGGGCGGGTACGCACCGACATGTAGCCGACGGCGCGGCCGTTTTCACGTACCGGCGTCACGTTGGCCTGTACCCAGTAGAAGTCGCCGTTCTTGCAGCGGTTCTTGACCAGCCCGTTCCAGGGCAGCCCGGCCTTGAGCGTGGTCCACATGTCGGCAAAGGCTTCGCGCGGCATTTCCGGATGGCGCACGATATTCTGCGGCGCGCCGATCAGTTCGGCTTCCTCGAAGCCGCTGATTTCCACGAAGTAAGGATTGACGTAGAGGATGTTGCCCTGCAGGTCGGTCTTGGAAACGATGGACTTGCCATCCTCCAGCAACCGTTCATTGGTGGTGATAGGTAGATTCGTGCGCATGCTTGCCCCCGTGCCCTCGGACCGCCCGACCCTGCCCGGGCCACGATCCTGCCGCTGTTATAGAAAGCTGCAGCGCTTCATCCCCAAGCGTTGCAGCCCCGTTTTTCAAGACAGGTCATGGCTGACCATGGGCCTGACGTGGAATCCCGAGTCTGTAAGAAGGCGATCCATGGCCGTTCCGCAATGGATGTTTCCCGTCAGCCTGTCCCGGCGTGATCAGGGAAACACGGAAACCACGATGTCCAGAATCTAAACGTTGGCTTGCCTTTTCGATCCGAGAAATAGGCAGGCATTTCCCGTTGAAACCTTTGCGACCCTGGCGTTTTATTGTGCTGCGCTTGCGCGGCCGTACTGTTTCCCGACGTCATCGGCCGCGCCGCCCGGGGATCACTGGCGCGGCTGCACCTGGAACAACACGCCTTGCGGCACCAGTTCGACCGAGAGCAACTGATCGGCCACGACCTCGGTCATGCGTTGTCCCGGATTGTCGAGCGCGACCGTGGTCAGGCGGGTAATGAGGGGCAGCAGCTTGTCCTGGCCGGAGGTAACGAAGCTGCGCGCGGCGCTGGAGGCACAGATGAGGAATTCGTCGCGGGCGCCCTGGGTCTTGTTGGTCAGCATCACGCCCACGTTGCGCAGCTCGCCGCTCTTGTTGAGGGTACCGATGATGGTGGTCTGGGCCGGACCGACCTTGGCGTCGAGCACATAGTCGTACTGGCCGGGATGCAGACGGTCCGCGTCCAGCATGTAAAGACGGGCCATGTGCTCGGGCTCTTCTACCTGCATGTCCTTGAGCACGTCGGCGAGGCGCTCATTGAAGCGCGCCGCGAATTGCTTGGGCGTGATGCCCAGCGTGGTCTGCGCGGCTTCGTGCTCGGCCAGTTGCTGGTCGACGTGTCGGTCGCAGCCGGCCGCGAGCAGGGCCAGCATCAGCGTGACGCAGGACAGGAGACGCAGCGGGGAGCGAAGAGATGTCGGCATGGTGATCGAAATGTCGCGTGTTTTGCTCATTGTGCCTCATTACGGCAACACGGAAACTGTCCCAGATCAATCGCCCCGCCTGCGTCTGTGTGGGTTGGTGATAAAGTGTCGAGCCAAGCCGATGCGCATCAATACAACAGCGCCATAGCGCACTCCCCCGGACAAGACGCCATGACTGATCATTCCGCCCAGCCCCCTGCCGATCCCGCTGCAGCCGCTGCCACCCCAGCCACCCCTGTCTCCGACCTGCATGAACTGCGCGACATCATCCGCCGCTTTTCCGGTGAGCGCGACTGGCTGCGTTTCCACACATCCAAGAACCTGGTCATGGCCTTGTCGGTGGAGGTAGCCGAGCTGATGGAGCATTTCCAGTGGCTGCCGACCGGCGCCATGCACGAGCTCGATGACGCCGCGCGCGAAGGCATCCGGCATGAGATGGCCGACGTGCTGGTCTACCTGATCCAGCTGGCCGACCATACCGGCGTCGACCTGCGCAGCGCCGTGCTGGAGAAGATGGAACTGAACCGCCGCAAGTACCCGGTCGAGCTGGCACGTGGCAACGCCCGCAAATACGATGTGCTGGCCGCGTCGGCTGCTTCGGCAGCCGCCGACGCCACCGGCGGCGAGGCCGGTCCGGCGCGCTGAGCCGGTTGTCGTTCCTTATCCCTTTGCCAGTCTTCCCTGCCGTACGGAGCCCGCCTTGAACAACTGGAATGACGGTTACGTCGTCGACATCGCCTACACCTACGGCTACTACCCGGGCATGAACCCGGCACGCCTGCCGCTGGCCTTCGCCTTCCACGGCTTGCGCGCACCGGCCATCCAGACTGCCTGTGAGCTGGGTTTCGGCCAGGGGCTGTCGACCAATTTCCATGCGGCCGCGTCCGGCACGCGCTGGTGGGGCAATGATTTCAACCCGCTGCAGGCGGCCTTCGCCCGCGAACTGGCGGCCGCCAGCGGGAGTGGGGCGCAACTGGAGGATTCCAGCTTCTCGCACTTCTGCCGGCGTGACGACCTGCCCGATTTCGACTTCATCGCCCTGCACGGCATCTGGAGCTGGGTCTCGCAGGAAAACCGCGAGATCATCTTCGATTTCATCGACCGCAAGCTCAAGCCCGGTGGCGTGCTCTACCTGAGCTACAACACCCAGCCCGGATGGTCGGCATTCATGCCGCTGCGCGACCTGCTGGTGCAGCACACCCAGCAGGTGGGCAATGACGAGCAGGGTTTGCCCACCGCAGCCCGCATCGATGCCGCGCTGGCCTTCGCCGCGCAGATGTTCGAGACCGATCCGGTCTATGCCCAGGCCAATCCCTTCATGCGCGATCGCCTCAAGATCCTGCAGCAGCAACCGCGCAGCTATCTCGCCCACGAATACTTCAATCGCGACTGGCATGCCGAAGCCTTCGCCGACATCCATCGCTGCCTGGCGCGTGCCGGCCTGCAGTTCGCCTGCCCGGCGCATTACATCGACCATCTCGACATGGCCAACCTGACCCCGGCCCAGCGCCAGTGCCTGGCCGGGATCAGCGACCCGGTGCTGTACCAGAGCGTGCGCGATTTCATGGTCAACCAGACCTTCCGGCGCGATTACTGGGTGCGCGGCGGGGAGGTCCTCGACGAGCGCCAGCGGGTACAGGCGCTGGCGCTGCAGAGCGTGGTCCTGCTGACCGAGCCGGACAAGGTGCCGCTGACCATCCAGAACGTGGCCTCCGAGATCACCCTCAACCGCCTGATCTACGAGCCCATCCTGCAAGCCCTGTCGGACTACCAGCCGCATACCCTGGTCGACCTGGCGGCGACGCTGGCGCATCGCAACCTGAACCTCTCGCAGGTGATCGATTCGGCCCTGATGTTGATCGGCACCGGTCACGCCGCGCCGTTGCCGGCCGAGTCGGACGCCGCCACCCAGGCCCAGATTGCGCGCCGCACCGGCGATTTGAACGCCTGGCTGCTGCAGCGTGCGGCGCTGGCGCCGACCCATGGCCTCGGGAGTGACGAGGGTGACATCAGTCATCTGGTCAGCCCGCTCACCGGTGGTGGCGTGCGCGTGGATCGTGTCGAGCAGCTGTTCCTGCTGGCGCGCCAGCACTGCGGCGATGACATCGACGCCTGGCCGGCCCAGGTCTGGCGCCACGTCGCGGCGCAGGGCAAGCGGCTGGTGCGCGACGGGGTGCGGCTGGAAGGCGAAGAGGAAAACCTGGCCGAACTGGCGACCCAGGCCCGGCTGTTCGCGCGTACCCGGCTGCCGTTGCTGCAGGCCCTGCAGGTGGCCTGATGGCAGGCCAGGCGCGCCGATTACCAGGGCAATCCTCACCGCAATCCTCGCGGCGTGGCTGATCGGGGCCGGCGTCGACACTCCGGATGACATTGCGCGTTGCATCGCAGCGTCCGAGCCTGTAGCATTTCGCGTGGCCGTATTGCCGGCCGTCACTGCCGCGCTTGCAGCCCCCGGCGCCGGAATTCTTTAAGGAAAGTCGGTTTCTGCCTATGTCCCTGTCCCGAACACTTCAAACTCGCCTGACCCTGGCCGCTACCGCCGCCGTGGTCGTCACCGCTGCCGTCCTGACCGCCATGGCGTGGAGCGGCACGCAGGGCCTGGCTGGCGCCGCCATCGTGCTGGTGCTGCTGTCGGCATTGCTGTCCTGGCTGCTGCTGGGGCAGTTGCTGCGGCCGCTGGGCGGTCTTGAAAGCGAACTGCAGAACCTGCAGAGCGAGCGCAAGCAGCTGGTGGAGGAGCGCGACGATGCGCGCGTCCATCTGGAAGAAATGGAAAAGACCCTGGCCCGCGTCGGCCTGGAAGATGCCCTTACCGGCCTGGCCAACCGTCGTCAGTTCGAGCGTGGCCTGCTGGAGGAATTCAACCGCGCCGCCCGCACCAATCTTTCGCTGGCGGTGATCATGATCGACATCGACCTGTTCGACGAATACAACGCCGCCTACGGTCGCATGGCCGGCGACAAGGTGCTACGCCGGGTGGGCAGCGCCATCCGCGATACCAACGTGCGACCGGAAGACCTGCTCTCGCGGTTCGGGACCCAGGAAATCGCAGTCCTGCTGCCGGGGTCGAAGCTGGAAGGCGCGCTGATCGTGGCCGAACGCATCCGCAAGTCGATCGAGCAGCTCGACATCACCCACAGCGCCAGCCCGACCGGACGGGTGACCATCAGCATCGGTATCGCCTCGGTGACGCCACAGCGCCAGGTGGACGAGCCCGAAACGGTGCTGCGTGAATCGGAGCAGGCACTGGCACTGGCCAAGGCCTCCGGCCGCGACTGCATCCGCACCACCGAGGATCTGGTCAAGGCGCAGGCCTGAGCGGGTCCCCGTCCCCCTTGACCCGGGCGTAGCGCTCCAAGGTCACGCGGAGTGCAAATGGACAAATGCCGCGCGTTGCAATCTGCAGCGCGCGGCATTTTTCTTGGACGGGCGGAGCGCCGTTACGGCACCACCTCAGGGTTGTTCCGGCCCCGGCACCAGGAATTTGGACTTGGCGCAATACATCTTGGCATTGGTATCGTTGTAGACGATCTTGCTGCCCGCCTGAGACTGTCGCACCGGATAGGCGGTGTCGTCCTCGGGCGTGAAGCGGATGCCTAGCGCCGCCTTGATGGCATCGGTCAGCTTGACCGGCGTGGTGTTGAAGTAGGCCCCGATGAAATCGGCCTGGCTGCTGCTGTCATTGACCAGGAAGTCGGTCGCCTGCATGCCCCACAGCGAGACATTGGTGGCCTTGAACCAGTAGGCGCCACCCTCGGTCTTGTACGGAGGGCCGAAGGCTGCCACCAGATAATCGAAGAAATACTTGCTGTTGAGCTGGTTCAGGCACAGCAGGGCATTGCCGACCTCGATGCCGAAACTGGGCTGCGGTGCAGCGTGCGCCGCCGGTGTGACGGTGGCCGCACAGGCCAGCGCCAGCGCCAGGAGGCGATTGCTCAGGCGGGTTACGATCTTCAAACGGACTCCCGGAAATTGCCGTGACGGCATGTTGTCTGTGCGGCCAGGCAATGCGGGCCAGGGAGTCGATTGTAGGGGGCTTTTGCCGATTTTTCCAATCCGTACTGCAGCGCGGCATTTTTTGCGGCGGATAGGTCGCTAGCGCTTGCGCCGCAGAACCCGGTCGCCGCGTGCCGAGGGACCGTCGGCCGGTGCATCCTCGGCGGCCAGGTGACCCAGTCCGTCGAGGAAGGACGCGATGCCCGTCCCCTTCACCAATACACAGGGTTTGCCCAGTTTCTTGCAGGTGCTCTTGACCAGGTGATAGGCGTTGTGACTGATGTTGCCGGAGGCGCAGATGACAATGTCGGCCGCCGCCAGCATGGGCGTGAGCCGATGCAGGTTGTCTTCGCGGCCACCATCGTGATGCAGGAAACGGCCGGCACGTATTTCGATCTCGGCCCGGTAGTGGTTGCGGGCGC
Source organism: Herbaspirillum frisingense GSF30 (assembly GCF_000300975.2). Classification (GTDB taxonomy): domain Bacteria; phylum Pseudomonadota; class Gammaproteobacteria; order Burkholderiales; family Burkholderiaceae_D; genus Herbaspirillum; species Herbaspirillum frisingense. The sequence goes on along the minus strand of NZ_AEEC02000003.1, from coordinate 226,713 downwards.
CGGTCAGGCCGCCCACGCACAGCACGCAGCGGTCGGCCAGCGAAACGGCAGCTTGGGCAGGGGAGGGCAGGGCAGCACGCATGAGACAGACTCGCCGGAAGTAGAGGACGGTTCCAGCCTACCCGCCGCCACTTGTGGCGCGAACGAATCAATTTGCAGCTACATATGCGATTTGCGTTGAAGCTCCCGCAAGCCCGTGTGGTTCAGGCCGCCGGCTGGTTGCGGGCCTGGCGTTGCATGGCCCGCACGAAGTCGGGCAGACGCCGGCCATTGCGGTCCGGGTAATAGCCCTGCTCGCTCATCTGTTGCACACGGTCCAGGCGGAAGGAGCGAAAGTCGTCGCGCTGTTCGCACCATGCCGCCAGGAGCCAGGTGCCGCCGAAGAAAGCCAGCGCCAGCGGCCAGACCACACGCTGGCTGGGGCGCTGCTGGGCATCGGTGTAGTGCAGCAGCAGCTTGTGGCGGCTGCCGATGGCCTGGCGGATCGCCTCCAGCCGCTCGCCCTGGCCATCGGCATCTGGTGCGGTCGGTGCAAACAGCGGTGTGGCTTCGACGAAGTCGCGTTTTTCCTTGGGCAGTGCCAGCACCACCTTGGCCAGCGCGGACGCGGCCGAGGCGCCCAGCTGCGGGCCACCCCAGGCTTGCACCATGCGCATGCCGATCACCAGGGCATCGATTTCATCGGCATTGAACATCAGCGGCGGCAGGTCATAGCCCGGCTTGATGCGATAACCGACGCCGGCCTCGCCATCGACCGGCACGCCCGACAGCGACAGATCGCGGATATCGCGATAGACCGTGCGTTCCGAGACCGAGAGCCATTGCGCCAGCTGGCGCGCCGTGGTGAGACGGCGTCCACGCAGGTACTGGGTGATCTGGAACAGGCGGTCGGCTCGGCGCATGGAAGGCAGGCGGAAAATTGATGCGCGCCATTCTGGCATGCACGCTGCAGGCTCGCCACAGACTTCGATGCTGCTGTGCAAGATGCCGGCATGCTCGTCACCTGGCCGGGCCAGTCGCTCAGTGCATGGCGTGCAGCGCCATGCGGTTGCCTTCACTGTCGATGAATTGCGCGATATAGCCGATATCGTTGGGCAGCTGCGTGCGTTCCATGGTGAGCTCGCCACCGGCGGCGACCACGCGGTCGAGCACCGCCTGGATCGACGGTCCGGCATCAAGATAGATCAGTGTGCCCTGGCGGGTCGGCTCCAGCCAGCCGGGGCCGGTCAGGCAGCCGACCGAGCGGCCGTCGTCACGCACGAAGATGGCCATCGGACCGCTATCGCTGATCTGCTCCTGGCGCAACTGCGTGGCGAACACGGCTTCGTAGAAACGGGTGGCGCGCTGCAGATCCTTGGTGGCGATCTCGAACCAGTTGACTTGGGTTTGCATGTTCTTCTTCCTTTGCGTCGTTGATGAGGGATTTGTCATGCCGTGTGGCATGCGACGCATCATGCGCGAGGGCTACTGACAACGTTCTGTCAGTAGCCCTCGCCTGGGAAGAAGAAATGGGAAGAATCGAGTCGCTTCAGCGGGAGGTCGCCAGCGGTGCGCCGGGCTTGCCAGCTGTCGCAGCCTCAGCAGCCTCGGCAGCCTCCACGCCTTCCAGCTGCGCCGCGTAACGCCGCGCCAGCACGGCACACAGCATCAGCTGCATCTGGTGGAACAGCATGATGGGCAACAGCACCACCGCTGCACCGCTGCCGGCAAACAGCACCGAGGCGATGGGGATGCCGGAGGCCAGCGACTTCTTGGAACCACAGAACACCAGCACGATTTCATCGCCGCGCGGCATCTTCAGGGCGCGTGCGCCGAAGGTGGTGATCAGCAGTACCGCGCCCAGCAGCACCGCATTGACCAGCACCAGCAAGGCCAGCTGGCCCGGCGGGAACAGGTGCCACACGCCCTGTGCCACCGCCACGCTGAAGGCGGCATAGACCGACAGCAGGATGCCGCCGCGATCGACCACGTTGACGATCACCTTGTGGCGGTTGATCCACTCGCCGATCCAGCGACGCATCAGGTTGCCCAGCACGAAGGGCAGCAACAGTTGCAGCAGGATGCTGAGTACCTGCGACAGGCCATTGGCCTCGTGGTGCCGGTGCAGCAGCAGCGTCACCAGCAGCGGCGTGATCACGATGCCCAGCAGGTTGGACGCCGTGGCGCCGCAGATCGCTGCCGGCACGTTGCCACGGGCGATCGAGGTGAAGCCGATCGAGGACTGCACCGTCGACGACAGCGTACAGACGAACAGCACGCCCATCCACAGTTGCGGCGTCAACAGGTCCGGCACCACGCTCTTGAGCGCCAGACCCAGCAGCGGGAACAGGATGAAGGTCGAGCCCAGCGTCAGCAGGTGCAGACGCGGTTGCTTCAGGCCCGAAAGCGCCGCCTCGCGCGAGAGCTTGGCGCCATGCAGGAAGAACAGCAGCGAGATGGCAGCATTGCTGGCCAGGTGCATGAAATGCTCGAAGCTCCCGGTGGCCGGGAACAGCGTAGCCAGCAGCACGGTGCCGATCAGCAACTGGGTGAAGCGGTCTGGGAGGAAGCGGTTCATGACGTACTCGCAATGGAAAAGGGGTTTGTCGTCATGATAGGAAATTCGCCTGCCATCGGGAACCCCTCTGAGCACGTTGACTGTCATCGGAAAGTCCGATGATAATGCCCCATGCTCAATCCGCTCTGGCTCCAGACCTTTACCACCGCCGCCGCCTCTTCCAGCTTTACCGAGGCCGGGCGCCAGCTCGGGCTGACCCAGTCGACCGTGAGCGATCACATCCGCCGGCTGGAAGAAAGCCTCGGGCGGCGCCTCTTCGTGCGCGATACCCACTCGCTGGCGCTGACCGCCGACGGCGAGAGCCTGCTGGTGCATGCGCGCCTGATCCTGCAGGCACATGCCCGCGCCGAGGCCCAGTTCAGCGCCCCCCGCCTGCGCGGCCGGGTGCGCTTCGGCACTTCCGACGATCTCGCCATGGGGCCGCTGCCGGACATGCTGGCCGCTTTCCGCAGCCAGCATCCTGAAGTGGAACTGGAGATCACCATCGGCCTGACCAGCGACCTCTATGCCTCGCTGGACCAGGGCAAGCTGGATTTGCTGGTGGGCAAGCGCCGTGCCGGCGAATCGCGCGGTCACAGCATGTTTTCCACGCCGATGCAGTGGCTGACCCGGCCGGACACGCTGGTGGACCTGACCGAGCCGCTGCCCCTGATCCTGCTGCCCGAACCCAGCATCACCCGGGCCGCGACCTTGCAGGCGTTGGGCAAGTCCGGGCATCACTGGCGCATCGTCTGCACCAGCGGCAGCCACGCCGGCTGCATGGCGGCTGCGCGGGGTGGCCTGGGACTGGCGGCCCTGCCGCAGCACCTGTCCTCACGTGACCTGGTGCCGCCGCTCAATCACGCGGCCCTGCCGCGCCTGCCGGATGTGGAATATGTGGCCCTGACGGCGCGCCGCCTGTCGCAACCGGCCGATACGCTGTATCAGATCCTGATGTCGAGCCGCCTCAGTCGCGGCTGAAGGGCCGGGCGCTCATGCCGGGTCGACCACCAGTGCCGGATTTTCCAGGGCACGGATGCGGCGGTCGACGAAGTAGCCGCCGGCCTCCATGTAGCGCAGGTAATGTCGACCGCACTGCGTGCAGCGGGCGACATTGCAGCGGTTGTAGGGATACCAGGCGGGGGCGATGGGCGCCGTCGGTGAATCGTAACGGGTACCTTCCGGGTGATATTCGGTGAAGGTCGGTTCCGCGTAGGGATCGGTGATCAGGGTGGCGACGTCGGCCAGCTGCGTCTCCGGCAGCGAGAGCGGCAGGCTGATCCAGCCGCTGGTGTCGACCGCACGGCAGTTGCAGTCCTGGGAAATGTCGGCGGAACGGGTCGCCAGTTCGCGCAGCAATGGTGGCGTGGCGTGGGGAAGCTGATCTTGCATGGGAGAGTGGTCGGGCCTGTGGATAAGTGCAAGTGTAACCGTATAAACGATTTATCCACAGGCGCACTGGCGTTGCATCACTTTTTCGGGTTGTAGCGGATATCACCTTCGAACAACTGCGCGGTACCGCCACTGAGGTCCGATTGCACCGGCCAGACCTCGTGCCCGATACGCAGCTCCGTACCTTCGTAGACCGCCTTGGCCACGATGATGCGCGCATCTTCCGCGGCGACCATGTTTTCCTTCATCTGCCCCACTTCTTCCAGCAGCACCTTGACCTCGTAGGCCAGCGCCTTGCGCTTGTCGCTGGTTTCGTGCACCAGTTCCGGCGTGGCCTTTTCGGGATTGAGCTTGTAGTAGCTCTGCTGCTTGATGGTGCGGTCCAGTTCGGACACCTTGCGGGTGTATTCCTGTTCCTTGATGGCGATCTTTTCTTCGAGGTAGGGATCCAGGCCGACCTGTATGCGGGTATGGGTGCTGGTGGAGGCGCCGATCACGTTGGCACGGATGATGTTGGTGGCCTCCACCCGGCCGCCGATGATGTGGCCGGTGCGCGGATTGCCCTTGCCGACCGTGATCTCGTTACCGGCCAGCAGTTCGCAGTGACGCGCATTGCCCAGCACCAGGATGTCGTCGGCGGCTTCGATGTGGGCGCTTTCGGCGAACATCACCTGTACCGATTTCTGTGAACTGATGCGCGAGGCGATGGCGGTGGTACCCGCCTGTGCGGTCACGCCTTCACTGTGGCCGATCACGCCACCCTTGACGGTGACGCTGCCCCCGGCCACGATCTCGGCCGCTTCCACCGTACCGTTGACGACCACGTCGCCGCCCACGTGCAGCTTCATGCCGGTCAGCACATCCCCGGAGACGCGCACCGTGCCTTCGAAGCTCAGGTTGCCGGTGGACAGGTCGACGTTCTCCACATCCAGCACCGGGTTGACCTTCACGCCGTTCTTGATCACCGTCGGCTGGCCCGGCACGATCGCCACCAGCAGATCGGGATCGTCCTCGCTGGGTTCGGCGCCGATGCTTTCCTTGGCGAAGCCCACATCGGCAATCGGCCGCGCCGGCACCTTGCCGCCACGGATGTCGATACCATCCTTGCCCGGCACGGGCGGAATGCGGCGCATCAGCGGGTCGCCCACCTTCACCAGCAGGATATGGCCCATGTCGGCGTAGGAAACCACCGCATCTTCCTCGATGTCCGCCAGCTCTTCTTCCTTCTCTTCCAGCAGACTCTCGAAACGGGCCGGCTCGGCAGGCGTGGGCATCAAGCCCTGGGCCACCACCAGCTTGTTGCAGAAGCCGGCGGACAGCGCACCGCGCAATTGTTCATGCAGGATGCCGTAGGTGATGCCGGCGGCGCGGATCGCATTGACCACTTCCACGCTCTTGGCGCGACCGCCGTAGGGCGGCACCAGGGTCAGCGATGCCGTCATCAGGTCGTCGGCCACGTCCAGCGAGAACTCGCCATCACGGCGCTCGGCGATGACCTGGGTGACGGCTTCCTTGGCATCCTCGGCCTTGCGTACGAAGGCGTTGAGGACCGAGTCCTGGAAGAACAGCTTGGTCAGGCCATGGTCGGTCATGGCTTGCTTCAGGAAGGCCAGGGTCAGCGGCGGGAAGCCCGCCGTCGGAGTAAACGTTGCGCTCAGTTCGCCGCTGGCCCTGTCGAACGCAAACGACAGCGGTTGCGGAGTTGCTTGGTTCATGCTGTTCCTCGATGAATGGCTGCACCGGGTCTGCCGCGGATTGCTTGCGCGACGTTGTTGCCACCGCCGCTGCCGCGGATGTACACGGTTCGCCAGGGGCGCCGTGCTGTTATTTCATGCGAAGGGGGCGCATGCTGTTGTCGCTCGTTGGTCACCTCGTCTGCGCGGTCCTGCGTACGCCGGACCGTAAAAAAGCGGCGACGCCACCCCCTGGCGCAATACAGCTGACATTGTAATGTGGCAAGATGATCCAGTAATTTGATGGATAGCACAAGTTTTGCCGACTTTGACTCTAGATTAGGCTCTTATCGTTGGTTTTATGTTAAGTACCCAAATAGAAGACTTCAAGGGCGATCCCGCCCGCCACCGCGCCGGACGTATCAGTACGCTGGTCAGCATCGTGGTCAATATCGTATTGGTGATGCTGCAGGTTACGGCCGGCGTGTTCACCGGTTCGCAGGCCCTGATTGCCGATGGCATCCATTCGCTCTCGGACCTGGTCTCGGATTTCGTGGTGCTGCTGGCCGGGCATCACAGCCGCAAGCAGGCCGACGACGATCACCAGTATGGTCACCAGCGTTACGAAAATGCCGCCTCCCTGGCGCTGGGCGCCCTGTTGCTGGCCGTCGGCCTCGGCATGCTGATCTCCGCTGCGCAAAAGATCCAGCATTACGGACATACTCCGCCGGTACACATCACCGCCCTGTGGGTGGCACTGGTGGCCTTGCTGGCCAAGGAACTGCTGTTCCGCTACATGTTGCGCATCGCCGAGCGCGTGCGTTCCAGCATGCTGGTGGCCAATGCCTGGCACGCGCGATCGGACGCCGCCTCGTCGCTGGTGGTGGCACTGGGCATCGTCGGCAGCCTGGCCGGTTTCACCCTGCTCGATCCGGTGGCCGCAGCAGTGGTCGGCCTGATGGTAGTGCGCACCGGCTGGGGTTTCTTCTGGAGCGCCCTGCACGACCTGATGGACCGCGCCGTCTCGGCCGAAGAGGCAGAGGCAATCCGCGCCACCATCCTCGCCACCCCGGGCGTGCAAGGCCTGCATGACTTGCGTACCCGACGCATGGGCGACCTGACGCAGGTGGACGTGCACCTGGAAATCGACGGGGCGCTGAGCGTCACGCAAGGCCATGCGATCGCCACCGATGCCCGGCGCCGGGTGCTGGATGCGCATCATGTGCTGGATGTGATGACGCATGTGGACCCGATAGAAACCCCGGGAGAGGCGGCCTCACCGCTTAGCAGCCTTGATGCGCCAGGCCAGGCCGGACTCCGCTAGACCACGCTAGACGTGGCGTGCCGATACGCCGCGTACGCTCATCTAAAGAATCGCAGCAGGGGGCCGTTAGCTAGCGTATCGTCGCCAGCCCCTCTGCGCTCATGAGCCCACTGACCTCCGTGTCGCCGTCGCCGGTCTACACATCCACCACTCCTGCAGCGGTCGCCGCATTCACCAGTAGCAACTCGCCCACCGTCGGCACGGCGTCGTCGACCTCGGCCCCGACCGCTACTGCCACTTCCGGCGCCAGCGCCCGTCCCCCGGCGCCCGTGCTCCCCCTCTATTCGGCGTCCGGACGGTTGAGTGAGGCGCCTGCATCCATGCCGCCGATATGGGAGAGCCGTCAGGGCGACACGCTCTCGACCCTGATGGCGCGCAACATCGGCGCCGGCCAGATGAGCGAGCGCTGGACCGGTCTGGGCAAGGCCCTGCTGGACCAGGCCAGCCTGGGGGGCGGCAGCTACTCGCAGTCGGTGTTGCTGTCGACCACGGCGACTCAGGGCAACAGCGATGTGCAGGCGGTCCTGCGTGATCAACTGCATCGATTCGCCAGCCAGCGCGTCGATCTTTCGTTGACCACCCAATCGGGGGCGCGCATCGAGCTCCATCTCGCTGCCAATGCCGACGGCATCGCCGTCGATTTCAAGCTGGCCCAGGGTACGCTGGACGATGACGATCGCGCTGCCATGAGCGCGCTGGGCGATGCCTTCGAGCAGGCGCTCAAGGGGCTGGCTGCCCAGCCGCCCACGCTGGCCCTGGATGGCCTGATGCACCTGGACCAGCAGCATCTGGCCGCCATCGACCTCAACGCCACGCTGGGGGACGCTCTGCAGGTGCAACTGCATGCCGATGCCAGCCAGCGCAGTGTCACTGCCACCAGTGCCGCCGGCACCATGAAGGTCGCCGTCGATGCCACCAGCGAGACCCTCGCTGGCAGCGCGCAGCAACGCCAGCGTGCCATCGCCAGTTACCTGCAGCAGTTCGATGCCGCCACCCGTCGCGGCCATGGCGATGCCGCCCTTTCCGACTTGTTCAAGGATGCCTTCGCCCAGTTGCATGGCGGCAGCACGACGCCGACGCGTCCCGGCGATCAATTGGCGCCGGCGCTGGTCGCCGACCTCAACGATCGCCGCATGTTGTCGGGGCTGGCCGATTTCACGGCCTCCATCACCGGTGCCAGCGTGGCGCCCAATCCCCTGCGGCGCGACGAGGTGGATGGTTTCGACTACCAGGTCTCGCAGCACACCAGCCTGTCCGGTGCGCGCCAGGCTGACCGATCCATCGTGCAGCAGGCGCAGGCCCGGCTCAAGGCGTCCTACCACCAATCCCTGCAAGCCGACCTGCCGTTGCGGCTGGGGACCGATCGTCAATCGCAGAACTACACCTACCACCAGATCGACGACCAGGCCGACAGCCGGCTGGAGATCGGCTACCGCCTCGGTTACATGACGCAGGCCCGCCTGCAGCAATCGGCCAGCCAGGACAGTCGCGTCAGCAAGTACGTGCTCGGTCAGCTGGTGAGCCAGAGCCACACCCCCTTGCAGGCCCAGATCGTGCGCGACTTTGCCGTCCAGTTGCAGGACGGCAAGGAGGCCCGTGTCGCAGATGGGGCCTACCGGCGCAGCCAGCTGCTCGACGGCATCAGTGCGCTGGGTCTGCTGCAGGCCGATCCGGACCAGGTCCGTCGAAACGGTACGCAGTTGCTCAACGATTGAATGGGGCGCAGGGGCGCAGAGTGAGACGATACGTGTCGCCATCCACCCTGTTGCGGCGACCGCCACAACAACTTGTCTACCCCAACCGTCTTCGTTTAAAATCCGGGCTTCTCTTTGGGGAGTAGCCAGCTTCCGGGTCATCCGGAAGAGCCCGTGTCAACATTCTCGGCAACATCTTGCCGTGGCGCGGGTAGCCAATCAGGTAGGCGAGACCATAGACGTATCCTGCGGCCAGGCTGGGCGCGCAGGCACGTCCATGGACTTCGCCCGGCCAAGGAATCCCCTTCATGAATTTCCCCGCACTCCTTCTCCTCGCGCTTGCGATGTCCACTGACGCCTTTGCGGCAGCCATCGGCAAGGGCGCCGCCATGCAGAAGCCGCGCTTCCTGCAAGCCCTGCGCATCGGTCTGCTGTTTGGTGTGATCGAGGCCATCACCCCCCTGATCGGCTGGTTCGCCGGCTCGGTCGCCACCAAATGGGTGTCGGAATGGGATCACTGGATCGCCTTCACGCTGCTGCTGGTGCTGGGCGCGCGCATGATCCGCGAAGGCATGAGCGAGGACGATGAAGACGAAGAAGCCGACGCCGCCCCGCAAAAGCAATCGGTGGTGATGCTGGCCCTCACCGCGGTCGCCACCAGCATCGATGCCATGGCCGTCGGCGTGGGCCTGGCCTTCATCGACGTCAACATCCTGGAAGCGGCCTTGCTGATCGGCCTGGCCACCACCACCATGGTCACCATCGGCGTGATGGTCGGTCGCGTGCTCGGTCACCTCATCGGCAAGCGTGCCGAGATCATCGGGGGCGTGGTGCTGATCGGTGTCGGCGCGGCCATTCTGTATGAACACCTGAGCCGCGCAGGCGGTTGAACACTGCAGCAGGTGTATTGGATAACCTTCGTAATTAAGAAATTGCTGATGAATATGAATCGGATTGCTAAGTTTTTGTCGGTGAAACCAGAAAAGCTACTTCTCTGTTGGCCTAATCAACGTAAGTGATGCGATGAATGTGCAGCAGTTATTGCTGCCACGGTGGAAAAATTCGCAGAGGATTTCTCATTAGCCGATATGACGCCAATTCGAATTGCTTGACGTCACAGGCTCACCCGAAAATGAAAGGCGAAATCAATGTCTGATGCAGACCCTGTTGACTCGTGGAAAAACGATCTACTTAATCGTAAGTCTGTCGCTGACTATCTCTCAAATCATCTGAGAAAGAGGTATGCCAACAAACCTTCAGAGAATGGCTTTGTGTTGGCTATCAACGCTGAGTGGGGATACGGAAAGACATTTTTATTAAACGCTTGGCACGAAGATCTGAAGTATCAAGGACATCCAGCCGTATATTTCGACGCGTGGAAAAACGATTTCACTCCAGAGCCATTGGTGGCGTTTATTTCTAAGATTGATGAAGAGCTGGAAGCGTTATTTAAAAATGAGAGAGCGATAAAGAAGAAGCTCTCTGAGGCGATTGGTGCTCTCTCTAGGTTTACGACCCCTGCCTTGAGGTTGGCAGGAGCTATCGCGATGAAGCGATTGTTAAATATCAGTCTAGAAGAGCTAGAGTCTATCGCTAAAGGTCGCGAGCCTAAAGAGATTCTCTCAGATGAGGCTCTTCAGGATGATAGAGATGCGTTTGTTAATGGCCTACCAGATTCGTTTGCCGAGGCGCTAAAAGCGCATAAGGAGAAGGAACATTCGATTTCTGCTTTTCGCAAAAAGCTTACTAAGCTTATCGAAGAACTTGATAAAAGCAGGAAATTTCAGCTTCCTGTTTTCTTCTTTGTCGACGAGCTTGATCGATGCAGGCCGAATTATGCGATTGAGCTTTTGGAAGGAATCAAGCACCTCTTCGGAGTACCTGGGATTTACTTTGTAGTTGGCCTTAATAGTAATCAACTGGCCTATTCGACCCAAGCTATCTACGGACCGCAGTTTGACGGAAGCCGCTATCTAAAGAGGTTTTTTGATCAAGAATATTTGCTTCCCGAACCCGACCCAAGAGAATACGTTCGAGCGTTATTCCAAAACGCTGCGATTTCTGAAAAAAGCTATGTCCACGGTCTTCACCGGAACGTATATCCAGGTATCGACGTGGAAGCCATATTTATCATGTTTGCGAAGGCTTTCGACGCAGGTCTGAGAGACCAAATTCGCACAATGCAATTGATTGAGGCCGCGATTGCCGGGATCGTGGTAAATGAAATTCATTGCTGGTTTCTCTTTGCATTGGCGTTTATATATGAAAAAAATTCCCAGATGTTCGAGAGATTAGTGTCCAAGCATGAAGGGGCAGTGCAAGTTTTGGTGCGATTAATTGAGCCACGCGTGTTTTCGATCATCGACCCGGATTTCAATACGGGAAAGTCGCGTACCGTAGATTTCATTCAAGTTCTAAGTCTCTACCTTGCAAATTATCGCAAGACCAAAGGTCAACTCGGTGGTCAGGGTGAGATAGGCTTCGAGTTTCCGTCATCGCTGTTGAATGAACTTCGAAGCAACGAGATGATTACCTCGAATGAGGATGCCCAGAGTCTTTACTCTATCGGCCACTATCCTGATTTGATCCGGCACGCTGGTGGTTTTATCCGCACTCAATAAACCGTTATAAGAGCGTTTTCCTCGGGCTTCGCATACCCCGGCGTGAACGCAAGACTTCGACAAAGAGTTCGAGTATTGCCTTCAGCTGTCTCAAATTGAGACATCAGTTGTTCTGCGGCAAGCGCTTCGCGGGACATCAATTCAAAAATGCCTCGTTTTGTGAATTGATATCCCGTGCATATTAATAATGCCGAAATTATATATTGGACAAATGGTAGCGCCCGAGGCACTCTTGGCCTCCCATTTTCCCTAAGCAGCCCTGAGGAGACACCCATCATGCCGACCTATCGTTCCTATACCACCACCCAGGGCCGCAACATGGCCGGCGCGCGCGCGCTGTGGCGCGCCACCGGCATGAAGGATGGCGACTTCACCAAGCCCATCATCGCCGTGGTCAACTCCTTCACCCAGTTTGTGCCCGGTCACGTGCACCTGAAGGACCTGGGCCAGTTGGTGGCCCGCGAGATCGAGGCGGCCGGTGGTGTCGCCAAGGAATTCAACACCATCGCCGTCGATGATGGTATCGCCATGGGCCACGACGGCATGCTGTACTCGCTGCCCTCGCGCGACCTGATCGCCGACTCGGTCGAATACATGGTCAATGCCCACTGCGCTGACGCCATGGTGTGCATCTCCAACTGCGACAAGATCACCCCGGGCATGCTGATGGCCGCCATGCGCCTGAACATCCCCGTGGTCTTCGTCTCCGGCGGCCCGATGGAAGCAGGCAAGGTCATCAAGACCGTCAACACCGACAAGAAGGTCATCAAGCTGGACCTGGTGGACGCCATGATCCAGGCCGGCGACCAGAACATCTCGGATGCCGACGTGGCCGAAGTGGAACGCTCGGCCTGTCCGACCTGCGGTTCCTGCTCGGGCATGTTCACCGCCAACTCGATGAACTGCCTGACCGAAGTGCTGGGCCTGTCACTGCCGGGCAATGGCACCATCGTCGCCACTCACGCCGACCGCAAGGAACTGTTCCTGCGCGCCGGCCGCCTGATCGTCGAACTGGCCAAGCGTCACTACGAGCAGGACGACTATTCCATCCTGCCGCGCAACATCGCCACCAAGGAAACCTGGGAAAACGCCATGACCCTGGACGTTTCCATGGGCGGCTCCACCAATACCGTGTTGCACCTGCTGGCGGCCGCGCATGAAGCCAAGGTCGAATTCACCATGGCCGACATCGACCGCATCTCGCGCAAGGTCCCTTGCCTGTGCAAGGTCGCGCCGATGACCAACAAGTACCACATCGAAGACGTGCACCGCGCCGGCGGCATCATCTCCATCCTGGGCGAACTGGCCCGCGCCGGCCTGCTGGATACCTCGCGCCCCACCGTGCACAGCAAGACCCTGGGCGAAGCCATCGAGAAATACGACATTCGCGTCTCCAGCGATCCGGCCGTGCACAAGCTGTTCCGCGCTGCACCCGGTGGCGTTCCCACCCAGGTGGCGTTCTCGCAGGCAGAGCGTTTCGAGGACAACGACCTGGACCGCGCCAACGGCTGCATCCGTGACCGCGAGCACGCCTATTCGCAGGACGGCGGCCTGGCCGTCCTGTACGGCAACATCGCCGAGAAGGGTTGCATCGTCAAGACCGCCGGCGTGGATGAAAGCATCCTCAAGTTCTCCGGCACGGCCCGCGTGTTCGAAAGCCAGGACGCCGCCGTCGAAGGCATCCTGGGTGACAAGGTCAAGGCCGGCGACGTGGTCATCGTGCGCTACGAAGGTCCCAAGGGCGGCCCCGGCATGCAGGAAATGCTGTACCCGACCTCGTACATCAAGTCCAAGGGCCTGGGCAAGGCTTGCGCCCTGTTCACCGATGGCCGCTTCTCCGGCGGCTCCTCGGGCCTGGTGATCGGCCACGCCTCGCCGGAAGCGGCCGAAGGTGGCGCCATCGGCCTGGTGGAAGAGGGTGACCTGATCGATATCGACATCCCCAACCGCAGCATCAACCTGCGTGTGACGGCAGAGGACCTGGCCAAGCGCCGCGCCGCCATGGAGGCCCGTGGCGATGCAGCCTGGAAGCCGGCCGAGCGCACCCGCGTGGTGTCGCAGGCGCTGCAGGCCTATGCCGCGCTGACCACCTCGGCCGATCGCGGTGCGGTGCGCGACCTGTCGCAACTGAAGCGCTGAGAAGTGTCCACGTCCTGCTGATGCCGCTGATTGGCGGCAACACTAGATGACAATGCCGCCCGCTTTCAAGCGGGCGGCATTTTTTTACGCCAGGATTTTCTGCTCCGGCCCCGGAGATCTTTCGCGCCGCTCAGACCTTGATGGCCGGGCGCATATGGGTGGACGCCAGCGCCAGCCCTTCCTCGAAGGAAGACAGCACCATGTCCACCTGTTCCTTCACGGTTGCCGCGTCCACTTCCTCATTGAAGAAGGACGGGCGGATCGTCACCAGCAAGGCTTGCGGCAGGTTGCTGCGCAGCGTCCCCACCACCGCCATCCAGGCGTCCAGCCGTTCGCGGGTCGGATAGACCAGGAAGACGATGGATACCAGTTCGGCCTTGCTGCTGTCCGGGCGTTCGTCTTCCGGCTGATCCAGCGTGATGCTGCGGGCATCGATGCCGGACACGCGCAGGGCATGCACCAGCAGTTCGGAGAGCAGGTCGTCGCGTTCGCCCTGCAGACCGCCGCACAACACCACCGATCCCAGTGGCACGTCCAGCGAGCCCTGCCAGCGCCCCAGTCGCGCCAGGCGCAGTTCGCGCAGATGCGCTCCCACGCCGCTGTTGAGCAAGGGGACTTCGCGCCGGCGCCGCAAGCTGCGCGGCGCGCCGGGGGTTTGCGTAAGCACCTCGGTCAATTGCGAAACGGAGCCGCGCAGCCGCTCCTGCTGGGCCGTCTCGATGCGCCCGTGGCGCAGGTCCAGCGCCGCCAGCGCCAGCCCAGGCAGCAGGATCTGGTCGCAGTACTTGGCAAAGCTCTGCTTCTGCAGATGGCTGCGGGCGTCGCGGATGATGGCGTCGGATTCGCCGGCCAGCGCGCGTTGGTAGAAGCGTTCGGCGTGGCTCATGTCGGGGGCCTCGCCCAGCAGGATGGTGATCGGCTCCAGCGCCGCCACGTGACGGCCGGCCACCACCAGGCAGAGCGTCAGCGGAGTCGACAGCAACAGGCCGATCGGTCCCCACAGCGAACCCCAGAACAGTGCCGAGACAATCACTGCCAGCGGCGACAGGCCGGAGCTATGACCATAGATGCGCGGCTCGACGAAGTTGGCCACGATCACTTCCAGGCAGACATAGAAGGCCAGGAAGGACAATGCCAGCCACCAGCCGGGATCGATGGCGGCGATGAAGATGGAGATCATCAGGCCCGACGCCAGAGCACCCAGATAGGGCACAAAGCGCAATACGCCAGCCAGCGTACCCCACAGCACCGCGTGCGGCACGCCACCGGCGGCCAGCACCGCGCCCATGATCAGGCCGAACGCCAGATTGACCAGGAACTGCGAAAAGAAGAAGCGTGACACCCCCTCGGCCGCGTCGCCCAGGGCCTGCATGGTCCGGCTCATTTCCGTCAGGCCGGCCAGGCGGATCAGGCGTTCGCGCAGCGATTCCTGTTCCAGCAGGATGAAGACCAGCAGCACCAGCACGATGCCGGCCTGGCCGATCGGCCCCCAGGCCAGCGCGAATAGCCGTCGCAGGGCACCTCTGACCGACATGCGGGTATCGGCCTCCGGCGTGGGCGTGGCATTGGCTGCGGCCGCTGCTGCTGCTGCATGGCTGTTCTTCTTGCCGCTGCGACTGAGCTCCGGCACCGGCTGCGGAATGACTGCGCTCAACTCGGCCTCCAGCCGGGCGAAGGGGCGCTCGGTGATGGCGCGCACGCTCTCCACCTTTTCCTGGATGGCTTCGCGGTATTGCGGCAGGTCACTGGTGACACTGACCAGCTGGAATGCCAGCACCACTGCCAGGGCCACCAGGCAGGCACCCACCAGCAGCACCGAGATGATGGCGGCGGCGGCGCGGTTGATGCCCAGGGCGTCCAGCTGGCGCACCAGCGGCAGGATGATCAGGCTGGCAATGCCGGCCACTGCCAGCGGTGCCAGGATGTCGCGACCGAAGTAGAGCATGCCCAGTATCACGGCCGCGCCGAGCAGGGTGGTGGAACTCAGGCGCGAGAAGGCGGAAGTCTTGAGGTTTGGCATGGGAGGGCGGGAGCAATGTCTTTGGCGGGGCCGGCGGCGTTGTTGGGATGGTTGTCAGGATCGCGCCGGGTCGATCACTTCGTAGAGCTCCAGCGGCAGGCCGTCGGGGTCGGCGAAGAAGGTAAAGCGCCGGCCGGTGTATTCATCCACGCGGATGTCCTCCACCGCCACCCCCTGTTGCTCCAGTTGCTGCTTGCAGTGCTGTACATCGGCCACCGCGAAGGACAGGTGGCGCAGACCACAGGCCTCCGGACGCGACGGCCGGGCCGGCGGCACGGGAAAGGAAAACAGTTCGATCTGCGTGCCATCGGGCAGGCCCAGGTCCAGCTTCCAGGAGTCCCGTGCCTCGCGATAATGCTCGGCGATGACGCGCAGGCCCAGCAGCCCGACGTAGAAGGCCTTCGAGCGCGCGTAGTCGGAACAGATGATGGCGACGTGATGAGTGCCTTGTAGTTGCATGGCGGTCTTTCAGAGGGAAGAGGTAAGCGTGGACATCAACGTCGCGGCCCGGTGCGCGCCAGCTCGGCGCAGACGCCGCGTACCTTCTCGCGCAGCCAGCGATGGGCCGGGTCCAGTTCCACGCGCGGATGCCACATCAGCGATACCACGATGGGATCGGTCGCCACCGGCAGCTCGAACAGATGGATGCCGGAGGCGCTGCCATCCTTGCGCGGCGCACCGGCCGTGGTCAGGAAGGAGTACGGCACCATGGAGACCAGATCCGACGAGCGCACCACCGCCAGCGCAGCGGGAAAACTGGGGACGATGGCCACCACCTTGCGCGTCAGTCCACGTTCGGCCAGCGCCGCATCCAGCGGGCTGCTGCGGTCGCCCCGTGGCGATGCGCTCACGTGTTCGAAGCTGCAATAGCGCTCCGCGCTCACGCGGCGCAATGCCGCCAGCGGATGACCGATGCGCACTGCACCCACGAAACGGTCGCGGAACAGGGTCTGCAGACGCACTTCCGGCCCCATCTCGCTGGCCACGCCGATCTCCAGATCGGCACTGCCTTCGCGCAGCGGCAGCGGGCTGCGCTCCACCTTGGGGGCGAAGCGCAGGCGCACCAGCGGCGCTTCGGCGGCCACGGCGCCGATCAGGGCGGCACCGCAGGCTTCGATGAAGCCCTCGTTGGCGCGCACGGTGAAATCCCGCTCCAGCCGCGCCAGGTCCAGCTCGGGGACGGAGGGGCGCAACACCGAGCGGGCTTCATGCACCACGTTGCGTACCCGCTCGCGCAGCGCCTCGGCGCAGGGCGTCAGCACCATCTGGCGGCCCGCACGCACCAGCAGATGGTCGCCCGTGGCCTGGCGCAGCCGGGTCAGCGTGCGGCTCATGGCCGAGGCGCTCAGGCCCAGGCGGCGCGCGGCCCCTGCCACGCTGGCCTCGGCGATGAGGGCATCGAGCGCGATGAGCAGGTTGAGGTCGGTTTCGGTCATGCCGGCATCCTAGCATGGCCGCAGTGACATGGCGTCGCATGCAATGATCCAATGCAAGCCGTGCGTCTTCCGCCTTGTCTCGCGGGTGGCTATAGTGAAGACCTGATCCTATCTTCCAGGAAATCTTCCCATGGAACTGTTTTCCGACCTGCCCGGCGACGAAGGCCTGCCGGGCGTGCGCCGCCGTCGCGCCATGCTGGCGGTGATGACCGCCACCACCATGGCAGTATTCGACGGCACCATCATCAATGTCGCCCTGCCCCAGATCGGTCTGGCGCTGCAGACCTCGGCCGCCGCGTCCGTCTGGGTGGCCAATGCCTACCTGCTGGCCACCGCCATGACGCTGGCGGCCTTTGCCGCCATGTCGTCGCGACTGGGATTTCGCAACCAGTTCACGGCCGGGCTGGCGGTGTTCACGCTGGCCTCGCTGGGCTGTGCCCTGTCGCCCACGGTGGAATGGCTCATTGCCATGCGCGTGCTGCAAGGGCTGGGGGGCGCGGCCATGCTCAGTATTGCGCCGGCGATCCATCGCACGGTCTTTCCGAATCGCCTGCTGGGCCGCATCCTCGGGCTCAACGCAGTGCTGGTGGCGGCCGGCACCGCCATCGGCCCGGTACTGGGCGGCACCTTGCTGGCCGCGCTGAGCTGGGAGTGGATCTTCCTGATCAACCTGCCGCTGGGCGTGGCAGCGGTGCTGCTGTCGTGGAGCGCCATCCCGGACACCCGCCAGCGTGGCCGCCTGCGCCCGCCCTTCGACATGGCCGGCGCACTGTGGTCGGCGCTGGCCATGGGCGCGGTCATCATGGCCGCCGACACCTGCGCACACTTCGCCGACCCCGGCCAGGGCGCCCACGCGGCGCTCACCGCCGCGGCCTACGCGCTGGTGGCGCTGATCTCTGCACTGGCCTTCGTGCGCGGCCAGCGTCGGGTGCGCGAACCGCTGTTGCCGCTGGACATCTTTTCCAATGCGCGCTTTTCCCTGGCTGCGCTGACCTCGCTGGCGTCCTTCGTGGGCCAGGGGATCGCCTTCGTGGCCCTGCCGTTCCTGTTCCAGAATGCCTACGCCTACAGCGCCTTCGAATCGGCGGCCCTGTTCACGCCCTGGCCGCTGGGCATCGTGCTGGTGGCGCCGCATGCCGGACGCCTGGCCGACCGTCATTCACCGGCCCTGCTGTCCAGCCTGGGACTGGCCGTGTTCACCCTCGGCCTGGTGTTGCTGGCCCTGCTGCCCGATCACGCGCAGGCCTGGGACATCGGCTGGCGCGCTTTGGTGTGCGGTATGGGCTTCGGCTTTTTCCAGAGCCCCAACAACCGCGAGATGCTCGGCAATGTCTCGCGCGAACGCAGTGGCAATGCCTCCGGCGTGCTGGCCATCATGCGCACCTTCGGCCAGTGCCTGGGCGCCGCGCTGCTGGGCGTGATCCTGGCAGTCCATACCGCCGGTGCCGTGGCCCATGGTGAACTACAGATGAGCCCGGTGCAGGATGGCGAGGCGATCCGTGTCGCCCTGTGGGTGGCCGCGCTGGCCACTGCGTTGGCCACTGCAGTCAGTGCCAGCCGCCTGCGCCGCAAGGCGCAATCGCCCGCATGATGCGCCAGTGCAAGCCATGGCGCAGAAAAGCTCAGCACTAGGGTGGTCATAGGGACAAAACTGAAAGGTACGTAAAAACCTAACTTTTTAGTGACTGGATAAATCCTCGCTGATTCTCGCTTTGTCTCGCAGGATGGGGGCTTAGACTGCTCCTGCTTGCCGCTGTGCCGGTTGCCTGCGGATGTCCATCACAATTACAACAGCTCATCCTTTGCCGCCAGGTTCATGCGACCTGGCGTCGCAGCCTCCCTGCGACAAGCTCCGTCAAACTCTCTCCGGCCCATCCGAGACCGGCCGGGGGATACTGCAAAAAGGGGCAATACCATGGGCAAATTCAAAGTCGTGACCAGGCTGGCATTGGGCTTCGGCCTGATTCTCGTGTTTCTTCTGGGCATTTCCTTGCTGGGCATGATGGGCATGTCGCGCATGAACGATGCCCTCACCGACATCACTGCCGTCAACAACGCCGAAACCCGGCTGGTCAGTGCCATGCGCAATGCGCTGAGCCAGCGTGCCCTCGCCATCCGCAACATCGCCTTGCTGGACGACCAGGAAGGCATGCGGGTCGAAGCGCAGACGCTGGCACGCCAGGAAAAACTCTATGGCGATGCACGTACGACGCTGGAAAAGATGTTTGCCACCGAAGCCGCCACCACCGATCGGGAGCGCAATTTGCTGGCGCAGATCAAGGCCGATGAAGCCGCAGCCGTGCCGCTCATGGCCAAGGCCTTGCAGCTGGGCCTGGATAACAAGCCGGCCGAAGCCATCAAGGTGCTTATCGGCGAAGTGCGACCCAGGCAGCAGGCCTGGATCAAGTCGCTCACCGATCTGTCCGAGTTAGAGGAACAGCTCAATGACGAGGCTGCCACCAGCGCACGTGCCACCTATGAATGGCTGCGCGGCATCATGCTCACCGCCGTGGCGCTGGCCCTGCTGGTAGGTGTGGTGGCGTCGACCATGATCGCCCGCAGCATCCTGCGCCAGCTGGGCGCCGAACCTTCCGAAGCCCAGGCCATCGCGCGCGACATCGCCAGTGGCGACCTGACCGCCACGGTGCGACTGCGCGAAGGCGACGGTTCCAGCCTGATGGCCTCCATCGAACAGATGCGTCACCAGTTGAACGTGATCGCCCACGGCATCAAGTCGGCCGCCGAAACCATCTCGGTGGCCAGCGGACAGATCGCGCAGGGCAACTTCGATCTGTCTCAACGCACCGAAGAACAGGCCGCCTCGCTGGAAGAGACCGCCGCCAGCATGGAAGAGCTGACCACCACCGTGCGCCAGAATACCGAGCACGCGGGTGAGGCGCTGCGCCTGGCCAGCGGTGCATCGAAGACCGCCAGCGCCGGTAGCGAGGCTTTCGATCGCGTGGTAAAGACCATGGACCGGATATCGGCCAGCTCGGGCAAGATGGCCGACATCATCAGCGTCATCGAAGGGATCGCCTTCCAGACCAACATCCTGGCCCTGAACGCGGCCGTGGAAGCGGCCCGTGCCGGCGAGCAGGGGCGTGGCTTTGCGGTAGTGGCCTCGGAAGTGCGTTCGCTGGCCCAGCGCAGCGCGGTCGCGGCCAAGGAGATCAAGGACCTGATCGGCGAATCGATGGCCCACGTGGGCGCCGGTTCACAGCTGGTGGCCAGCGCCGGACAGCAGATGGGCGCGATCGTGGATTCGGTACAGCGCTTCGGTGAAATCATGAACAGCATCGCCACCGCCACCCAGGAGCAGGGCAGCGGTATCGAGCAGATCAATACCGCCGTGGTGCAGATGGATCAGGTCACGCAGCAGAATGCGGCGCTGGTGGAGGAGGCCAGCGCGGCCGCGCAGTCGCTGGCGCAGCAGGCCAGCGGCTTGCTGAAGGTGGTCTCGATCTTCAAGATCCGCCAGGACAAATCGCTGACGACGATGCAGGACCAGGCCGCCATGGGCAGGTCCGCGCCGATGCCGGCATTGCGCTGAGCGCAGAAGGCGGTGCAGGCAGGAATGCCGATCTGGTAGTGATTTGACGGCTGATCGGGGATCAGCCGTTTTTCATGAGCCCGATGTCAGCGTCGGGCCCGGTTTTAGTTTTACACTCAGGCCGAAGGGCCGCCTTCATCGTCCTCGTCCTTGGGCACGAACACCATGCCGGTCTTGGCGTTGTAATCCATCAGACCGGCATAGCGGCCCCAGGCGATCATGGTCTCGAAGGTCTTTTCCGGATTGTCGTAGGGCAGGGCGCTGCCGATGTCCTTCAACACGCGCTCGGCCTCGATTTCCTCGGCCTCGCCCAGCACCGCCAGGATGATGTGGAAGATGCGCAGCTTGTAGACCTGTTCGGCGAAGATGGCGCGCTGCCCCAGCCGGTCGGCCGCCACGAAGCGGCGCCCGAGGTCAGTGAGGAAGACTTCCTGCTTGGGGGTATCGACCAGTTCCAGGATTTCGGCGGCCTTGACGGTGGCGATGGTCTCGCCGAATTCCTTGCCGATCTCGTCGGAGATGTCGTAGATGTTGTTCAGCTCCGGCTCGTCGTGCAGCAGGCTCATCAGACCCAGGATCTGGCCCACCGGGATCAGCGGGATCGACTCCATGCGCTTGCGGCCACGCGAGATCGGCTCGCCCGGCATGTGCACTTCCGGCGGCAGGTCGGGCAGGGTCAGCGTGGTGATCGCTTCGTGGATGATGTTGACCAGGCGCTGGAATTCCGGGCTCTTGCTGTCGCGCGGGTAGGGCAGCGGGTTTTCCAGCACCAGGCCCAGGCGGCCCGGGCGCGGGAACACCACCACGATGCGGGTGGCCATCTCCACCGCTTCCTCGATGTTGTGGGTGACCATGAAGATCGAGGTCAGGCCGCTGTCCGGTGCGCGCCACAGGCTGATCAGTTCCTGCCGCAGGTTTTCCGCGGTCAGCACGTCCAGGGCGCTGAAGGCTTCATCCAGGCACAGCAGCTTGGGCTTGGACACCAGGGCGCGGGCGATGCCCACACGCTGGCGCATGCCGCCGGAAAGTTCGCGGGGATAGGCGCTGTGGTAATTGCCCAGGCCGATCAGTTCGATGGCGCGGTCCACCGCCGCGTCGCGCTCCTCGCGGGTCGGGTTGTGCGACATCAGGCCTACCGCCACGTTCTGTTCCACCGTCAGCCAGGGATAGAGCGCAAAGGTCTGGAACACCACCGAGGCATCGCGATTGACGCCATAGAGCTGCTTGCCGGCCGCCATGGTGTGGCCCGAGCTGGGTTCCACCAGCCCGGTCAGGCAGCGCAGGATGGTCGACTTGCCCGAGCCGGACTGGCCCAGCAGGGCCAGCAGTTCCCCCTCGTGCACGGCCAGGTCGATGTTGTCCAGCACCTTCAGTTCGTGGCCGCCGGCGGTGTTATAGGATTTGCTGACCGCGCACAGTTCGGCGACGGCGGGACGTTGTTGCGGAGAAGTCATGGTCATGGCTGGGCTCAGGATCAATCGAGGCGGAAACGGCGTTCGGCGAAGGCATACAGGCGACGCCAGACAAACTTGTTCATCAGTACCACGAACATCGACATCACACCGATGCTGGCGATGATGAGCGGCGTATCACCGGACTTGGTGACCGCCGAGATATAGGCGCCCAGGCCGTCGGCCTTGAGCGAGACATCGCCCCAGCTGGCCAGTTCGGCCACGATGGAGGCGTTCCAGGCGCCCCCGGCGGCGGTGCAGGCCCCGGTCACCCAGAACGGGAAGATGGCGGGCAGGATCAGGGTCTTCCACAGGTTCCAGCGCGACAGGCCGTACATGCGGGCGGCCTCCTTCAGGTCGTTGGGGATGGCCATGGCGCCGGCGATGACGTTGAAGAGGATGTACCACTGCGTGCCCATGGCGATCAGGAGGATGCTGCCCCAGTTCATGCTGACGTTGCCCGCCACGAACCAGCCCACCACCAGCGGGAAGGTCATGTTGAC
Source organism: Herbaspirillum frisingense GSF30 (assembly GCF_000300975.2). Classification (GTDB taxonomy): domain Bacteria; phylum Pseudomonadota; class Gammaproteobacteria; order Burkholderiales; family Burkholderiaceae_D; genus Herbaspirillum; species Herbaspirillum frisingense. The sequence goes on along the minus strand of NZ_AEEC02000003.1, from coordinate 204,374 downwards.
CGGGAAGGACGCACCGATCTGCGCCAGCGGCTGGGCGAAGCGGGCGATGTGCGGCTTGGAGCCGATCCAGACCCCCACCGGGGTCCAGATCAGGGTGGCGATCACGGTCATGGCCAGCACCCGCAGCATGGTCAGGAAACCCAGCCACACGATATGCCCGAACAGGCTCCAGCTCATCGCCCCGTGCAAGGCGTCGATGGCGGCCACCAGCCCGCGCAGGGCCTCGAAGATCAGCAGCGCGCAGATCAGGCCGCTCAGGATGCGATGGGTCCAGCGCCGGCGGGCAATGCGGGCCGGGGTGGGGGCGCCCGATGGCGCCGTCCGATGGCGTGCCAGCCAGTCGCCCAGCGGCTGCCACAGTTTTTCGTCGAGCCAGGTAAAGACATAGGAGCCGCGCAGCAGGTCGAAGACCCAGGACGTCGGCGCCGATCCCGATTCGGTCAGTTCGATCTTGAACTTGTCGGCCCAGGCCAGCAGCGGCCGCCATACCAGCTGGTCGCTGATGAGGATCAGTGCCAGCATGGCGATCACCGCCCATAGCGCCGCCGTGTGGTCGCCCTGGTCGATGGCCTGGGCCATGTAGGAACCCAGGCCGGGCAGCTTCAGGTCCTTGTTCATGACGCTGATGGCCTCGCTCTGCGCCACGAAGAACCAGCCGCCGCCGAAGGACATCATCGAGTTCCAGATCAGGCTGTGGGCCGAGGCCGGCAACTCCACGGTGCGAAAGCGCTGCCAGGCGGTGAGGCGGTAGGTGGTGGCGGCTTCCTGCATGTCGGTGGGGATGGTGACCATGGAATGGTAGAAGCCGAAGGCCATGTTCCATACCTGGCCGGTGAAGATGGCGAAGATGGCAGCGCACTCTACCCCCATCAGGCTGCCCGGGAACAGCGCCATGAACCCGGCCACTGTCGCCGAGAGGAAGCCCAGCACCGGCACCGACTGCAGGATGTCCAGCGCCGGCAGGATCAACGCCCGCGCCCGGCGGCTCTTGGCGGCCAGGTAACCGGTGCCGATGGCGAAGAACAGGGAAAAGGCGAAGGCGATCCACATGCGCAACAGGGTGCGGCCGGCGTAATAGGGGATCATGGCCGGCGAGCTGTCGACTTCCAGCTGGTCGGACGGGTCGAAATGCACCAGCATCCCCTTGCCAAAGTGCAAGGCGCTCCACAACAGCCCGAACAGCACCGCCAGCACCAGCGCATCGATCCAGCCGAAGCCAGGCTTGACTTCTTCATAGGCCGTCAATTGCGGCGAGGTGGTCTTCATTTTCATGGCGATGAGGTGCAATAGCGCTGCAAGGAGTGGTCGGGTTCGCGGATGCCAGTCGTGCGCGATCAGATTCGATCAAACGCCCCCAGGACGGGCGGCGCCACTTTAGCAAAGGAGTCTGACAGTTTCTTGACCAGCTTGCCCGCGATTGTGCAAATGCTCACATGCACAAACGACAACCGGCGCCGGAGATCAGCCCCGGCGCCGGTTCCTGCCATATCTTCCGATGACTTCCGTCAGGCGATATCGGCCTGCACCTCAAGCAGGCTCTGCGGCTGCCGGCTTTCTCGGAATCAGGCTCCACATCGTCAATCCGCTGAGCAACAGCAAGCCCGCCAGGATATAGAGGGCGATATCCATGTTGCCGGTGCGGGTCTTGACCAGGCCGATCAGCCAGGGGCTGACGATGCCGCTGGTGATGCCCACGCTGGAGATGAAGGCAATGCCCGGGGCGATGGCTTGCGCCGGCAACAGGCCCGGTGGCAGCGACCAGAAGATCGGCAGGGCCGCGAAGATCAGGACCGCCGCCAGCGACAGCAGCGCCAGCGAGACCGCCAGGCTGGACGGATGCAGTGTCAGCGCCACCAGTGCCAGCGCGCCACCAGTGGTGCAGACCAGGAAGTGGCCGTGCCGCTCGTTGCGCCGGTCCGAGTGGCGCGCGATCAACAGCAGGCCGACCGCGCCGATGGCATTGGGGATCACGCTGTAGAGCGAGACCTGCACCACATCCTTGATGCCGAAGTCGCGGATCATCAGCGGCATCCAGAAGTTCAGCGTCAGCGAGCCGCAGGTCAGGGCGAAGTAGATGAAGGCGAACAGGTAGGTCGGCGGGTGCGCCAGCGCCTGCCGCAATGCCAGCAGCGAATGGGCGCTGACGTGCTGGCTGCGATGCACTTCCTGGCTGTGCCGGGCCAGCAGGAAGCGGCGTTCTTCCACACTGAGCCAGGCCGCCTGCGCCGGGCCGTCGGCCAGCCAGAAGATGGCCAGCAGGCCTAGTACCACCGCCGGGGCGCCCTCGATTGCAAACATCCACTGCCAGCCATACAGGCCCATGACGCCGGCCATGTCGCGCATGATCCAGCCCGAGACCAGCCCGCCCAGGACCCCGGCCACCGCCACCCCGGCAAAGAAGATCGCCATCACTGCCGCGCGTCGCCGCGCCGGGAACCAGTAGCTCAGGTACAGCACGATGCCCGGGAAGAAGCCAGCCTCGAACACCCCCAGCAGGAAGCGCAGCGCATAGAAGTGGCTGGCATCGGTGACCGCCATCATGCCCACCGAGGCCAGCCCCCACAGGATCATGATGCGGCTGAAGGTGCGCCGTGCGCCGAAGCGCGCCAGCGCCATGTTGCTGGGGACTTCGCACAGCACATAGCCGACGTAGAACACGGCCGCGCCCAGGCCATACATGGCGTCGCTGAAGCCCAGGTCCTGCTTCATCTGCAATTGCGCGAAGCCGATGTTGATGCGGTCCAGGAAGGAAACGACATAGCAGATGAACAGGAAGGGAATGATGCGTAGCCAGACCTTGCGGTAGACGGCGTCTTCGGTGCTGCCGCCGAGGTCGTCAGCGGGCTGGGCGGCCAGCGTGCCGGCGCCCTGGGATGGGTGGATCATGGTTGTCTCCGTTGTCAGGCGCCTGTGCCGGCGCTCTTGGGGATGTGGAAGGGGTGAGTGCTCAGGCTGCCGCGACGGTGGCCGGGGTCACGCTGGCGCGGGCGCGCTGCATGGCTTCCAGCAGGACGTCGTGGCCGCCGATGTGATTGCACAACAGCAGGATCAGGCGGGCATTGACGGCCTGGCTGGCGTCGTCATCCAGGTCGCGGTGCATGGCGATCAGGGCTTCATAGAAATCGTCCGGTCGCGCCAGGTTGGGTGAGGTATTCAGGATCATGGTGTTCTCCTTGGTCGATGTAGGCTCGGGGTTTGGGATCAAAGGTCTCGGGGGGATCGGGGGTTGTGGACTCTCAGGCGGCATCCTTGACGGCGATGGCATCGCCGCTGCCGGCATGGCCGGTCGCCCGCCACAGGGCCTGCAGGATGGCGAGCACATCGATGTCACGCCAGCGCGCGCAGACATGCTGGTCGGGGCGGATCAGGTAGCAGCCGGGTGCGTCGGCATGCGCGGGCATGTCGTAGCGCCGGGCGGCCAGACCTTCGATGTCGTGGACCTGGGTGGCCGCCGCGCCCATGCCTTCAAGGATCTGGCAATCCGATAGCGTGGCCGGTGTTGCGCTGACGAACAACAAGCGCAGCGGCAGTCGGGCCTGCGTCATGCCGGCCAGTTCCTGCAACTGTGAAGGCGCCAGGCTGGCAGCAGGGGCGAAGATCATCAACACGAAGCTGTCGCCCAGATGCCGCAACAGCCAGTCGCGGCCGTCGGTGTTGTCGGTGCCACTGGTTCCATTGGTTCCATTGGTGCCACCCAGCGGCGCATCACAGCAGGCTGCCCCGGGCTGCATGCCGGCGCTGAAGGATGCGTGGTCACCGGTGTTGAGCGGCGAGGCGTGCAGCGTGGCCGGCAGCGACAGCCGGCCGCTGTTGACCAGCCTGCGCGCAAAGCCGTGTTCCCGCGCCAGGTCCAGCACGGCGTCTCGGAAGCACCGGCTCACACCGCTCTTGGGTGTGATGAAATCGGTGGAGCGGGTGGAGTTGAGCAGGTTTTCATCGGCCGCGAATTCGCGTTCGTCGGCATAGCTGTCCAGCAGGCTTTCCGGCGCCTGGCCCTGCAGCACGCAGGCCAGCTTCCAGGCCAGGTTCTCGGCATCCTGGATGCCGCTGTTGGCACCACGCGCACCGAAGGGCGAGACGCAATGCGCGGCGTCTCCGACGAACAGCACGCGGCCATGGCGAAAGCGCGCCATGCGCACGCAGGCAAAGGTATAGACGCTCACCCATTCCAGCGAGAACTGCACCTCCGGCCCCAGCAGGGCACGCACCCGGGGAATCACCTTTTCCGGCGTCTTCTCCAGCACCGGATCGGCATCCCAGCCGAGCTGGAAGTCGATACGCCAGACCTCATCCGGCTGGCGGTGCAGCAATACCGACTGGTTGGGATGGAAAGGGGGATCGAACCAGAACCAGCGTTCGGCCGGGAAGGGCGCGTCCATCCGGACGTCGGCGATCAGGAAGCGGTCGCGGAAGGTGTGGCCTACGCTCTCCAGGCCCATCATCCTGCGCAATGGGCTGCGTGCGCCATCGGCGGCCACCACGTAGCGCGCCTTGAGGCGGTAGCTGCCCTCGGGGCTGTCCACGGTCAGCGTTTCGTGGTCGGCATGGTGTTCGATGGCGCTGACCTTGCTGCTCCAGCGGATGTCGATGTCGGGCAGGGCTTGTGCCTGTTCCAGCAGATAGCCCTCGACGTAATACTGCTGCAGGTTGATGAAGGCCGGGCGGGCGTGGCCGCGTTCGGGCAGCAGGTCGAACTCATAGACCGGCTGGTCGCGCAGGAAGACCTTGCCGCGATTCCAGCCTACGCCCTTGTCCACCATGCGCTGGCCGCAGCCCAGGCGGTCGAAGATATCCAGCGTGCGCTGGGCGAAGCAGATCGCCCTTGAACCGGTGGAGAGCGTATTGTCGTCGTCCACCAGCACCACCTTGATGCCCTGGCGAGCCAGATCGATTGCGGTGACCAGGCCGACCGGGCCGGCTCCCACGACCACCACCGGATGGATAGTCGCAGGGCCGGGCCGGGTCTGTTCGGCGCAGGGTTGATAGGGGAAGCGTTGTTGCTGGTAGTCGATGGCCGCAGTGTCGAGGCTAGGGGTATTGTTCATGTCGGTCTCCTCTCTCCCTTTGCTCAGGCCTGCAGCGCCGTCCACATCTCCTTGTCGCGCGCAGCGGTCCAGATGCGCGGGTGATGGATGCCGGAGGCTTCGTCATAGGCCCGCGTGACATCGAAGGGCAGGCAGTGTTCGTAGATGAAGACCTGGGCGAACTTGGGGTCCATCAGCGTGCGGGCATGGGCCATGGCTTCCTTCAGGCCCATCTTCGCGGCCACTGCCTCGCGCCCGGCGCGCAGCAGGGTGGAGACGAAGTCGCGGGTATAGGCGATGCCCTGCTCGACCTGTTCACGCCCGCGCAGTGCGGGGCCGCGTCCCGGCACCAGTGCCTCGACCTGCAGCGCCGAGAGGGCATCGAGGGTGGCCGGCCATTGTTCCAGCTGGGCGTCGCCGCAATAGCAGGCGGCGTCGTATTCCACCAGGTCGCCCGAGAACAACACCTTCTGCCCGGGAATCCAGACCACCGTATCGCCCTTGGTATGGCCCGCGCCCAGGTGGGCGATCTTCACTTCCAGCTTGCCCATGAAGAGGGTCATCTCGCGTTCGAACACCATGGTCGGCCAGGTCAGGCCGGGTACCGTCTCCACCCCGGCGAACAGGCGCGGGAAGCGTTCGATCTCGGACTTCATGTCGGCCTCGCCGCGTTCGGAGATCATTTCGAAGGTGCCGCGGCTGGCGATGACCTGCTCGCAACCTTCCTTCAGATAGGCCGACGCGCCCAGCACCCGCACCGCGTGGTAGTGCGACAGCACCACGTACTTGATGGGCAGGTCGGTGATGCTGCGGATGCGCGCGATCAGGTCCTGCGCCATGGCCGGCGTGGCGGTGGTGTCGATGACCATGACGCTGTCGTCGCCGATGATGACGCCGGAGTTGGGATCGCCCTCGGCGGTGTACGCGTAGGCGTTTTCCGAGATGCGTTCAAAGGTGATTTTCTTGGCGTCAAGATCCGCCTGGGATGCAAATGCCTTGGCCATGTCTGCCTCGTTCAAATAGGTGGGACGTACATGGACATGGCTTGCGCCATCAGGGGATGTCTCCGTCCACGCCGTCATGGGTCAATGGGGGTCAAACGTTCTTGTTGTTGCCTGGAGTTAGCAGGTTGATGGCATCTTAGTCAGCAGAATATGATTAGTCAATGTCAAAGCTACTTGTTATGCACTAATGCCAGTTTTGTTTGCTCGCCGACATCCCGCGTTCTTGCCATGGCGACATGGATTAGAATCCCGACCTGGCGCAGTGTGGCGTGGGCGCTGATGTCCGGTCCGAACTGGGCTTGCCTGCCGCTGTGCCCTTGTGCATTTTCAGTGTTCGATTTTCTCCATGACCCAACGGAATCCCCGATGAGTGCAACCTCCGTCAAGCCCCAGCGCGGCATCCAGAGCGTGGAAGTGGCCGGTCGGCTGTTGCAGGCCCTGGCGCAGACCCGCCAGCCCATGCCGCTGGTCGAACTGGCGAGCGCGGCTGCGCTGTCCTCGGCACAAGCCCACACCTACCTGGTCAGCCTGTTGCGGCTCGGCTTGATCAAGCGCACCCCGGCAGATGGTCGTTACGAGGCTGGCCCGCTGGCGCTGCGTCTGGGCATGGCGCGCCTGGCCCAGGAGCCGGCCTACCAGCTGGCCTTGCCGCAGGTGCAGCAACTGAGCGAAGACACCGGCCTGAGCGTGGCGCTCACCCTGCCTACGCCGGAAGGCCCGACCATCGTCCATTACGCCCATGCCGGCAAGCCGCTGCACGTGAACCTGCATGTGGGGACCGTGATGGCGCTGGCCGATACCGCCACCGGCCGCACCTGCTGCGCCTTCCGGCCGGTGACCGCATGGCAGGCGCAATGGGAGGCCCAGCATCCCGGCGCGCCCAGGTCGCAATTGAAGCAATTCCTTGAAACGCTGGATGCCATCCGCAAGCGCGGCATGGAACGCGCCGTCGATGTCCCCAGTCCGGGCGTGACCAGCCTGTGCATGCCCTTGCTGGATGCGGCCGGCCAATTGCAGCTGCTGGTGACCGTGATCGGCACAAGCGGCGTCATCGATGCCGGCTGGCGCGGTGCCGTGGCGCGTCAGTTGCGCATCTGCATCGAGGCCATCGGTCACACGCTGGCCGGTGCCGGCGGGGAGTGCACCGCATGACGCGCCTGCACGACATGCCCGATGAAGCCGATGAAGCCGATGACGGCGCCAAAGCGCAGGCGCAGCGCGGCATCCAGTCGCTGGACAGCACCGGCGCCCTGCTGGAAGCCCTGCTGGAAGCGGCCCGTCCGCTGCCACTGGGCGACCTGGCGCGACTGGCCGGCATGCCGGCGGCCAAGGCCTTCCCGCATCTGGTGAGCCTGCAGAAGATCGGCCTGCTGGCGCGTGATGCCCAGGGCAATTTCTTCCCCGGGCCATTGAGTCTGGAACTGGGACTGGCGGCCCTGCAGCGACTCTCACCGTTGCGCGAGGCCGAGGCCGAAGTGGCGCCGCTGGTCGAGGCGACCGGCCTGTCGGTGGCGCTGGCGGTATTCGGCCCGCTGGGGCCGACCGTGGTGCGGCTGGAAGAATCCTCGCGCCCGCAGCACGTCAGCCTGCGTATCGGTACCGTGCTGTCGATGGTGCATACCGCCATCGGCCGCGTCTGCGCAGCCCATCAGCCGGCCGACACGCTGGCCGGCGCGCTGGCGATGGATGCGATCCGCATGGAAGGCGCGCAGGCCGACACCGTCCTCCATGGCGACGGCGCACTGCGTCATGACTACGCGGGGCGCCTGCGCCAGATCCGGGCGGATGGCATGGACCAGGCACTGGGGCGCCCGGTGCCGGGCATCAATACACTGGCCGCACCGGTCTTCAACCATGCCGGCCAACTGGCGCTGGTGATGGCGGTGATGGGCAGCAGCGGCAGCTACGATACGGACTTTGCAGGCGAGGTGGGACAACTGCTGGCGGCCTCGGCGCGCCGGGTGTCGTGGCGCCTGGGTGCGATCGACACCGGAGCAGGGGCGGTGGCCGGCCGTTGAAGCCGGCAGCTTTCAGGAGCTGGTGCTGCGGTTTTCCAGGATGGCCTCGACCCGTCGTGCCAGCGTTTCCAGCTTGAACGGCTTGGTCAGCAACTGCATGCCCGGCTGCAGATGGCCGTTGCCGAAGGCCGCATTTTCCGCATAACCGGTGATGAACAGCACCTGCAGGCCAGGGCGTGCCGCCCGCGCCGCATCGGCCACCTGGCGACCGTTGAGACCGCCCGGCAAGCCGACGTCGGTGATCAGCAGGTCAATGCGGGCCGATGACTGCAGGATACGCAGTGCCGCCGGACCATCCTCGGCCTGCAGCGTGGCATAGCCGGCGTCATTGAGGACTTCGGCCGTGAGCATGCGGATCGAGGCCTCGTCATCCACCACCAGCACCACCTCGCCACTGCCTGCGGCCTGGGGCGCCTCGCTGGTCTCAGGCTCTTCGCCCTCGGCTTCCAGATCATGGCGCGGCAGGTAGAGCGAGACCGTGCTGCCCTGGCCCACTTCCGAGTACAGACGTACCTGCCCGCCCGACTGGCGCGCAAAGCCATACACCATCGACAGTCCCAGGCCGGTACCCTCGCCGATGGGTTTGGTGGTGAAGAAGGGATCGAAAGCCCGCGCCAGCACATCCGGCGGCATGCCGGTTCCGGTGTCGGTCACGGCGATGCAGACATACTGGCCCGGCGGCAGGTCACGTTCCTGCGCCCATTTGTCCTCCAGCCACTTGTTGGCAGTCTCGATGGTCAGGCGCCCACCGGCGGGCATGGCGTCGCGTGCGTTGATGCACAGGTTCAGCAGCGCGCTTTCCAGTTGAGGACCATCGACGAAGGTCGGCCACAGGCCGACTGCGCCGACCACTTCCAGCGTGATGGCCGGGCCGATGGTGCGGCGGATCAGGTCTTCCATCCCCGCCACCAGGGTATTGACGTTGGTGGGCCGTGGCGCCAGCGTCTGCCGGCGCGCGAACGCCAGCAAGCGTTGCGTCAGCGAAGCGGCGCGTTGTGCGCTGCGCGCCGCCAGGTCGATGTAGCGGAACAATTCATCACCGCGCCCCTGCACCAGGCGCACGCGCATCAGGTCCAGGCTGCCGGTGATGCCACCTAGCAGGTTGTTGAAATCGTGGGCCAGGCCGCCGGTGAGCTGCCCGATGGCCTCGATCTTCTGCGAGTGGCGCAGCGCCTCTTCGGTCGCCATCAGTTCCTGGGTGCGGGCGCTGACCTGGGCTTCCAGCGATTCATTGATTTCGCGCAGGCGTGCCTCGCTGGCCGCCAGGGCTTGCTGGTTGTGGATGCGTTCGAAGGCGGCGCGGGTCTGCTGGCTGACTTCGCGCACGATGGCCAGTTCGTTGTCGGTCCAGGTGCGCGGCGCATGACTGCTGACGTAGACGATGCCCACCAGCTCGCCCTGTTCGATGATGGGAACATCCATGAAGGCCGCCACCCCCAGCGCCAGGTGCTGCTGCGCGATGGCGGCGGTGCGCGCGTCGCGGGCGACGTCACCCACCAGCACCACGCTGCCGCTGCGCAGGGCGCGGCTGATGCGCTGCTGGTCATGCAGGGCCAGTGCCTCGCAATTGTCGGCACTTCCCTGGAAGCACCAGTCGCCTTCGACCTGGGCTTGCTGTTGCGGCCCCAGCGATCGGTAGCTGACCCAGCGGGCGCTGAGCGTCTCGCCGATGATGTGGGCGGCAGCCGTAGCGATGGCCGACGGTGATTCGGCAGCGCGGATCGCTTCGGCCAGACGGAACAGCGCATGCTGGCGGGCTTCGCTGTTCTTGCGGTCGGTGACGTCGCGGGTGGTGCCGGCCACGGCCTCGACTTCGCCATCCGGACCCAGTACGGGGAAGATGATGTAGTCGTAGATGCGGCGTCCGAAGGTGCCGTTGAAGGGCACATCCCCGCGCACCGGGCGCTTGGTGGCGCGCACCTGCTCGATCTCGCGGCTGTGCATCTCGGCATGCCAGGGCTCGTAGCCCAGCTCCAGGCAGGTCTTGCCGATGGCCTCGTCCCAGCTCTTGCCCCACATCTGCAACAGCACCCGGTTGGCGTAGGTGAAGCGGTGATTCAGGTCCCAGGCATAGGCCAGGTCGGGCGTGGTGGACAGGAAGCTTTCGTAGAAGCGCCGACGTCGTTCGGAATCATCGGTCAGACGCGCCAGTTCGGCCACCGCTTCCTTCTGCGCGTGGATATCGGTGGAGGTGCCATACCAGTGCAGGATGGTCGTGCCATCAGCGGCCAGCTGCGGCTTGCCGCGTGTGAGGAACCAGCGATACTGGCCCTGCGCATTGCCGATGCGGTGTTCCACCGACAGTTCGCAGCAGGTATGACGGGCGTGCTGCCAGGCCTGCGCGGTCAGTACGCGATCATCGGGATGGACGTGGCGTGCCACCAGCGCATCGAAGCTGCCCAGGCTGTCCTCGGCCGCCGTGTCGCCGACATGGGCGTGCCACTGGTCATTGACGAATTCCAGATCGCCCAGGGCATTGGTGATCCATACGATCTGCGGGATGGCGCTGGTCATCAGCTGGAAGCGGGTCTCGCTCTCATGCAGGCGGCGCTCGGATTGTTGCTGCTGTTGCTGCTGTTGCTGGCGGGCACCGGCACGCAGGCTCACTGACAGGCCCTGCGTGTCGGCACTGCAGATCACTTCGTAGGATTGCGCCTGGCCCGGTGGGGTGAACAGGAATTGCCGACTCTGGCCATCGGCCAGGCTAGCGCGCAATGGTGCTTCCAGTGCGCTGCCCACCAGCGCCGGGCAGACCTGCCAGATCAACTGCCCCGTCACCGTCCCTGCCGGCAGCCCCAGCAATGTCATGGCGGCTTCGTCGATGAAGACCACCCGCCACTGCGCGTCGACCGCCAGAAACGCCGCCGGCACGGCGGCCGACGGTACCGGCGATCGGGCAATGGGCGTCTGTGGAGCGGCATGGGAGGGGAGCATGGACATGGCACACCTTGATTTCTGGTTACGCCAGATTGTAGATGAGCCTTTGGCCGGACGATGTAGGACAACCCCGCAACTTGCAGCTCGACGCTGGTGCCGGGATAACTTGCGCTGCTGCATGGATGACGGCACCAGGACGCGGCAACAGGCTTTCCTGCGGGTATTGTTGTAAGCCGGAAAGCCGCACGGTATCAGGCATTTCCTGATCTTGGCGGTGGCCGGTCGCGGCTATAATAGCTGACCGAATGACAACATAACGATGGCCGCCATCCCGCTACCCACCCCGCCCGATGCGCGGGCTGCAGCGCACGGTGACACGGCACGGGGTACAGGATGGCTCCCTCCGCATTGATGAGCATGGTGCGCCGCTATTGGCGCGTGAACTACGATCAGCCGGAACTGCTGATCGCGCAGTACCGGGCCTTCTCCGGGAAGATGCCCATGATGTACCTGATCCTGCTGATCAACAGCTGGGCGCTGGCCTATACCTATCTGGATCTGGCACCGCACTGGCTGGGGCTTTATTTCCCGGCCCTGCTGACGGTGCTGTGCGCCACCCGGCTGAGCTTCTGGTGGCGTGGCCGCCACGTCGACCCGACACCGGGCATGGCCGCCCGGGCGCTCAAACGTACCAATTTCCTGGCGGCTCCCATCGCCCTGGGCTTTTCCTTGTGGTCGGTGATGCTGTTCCCCTACGGCGACAGCTATGCCCAGGCACATGTGGCGTTCTACATGGGCATCACTGTCATCTGCTGCATCTTCTGTCTGATGTATCTGCGTTCGGCGGCGCTGTCGGTGGCCCTGATCGTCAACGGCATCTTCACCGTCTTTTTCATCTCCACCCATGTGCCCGTGTTCGTGGCGGCGGCCCTCAACGTGGTGCTGGTGACCATAGGCATGCTGGCCATCGTCAACAGCCACCACAGCGACTTCACCCGCCTCATCGATGCCCAGGTCAAGACCGCATTGCTGAGCGACGAAAACCTGCGCCTGGCCAATCTGGATTCACTCACCGACATCCCCAACCGCCGCAAGTTCTTCTCCCAGCTGGACCACATCTGTAGCCGCGCCACCGCCTCCGGCCAGCGTTTCGCGGTGGTCATCCTGGACCTCGACGGCTTCAAGGCGGTCAACGATCTGTACGGCCATACCCATGGTGACCAGTTGTTGAGGGAGGTGGGGCAACGCCTCTGGGCGCTGTGCCAGGACGAGCGTTTCCACCTGGCGCGCCTGGGCGGCGACGAATTCGCCGTCATCATCGATGACGACCTCGGCGACGCCGCCCTGCAGGCCTTCGGCACGCGCATCTGCGCCGCCTTGCGCCGGCCTTTCATGCTCTACAAGGCCACCGTGCAGATTGCAGCCTCGGTAGGCGTGGCCACCTTTCCGGACATGGCGGTCGATGCCACCTCCCTCTACGAGCATGCGGACTACGCGCTCTACCAGGGCAAGCGCGAGCGACGCGGCACCATCACGCTGTTCTCCGAGCGCGACAAGGCACAGATCCAGCGCAACGCCAATATCGAACAGGCCTTGCGGCTGGCTGATTTCGAGCGCGAGCTGTCGGTGTTCTTCCAACCCATCGTACGCCTGGATGATTGCCAGCCCATCGGCTTCGAAGCCCTTGCACGCTGGCACAGCGCCACCAAGGGTGCCGTTGCGCCGATCGAATTCATTCCCGCTGCCGAGCGCATGGGCATCATCAACCAGCTGAGCGTGATTCTGCTGAAGAAGGCATTGCAGGCGGCTGCATCGTGGCCGCCGTCGCTGCGCCTGTCGTTCAACCTCTCGGCCAACGACATCAACACCAGCGAGGGGATGGCCGAGGTCGTCAAGGTCATCACCAGTTCAGGCTTCAGCCCCTCGCGCCTGGACCTGGAAATCACCGAGACCGCCGTGCTGCAGGACCTGGAGAAATCGCGCCAGCTGGTCTCAGCCCTGCGCGAGCTCGGCTGTGGCATCACCCTGGATGATTTCGGTACCGGCTATGCCAGCCTCAGTCACCTGCATGCCCTGCCGCTGACCCGCATCAAGATCGACAAGAGCTTCGTGGCCGATATCGAACACAACGAAGTCAGCTACAAGATCGTCAAGTCCTTGCTGGCGCTGACCCACGACATGGAGCTGGCCTGCGTGGTGGAGGGGGTGGAAACCCCGCAGCATCTGCAACGCCTGCGCGAACTGGGTGCCACGCACGGCCAGGGCTACCTGTTCGCCATGCCGCTGGCCAGCGATCAGGTCCAGGCCTGGCTGCAGACGCAGGCGACCTAGTCGCCTGCCAGGGCAACCTCACTGCAATCAGTGCAGGGCATCGAAGTCCATGCCGCTGGCGCGATAGACTTCACGCAAGGCATTGAGCAGATGCGGGTCCTCGGTGGTCACCAGCAGCAGCGCTTCGCAGGACCAGAACACTTCCTGCCGGCCGGCACCCACATTGGGATCATCCCGGTTGCTGAGCATGTCCATCCAGCTGCTATCGAAGTGGACATCAGTCTCCTTGTACTCAAGGATGAAGTTGCCGCTGGAGGGCCCCGCCTCATCATCCATCACCCGCAGCTCCATCTGTTGCGGCGTCACGCCCCGATCACGCAGGGCATCGTAGGCGCGCTGCGCCATCGTCAGGCTGGGGAAGGGAAAGACTGCCACGGTCGGCTGTTCACTGGTCATCGAATATCCTCTTTGCAGACGAAACTGCCTCGCAGCCGGCAGCGGGCCGGTGCGAGGCAGATCATCATGAAGTAGAAAGTCAGTCCTCAGGGACGCTTGGCCTTCAGGTCAGCATCGGCAGAACCGATTTCAGCGCCGGTCAGCGGCTCGCCATCCTGCGCGGACGCGGTACGCGCCGCCAGTTGATCCAGCACGGCCTGATCGTCGGCGCTCAGTTCCACGCTCGCCTGACCGTCGCCACCGTCGACCGGCGTGAGAGCGTCGGCGCCATCGAGTCGCTCCCACTGCTCGCCATCGTTCCACGGTCCGGTCTGTTCACCCAAGCCCTGCGAAAGATTGACGTAGACCTTGGAGAAACGCGGATCGCCAGGCAGCTTTCCGGGCGGGAAGTTTGGGCGGATGGAATAGAGCGCCTTTTCAAAGGATTTCTGGTGCGCGATTTCACGCGTCATCAGGAAACCCAGCGCTTCCTTCACGCCCGGATCGTCGGTCAGATTGATGAGCCGTTCATAGACGATCTTGGCGCGTGCTTCGGCCGCGATGTTGGAACGCAGGTCGGCCGTAGGTTCGCCGATGGTATCCACGTAAGCCGAAGTCCACGGTACCCCGGCCGAATTGACCAGCGGCGCGCCCGCGCCATACAACACCTGGGTGATGTGGCTGTCATTGCCAGCCCCGGTGATCTCCTTGTAGAGCGTCCCTTCTTCTTCCACGCCTTCGGCCAGCTTGCCCTTGGCACCCTTGTTGAGCATCACCACGATGTTGCCGATCACTTCGAGGTGGCTCAGTTCTTCGGTGGCGATGTCGAAGAGCATGTCTTTGCGGCCGGGATCATCCTCGGCGATGGCCTGGGTGAAGTAGCGGCAGGCAGCGGCGAGTTCGCCTTGCGGGCCGCCGAACTGTTCCAGCATCAGGTTGGCCAGCCCGGGATTGGGGCCGGCAACGCGTACGGTGTATTGCAGTCGTTTGTTGTGGGCAAACATGGTGAGGGTCTCCTTGGCGGTTTCAGGGTCGAAGCGAGGGTTGAAAACAAAGCACACAGACTTGATCGGTCAATCGCATTTAGCGATAGACAGAGCCTTGATCCTAAGTCGCGGGTGCTCAGCCATACCATCGGCGATAGCGGAAAACATGCGGTGATCGGTCACGCCGACCGGTGTCGGACATCCTTAGCGCAACAGCAGACCCCAGGCTGATCAGCCAGAATTTTCAGGCTGACGTCGGACGAGCACAGCGCCCCGATTCAGTGTTCGTCCGATGGGGAGGATCGCGCGCAACCGATAGACTTGCCTGATCGTGACGCACTGCCGATGTCGCGTCACCTCCTGATCACCGTAATCACGCTGATCACCATGACCTCAGGCGGTCAGCTCATCCCGCCGCAGGACCGGCATCCCCGCATTATGGAAACAGAAGGACATGCATGCTCAAGAAAGTGGAGTATTCCCTGACCCCCGCGCCTGATCCTCAGGCAGCGCTGCAGTCAGAGTCGCCTGCGTCATGCGACCTGCCCGCGCAGCCACAACCCATGCGCCTGAGCTGGCCGTTGGTTATGGTGGGCGTCATCGTGGTGGCCGGTGCCCTGGGCTGGTGGAGCGCACGGGATGAGCGCGTCTGGCTTGCGTATTGCGGTGGCATGGCTGCCGCCGCTGCAACCGCTGCCGGCACCTTGCCGCTGCTTTTCTCGCGCCGCTTTTCTGCCCGTGTGGCGGACTGCTGCACCGGATTCGGTGCCGGTGTCATGCTGGCAGCGTCGGTGTTTTCGCTGATCCTGCCCGCCATGCAAGCGCTGGAGCAGGGTGGGGTGGGCAAGTCCACCGGCAGCCTGGTGATCGGTGCCAGCGTGTTGGCCGGCGCCGTGCTGGTGCTGGCACTGCAACGAGCCGGGCAGGGACATGACGAGTTGGCGCGGCAGGCGGCGCTGCGCCGGGTGTGGCTGTTCGTGCTCACCGTCGGGCTGCACAACCTGCCGGAAGGTCTGGCGGTTGGCGTGGCCTACGGTGGTGTCGCGCCGGAGCAGGCGTCAGTGCTGACCTTCGGCATTGCACTACAGGATATTCCGGAGGGCATGATCGTCGCGACCGCCCTGCGCGGCATTGGTTATTCCCGCGCCGACGCCATCGGTTGCGGGATCCTCTCGGGGCTGGTGGAACCGCTCGCGGCGGTCGCCGGCGCGGCGGTGGTGGCCTGGTCTTCGGTAATGCTGCCCTGGGCGTTGGGCGGCGCGGCAGGGGCCATGCTGTTCGTACTGGCGCACGAGGTGATTCCCGATCCGCATCGACGTCATGATGCCTTGCCGGCGACCTGCTGCCTGCTCGTCGGTTTCGTGCTGATGATGGTGATGGACACAGCGCTTTCGTGAACAGGCCAGCCATGAACGCTTCCCGGAATCCTGCCGATGCCAGACTGCCCCCGCTGCTCCCGCTGCCGCAGGATGCGCAGACCTTGACCTACGTCGAACTCTGGAACGGCGCCGACCTCCTGATCAGGAAAGCCGGTGAAGAGGTCGCCGGCTCGCGCTGGGTGTTCCTCTCGGCGCTGGTGATGTTGTCCTTCTGCCTGGAGGCCTATCTCGACTACGCCGGTTCGCTGCTCTTCGGGGCGGCCTGGCGCGAGGGGGACGCGCCGCATGCAGGGCAGGACGTCAAGCGCAGGTTGGCATTGGTCTGCGCGGCCTGTGGCGTTCAGCTAGAAGCCCGCCATACCTATCGCACGGTGGCGATGACCTTGCTGGAACTGCGCGCCAGCCTTACACAGGCCACCCAGATGCGCCTGCCGCAATCGCAGCCGGCCAGAAGGGAGGCGCCGCCCGACCCGGCATGGGCGCCGTATTGCCGTCGCAATGTGGTGCTCGACTATCGTGCGCAACTGCGCATCCTGCTCGGAAAGCTGCACGCCGGTTTGCCGGCGGCCGAGCGCGGGCCGCTCTCGCTGTGAGCTGTGCAGTACGGCTACGGTGAGCAACGGCTCGTCCCGAACTCGACAATTTCAACTCATCAAGGAGTCCGCTATGTTCCTATCTGTACGTAAATCTCCGCACCACAAAGGCCGGTTCTTCACTGCTCCCTGCCTGGCCCTTCTCCTGTTTTCGCTCGGGGGCGAGATGGCCCACGCCGATGAACCTACCCTCAGCATTCTCGAACCCAAGAGCGGTCAGACGGTGACCAGTCCTTTCCGCGTCCGCCTGGCAGCCCACTCGATGACCACCCGTCCGGCCGGCAAGCTGGTCGAGGGTACCGGTCATCACCACATCCTGATCAACCATTCGCCCATCGGCAAGGGCGAGACCATCCCGCATGACGACACCCATCTGCATCTGGACCAGGGGCAGAGCGAAACCATGCTCACCCTCCCGCCCGGCAAATACAAGCTCACCGCTCAGTTCGCCGATGGAGAAGACCATTCCTACGGTCACATGATGGCCCATGGAATCAACATCACCGTCAAGGCACCCTGATCTGGGCGCACAGAAAAAACAGGTCGCTCCCTTTCGGAAGCGACCTGTTGAATCGGCTCGGAAGGCGGTCCGCGCTCCGGGCCGGCGGTGACCCCGGCGGACGCCTTATGGGGTGATCACGCGGCCAGCTTCTCGTTGACCTGCTGCAGCGCGAGCTTGCTGAGCTTCTGGTCGGTCGCCTTTTCTTCCTGCAGGGTTTCGTCGAGCAACTTGGCGGCCTCGTCCAGCCCGAGTTGCTTGGCCAGGGCGCACAAGGTCCCATAGGTGGCAATCTCGTAATGCTCCACTTTTTGCGCAGCGCCGATCAGAGCGGCGTCGAGCACTGCTCCTTTTTCGATTTCATCGATCTGCTCGCGACCTTCTTCCACCAGCCCTTCCATGGCCACGCACTTCACGCGCTTGAGCCGCAATTCGCTGTTTTCCATTAGCCTGTCGATACGTTCGATCTGTCCCTGAGTCTCTTCCAGATGTTGTTCGAAGGCCTGGCGCAGCTCGGGCGTAGTAGCTGCCCGGGCCAGCCGGGGGAGCGCGCGGGTCAATTGCTTTTCCGCGCTATAGACGTCGGAGAGGCTGTGGATGAAGAGGTCTTTCAAGGTCTTGACGGTCATGCTGGTCTCCTGGTTGAAGGTAGGGGGAAAGCGAGCATTGTGTGACCCCGGCGGGAAGGCAAGGCAAGACAGCAAGGCAGCAAGGCAGGAGAGCGGGCCCGAGGAAGGCCCGCTGCCTATGCTGCTGGTACTGCCCTGGCGGTACTGGCGAGCACAGCCGCAGTCGTATGACTCCCGGGAGTCGCTACGACTAACACTAACGGTTGTTGCTCTGGTTGCCGCCGCTGTGGCTGTTCTGACCACCCTTGCGGCCCGCTTCGCGTGCTTCATCGGAACTGAATTCGTGCGCGGTTCCCTTTTCATGGGCAGCCTTGCCGCCCTGGCTGGCGATCTCGCGCTGCTTGCTTTCATCCATCGAAGCGAAGCCACGGTTGCTGGTCGATCCTTGGTTCTGATTTGCCATGATGTATCTCCTTGTGATGATGAGGGGGATGAATCGCAGGGCTTTGTTTCCCTACGAGTCCTCATCTTAGGCCGAGGGCTTGATCGGTGATATCGGCGTACCGGACGACGAGAGGTCGGTATGGACTGTCAGTAATGCCAGCGGGATTGAAGAAGAGCAGATGCCCGGCCGTAGCGCCAATGGGCCGCAGTAGGAAGCCGCCAAGGCGGCGCGATCCACTATGGATGAGCATTGGCTTGGACCTTCGTGGAACAAACTGCCGGACGGCAAACTCCATTGCCTGTCCAGTCAGGGGAAACCTGCACGGACGACAAGCAAGCGCAAGCAAGTACAAGCAAGTAACAGGAACACGAAATGAAGAAAAGACAGGCACTGATCGAAAGCGTGAATCGGCTCAAGGCCTCGCACGAGCAGGCGGCGGGCATCCTCCAGTGCATCGTGCATGATGCGGTAAGGATGAGCAAAGGCGGGGATGAGCTCCCCGACCGGAAGGATTTTCGCCGTTACCGGCGGGCGATCAAGGACCTCAAGCTGCAGTGCCTGCAGGTGGAAATGGTGCTGGCGGAATTTGATCGGGACGACTGAGCACCATCCCGGCCCGCCCTGTCAGCGCTGTAATGCCTGTAATGCGGGCTCCGCCGCTCGCAGCGCGACGCCACGGTGGCCTGGACTCATCGGCTGACTTGCCAGATTACAGTTGCGGGCTGTTTTCCCGCATGTCCTGGTCGGAATAGTTGCCGCCCTCCGGTTTGTTTTTGGAGCCGTATTTGTCGCTGTCCCCCGGCACGTGGCGCTCGCCACCGTCGAGCATGTCGCGCTCGTTGGTCCCGGTGGGGGGATTGCCTTTCTGTTCCAGATCCTTGGGGCCAGAGGTGTCGGCCGGATGGTGGTGCTTGTTCAGGGCGTCGGTCATGATGCGTCTCCTTTTCCTTTGCGGATGTCGGTGCAGGCCGGCTGCGCTGCCTGCTTTAGCTGCTTTGAGGAATATTGATCCTAGCCGAGCCACGCCGCGGCGTATGTCGGCGCACGCCGCGATTACGTGCATCTTCACGCCGACAGGCGCGACGGAATCATCGAAGGTGCTGCTCCCGCAGCCGACTCATCAAGCCCGGCTGACATGTCCGACGGCAGCCACCCACATGCCTTGGCGGGACTCGCTGATGGTCCGGTCCGAGTGGCATGGCCTAGTCTGGTTTCCAGTCCGGCAGACCATTAGTCGAGATAGCAGGGACCATCCCCCCATCACTCTTGAGGAGAACGCCATGGCCATCGAATCGAAATTGCCCACCCGCGCCAACCCCAGCCCCGCCCAATCCAGTGACCAGGCCACTGCGCAGCCGGCGCGTGGCGATCACATCGAGAATCGCGAGACCAGCACCGACAACGCCAACAAGGAAATCGCCAAGCCCGAGTTCGACATCGTGCAGGACGACGCCCGCGCTCCGCGCTGAGCCCGTTCCAGACCAGCCCACCAGAACAAGGAGATTCCATGCGCGCATTGCTTTATCACGCGGCCCACGACGTACGAGTGGAGACGGTCGCCGACCCCATCATCCAGGAAGCTGATGACATCATCCTCAAGGTCACTGCCACCGCCATCTGCGGCTCCGACCTGCACCTCTATCGCGGCAAGATACCGGCCATGAAGTCCGGCGACATCCTCGGCCATGAATTCATGGGCGTGGTGGTGGAAGCGGGGCCGGCCGTACAGCGACTCAAGAAGGGCGACCGCGTGGTGGTGCCCTTCGTGATCGCCTGCGGACAATGTTTTTTCTGCGACCAGCATCTCTACGCCGCGTGCGAGACCACCAACCCCGACCGTGGCGCCATCATGAATGCCAAGGGCATACGCCCGGGAGCTGCCCTGTTCGGCTACAGCCATCTGTATGGCGGCATGCCGGGCGGACAGGCGGAATACGTGCGGGTACCGAAGGCCGATGTCGGCCCGATCCGCATCGACTCCGCCCTGGCCGATGAGCAGGTGCTATTCCTGAGCGATATCCTGCCCACCGGTTATCAGGCGGTGAAGAATGCCGGCGTGCGCGAGGGCAGCAGCGTGGCCATCTACGGCGCCGGCCCGGTCGGCCAGATGGCTGCCGCGTGTGCGCGCATGCTGGGGGCGGAAAAGATTTTCATGGTGGACCATCATGACTATCGTCTGCGCTTCGCGGTGGAGCAGTACGACGTCATTCCGGTGAATTTCGATCATGTCGATCCAGGCGAATACATCATCGCCAATACCGCCGGGCGCGGCGTCGACGGGGTGATCGACGCGGTCGGTTTCGAGGCCAAGGGCAGTGTACTGGAGACGGCGTTGACCACCCTCAAGCTGGAAGGCAGCAGCGGTCAGGCCCTGCGCCACTGCATCGCTTCGGTACGACGGGGCGGGACGCTGAGCGTGCCTGGCGTCTACGCCGGGTTCATCCATGGCTTCCTGTTCGGCGACATCTTCGAGAAAGGCGTCACCGTCAAGACCGGCCAGACCCACGTACAACATTACATGCCGGAATTGCTCAACAGCATCGAGGATGGCTGGCTGCGCCCGGAAGCGCTGATCACCCATCGTCTCCCGCTGGAACAGGCGGCCGAGGGCTACCGTATCTTCAATGAAAAGCGCGAGGAATGCCGCAAGGTGGTGCTGGTGGCCTGAACGCCGGGTGGACGCGCGCATGGGGCGCGCATTCCTTTTTGTCTTGTTATTCCGCCCGCGCCTTGCGGGCGGTTCGCTTGGGAGCGGCCGGAGTTTCCGGGGCCGCTGCCGGCGCCTCTGTCTCGCCCAGCAGCAGATTGGTCATGATGTCGGCGATGGCACTGACATCGCGCACGTCGCCGAGATGCTGGTTGATGGTGAAGCCGTCGAACGCCATCCAGATGACATGGGCCAGCAGGTCGTTGCGCACCAGGTGAGCACGCTCCGGGGGGAGCGACTCGCTGATGAGGGCCGTCAGGAAGGTTTCCACATCCATCAGCAACGTATTGGGCTTGGTCATGCCCTGGGGCGACACGGCCAGGGCTTCGATCAGCGCGTTGGCGAAGGAATGATCGCTGGCTGGTATGTCGCCCCAGATCCCCGTGAAGACCCGGCGCAGGCGTGAGCGCGGCGTGCGGAACTTGCGGACCGACTCGGCCAGCGCCTGCAGCTGCTGTTCCAGCCAGGGCTGGTAGATCTCATAGAGGATGGCCAGCTTGGAATCGAAGTACACATAGAGATTGGCCACGGTCATGTTCGACGCCCGTGCGATCTCGGCCATGGTGGTCGGCGTATAGCCCTTGCGGGAAAACAGATCGAAGGCCGATTCCAGGATGGCCTCGCGCATGCCGCTCTTCTTGATTTGCGCCACGATTCCTCTTGCGTGCTGGTAATGAATGGCGTGGATTCTAGCACGCAAGCCCTTTCCTGCTGTCCCTGTCCCCGGATCTTCTCTCTTCCCCACAACGGTGAATCCTTTAAACAATATTCGCTTTTGAGCGCGATATTGGTGCGATGCCGGTGCGCTAAGAGGGCGAATCCGCTACCCCGGCGTGCGTCGCTGCAGGCCGCTGTCGTGTTGTGGTGCAGCATGCTGAAGACGTGTCGCCAGGCCCTTTTTCACCTGTCCTTGAAATCGATCAAAAACGCTTGACATTCATTTTTGCGGAATACAGAATGACATTCGTTATTAGGACGCATCGGTTCTCAGGCCCCTCTCTGATCGGGCCTGCCATCCACGAGTGAGGGAGCTCATGAACAAGGTCATCAAGCTGCATCTGCACGATCGCTATCCGGAACTGGGCAAGGGGCCTGTTCCTGTCGAGCCGTACATCTCCACCGCCTACTACGACAAGGAGCAGGCCAGGATCTTCAAGAAGACCTGGCTGCACGTGGGGCGCGTGGAAGAGATTCCCGCCGCCGGCGACTACTTCGTCAAGGACCTGGAAGCCTGCGAAGCTTCCATCATCGTGGTACGCGACAAGCAGGGCGCAATCAATGCCATGCATAACGTCTGCTCGCACCGCATGAACCAGATCGTCTACGAGAAGCGCGGCCAGGCGCGCAAGTTCTTCTGCAAGTTCCACGGCTGGGCCTATGATCTGCAGGGCAACCTGACCGGCGTGCCGGAAGAGGGCTCCTTCTTCGATCTGGACAAGTGCGACCACGGTCTGTCGCGCGTGGCCTGCGAAGTCTGGCAAGGCTTCATCTTCATCAACCTCGATCCCTCCCCGGAACTGTCGCTGGCGCAGTTCCTGCAACCCATGTTCGGTGATATCGAAGGCTATCCCTTCGACAAGATCACCACCGGCTTCCAGTGGACCACGGTGGTCAATTGCAACTGGAAGCTGGCGCTGGACGCATTCCAGGAGGCCTACCACGTGGCCTATGTGCACGGCCATTCGATCGCCGATGCCATCGATACCGCCGAAGACGGCGCCATGCCGCCCCTGGATGCACTGTGCGGACAATTCCATCGACGCCTGTCCATCGCCGGCAATCCCAAGTCGGTCTACGGCAATCCCAATGCGGTGACCGCAGGTGGCGCGGAGGCCAGCAAGGCCATCGCCGACTCGGCCGTGAAGAAGCCCATTGCTGCCGCTGCACTGCGTGCCGGCATGGGGGCGGCCAGCTACCACTTCCGCAAGGAAGACCTGCCCAAGGGCATGAACTGGACCGGCCACGAGAACTGGCTCTTCGACATCAATGTCGTGTTTCCGGACTTCTACCTGTCGCTGCGTCCGAACTACTTCCAGGCCTACAACTTCCGGCCGATCTCCCAGGGCAAGACCCTGCTGGAGGCGCGCGTGTACTACCCGGAAATGAAGACTGCCGGCGGTCGCTTCTATCTCGAATACATGAAGGTCGCCCTGCGCGATGTCCTGCTGGAAGACCTGAGCACCTTGGAACGCACCCAGAGCGCGGTGCAGACCGGCGTGAAGAAGGAAATGATCCTGCAGGACTATGAGCTGCTGGTGCGCCACGGCGCCCACGTAGTCGATCGCATCGTCAATGAAGAAACCAAGGCCTGAGGAGTCGCCCGCCATGAATTCGCCGCAACCAGCAAGCCCGCAAAGTGCCATCACGCTTCCGGCCGGTTTTGCCCATCTGATGCCGTTCAGCCATTGGAGCCTGGCCACCGAGACCGAGCGCACCCGTATGCGCAATACCAGCGCGTTCGCCGACATCGTGGCCTTCAAGGACGCCATGCTGGCCGATGTCGATGCCATCGTCGCCTACCTCAACGGCTTCGAACTGGATGCCATGCCGCCGCCGGAAGCAGCGCTGATGTACATGCTGCTGTCCCTGGCCGAGGTCGCGCCGGCGGTGGAAGCCTACCAGCAGCCGGGCGTGATCGATGGCTACGAGTTCTCGCGCTTCGTGGCCGATGAGAAGTTCGTCATGCGTCCGCCGATCTGAGCCGACGCTGTCATCAACCAAGGAGCTTTCATGCCCAAATGCAGAGTGTTCGCCATCGACGATAACCTCAAGGAGATCGTGGCCGATGGCTTGTATGGCAAGCACATGTTCGGCGCGTCCGTCAGCGTGGCGGTGGTCAAGTTCGTCGCCGCGCAGGGGCATGACCTGCCTGCCAAGTCGCATAGCCACGGCGAGGAAGCGTCCTTGCAGCTGCTGGGTGGCTGCTCCGTTTTCGAAAGCAGTGACAGCGAAGAGACCGACCTCGAATCGGTGATGGAGAGCGGTGATGCGCTCATCATTCCCGCCGGGGTTTTGCATTACGGCAGCAACCGCTTCGGTGCCGAGGGCGTGTCGCTGCGCCTGAACGTGGTGACCCCGGCGCGCAAGGAGTACGGCCCGGAGGATTCGACGCCGTATTACCCCCTCAAGAACAGGAGCCGCTGAGATGTCCAGCCTGTCGAACCCGACCGATCCGCATTGCCAGCCGCTGCAAACCGACTGGCAGAATCCGCAGGCAGCGCCCGGCATGCACACCGTCGAGGGCCAGCACCTGAATATCGGCATCGGCGTCTTCCGTCGTGGCCAGCACAGCGAGGTGCCGCCGCAACCGCAAGGGGAGGAAGTGGCAACCGTACTGGAGGGCATGTTCCTGGTCGAAGCCGCTGGCGAGCGCTACGAACTGTCCCCGGGCGAGGGCATCATCATTCCACCCAATGAGCCGCGGCGCTGGACCTGTCAGAGTGAGCGAGGCGCGCTCTATCGCGTCATCACCCGCCTGGACCAGCTGCCGCCGGTCGAGGAGTCGGTGTCATGAACCACCATCAGCCGCAAGCGCAGGGTGCGCCGCAGGATCAGCGTGTGTTGATCGTCGGTGCCGGGCATGCCGGTGGGCGCGTGGCGCAAGCCCTGCGCTCGGATGGGTTCGGTGGCCGCATCCTGCTGCTGGGTGCGGAGCCGCACACCCCCTATGAACGGCCGGCCCTGTCCAAGGAACTGCTGCTGGGCAGCAAGACCGTGGACGAACTGATGCTGGGGCCACGCAGTTTCTGGGAGGACCCCGCCATGGTCGAGCATCGCCAGGGTGTGGTCGCCCGTATCGACGACTTGCGTCAGGCCCATCTGGAGAGCGGCGAGGTCATCCCCTTCGACATTCTGGTCGTGGCATCCGGTGGTCAGGCTCGTGGCCTGACGATCCCCGGTGCGGATCTGCCCGAAGTCAGGGTCCTGCGCACCATCGAAGACTGCCTCGCGTTGCGCCCGGCCATGGCCCAGCAGCGTCGTCTGCTGGTGATCGGTGGTGGCGTGATCGGCATGGAGGCGGCGTCCTCGGCGGCTGCCCTGGGCATGGAAGTGACCGTGGTCGAAGGCGGCGCCCGGGTGATGGCGCGTTGCCTGCCGCCGGAAGGGTCGCAGTGGCTGCAGGCGCTGCACGAACAGCGCGGCATCAAGGTGCTGACCGGGGTGAGCGTATCGGGCATCGCGAAGACGGCCGAAGGATTGCGCATCGACGCCCAGTGCGCCGGACAGGAAATGGCGCTGGAGGCCGACCTGGTGCTGGTGGCGGTGGGCATTTCGCTCAACACGGACTTCCTGGAAGGCAGCCCGGTACGCCTGGATAACGGCGTGCTGACCGATGCCTGGTGCCGCAATCCGGATGCGCCATGGTGCTATGCCGTGGGCGACGTGGCCAACAGCTTCAGCCCCTTGTATGGGCGGGCATTGCGCCAGGAGACCTGGCGCAATGCCGAGAATCAGGCGCGTGCGGTATCGGCCGCTATCGTCGGCCGGCCGGAGCCGTATATCGAAGTGCCGTGGATGTGGACCGACCAGCTCGATCGCAATATCCAGGTGGTCGGCATCTATACGCCGGGCGACCTGGTGATATCGCGCATTCCGCCAGGGGAGCGGGCCGGCGTGCTGCTCTGGCTGCATGAGGGCAGGGTGGCCGGCGGCATGCTGGTCGACAGTGGCCGGGAGCGCCGCCAGCTTGAAGAACTGGTACGCCGCGGCTCCACCATCGATGCAGCGGTGCTGCGCGATCCTGCCATTTCGCTCAAGGAACTGGTGCGCTCATGAGCAACCTGGAACAACGTGTGGCCGCACTGGAAGCAGCCGAAGCGATCCGCCAGCTCAAGGCACGCTATGCCAGCCTGGCCGATCAGAAATATACGACCAACTACCAGCGGCAGCCGCCGCTGCGCATGGAGAAGATCGCGCTTGCCCAGGCCGCCTGTTTTACCGAGGACGCCATCTGGGAAGGCGGCGCGGAGTTCGGTGCCAGCCTGGTCGGGCGCGATGCGCTGGCGCAATGGTTCATGCGCTCGCCCTGGTGCTATGCGCTGCATTACTACGGCAGCCCGGAGATCAGCGTGGAAGGCGACGTCGCCTCGGCACGCTGGCGACTGTGGCAGATCGCGCTGCGTGAGCAGACCAAGAAGGCGGTGCTGCTGGGCGCGCTGACCTACGAAGAATATGCCCGCGACCAGCAGGGACAGTGGCTCTGTTCACGCATGCGCTTCGAGCAGACCCAGATGCTGCCCATCGATGCAGGAGCCTTCCCGCTGGTGACGTCCTTCGAGCAGATTACCGATGCCGCCGTGCGTGCATCCTCTTCCACCCACCTCTAGAGATCATGACCAATAGCGTCCCTATCCCGCTGCAGCCAGCGCCGAGTACAGCGGCCTCGTCCTGCGGCGGCCACTGCGCAGATTTCACCATCGCCGAGAACCTGTGCCAGGTACTGAGCAATGCGTGGGTCAACGCCGAGTACAAGCACCTGGTCCTGAAGGCGCCGCCAATTGCGCTGGCGGTGCTGCCGGGTCAGTTCTTCCACCTCAACTGCCCGCCCTCCGGCAACGACGTGCCTTACCTGCGCCGACCGATGAGCCTGTACCGCGTTTCGCCGCAGGACTGCACCATCGAATTTCTCTACAAGGTGCAGGGCGCCGGTACCCGTGGCCTGGCCACCCTGGAGCCGGGCGCCACGCTGGACGCCTTCGGGCCGGTCGGCCAGGGCTTCACTCTGCCGCCGCAGGCCCGCCATGTGCTGGTGCTGGCGCGCGGCGTGGGCCTGGCCACCATGGCCCCGCTGGCCCAGCACGCGGTGCAGCGCGGAGCAAGGGTGACGGCCATCCTCTCGGCGCGTTCGCCGGCCTTGGTGATGTCGCAGCAATACCTGCGCTCGGTGGGGGCAGATGTCATCGTGGTGCATGACCAGGATGGCAGCAGTGACATCGCCCACATCGAAAAATTGGTACGTGAACGGCATGCGCAGCTGCCCTTCGACCTGCTGACCACCTGCGGCTCCAACCGCTTCCTGCTGGCGTTGCAGCGACTGGGCCAGGAGCTGGACGTGCCGGCCCAGGTGGCGCTGGAGCAATTGATGGGATGTGCGCTGGGCATGTGCTTTGCCTGCGTGCGGCCATTCCGCAAGAGCCCTGGTTCGGAAACGATGAGTTACAGACGCGTGTGCTGGGATGGCCCGGTGTTCGACGCGCAGGAGACAGTGACATGGTAGACATGAGCGTATCCATCGGTAAGCTGACCTTGCAGAATCCGGTCATGCCCGGCTCCGGGACCTTTGCCGAGGGCATGGCCAAGGTGATCGATCTCAATCGTCTGGGTGCCATCGTCACCAAGACCATCACCAGCGACCTGCGCGAGGGCAACACCCCGCCACGCGTGGCCGAGCTGCGCAATTCGACCTTGTTCTCCATCGGTATCCCCAGCAAGGGGCCGGAGCACTATCTGGAAGAGCTGGTGCCGTTCTACCGGAATTACACGCCCCCTCTGGTGGCCAGCATTTCAGCCAATACCGTGGAAGAGTTCGGCGAGCTGGCCGCACGCCTGAGCGTGCCGGGCGTGGCCGCCATCGAGGCCAATATCTCCTGCCCCAACCTGAAGAAGGATGGCCAGGCCTTCGGCATGGACCCACAGGCCACCGAAGCGGTGATCAAGGCGATGAAGCGCAACACCGACCTGCAGGTCTGGGCCAAGCTCTCGCCCAATGTCGGCAGCATCGCCGTGATCGCCCGTGCCGCCGAGCAGGGGGGCGCAGACGCCCTGGTCAGTTCCAACGCCATCCTGGCCATGGCCATCGATATCGAAAGTCATCAACCCAAGGTCGCCAACCTGATGGGCGGGATCACCGGCAGTGCCACCAAGCCCATCCTGTTGCGCATGGCTTACCAGGCGGCGCAGGCGGTCAGCATTCCGGTCATCGGTTGCGGTGGCATCGCCACCGCCGAGGACGCCATTGAATACCTGCTGGCCGGTTGCACGGCAGTACAGGTGGGCACGGCCAATTTCATCAGCACCAGCGCCATGCCGCGCGTCATCGACGACCTCCAGGCCTATTGTGTACGTCGTGGCATCACCCGCATCCGCGACCTGGTCGGTGCCATGAAGGTGCATGAGGCCAAATTGCTGGAAGCGAGGGCCGGCCTGTGAATGGCATCCTGCCTATCGTGGCGGCAGACGCCCAGGCGTCCCCGCCGTCGCCCGATGCCCAGGGCTGGTTGACGCTGGGGCCGCTGGCCGAGGTGTTTGGTGATCGCGCCTGTCGCTCGCTGAAGCTGGGCGGTGCGCAGGTCGGCCTGTTCCTGGTGGATGGCGAGGTATATGCCATCGACGACATCTGCAGCCATGGCAATGCGCGCTTGTCGGAAGGCGAGATCGACGGCTTCGAGGTCGAATGCCCCCTGCATGCCGGACTGTTCGACATCCGTTCCGGCAAGGCCTTGTCGGCGCCCTTGACACGTGATGTACGCAGCCACGAGATCCGTCTCGAAGAGGGTGTGCTGTACCTGCGTCTGGTGGCTGCATGAGCGGCCTGTCCCGCGCATCGGGTAAGCCACGGGTTGCTGTCATCGGCACCGGTGGCACCTTCGCCATGCATGCGCGGCATGCCTTCGACTGGGTCGAGTACAGCGAGAGCGGCGTGGTGCATCCCATCGACGATCTGGTGGAACAACTGGACCAGGTCGACCTGGATATCGAGATCCTGCCGCAGTCCTTCCGCATGATCGGCAGCACCGGCATCCTGCCGCAGGACTGGATGGAGCTGGCGCAGCTGATCAGGCGCACGGTGCAGGACGACCCCGGCCTGACCGGCATCGTCGTTACCCATGGCACGGCGACGATGGAAGAGACCGCATGGTTTCTGCAGCTGGCCACCGATATCCGCCAACCGATCGTGCTCACCGGAGCACAGCGTCCGCTGAACACGTCGGGCAGCGATGCCATGGCCAATCTGCGCGCAGCACTGGCGGTGGCGGCTGCCCCACAGGCCCAGGGGCAGGGCGTTCTGGTGGTGATGGATGGCATGGTTTTTGCGGCACGCGATGTCAGCAAGGCCGCCAGTTTCGAGCTGCACGCATTCGAGGCCACGCCCTATGGCCCGCTCGGTCGGGTGGACGCTGATGGCAGCGTGGTGCTGCGCCGCCGCGTGACTTCATCGATATCGCACAGCATGCTGCCGGCGCTCGACATGTCGTCGAGCCGGACCTTGCCACGCGTGGATATGGTGGTGTCCTATGCCGGTGCCGACGGTGCGGCCATCGATGGCGTGCTGGCGGCAGGCGCCCGGGGAATCATCAGCATCGGACTGGCACCCGGCCGCCCGGCCAATGGTGAACGCGCCGCCCTGCAGCGTGCAGTGGCGCAGGGTGTGGTGGTGGTGCAGGCCGCACGCGCTGCGCGTGGCGTGGTACCGCCGCAGGCCTTCCTGCAACGTGACGGGGTGTTGGCGGGAGGCGATCTGGCCGCCCCCAAACTGCGCATCCTGCTCATGCTGATTCTGGCGCAGTCGCCATTGCCGGATGCGGCCGCGATACAGGCGCTGCTGCTGGCGCATTGAGGGCGCCGGCAGCCAGGAGCACGCCGCACGCAGCGCAGCGCCCACGGAGCGGGCGGACTATACGAATGACAGGCAATTGAAAGAGGAGCGAATCAAGCATGGAAATGATCAGCGAACGTCTGGTACCCGCCTCCCGGCAGGCGGTATGGGAAGCCCTCAACGATCCGGCCAGCCTGCGCGATTGCATCGCCGGCTGCGACCGGCTGGAGCAGGTCGGCGAGCATGAGTACGAAGTGGGCATGTCGATCAGGATCGGTCCGGTCTCGGCCAAGTTCAAGGGACGCATGAGCCTGACCGACATCGTGGCGCCGCAGTCCTATGCGATTACCTTCGAAGGCCAGGGCGGCATGGCCGGCTTTGCCAAGGGCAGCGCCGCAGTGCGGCTGGTGGCACCGGAAGAAGGCGAGGGCACGCTGTTGCAATACGAGGTACAGGCCCAGGTCGGCGGCAAGCTGGCGCAGCTCGGTGCACGCCTGATCGACAGTTCGGCCCGCAAGATGGCCGATGATTTCTTTGCTCGCTTCGTCAAGCTGTTCGAACCGGAGGCCGCCGCCGCACCCGCGGCCGATGGCCCGGGCGATCAGCCGGCGCAGGAGCAGCCGCGTCAGGGCGCCCTGCGCAGCATGTGGTCACGCGTAGCACGCTAGTGGGGCAGCACGGTCGCCCACGTTCAAGTTTTCCCGCACGCAGCAAGCAGCATTCGTAGTTCAACCTTAGCCACGAACAGGAATGAAAATGAAAAGATCTGCGGTAGTGAAGTCGATGGTGAGTGCCCTGGGGGCGTTGGCGGGGCTGGCAGTGCTGGCGTTTCCGCAGCAGGCCATGGCCGATATCAAGATTGGCCTGTCCGGCCCCTTCTCCGGGCCGATGGCTGCCGACGGCCAGGAATATATCGACGGCTTCGGCCTGGCCCTGGAGCAGCTTGGCAACCAGCTTGGCGGACAGAAGGTGCAGGTGCTGCAGGGGGACGACCAGATGAAGCCGGATGTGGGCTCGCAGGTCATGCGCAAGTTCATCGAACTGGACAAGGTCGATGCCATCGTCGGCCTGGGCTACTCCAACATCATCATGGCCAATCTGCGACGACTCAAGGAATCCGGTGTGGTTTCCATCGCCGTGGCCGGCGGCCCCTCGCCGATGGCCGGTGCGGAGTGCGGCGCCAATGTGTTTTCCATCGCCTACCCCAATGACGGTTCGGGCGAAGCCATCGGCAAGCTGGTGCAGGACAAGGGCTACAAGAATGTCTATCTGATGGCTCCCAACTACCAGGCCGGCAAGGACATGCTGGCCGGCTTCAAGCGCTGGTACAAGGGAGGCGTGGCCGCCGAGGTCTATACGCAGATTAACCAGACCGACTATTCGGCCGAGATCACCCAGCTGCAGCTGAGCAAGATGGATGCGGTCTTCATGTTCTACCCCGGCAGCATGGGCGTGAACTTTACCAAGCAGCTCAAGCAGGCCGGGGTGATCGGCAAGGTACCGGTGTATTCCACCTTCACCGTCGATGGTACCAATCTGCCGGCCCTGCGCGAGGCCGCCGTGGGCGTGATCAGCGGCAATACCTGGAATCCGGCGCTGGAGAATCCGGAAAACCAGAAGTTCGTCAAAGCCTTCGAATCCCGCTACAAGCGTGTTCCGAGTACCTATGCCGCCAATGCCTATGACGCGGCCTTCCTGCTTGATACGGCAGTGCGCAAGCTCAAGGGCGACACCTCCAACAAGGTGGCCTTCGCCGCTGCCGTCAAGGCGGCCGGTGCGGAGTTCAAATCGGTACGCGGTCCCTTCCGCTTCAACACCAATAACATGCCGATCCAGAACTACTATGCCTTCGAGATCGTCAAGGAAGGCGATCAGATCAAGGGCAAGCTGGTCGCCACCCCGCTGGTGGACCACAAGGATGCCTACGTGGCGGCCTGTCCCCTGAAGTGAGAGAGGCCATCATGCTACTGTTTGCGCAACTGCTCAACGGTCTCCAGTACGGGGTCTTGCTGTTCCTGCTGGCGGCCGGCCTGACCCTGGTGTTCGGCATCATGAGCTTCGTCAACCTGGCGCACGGTTCGCTGTACATGATGGGGGCCTACATTGCGGCCTCGGTCGCCAATGCCACCGGCAGCTTCCTGCTGGGGCTGCTGGCCGCGCTGCTGGGCTGCCTGGCCATCGGTGTGCTGCTGGAGCGGGTGGCGGTGGTGCGGCTGTACGACAAGAACCACCTGAACCATGTCCTGGCCACGTTCGGCATGATCATGTTCTTCAATGAACTGGCCTCGATGTTGTGGGGCAAGCAGCCCCTGTTCGTCTCGGTGCCACCGATGCTGGACGGTGTCATCAACCTGTTCGGCCTGCCCTATCCGCTGTACCGCTTTGCGGTCATCGTGGTCGGTCTGGCCGTGGCCGTCGGGTGCTACTGGATGATCCACCGCACCCGCCTGGGCATGCTCATCCGTGCCGGCGCCAACAATGCGGCCATGGTGGGCGCGCTGGGGATCAACATCCGCTTCCTCAATGCCCTGCTGTTTGCCGTCGGTGCCGCCCTGGCCGGACTGGCGGGTGCCGTGGCCGGCCCCATCCTGTCGGTCCAGGCCGGCATGGGTGAGCCGGTCCTGATCGCCACCTTCGTGGTGATCGTCATCGGCGGCATCGGTTCGGTCAAGGGCGCGTTCTATTCGGCCCTGATCGTCGGTGTCGTCGATACCATGGGACGGGCCTTCCTGCCCATGCTGTTGCGTGAGATGGTCAGCCGCCAGCTGGCCGATGCGGCTGGTCCGGCACTGGCTTCCCTATTGATCTACCTGCTGATGGCGGCCGTCCTGGCGCTGCGTCCGCAAGGCCTTTTCGTGGCAAGACGATGAAGACGACTTCCTCCCTGTTCCGTCCCAGCCTGGGCATTCCCCTGCTGCTGTTGCTGGCGCTACTGGCCGTGCCACCGGTGGCCGCTGCACTGGGTGCACAGTTCTACGTGGGCTTTCTGGCGCGTGTGCTGATCTATGCGCTGGCCGCCAGTGCGCTCAACCTGGTGCTGGGCTATGCCGGCCTGATCGGCTTCGGACACGCACTCTTCATTGGCCTGGGGGCGTATTGCGTCTCCCTGTCCTCGCTGGCCGGGCTGGAATCGGCGTGGCCGCAGCTGCTGCTGGTGCTGGTTTCGTGCGGCTGTATCGGGGCGCTCACCGGTGCCATCAGCCTGCGCACCCGTGGCATCGGCTTCATCATGATCACCCTGGCGTTTTCCCAGATGGGCTATTTCGTCTTCGTCAGCCTCAAGCAGTATGGGGGTGACGATGGCATGTCCATCATCGCCACCAGCCGGCTGGGCGCGGGGATCGACCTCGGCTCGGTGCTGCCCTTGTTCTATGCCGCCTGGGGCGTGCTGGCGGTGACCCTGCTGTGGATGCACCGGTTGCGGCACGCGCCCTTCGGCATGGCCCTGCGCGGCTCGCGCCAGAACCTCGCGCGCATCAGCGCACTGGGCTTCCCGGCCCGCCGTCTGCAACTGATCGCCTATGTGCTCTCCGCCATCCTGTGCGGCCTGGCTGGTTTCCTGCTGGCCAATCTGAATGCCTATGCCTCGCCGGGGCTGATGAGCTGGCAGGTGTCCGGCGAGCTGATCGTCATGGTCGTGCTGGGCGGCATGGGCAGCGTATTCGGTCCGTTGCTGGGTGCACTGGCGTTTATCTGCCTGGAGGAGGTGATGAAGTCGTATACCGAGCACTGGATGCTCATCTTCGGGCCGATGATCATCCTCATCGCGCTCACCGGTCGTGACGGACTCATGGGTGCCTTGCACTGGCTGGATGTGCGGTGCTGCCAACGCGGCGCATCCGGCCGTATCGATGCGACTGCCATCGTCGCCAATGGAGCCAAGCAATGAACGGCCTGCGTACCCAGGGATTGACCAAGCGCTTCGGCGGCCTGTTGGTGACCGACGACGTCAGCCTGGACATCCGTCCCGGCGAACTGCACGCCATCATCGGCCCCAATGGGGCCGGCAAGACCACCCTGATCAACCAGCTCTCCGGAGAGCTGCGGCCCGACAGCGGCCAGGTCTGGTTCGGCGATGAGGAGGTGACCACGCTGCCGCTGCATCAGCGCGCCTGCCGGGGCTTGCTGCGCTCCTACCAGATCACCTCCATCTTCGAAGAGTTCACCGTGATGGAAAACGCCGTGCTGGCGGCGGTCGGCGCGACTGGCGGCTACGGTTTCTGGCGTCCGATGATGGCCCGTGAGCAGGCCTGCCAGGACGCGCAGCAGGCACTGCTTGCCACCCGCCTGGAAGCCCGCCGCGATACGCTGGCAGGAGAACTGGGCTACGGCGAGCGACGCCAGCTTGAGCTGGCCATGGCATTGGCCGCGCAGCCGCGCCTGCTGTTGCTCGACGAGCCCATGGCCGGCATGAGCATCGAAGAATCGGCATCGGTGGTACAACTCTTGCAATCCCTCAAGGGCCGTTACTCGATGCTGCTCATCGAACACGACATGGATGCGGTCTTCGCCCTGGCCGATCGCATCACGGTGCTGGTATCGGGTCGTGCCGCCTTCTGTGGCACGCCCGATGAAATTCGCAATCACCCCGAGGTCCGCGCCATCTACCTGGGTGATGAGGCAGGGACTTTTTCTGGAGCCGCTCATGGCTGAACAGTTATCCATCCGCGGGCTGCAGGCCTCCTACGGTCGGGCGCAGGCCCTGTTCGACATCTCGCTGGACCTGCAGCGCGGTGAGGTGATCACCTTGCTCGGTCGCAATGGCATGGGCCGATCCACCACCGTCAAATGCCTGTTCGGTCTGCTGCGTCCGAGTGCCGGCAGCATCAGCTTTGGCGGCCAGCGCATCGATACCCTGCCTTGTCACGAAGTGGCGCGCCGTGGCCTGGGGCTGGTGCCCGAAGGGCGCCAGATCTTCGCCGACCTGACCGTGGAAGAAAACCTGATCGCCACCGCCCGTCCGGCGCGCGCCGGGCAGGCCGACAGTCGTCCCTGGACCTTGCGACGCGCCTATGAATTCTTTCCACGGCTGGCGGAACGGCGTCAGAACATGGGTTCGCAGTTGTCCGGCGGCGAGCAGCAGATGCTGGCCATCTCGCGTGCGCTGATGACCAATCCCTCCCTGCTGGTGCTGGACGAGGCCACCGAAGGCCTGGCGCCGGTGGCGCGTGCCGATATCTGGCGCGCCCTGCACGAACTGAAGAAAGAAGGGTTGTCGATGATCGTCATCGACAAGAACATCCAGTCGCTCATGGGACTGGCTGACCGCCATTATGTGGTCGAGAAGGGACGTATCGCCTGGAGTGGAAGCTCACAACAGTTGCAGCAGGACCCCTCCCTGGTGCATCGTTACATGGGCGTGTGAGCGTGCGCATCCCGGCTGCGCCCACCCGGCCTGTCACAACTTATCGGATATTGCATGAAGGCATCAGGTTTCCAATACGCCCGCCCGAGTTCGCTGGAAGAGGCGTGCGCGCTGCTGGCTGAACACGGCAGCGATGCGCGCATCCTGGCCGGCGGCCAGAGCATGTTCGCCACCCTCAATCTGCGCCTGTCGGCGCCGAGCCTGCTCATCGACATCAATCGCATCGAGGAGCTCAAGGGCATCGTGCTGGCCGAGGATGCCAGCCATGTGCGCATCGGTGCCCTGGTGCGTCATGCCGAGACCGCCAGCTCACCGCTGGTGGAACAACATCTGCCCTTGCTGCACATGGCCATGCGCCATGTGGCCCATCCGGCGGTGCGCAACCGCGGTACCACCTGCGGCAGTCTGGCGCTGGCCGATCCGTCGGCGGAGATGCCGGCCTGCGCCATCACCCTGGATGCCTTGCTGGTGCTGCAGAGCCGTGACGGCGGCGTGCGCGAGGTGCCGGCAGTGGATTATTTCTTCGGTCTGTACGAGACGGCCCGCCAGGATGACGAAATCCTGATCGAAGCACTCTATCCGGCCTGCCAGCCGCAGGAGGTCTTCGGCTTCGACGAGCTGGCGCGCCGCCATGGGGACTTCGCGATGGTCGGCGTCGCGCTGCGGGCCAGCTATGCCGAGGGCATCATCGGCGACCTGCGGCTGACCACCTTCGGCACCGATCCCATGCCCATCCTGTCCACCGCGGCCGCTGCACTGGCGCAGGGGCAGGCGTGGTCCGTTGCGCTGGGCGAGGAGATCGCCAGGGCTGCCGTGGCCGAGCTCAATCCCGATCACAACCACTTCGGCAGCCCCGAGGTCAAGCGCCTGCAGGCGGCCGCCCTGATACGTCGCGTGCTGGCGGCGACCTTCGGCGCGCCGGCCGATTCAACCATTCCTTACGGAGCCAGCCATGGATGACCTGTCCGTCCGTTGCGTGGAACACGCCAACATCCAATTCACCCTCAACGGCAAGGACGTCAATTGCCTGGTGCCGGTGCGCCGCAACCTGGTGGACTTCCTGCGCCAGGACATGGGATTGACGGCAGCTCACGTCGGCTGCGAGGTCGGCGTCTGCGGTGCCTGCAATGTGCGCGTCGATGGCGCGGTGGTGCGCGGTTGCCTGATGCTGGCGGTGCAGGTCGACGGCCTGAGCGTGGAGACCCTGGAGGGGCTGGCCGAAAGCGGCGAGATCGCCGCCCTGCAACGCGCCTTCGTGACGCGCAATGCCATGCAATGCGGATTCTGTACGCCGGGCATGCTGATGACGGCCAACGAACTGCTGCAGGCCAAGGCCTGCCCCAGCCGCCTGGAGATCCGCGATGCCATCTCGGGCAATTACTGCCGTTGCACCGGTTACCAGGCCATCGTCGATGCCATCGAAATGGCCGCCGGGGAGGATGCATGAGCGCCGCCGCCCAGACCGCGGCCGCTGGCCTGATCGGCCGTAGCGTCGCCCGCGCGGATGCCGAGCGTTTCGTGGCCGGACGCGGACGCTATCTCGACGACCTGGTGCTGGCCGATATGCAGCATGTGGTGTTCTACCGCAGTCCGTTCGCGCGTGCGCGTTTGCACGCGATCAATGTCGACGCCGCTGCGGCCATGCCCGGGGTGAGTGCGGTCGTCACCGGCGCCGACCTGGCGACCGTCTGCGCTGGCTGGACCACCCGCTTTGCCATGTGGCCGGAGCATGTCTCGGCACCGCAGAATCCGCTGGCCATCGACGAAGTGTTCTGGCAGGGCGAAGCGGTGGCGGCGGTGGTGGCCGCTACGCGCGCGCAGGCCGAGGACGCGCTCGAACTGATCGAGATCGACTGGGAGGAGGGCGAGCCCGTGGTCGACCCGACCACCGCACTGGAACCCGGCTGTCCACCCTGCCACCCGGCCATCGAGCACAACCTGGCGCTGGAGCGCAAGATCGGCAAGGGTGATGTGGCCGCCGCATTTGCCGGCGCTGCCCAGGTGGTACGACGCCGTTTCAGCTTCGGTCGCCAGACCGGTGTGCCGCTGGAGCCACGTGGCATCCTGGCCAGCTTTGACCGGCGCACCGGCGAGCTGGATATCCAGCAATCCCATCAGGCGCCCTTCCAGATGCAGGAGATCTACGCCAGCCTGCTGGGCCTGCCGCTGGAGCGGGTCAGGGTCGCCAGCCCCGACGTGGGGGGCGCTTTCGGCATCAAGCTGCACGCCTATGCCGACGAGATCGCGGTGGTCGCCATTGCGATGCTGCTGGGCCGGCCCGTCAAATTCCAGGCGGACCGCCTGGAATCCTTCGTCTCCGATGTCCACGCCCGGGACGCCAGCGTCGAGGCGCAACTGGCGGTGGATGCCGAAGGACACCTGCTGGGGCTGGACGTGGATCTGCTGTTCTGCTTCGGGGCGGTGTCCGCCTACCCGCGTTCCAGTATCGGCGAAGCCTTGCAGGCGCTCGACCTGTGCGGCTCGGCCTACCGCATCGACGCCTTCCGCGGGCGGGTGCGCGGGGCCTTCGTCAACAAGGTACCGACCGGTGCCTATCGTGCCGTGGGCCAGCCCATCGCCTGCGCCGTCATCGAACAACTGATCGATGACGCGGCGGCGGCCATCGGCATGGATCCGGTCACCATGCGCCGCCGCAATCATCTGCCGGCGCGTCCGGCCGAGGCGCCGATGCTGCCTGCTGCCGGCGGCATCCCGCTGGGGCCGCTGTCATTGGACGCCTGCATGGATCAGTTGCTGGAGAACATGGATTACCGCCAGCTGCGCGCCACGCAGGAGGCGCTGCGCCAGCGCGGCGTCTATCGTGGCATCGGCTTGTGCACCTTCGTCGAGCTGACCGGCGTGGGCGCGGGCCTTTACGGACCCAATCAGGTCAGGGTGGCCGGCAAGGAGGGAGTGCGCCTGAGCCTGCTGCCCTCTGGTCACATCCAGTGCCGCACGAGCGCGACCGACCAGGGGCAGGGCACGCGCACCGGCCTGACCCAGATCGTGGCCCAGGCCATGGGTAGTCCGCTGGAGACGGTGGCGGTGGCGGCCGGCGATACCTCCCGCGATCCACTGGGGGGCGGTGCCTGGGCCTCGCGCGGCATCTCCCTGGCCGGGGAAGCTGCCCTGCTGGCCGCAGCGCAGCTGCGCGCCAATATCCTGTCGATCGCAGCGGCCCTTGGCGAGCAATCGCAGGACGGGCTCGATATCGTCGATGGCATGATCATCGGGCGTGACGGCGAAGCCTTGATGAGCCTGGCGGAGGTGGCGCTCAAGGCGCATTACGATTCGACCGCCATCAAGCTGGACGTCATCCCGGAACTGACGATGGAGCGCAGTTATGCGCCGACCGGCAAGCCCTACTTCGCCGCCAATGGGGTGCAGGCGGCGCAGGTCGAGGTCGATATCGAGACCGGCATGATCCGCGTGCTGGACGTATGGGTGGTGGAAGATTGCGGACGTATCGTCAACCCGCTGCTGACCGATGAGCAGATCCGAGGTGGCGTGGTGCAGGGGATAGGCGCGGCCCTGTTCGAGCAGTGCATCTATTCCGAGAACGGGCAGATGAGCAATGCCTCGCTGGCGGACTATCTGATTCCGATGGCCTCAGAGATGCCCCAGATCCATGTGGGCCATGTGACCACGCCCGAGCGCGAAACCAGTCTCGGTGCCAAGGGGGTGGGCGAGGCCGGGACGGTGGGGGCCATTGGCGCCATCTGGTGCGCCGTCAACGACGCCTTGCGCCCGCTTGGGCAGGGTGTATGGCAGCAGCCGTTTACGCCGGCACATGTGCTGGACGTGCTGCATCATCCCGAGATGCGTCAGGGCGAGGCAAGACTGCCTCCCTTCTGAGGCCGACCAGATGGAAGAGCAGGCGCCGTCGCGACGGCGCCTTTTTTCGTCCCTCTCCGGCCCTCCGGGACGCCCAAAAAAAAGCGGAACGCCTCGATGCGTTCCGCCAAGTCCTACAAAGGGATCCTCAGGAGTAAAGCTGCTTCAGAAGGTATGCCGGATGCCGGCCATCACGCTGGACTGGTTCTGGCCGACACCGACCGTGCTGCCGGAGCTGACGGCAATGGCGGCGTTGCCGCGATTCTTGATGTACGCATACGACGCGTAGAGGCTGGTGCGCTTGGACAGGAAGTAGATCGCCCGTGCCGTTCCCAGCGTGCTGTCGTCGGGTGAGTTGCGGGTATCCAGATGGGCCACCTGGCCTTCGACCTGCCACTGTGGCGTGAGCGCGTAGCTGGCGCCGAGATACCAGAGGTTGTAGTTGATATCGACCGCACGTTGCAGGTGGCGGGCAATCAGGCCACCACCGATCTTCAGATCGCCGACCTTGAACCAGCCATTGAACGAGGCGCGGTTGTCCTTGTAGTTGCTGCTGGTGAGCAGGTTGCCCGCCCCGGCGCCGCCGCGCAGGGTGTCGTAGGCGGTGGCCACGCCCCAGGTGGCAGTGTCGTACTTGATCAACGCCGTCCACTGGCGACAGGCTTGCGCATCGGCGGCGTTCTCGCCAGCGCAATTGGTGGCCGCAGGCCCGCCCGCCGTGGAGGTGTCGCGACCGAAGCTATAGGTGGCGCCCACGGTGGTGTTGCCGATCTTGTTCATGTAGCCCAGCGCATTGTCGCTGCGCGTGTTGGGCAGGTAGGAGTCCATGTTGGACAGGCCGTGGTTGGCCGGCCCCATGATGTCGGCGGCGATCAGCGAGATGGCCGTCATGTTGTACTGGCGACCCAGCGTGAAGGTACCCCAGGTCGGGTCCATCAGGCCGACATTGGATTGTCGTCCGAACAGGCGGTTACCCTGGCCCATGCCGCCGGTGGTCGGCACGAAGCCGCTTTCCAGATTGAAGAAGGCGCGCAAGCCACCGCCCAGGTCCTCGACTCCCTTGAAACCGATGCGCGAGGGCAGCAGTCCGGTCAGCGGCAGCGTACGCAGCTTGCCCTGGCCGGCGGCATTGGTGTGATTGAGATATTCGACCCCGGTATCGATGATGCCGTAGATGGTGACACTGCTCTGGGCCATCGCTTCGGTACCCAGCCCCCCCAGGCACAGGCCGGCGGAGACGGCGGCTAACAGACGTTTCTTCACTTTTATTTCCCCTTCAGGTTGAACAATCAAGACAGCGTTGAAAACCACCGCTGGCGGTGGCGCTACGGATGAATCGGACTGCAATGGATCTGAACGAGTGGGCGGCGCGGCGCCTGCTTTGATGTGCGTCAAATAATGAATGACATTATTTAATCTCAATAAAATGAATGTCAATCGTTATTGTCGTGTGAGGCGAAAGTTTTTTCTTCACGCGTCCTTGCCGGGGAAGGCAGGGCAGGATGGCAGGGGAAACAAATGGTGCAGTCGTTCCGTCACATGCACTTAAAAAAGAAGTTCAGCTGTCCATATTCGCGTTTTTGGTGCGTTTTTTATTCTTCATGCTCATGGAAGCCATATGCGTAGTGGATTGTGGGGCGATGTGAGGAAATGCTCGCTATCGCACACCTCTGCGTTCCGTCGTTGTTCGTGTGCGACGCTGCGTTGCCGATGCCGTGACGCGGATAGTTCGACGCGCTGCTGCGCCACCTGATGATGATCTCGATCGCGGAATTCTTCTTGACATCGAAGGATGCAAAATAACAGAATGATGTTCGTTATTAATCGCGGGAAACTATCGCCGCCGGAGGGTTGGCCGGACGGTGCTGAGGAGGGGGATGGTGAGCCAGCAGCAAGATGGTCGCGCACTGCGGCCGGGACAGTATCTGATCAGCCGGACCAGCTCGGAGGGCATCATCACCTATGCCAACCAGGCGTTCGCCGACGAGGTAGGTATCCCCATGCAGGAGCTGGTGGGCATGCCCTACACGCGCCTGATCGATCCCGACGTGCCGGCCGAAGCCGTCAAGGACATGCGCCGTACCACGATCGAGCAGGGACGCCGGTGGGCCGGACTGACCTGCATCCGGGGCAGCGATGGGCAGCGTATCTGGGCCATGACCAATGTCTCGCTGGTGCGGGAAGGCGGGCGCGTGATCGGATCGACCTCGGTGCGCACCCATGCGCCAGCGGAGCAGGTCAGTTTCGCCGCTGCCATGTTGCGCCGCTTCAAGGAGCGGCGCGCCCGTGGCTGGACCGTGCGCGGCGGCCAGTTCCTGCGCACCGGTATGCCGGGGATGGTGCAGCGGCTGTGGCGACCGGGGTTGCTCAAGCGGATCGTGCTGTGGCAGGCCTTGCCGTTGGCGAGCGCACTGGCAGCCGGCCTGCTGTGGTCTGCAGCAAGCCGGGTGCCGGCACTGGTCATGCTGGCGGTGGCGTTGGCCATGCTGGTGCTGGGCAGTCTCTGGCAGCGACGACAGTTGATGCGGCCGCTGGAGCAGGCCACCGACTTTGCATATCGGATGGCTGCCGGTGATCTCGATGCGCCCCTTGATCAGACCGCCCAGCCACATGCCGCCGATCTGGTACGGGCGCTTCTGCTGATGAGGAGCAGCCTGGTCAGCCTGATCGGCGAAGTCGGTCGTGATGTGCATGGCGTGACGCGGGCCTGTTCGGACATCGCGGCCGGCAACATGGACCTGTCCCAGCGCACCGAGAGCCAGGCATCGTCGCTGCAGGAGATTGCCTCCAGCATGGAGGAACTGGCCGCCACCATCCAGAACAATGCCGATCACGCCGTCTCTGCGGCGGCCAATGCGGTGGCGGCTGCGGATGTGGCGCAACGCGGTGGG
Organism: Herbaspirillum frisingense GSF30; assembly: GCF_000300975.2. Lineage (GTDB taxonomy): Bacteria > Pseudomonadota > Gammaproteobacteria > Burkholderiales > Burkholderiaceae_D > Herbaspirillum > Herbaspirillum frisingense. Next base: position 162,941 of record NZ_AEEC02000003.1, on the reverse strand, counting down.
CAGGCCTTCGATCGCATCGTTCAGACCATGCAGGCCATGGCCGACGATGCCGCGCAGATCGGGCAGATCGTCAAGGTGGTCGAGGCCATCGCCTTCCAGACCAATATCCTGGCGCTCAATGCTGCAGTGGAGGCGGCCCGCGCCGGTGAGAACGGACGTGGCTTTGCGGTGGTGGCCAGCGAGGTGCGTACGCTGGCCCAGCGCAGCACTACGGCAGCACGCGAAATCGCCGAGCTGATCACCGCATCGCTACGCAGCGTGAGCCAGGGACAGGCGCAGGTGAAGACCTCGGCGACCACCATCACTGAGGTTGTCTCATCCATCGGTGGCGTGAGCGGCCTGATCGACGAGATCTCCCGCGCCAGCATCGAGCAGCGCGAGGGCGTGCAGCAGGTGGCGGCGGCATTGTCTTCGCTGGATCGCATTACCCAGCAGAATGCGGCGTTGGTGGAGCAGGCTGCGGCCTCGTCGGCGTCGCTGGTGGAGCAGGCCGGGGCGGTGAAGCTGTCGATGGGCGTATTTCGTCTGGCCGCGGTCTGAGGCAGGGCGGACAGACATGGAAAGCCTGGATCTGGAGGTCTTGCGCACGGCCCGCGACTGGCGGCGGCAAGCATACCAGGTACACCTGTTCACGTTGGCGCGTACCTGGGGCAGCGCGCCCCGCAGTCCCGGGGCGATGCTGGCCATCCGGGACGATGGTTGCGTGGTGGGATCGGTCTCCGGCGGATGCGTCGAGGATGACCTCATCGAGCGCGTGCGTCAGGAGGGTGCGACATCTGTGCGCCCCGCTGTTCTGGAATATGGCACCACGCGGGAGCAGGCCGCAAGGTTTGGCTTGCCCTGTGGAGGAACCCTGGTCCTGGTACGCGAATCGCTGCCGGGCTCCGGCTGGCTCGACGAAGTGCTGCAGGTCACCGCCGCGCAGGGGCGCATCCGGCGCCAGCTCGATCTGGCCAGCGGCCTGTCCCGCTGCACGCGGCTGGGCCATGCCGACGGTGCCTTGCCCGGGCCAGTGCTGGCGCAGCCTGATTTCACCGTATGCTACGGGCCGCGCTGGCGCCTCTTGATCATCGGCGCCGGACAGCTGTCACAGGCGCTGGCCAGGATGGCGATGATGCTCGACTACGAGGTCCTGGTCTGCGATCCGCGCGAGGAGTATGCGGCGGGCTGGCATATCGCCGGTACCCGGCTGGTCGCCGGCATGCCCGATGATGTGGTGCTGGAGATGAAGCCCGATTCCCACACTGCCATCGTGGCACTGACCCACGATCCCAAGCTGGATGACATGGCCCTGCTGGAGGCGCTGACTTCTTCGGCCTTCTATGTCGGCGCCCTGGGTTCGCGTGCCAGCAGCCAGCGCCGTCGCGAGCGGCTGGCCTTGTTCGATCTCGGCGCGGCGCAGATTGCGCGACTGCATGCGCCGATCGGTCTGCCTATCGATAGTCACAGGCCGGCTGAAATCGCCGTCTCCATCCTGGCGCAGATGACAGCCGTCAGGAATGCCGCGGGTCTATCCGGCGGTGACGGCTGAGGGCGGGCAATTGAGGAAGGTAACTGAGGGCGGGTGACCGATGACAGATGCCGTCGGTCACCCGCTGCTATCCACCACTCGCATCAGGATGCGGCCAGGTAGGCCTCCTTGCGCGGCCCGAAGAAATTCATGACGATGCGTTCCACATCCACTACCTGGATGGTGTCGCCAGGCTTGGCGGTCCGGATCAGGTTGCCGATGTAATTGACGCCACCGCCGAACATGATCAGCGGCGCATCGATGTGGCTTTCGCCGAATTCCAGTACGTCATGCAGACCATCGACCAGCAGTCCGACCAGGCGCCCGGCATGGCGCACGATGACGATCTCGCGGCTGTCGGCGGTGGTCGATGCGGTCGACAGCAACAGCTGGCGCATATCCACCACCGGTACGAACACCGATTTCGCCGCGCCTCCTTCGTGATAGTCCAGCGCACCCGCCAGCACCGGTTTGAAGGTGGAGGTGGAAAGCATGCGCGAGGCTTCGATGGCTTCGATCACGTTACCGGCCGGCAGTGCGAAGACAGCGCCGTCGATGGTGACGGTGGCGAATTCGCGCAGCTTGCCGCCGCTGCTGGCGACTTCGATATCGGCGCCGTCGAGCGCACGCACGGCGTCGCTCTGTTGGCCGATGGGCGTGAAGACCATGGCAATCACATCGTTGACGTAATCGTCGCTGTTCTTGTACTCGCGATAGCCGAATGAGGTGGTGTGGCCGACCACCATGTAGTGGCCGTCATGGATGCGGATTTCAGCTGCGCTGCTGCCGTTGGCGCTGCTGCTGGTGGCCGCGCCCAGCGGCAGCACGCTGCCGGGCGGGTAATCCGGGTGGGTGCTGGAAATGACCTGTCCCTGGCGGTCGGTATAGGCGGCGAAGGCGCCTTCCTGCTCGGGCAGGGCAGAGCCCAGCATGTTGGCGAACTCGGGCGTGGCGTCGAACACGATGGCAATGCCGCCGACCGGAGGACCGCTGCGCTCAGGGGGGAAGATGGCTGCGCTGTAGAGATAGGTGGCCGCACCATCGTAGAGGGCCGTCGCTTCGAAGGGCGACACGCAGTATTGGCCTGGATCGCTCAGGCGCATGGTATTGCGCAGCAGCTGTTCGTCCACCCGCAGGTTGCCGCCGGAGGCGCCGGGATTGCTGCCCTCGCTGGCTTCGGCGAGGGGCTTGCTCATCGCGACGATGTGGCCGTGGCTGTCGAACACCACCAGCCTGGTGTAGACGGTATAGAGCGCATTGATGGAGGCCAGGATTTTCTGGAGCTCGGCCAGTTCGGCGGGCCGCCGCGTCTCCTGGGCCAGCAGCTGGCGCAGGCGCGGGGTCAGTGCCCACCAGCGGCAATCGTTGGCGCGTTCGTAGAGGTTGCGGTCCATGATGTCGACCATCAGGCGCGAGATGTACTGCAGGTCCTGCAGGCTAGACGACAGCGCCGTGGCGTACAGGTCCAGGATGGATTCGCGGAAGACTTCGTTGGTCTCGTCTCCGGTCTGGCTGATTTCCTGCAGGATGGCCTTGAGCCGCAGCAGGTCGCCAGCGTCGCCCGAGGCCATGATCTTGCCGTTCCACACCACGCGCCGCAGCGAGTGGTTGATGGAGTCGGCCAGCAGCGTGACGTCATGCAGAGGCGGGCAGAAGGAGCGGGCGTGCGACATCACGCCGGCCAGCAGGTCCGCGTCGTATTGCGAGAGCATGTCCTGGCCCGGCTGGCGGAAGGCCACATCGCAGGCCACCATCACATGGCCGTACCAGCCGGGGCCACTGTAGCCCTGGTAGTTGCGCGCGGCGCAGGTACGCGCCAGGTAGTCGCGTCCGGCATGGGTCACCAACTGGTAGGGGCCTTCCAGCGCCAGCGGCACGGTGCGACCGACCGGCACATGTTCGGCATCGCTGCTGGCGATGACGCGTCCGTCCTGGTCCAGCATGAGCATGACGCTGCGGTCGTTGGGCTTGCGCAACCCGCCGAAGACGTCGTCCATCTCCACCGCCACCGGGAAGCACAGGCACAGCACGCCGATGGTCTTGCCATCCTCGGGGTTGACGATCTTGTGGGAGTAGATCAGGGAGCGTTCGCTGCCGCCGCGCAGATCGGTGACGGCAAAGGTCTCCAGATAACCGTTGGCGGCCAGGGTGCGCGCTACCAGCGGGTCGCGCGATTGCGTGACGGTATTGGCAGGGTCGAGATTGGCCAGCACCTGTCCCTGTGGATCGAGAATGAAGATCTCGTCATAGACCGTGTACTTTTGCCGGTAGGCATTGAGTCGCGCCACGATCTGGTGGCGCTCGCCGTCCGCTCCGGCCAGGATGAACTGGCGGATGGCCTCGTCCATGGCCAGGAAGCCAACATCGGCGGTGCGCTCGAACAGGTTGCGGACCACGATGTCGATGATGACCCGGGCCTTGAAATCGAACTCCTGCACCACTTTCGACACGTTCTGTTGCACCAGATTGGCGATGAGCCTCTTTTCCAACTGGTTGAAGCCCTCGCGCGTCACCTTGATGGTGGGCAGGATGCTCTTGGCTTCGGTGGGACATACCATCTTGGCAGTCGACTCGATCAGGCGCCAGGCAACGCTGAGCTCCCTGAGCGAACGTTCGCAGTCGACGACGGCAGGCATATGCCGCAAAAATTCTTCGGTCTGTTGATTGTCATGCATGATCTTGTGAACTACCCGTTGAAACCCCCATTGACACTAAGCAAGTTGCGCGCCAATGAGAACGCTTTTCGTCTGGCTGGAAGCGTGTTCCCGCCTGCCGGGACAGGCATGTGACAGGCACATGACCGCGGCATGACAGACCTGTGACAGACGCGTAACAGCGACGTCCACGGGACGTAAAAACGACGTAACAAGGAAGCAAGCGAAGTCGTGACCGCTGGCCATTCATCGCCACTGTCGCAAAAATGATGCTCAGCAGTAATTGCGTGCAGCCAATAGATCGGGCTGGGGGCAACGCCGGTGGTGAACCGCGCAATCAGGGGTGGAAAACCGTCCTATTTGCCGGCTTTGCCCCTTCTCTGGCTGCTGTACGGTGGCGCCTTAACAAAAACACGTAAAACGTTAAGAAATGCGTCAGAGGCCGGAACGGCCGGCGCCATCAGGGGGGTAGCATGAAGGGCTTGGTATTGAAGGCCGTCGCCGCAGCGGCGATGTTGGCCTGCGCGCAGACACAGGCGCAGACCTATGAACCACACACGATTCTCGACAGCAATCAGGTGCCGATCTTCGAGGCCCGTTTCTACGGGCCTGCTGACGGCGCCTTCCAGAAAGAGGGCGACACGTTCCAATCCTCGCCGTTTGCGCTCTCGGACATGTTCAAGCAGCAGACCCTGGCGGGGCTTCGACAGTGGGCCAACTATATCAAGGTGATCCCCGGTACGTCCCCGGCGGTGATCAATATCGGTAGCGAGCCTGGCAACGACAACGCCCATGCCTACAGTCCGTCGGTGCCGGGTCTGATCATTGCACCGACCCAGGTGCAGGCGGCGCTGCAGAATCTGCAGGCCGGCCCGTTGACACTGGGCGCGCATGGCTTCGTGGGGATTCAGGACATCCCGGCGAGCACCAATGTCTACATCCCTTCACAGCTGCCACGCAATGTCACCGGCTGGGATCTGCCGGCGGTCGCCTTTCACGAGATCGGGCATGCACTGGGGATCGGCTCTTCTATTGACGAAGCCGAGCAGCCCTCCGGCCCTTCCGTGTATCGCTTCAGCGACGGAATCAGCCAGTGGACCTCCTACCTGCGCGACGACAACGGCAAGGCGGCCCAGCCCGGCCAGGTGATCTGGTGCATGACATGCAGCAAGGTGAGCGGTGCCGATGTGTTCGACGTCAGCAAGAACTCGGGATATTTCATCGGTCCGAACGTGGCGCAGGTGCTGGCCGGCTCCGGCATGCGCGGCATACCGCTCAGCACCGGCACCGAGACCGATTCCGATCCGCCATTCATGTCGCATCTGGAGCTCAAGAACAGCCTGATGAGCCATCAGAGCTACCGCAACTACACCACCTTCATGGAAGCCGAACTGGCGATCCTGCAGGACCTGGGCTATGACATCGACCGTCGCAATTTCTTCGGGCGTTCCGTCTACGCCGACGGCCAGGTGATCCTCAACGACGACGGTTTTTTCCAGCGCAATGCAGAAGGCAGCGCCTACCTGCCCAATACCTATAACCTGGCCGCGCTGGGCCTGGGCCTGCATGTCTACGGCAGCAACAATACCATCTACCAGCGCGCCGACCTGCTCTCGGCTGGCGCAGGTGGCGCGGGCATGCGCATCGACGGCGCCGGCAACCATATCATCATCCTGCCCGGTACCCGGGTCTATGCCGATGGCGCCTATGGGCGCGGGGTGATGTTCACCTATGGCAAGGACCACACCCTCACCCAGCGCGGTGACGTACAGGCCCTGGGCGAGGACGGTATCGCAGTGAGTTTCGACTTCGGCAACAATATCCTGGGCAATGACAGCGACTACCGTGGCTCCTACATCTACCGGGGATCGAAGGCCACCGGCTCCCTGCTGGCGGAGCTGGATGGCCCGCTGGTCAGCCGCTTCGACCTGACCGGGCGCCTGGCCGGCCGCAGTGCCGCCATCTATATCTCCAGCAACGCCTATGTGGGCCAGATCAACGTCATGCGCGGCGCTTCGCTGCAGGGCGATATCCGTTCCGACTATGCCGAGCTCGACGGCAGTGCGCCACGCCTGACCACCCTGAGCTTCGGTTACCTGCCAGACGCCGATGGACGCGCCACCGCTTTGGCCGATCCTGGCTTCGCATTACGCTATGACGGCAATATCGTGGGCATCAACAATCTGTCACTGGCCTTCGAGGGCGGCGCCACCTTCCTGACCGGCGACCACCAGATCTACCAGGTCAATATCGCCCACGGTGCCCTGCTGGGTGGCAGCAGCCGCTATACCTTGAATAGCGCCGGCCTGTTCACCAACCATGGCACGCTGGCCCCCACGCCGGGCAGCAGCATCACGGTGGTCGGCAATTACGCGCAGGGGGCCGACGGCCGGTTGCAGACCAGCGTGGACGGCAGCGGCAATATCAGTTCCCTGGTCGTCAGCGGCAACGCGGCGCTGGATGGCAGTCTGAGCATCGCGCCGCAACGCAGCTGGTACGCAAACCGTTTCGCGCTCACCAGCGATCAATGGCTGCAGGCTGGCAGCATCAGCGGCGCATTTGCGTCGGCCAGCGCCCTGCTGGCTTCGCCCACCCTGGTGGCCGATGTCACCGCAGCAGGTGGCCTGAGCTATACCGTTTCGGTGCAGCGCCGCGATGCAGCCTATTCGCGCTACGCCAACGATGACGTGACGCTGCAGGTCGCGCGTTCGCTTGACGTGGCAGCGGGCAATGCCCGGGGCGACATGCGTTCGCTGGTGGCCGCGCTGGACTTTTCGGCGGCCGACGGCAGTGGCATCGCACCGGCATTGCGGCAGCTGTCGCCGGTGGCCTATGGCGAAATGTTCTCGGGCGCCTTGCTGCGTGAGCGGCACATCGGTGATCTGGTGGCCGCCCGCGCACCGGCTGTCACGATGCTGGACGGACAGGTGCCGGCGGGCAGCGATTGGACGGCGTTCGCCATGCCTTTCGGTAGTGCCTACTGGCGCGACCGGTCCGGGCGTGCCGTGGGCGCCAACGGCAATACCTATGGCGTGGTGCTGGGGGTGGAGCGCAGTGGCCTGGCCATGGATGGCTGGACGGTGGGCCTGCATGGCGCGGTCAGTGGGCAGTCGACCCGGGTCGATGGCCGCACCCCGGCATCCGGCGAGACCTCGGCGCTGGATGTGGGCGCACACCTGGCCTATGCTGCCGATCCCCTGGCCGGACCGCATGCCTTTGCCCAGGCCCGCGTGGGCGTGGAAGACGGGCGCCTGGAACGCAAGATCGATTTCAACGGATATCAGAGCGCGCCGCGTGGCACCTGGACTGGGACCGTCGCCAGCGCCACGCTGGGTGGTGGCTGGCGCTGGCGCATCGGCGAGGGTAGCAGCGCCGGGCCGCTGGCCGGTCTTGACTATACGGTGCTGTCGCGGCCTGCGATCACGGAAAACAATACGGACGGGCCGGGCCTGCAACTGGACAGCAATTCCTTGCGTTCCATGCGTGCACGCCTGGGGGGTGAATGGCGCAGCGACCTGTCGCTGGCCTCGGGGCGGCAGGTCCGTGCCAATCTGCGTGCCGGCGTCAGCCGCGACATGCTGGCGCGTACGACCACGCAGACAGCGCGCCTGGCGGGATATCCCGACGTCGCATTTGCGGCAAGCAGTGAAGTGATCCAGCGCGACAGCCTGGACCTGCAGGCCGGCGCCTCCTACCGGGTACGGCAGGACATGGTGGTCGACGCATCCTTGTCCAGCACGCTCTGGCGCGGCGGTGATGCAGAGCTGACGGCGGCCGTCTCTGCGAACTGGCGTTTCTGATCCTTGTGCACGGCAGGCCATGCCATGGCCGCGCTTTGTGCGATTTTTCCTACGTCGGCGTAGGCGATTTTTTGCGAGTTTTGAGTGATTCCCTGATCCCGGTGGCGATCAGGGCGCCTCATAATCGATATTGACGCCCACCTCGGGCGCTGTACGAGAGAGCGGACTCATCCATGCAACGAACGGAAATTGCCCGCACCATTCTGGTGGTGGAAGACAACACCGATGTCCGCGCACTTTTTTGTGAAGTGCTGCGCACTGAAGGCTATTTGGTCCTGGAGGCTGCCAACGGCGCGCAGGCCTATGAGTTGCTGCTTGACCCACAGCAGAGGGTGGATGTCGTCCTTACCGACCTGCGCATGCCCGTCATGGATGGGTTGGAGCTGGCGACCAAACTTAAATCTGAGGCCCAATTCGCGGCCATTCCCGTGGTCCTGCTAAGTGCCACGCCGATGAAGAACTCCTGGCAGGCACGCGAAAACTTTGCCGCTCTGCTCACCAAGCCGTGTGCCTTTACCTTGTTGCTCTCCACCATTGAGGCGGTCCTGTAAAGGAACAGGCTGTCCAGATATCTGCTTGCATCGGGGAAAGGTTTGTACACCGACGCGGTATCGACGCATGATCCTTGGTTTCTGCGAGGAATCTTTCCGCTCATCAGGAACAATACATTGGCTTTTCCGTTCTCATTTCCCTAAGCTCTAATAACTGGAAGTCTGATCCGGAGGAAGAAAAAAAATGTCAAACAGACCTGTGCTGCGCTTGTCCGACTTCATCCGCTCCCGCATGGAGCTGATCCTGGAAGCCTGGGAGCAATTTGCCAAAACGATCACCCCGCCCGCCTTGACCATGGATTCGAAAGCACTGAGGAACCACGCCTCAGTGATGCTGCGGGCCATTGCCGATGATCTGGACAATACCCAGACCGAGGCCGAGGGCATCGTCAAATCGGAAGGGCGTGCGCCACGCGCCGCCGATGACACCGCGGCCGAGACCCACGCTATCGCCAGGCTCTTGTCGGGCTTCAATGTGGAGCAGCTGGCTTCCGAATACCGTGCCCTGCGCTCCAGTGTTTTGCGGCTCTGGGCGCGGGAATGGAAGGAGGGGTATGAAACCAATGTGGACGACATCACACGCTTCAACGAGGCCATTGATCAGGCGCTGGCCGAATCGCTGGCACGCTACACCAGACTGTTCGAACAGTCGCGCAATCTGTTCCTGGCCATCCTGGGCCACGATCTGCGCAATCCGCTGGGTGCGACCATCCAGGGGGCGCAGATATTGCTGCTGGCGGACGATATCAACGATCAGCACCGCAAGATTGCCGCGCGCATCTACAACAGCGGTCATCGCATGAGCAAGCTCGTCAGCGACCTGCTCGACTATACCAGGACCCACCTCGGAGCCGGCCTGCCGCTGGACGTGAAGTCCGCCAACATGGGCGAGATCGCAAGACGCGTGATCGACGAAATCGGCAGCGCCTACCCGGACCGGGAGATCGTATTGAAGAGTTCGGGAAGGCTGGACGGTCATTGGGACGCTGGCCGTATTGCACAGGCCTTGTCCAATCTGCTTGGCAACGCCATACAACACGGTCTGCCTGCTGAACGCATCCTCATCGCGATCGACGCCGGCGATGAGGAGGTGGTCGTTTCCGTCAATAACCGCGGACCTGTGATTCCGGAAGAGCAGCGCCAGGCCATCTTCGAGCCATTGGTGCGTCTGGTGGCCTCCGACAGCAAGGAGGGGGACCGGCCAGGCAGCATGGGGCTGGGTCTCTACATCGTGCGCGAGGTGGCGATCGCACACGGCGGCTCTGCCACGGCCAGCTCATCGGCTGGCGAGGGCACGACGTTTGCCCTTCGCCTGCCGCGCAGTGGCCGGTAGCACTTGGGCAAGCCAGCGGATTTCGATGACGTCTCCGACAGCGGGCGCCTACGCCAGCAGAAGCCATTGACCGATACGCGCGAAGAGGCTGCAGATTGATTATGCAGTTACTGCGCATGAGCGCAGCATCAAACCAGGAGCGAAGACATGTCGAACCAGAATCAAGGCGGAACCCGCGGCGGTTCCCACGAGCAGCATGTGCAAGCCGGTCAGCAGAGTCACAAGAACGATCAACAGAACCAGAGCAGCAACCAGGCGGGACAGCAGCAAGGCGGTGGCACGCGGGGCGGTTCGAGCGAGCAGCACTCGCAAGCCGGTCAGCAGAGCCACAAGAACGATCAGCAGAACCAGAGCAGCAGCGGTTCGGGTCAGCAGCAAGGTGATTCGTCGCGTGGTGGCTCACACGAGCAACACGTCAAGGCCGGCCAGCAAAGCCACAAGAATAGCTAAGCAGGGTGGCCAACGAATCTGAAGCCCGAGGGATCGGCAGCTTCAGAAAAAAGCGGCGTCGCCTTCGATATCGAAGAGGACGCCGCAAAGAGACACACTACCACCAGAAGTACTACTTGCTACGGCACTACACGGTACTGCTCGGTACTACTTGGTACTGCTACTGCACTTACAAACCACTACTCTCTACTTCCACTCGCCCGAGGCAGTCTCAGACGGGCTTTCCATAACCGCCGCCACCCGGCGTCTCGATGACGAACACTTCGCCGGCCTGCATCTCGGTGCTGGCGACAAAGCCGACATCCTCTTCCCGACCATCGTTACGGATCACATAGTTGCGGCCGCATTTGCCAGGATCGCCACCATCGGCACCGAAAGGCGGCACGATGCGGTTGTTGGAGAGGATCGATGCCGTCATCGGCTCCAGGAAGCGGATCTTGCGGATGCCGCCGTTGCCGCCGTGCCAGGCGCCTGCACCACCGGAGCCATCACGGATTTCATAGCTCTCCAGACGGACCGGATAACGCCATTCCAGGATTTCCGGATCGGTCAGGCGTGAATTGGTCATGTGGGTCTGCACCACGTCGGTACCGTTGAAACCCTTGCCGGCCCCCGAGCCACCGGAAATGGTTTCGTAATACTGGTAACGGCCGTTGCCGAAGGTGAAGTTGTTCATCGTGCCCGGTGCCGACGCCAGCACGCCAAGTGCGCCGTACAGGGCATTGGTGATGCAGCTGGAGGTTTCCACGTTGCCCGAGACCACGGCTGCGGGATAGCGCGGATTGAGCATCGAGCCTTCCGGGATGATGACGTTCAGGGGCTTCAGGCAACCGGCATTGAGCGGAATCTCGTCATCCACCAGCGTGCGGAAGACATACAGCACCGCGGCCATGCAGATGGCGCTGGGCGCGTTGAAGTTGTTGTTCAGCTGCGGCGAGGTGCCGGTGAAATCGATGTCGGCGGTACGCTGTTCGTGGTTCACGCGGATGGCGACCTTGATCACGGCGCCATTGTCCAGCGGATAGTCGTAGCTGCCGTCCTTCAACAGGGTGATGACACGCCGCACTGCTTCTTCCGCATTGTTCTGGACGTGTTCCATGTAGGCCTTCACCACGTCCAGGCCGAAGTGATCCACCATCTTCAGCAATTCTTCCACGCCCTTCTGGTTGGCCGCGATCTGGGCTTGCAGGTCGGCCAGGTTCTGGGCGATGTTGCGCGCCGGGTAGGGGCCGGAGCCGAGCAGGGCCACGGTCTCCTGTTCCAGGAAGCGGCCGCCGCGTACCAGCTGGAAGTTGTTGATGAGGATGCCTTCTTCCTCCACCACGGTGCTGTTGGCCGGCATGGAGCCGGGGGTGATGCCGCCGATGTCGGAGTGGTGGCCGCGCGAGCCGACATAGAACAGGATCTCGCGGCCATCCTTGTCGAAGGCCGGCGTGATCACGGTGATGTCGGGCAGGTGGGTGCCGCCATGGTAGGGGTCGTTGAGCATGAACACATCGCCCGGCCGCATCTTGCCGGCGTTCTCGCGGATGATGGTGCGGATGCTCTCGCCCATGGAACCCAGGTGCACCGGGATGTGCGGCGCATTGGCGATGAGGTTGCCCTGGGCATCGAAGAGGGCGCAGGAGAAGTCCAGGCGTTCCTTGATGTTGACCGAGAAGGCAGTGTTCTGCAGGCGCAGGCCCATCTGTTCGGCAATGCTCATGAAGAGATTGTTGAACACCTCCAGCATGACCGGGTCGGCGTCGGTGCCGATGGCCTTGCGTTGCGGGCGGGCCTGGTAGCGTTGCATCATCAGATGGTTCAGCGGCGTGACTTCGGCCAGCCAGCCGGGTTCGACGATGTTGGTCGCGTTCTTCTCGGCCACGATGGCCGGGCCGTGGACGATGTCGCCGGGGCGCATGTCTTCGCGACGGTACAGGGCGGTGTCGTGCCACTGGCCGCCGGAGAACAGGCGCACCGTTTCGGTGACGGTCAACGGTCCCTGGCGCGGAGGCAGGTGTTCGGGCTTTTCTTCACGGTCGGTCGAGATGCCGATGGCTTCCACCGAGATGGCCTCGACGATCATGGTCTTTTCCGGCATCAGGAAGGAATAGCGCTTCTTGTAGGCGGACTCGAACTGCTCCACCATGCCGGCCAGGTCGCCGAAGTTGACCACGATCACCGAATCGGTGCCGTCATAGCGCAGGTGGGCGCGCTGGATGACGTTGATCTGCTGTGCTGCCACGCCTTGGGTGAGGAGGTCGTTCCTGGCCTCGTCGGAGAGCTTGCCGAGTTCGGCGTCGAGTTGGCCTAGCGACTGCCCGGACAGGGGCAGTTCCATGGCCTGTTCGCGCATGGCGGTCTGGTCGGCCAGACCCATGCCGTAGGCCGACAGCACGCCGGCGAAGGGGTGCGCGAAGACGCGCGTCATGCCCAGCGCATCGGCCACCAGGCAGGCGTGCTGGCCACCGGCGCCGCCGAAGGTGGTGAGGGTGTAGTCGGTGACGTCGTGACCGCGCTGCACCGAGATGAACTTGATGGCGTTGGCCATGTTGCCGACGGCGATCTCGATGAAGCCTTCGGCCACTTCTTCCGGCGTACGGCGATTGCCGGTCTGTTGATGGATCTGTTCAGCCAGTTCGCTGAACTTGGTAACCACGGCGTCGCGATCCAGGGCTTCGTCGGCAGCCGGGCCGAAGACCTTGGGGAAATAGGCCGGCTGGATCTTGCCCAGCATGACGTTGCAGTCGGTCACCGCCAGCTGACCACCACGGCGGTAGCTGGTCGGGCCGGGGTTGGCACCGGCACTGTCCGGGCCGACACGATAACGGGTGCCGTCGAAATGCAGGATGGAGCCACCGCCGGCAGCCACGGTGTGGATGCTCATCATGGGGGCGCGCATGCGTACGCCGGCGACCTGGGTTTCGAACTCGCGCTCGAATTCACCGGCATAGTGCGACACGTCGGTCGAGGTGCCGCCCATGTCGAAGCCGATGATCTTGTTGAAGCCGGCCGTCTCGGCGGTACGCACCATGCCGACGATGCCGCCGGCCGGGCCGGAGAGGATGGAGTCCTTGCCCTGGAAGCGGTGGGCGTCGGTCAGGCCGCCGTTGCTCTGCATGAAGAGCAGGCGCACGCCATCCATCTCGCTGGCGACCTGGTCCACGTAGCGGCGCAGGATGGGGGAGAGGTAAGCATCGACCACGGTGGTGTCGCCACGCGAGACCAGCTTCATCATCGGGCTCACCTCGTGGGAGACCGAGACCTGGGTGTAGCCCAGTTCGGTGGCGATGTCGGCCAGCTTCTTTTCATGTTCGGTGAAGCGATAGCCGTGCATCAGCACGATGGCCACGGCGCGATAGCCCTCCTGGTGCAACGCCGCCAGTTGCTCGCGCACCGAAGTGGTGTCCAGGGGCGTGATCACTTCGCCGTGGGCGCCCAGGCGCTCGTCGACTTCCACGACTTTTTCAAACAGCAGTTCAGGCAGGACGATGTGGCGATCGAACAGGCGCGGGCGGTTCTGGTAGGCGATGCGCAAGGCATCGCGGAAGCCCCGGGTGATCAACAGCACGGTCGGATCACCCTTGCGTTCGAGCAGGGCATTGGTGGCGACGGTGGTGCCCATCTTCACCGCTTCGACCACCTGTGGCGAAATCGCCTCACCGGGTTTGAGTCCTAGCAGACGCTTGATGCCGGCCACGGCCGCATCCTTGTATTGCTCGGGATTTTCCGACAGCAGCTTGTGCGTCAACAGCGTGCCATCCGGCTTGCGCGCGACGATGTCGGTGAAGGTGCCACCGCGGTCGATCCAAAACTGCCAACGCTGCTCCCCCAACAAATTCTGACCTTGTTCCATGGACGCCCAACCTTTCTGAATTAACTTTATTAGTGCAGTTTATTGATGAATTATTGAGATAGTGCACTCAAAACGTGCGATTAAATGCTGCTTCCTGAGTCGGCCGATCCCCCGCCGAAAATCATGAACAGGCCTGAAACCCTTTCTGCGCCTGTGTTTTCCACCTTGTCCCCACTCGACTACAAATTCTGGCACGCGCTTTGCTAATAACACGACGAGGAAAATGTCGGTATTTAGTTTTTTATTTAAAAATAATTTATTGACATATTATCGATGAAAAATATAGGATTCAACAAAAAAAACAAGCAGAGACAAAAAATGGAAAAAGAAGCAAAGCAATAAGGACGTGGCATCAATGCACGTCGCCATTTGGGGAGTGACGCTTTGTTGACGGGGAGCCCTGTCAACCAGCACAGCGACATTCCAGCAGTCCGAATCCGTCAGTCGATAGTCAGCAGAAAGAACCGCATCACCTGGGCCGCGATGGCCGGGCTGTTCCGCCAGGGCAGCCATGTCGCGCAGGTTCCGAAGATGGCAGTAAGCCTTGCCGGTCCGCCGGCGAGGAGGGCGTCGTGCAAGCTTCTTCAGGGAAGAGCTTGCAATGTGCGCCGGTTATTTGGGGTAGCTCCCGCTAAAGGCTTCATGCGGTGGGGGATTTTGGGTGTCATTCAATACAACAAGGAGCGTCTCATCATGCTAGGTCTCATCTCCAACAGCGTCAAAGCGGTCCGCACGGCAGGGGTAGCGGTCTCGTTTTCCCTGGTCGCGTTTGCGGCACACGCGCAACAGCAAGAAATCAAGATCGGTGTCATCTATCCTCTGAGCGGTGCTGCCGCCTCCACCGGCGCCGAGATGAAGGACGCGCTGGAACTGGCTGCCGACATCATCAACAACGGCGCCAAGGGCGTACCCAACCTGCCGTTTTCGGCCGGTGGCGGCCTGCCCAACCTGAAGGGCGCCAAGATCAAGCTGGTGTTCGCCGATTCCCAGGGCAACCCGCAGGTCGGTGCTACCGAAGCCGAACGCCTGATCAGCCAGGAGAAGGTCGTGGCCCTGGTCGGCAGCTATTTCAGCAACGTCACCGCCACCACCAGCCAGGTGGCAGAACGCTACAAGGTGCCTTACCTGAACCCGGAATCGTCCTCGGCATCGCTGACCCAGCGCGGCTTCAAGTGGTTCTTCCGCACCACGGCCCACGATGACCTGTTCGTGACCAACTTCTATGAGTTCTTCAAGGAGCTGGAAGCCAAGAAGGGCATCAAGGTCAACAAGCTCGGCGCCTTCAACGAAAACACCCTGTGGGGCAACGAGACCACCAAGCTGGAGACCAAGCTGTCCAAGGACCGTGGCTTCGACCTGGTCAAGACCGTGGTCTACCCGGCCAAGAGCACCCAGCTGACCTCGGAAGTGCAGCAGCTCAAGGCAGCCGCACCGCAGGTGGTGCTGCAGTCGTCCTACCTGGGTGACGCCATCCTGTCGATGAAGACCTATAAGGAACTGGGCTTCAACCCCGACATGATCCTGGCCAATGACGCCGGCTTCATCGATACCGAGTTCATCAAGACCCTGGGCAAGGACGCCGACTACATCATCACCCGCGATGTCTGGTCGCTCGACCTGGCTGCCAAGAACCCGCTGATCAAGCAGGTCAACGATCTGTTCTACAACCGTTACAAGATCAACTTCACTGGTAACTCGTCGCGCACCTTCACGGGTCTCATGACCCTGGCCGATGCCATCAACCGCGCCGGTTCGACCGATGCCGAAGCCATCCGCAAGGCACTGGCCGAGACCAACATCCCGGGCGACAAGCTGATCATGCCGTGGAAGGGCATCAAGTTCGACGAGCACGGCCAGAACACCCTGAGCTCGGGCATTCTGCTGCAGATCATCAACGGCAAGTACTACACCGTGTGGCCGTTCGACATGGCCACCCGCGACGTGGTCTGGCCGATGCCGAAGTGGGATCAACGCAAGTAAGCAGGCGATAGCACTCATGGTGCCACGGGGCGGCAGGCCGGCGACGTAGGCCGGGCCGGCCTCCCCGCGGAAAAATCTTCATCGCAGGCGGCTGATAAGACGGTGCGTGAATAGTTCGTTGGAGGGAAAAATTATGTCTTGGGATATTTTGGCGCAGACCCTTGCGTCCGGTTTGCTGATCGGACTGATCTATGCGCTCGTTGCTATCGGCCTGACCCTGATCTTTGGCGTCATGGATATCGTCAACTTCTCGCATGGCGAATTCCTGATGTTCGGGATGTACTCCAGTTTCTGGTTGTTCGCCCTGTTCGCGCTCGACCCCATCTTCACCCTGCCGCTGACGGCATTGTTCCTCTTTGCGCTGGGTGCACTGCTCTACAAACTGGTCATCCGAAAGATCACCAATGCACCGATGGTGTCGCAGATCTTTACGACCTTCGGTCTGATGATCCTGTTCCGTGGTATCGCGCAATTCTTCTGGAAGGCCGACTTCCGCACCATCGAGAACTCGATGGTCAGCGGCCAGGTGTCCATCGCCGGCATCCAGATCGGCACGCCCCAGCTGACCGCAGGCCTGGGCGCCATCATCGTCACCGGCGTGATCTATACCTTCCTCACCCGTACCCGCCTGGGCGCGGCCCTGGAGGCGACTGCCGCCGACAAGGAAGCCGCCCAGCTGATGGGTATCGATTCGCAGAAGATGTTTGCCCTGGCCTGGGGTATCGGCGCGGCCTGCGCGGGCGTGGCCGGCGTGCTGCTGTCGACCTTCTTCCCGATCTTCCCGGAAGTGGGCGCCAACTTCATCCTGATCGCCTTCGTGGTGGTCAACCTGGGTGGCTTCGGCAGCGTGGTCGGTGCCCTCATCGCCGGCGTGCTGGTAGGCCTGATTGAAGTGATGGGCGGTTTCCTCCTGGGACCGCAATACAAGATGCTGATCGTGCTGGCCTTGTTCCTGGGGATGCTGATGTTCCGTCCGCAGGGCCTGATGGGCAAAGCCTGAGTACGCCACCGATACAGTCAAGAAGGAAAATCCATGTCCAAGAATACCTCCGGCCTGATCATCACAGCGCCGCCGTCGGGCGCGCTGGCCAACAAGATGCGCATCGCCCTGGCGATCCTGCTGGTGGTGGCGGTGGCCCTGCCCACGTTCGTCACCTCTCCCACCCACCTCAACCTGGCGATCCTGATCCTGATGGCGGCCCAGATCGGCGTGTCCTGGAATATCGTCGGCGGCTATGCCGGCCAGGTCTCGCTGGGTCACGTGGCGTTCTACGGTATCGGCGCCTATACCTCGGCCATCATGTTCTCGATCTGGGGCATCAGTCCCTGGATCGCCATGCTGGCCGGCGGACTGATCGCCGCCGCCACCAGCCTGGTGATCGGCTGGTCCTGCTTCCGCCTCAAAGGTCACTACTTCGCGATGGCCACCATTGCCGTGGCCGAGATCATCCAGATCGTCTTCACCAACTGGGACTTCGCCGGCGCCGCCGTGGGCCTGACCATTCCCATGAGCGAGGAGGGCTGGTCCAAGATGATCTTCAGCGGCAAGGAGCCCTACTACTACATCGCGCTGGGCTTGTTGCTGGTGACCTTGCTGGCCAATGCCTGGATCGAGCGCAGCTATCTGGGCTATTACTTCCGGGCCATCAAGGATGAACCGGATGCCGCCCGCAGCCTGGGGGTGAGCCTGTCCAAGTACAAGCAGATCGCCTTTGCCGTGAGCAGCTTCTTCACCGCCATGGGAGGCAGCCTGTATGCCCAGAAGGAACTCTATATCGATCCCGCATCGGTACTCGGTACCGGCATCTCGATCAAGATGGCGCTGGTCTCCATCCTGGGTGGTATCGGCACCCTGTTCGGCCCCATCGTCGGTGCCGGGCTGCTGACGGCCATCGAGGAAGGCACGCGTACCCTCTTCGGCGGCACCGGTCGCGGTACCGACCTGATCATCTACGCCGCGCTGATCATCGCCATCGCGGTCTATTACCCGAACGGCATCGTCGGTTACGTGCGGACCTATCTGGCCCGCCGCAAAGCCAACAAGCAACATCAGGAGGGCAGCAAATGAGCCTGCTTCGTGTCGAGAACGTCTACAAGAAATTCGGCGGCCTGACCGCCAACCAGGATATCTCCTTCAATGTCCAGGTCGGCGAGATCGTTGGCCTGATCGGGCCCAACGGCGCCGGCAAGACCACCATGTTCAATTGCATTGCCGGCTATTCGCCGCCGACCACTGGTGACATCTGGCTGGAAGACGTGAAGATCTCCGGCATGAACCCGGAGCAGTGTGCCCGCATCGGCATCGGCCGTACCTTCCAGGTGGCGCGCACCTTCACCAGCATGACCGCGCTGGAGAACGTGATGGTCGGTGCCTTCCTCAACGAGCATAGCGTCGCCAAGGTGCGGGACACGGCGCGCCAGCTGCTGGAGTTCGTCAACCTCGGACGCTTCGCCGACAAGCCGGCCGGCAGCATGACCATCAGCGAACAACGCCGCCTGGCGGTGGCCCGCGCCCTGGCGGTCAAGCCCAAGCTGCTGCTGATGGATGAAGTGATGGCCGGCCTCAATCCCACCGAGGTGAAGGAAACCGTGGAGGTGGTGCTGAAGATCCGCGACCGTGGCATCTCCTGCCTGATCGTGGAGCACGTGCTGGAAGGCATCATGCCCATCGCCAACCAGATCGTGGTGCTGGACTACGGCAAGAAGATCGCCGATGGAAGCCCCACCGAGGTTTCCAACGACCCGCACGTGATTGCCGCCTACCTGGGAGATGAATGATGTTGCAAGTAACCAATCTGCGCGCCAGCTATGACGGCGTGCTGGCCTTGTCCAAGGTCGACCTGGAAGTCAAAGCCGGCAGCATCGTGGCGCTGGTCGGTGGCAACGGCAACGGCAAGTCCACCACGCTGCGCGCCATCGCCGGCCTGAACAAGCCCGATGCCGGCCAGATCAGCTTCGAGCGCCAGGATATCGGCAAGATCCCTTCCTTCGACCGCGTCAAGCTGGGCCTGTCGCTGGTGCCGGAAGGGCGTCGGCTGTTCCCGCGCCTGACGGTGGAACGCAACCTGGAGCTGGGCGCGTACACCCGTACCGACAGCACCGAAGTGGCGGCCTCCCTGGACGAGATGTATGCCACCTTCCCCATCCTCAAGGAACGGCGCCATCAGCTGGCCGGCACCATGAGCGGCGGCGAACAGCAGATGCTGGCCATCGGGCGCGGCCTGATGGCCAAGCCCAGGTTGCTGCTGCTGGACGAGCCGTCCTGGGGCATCGCACCCAAGTTCGTGACCAAGGTGTTGGACACCATCCAGCAGATCAACGCCAAGGGCGTGTCCATCCTGCTGGTGGAGCAGAACCTGCACAAGGCGCTGGACATCGCCCACTACGGCTATGTGATCCAGACCGGGCGCATCGTCATGGAAGGCAGCGGCGACGAACTGCTGCACAACGAAGACATCAAGAAGGCCTATCTGGGCGGCCTGTGACATGCAGGCCCACCCCATGCCCGAGAGGAAAGCCGTGACAGACCGCCTGAACGAGTAGCCCATCGGGCCCGAGCCGGCGTCCCGTTCCCGGGACGCCGCTTCCCTCCACATCGCGAGCGACGGCTGTGGCCGTCATGAACCAAGGACTTTTATGTTGACGCATAAATCCCTGCTGGAAGCGTACGTCCATGCAAAAGACAAAGGCAGTCCCGGGCTGATCCACGACATCTTCGCGCCCAATACCATGTTGACCATTGCCGTGTGCGATGACGGCATTTCGTTTCCGCCGCTGGTGGTGGGCAGCGAAGGGATCGCGCAGACGCTGGTGACCGATTTTGGTCGTCAGTTCTCGCAATGCCGCACCTATTACCTGGCCGACGTGCCAGCCGGTGCGAGTACCCAGATCGATCACCTGCCGTGGCTGGTCATCATGCGCGACAAGGTCCAGGCCAAGCTGCGCATCGGACGCGGCAGCTATCGCTGGTCATTCGTCCCTGAGGGTGAAGGCTGGCGTATCTCGGAAATGCATATCCGCATCGACCGCATGGATAGCCTGCCCGACCGGGCGGGCGGTCTGGTGACGACGCTGCAATCTTTCCTGCCATACCCGTGGTTGCGGCCGGCAGCACTGGACGAGGCGCTGGCACCGCTGGCCCGCTGCAATCCGGCGTTTGGCTTCGTGACGGAATTCCTGTCCGAAAAATTTGAAAGGCCGGAGCAGGGCGTGTTCGCTCCGGCGTGAACGAGGACCCCGAAGAGGGTCGTGAAAGCAGTGGTTTTGCAGTTCCCGTTCAAGCGCTGGAGGCAAAAAGGCCAATTGCTTCCGGTGTGCGGCGGGCTGGCGCGTATCGGCATGGAAGGGCGCGCACGATCATGCCGATACGCGATTTTTTGGAAATCATTTACGGGGAATCACAATGAAACAAAGGATTTTGGCTGCGTCGATCATGGCTGCGGCAGGTATCTACGCTCTGCCCGCATCGGCGCAATCGTCGGTGACCATCTACGGTCTGATCGATACCGGTTACGTCATCGAAACCGGCGGCGCTGCAGGCAAGGTGAACAAGCTGACCAGCGGTATCAGCGGCGGTTCGCGCATCGGCTTCAAGGGTACGGAAGATCTCGGCGGCGGCATGTCGGCGGTGTTCCTGCTGGAGTCGGGTTTCCAGAACGACACCGGTGCACTGGGTCAGGGCGGTCTGCTGTTCGGTCGCCAAAGCTATGTCGGCCTCAATGGCGGCATGGGTTCGGTGCTGGTGGGACGTCAGTACACGCCTCAATACATGACGCTGGCCATGGTGGATCCGTTCGGTACCGGCTATGCCGGTGATGCAGCCAACCTGATGCCCAACACCGGCAACAGCTCCAGCCGCATGGACAACACCGTCAAGTACATCTCGCCCAAGGTGGCTGGTTTCACCGGTGAACTGGCTTACGGTTTCGGCGAAACGGCCGGCTCCACCAAGGCCGCCAGCCAGGTCGGCGCTGCCGTGCAGTACAGCAACGGTCCGCTCAATGTGCGCCTGGGCTTCCATGGTCGCAACAACGACACTACCACCGCCGAGACCAGCAGCGGACGCAGCACCTTGCTGGGCGCGGTGTACGACTTCGGCGTGCTCAAGCTGCACGGCGCCTATGGCATCAACAAGGGCGTCAACAGCTCGCCGCTGCGCAGCGCCGTCAATTCCTATGGCACCGGTCCCGTGTTCGCTTCCACCGACAGCGCCGACATGCTCATCGGCGTGACCGTACCGTTCGGCGTGCAGCACACCGTGCTGGCCTCGTACATCCACAAGAACGACAAGACCGCCCGCAACCAGGACGCCAACCAGGTCGCGCTGGGGTATCGCTACTCCATGTCCAAGCGCACCGATCTGTATGCGATGTATGCACACATCAGCAACAAGAATGGCGCACCCTACACCGTGGGTAGCTCCATCGAAACCGGCTCCGGTAACAGCGCCTGGAACTTTGGCATCCGCCATACGTTTTAACGGCTTTTTCCGGCGCATGCAGTCTTGAGGGGGAAAGGTAAGTAGTGCCTAGGTTTCTCAGGCACGCAGTTTCTTACTGTGCGTGACGCCGGGCCTGATTGCCGACGGCTCCATGTCTTGAGGGGAGTCGTCGGCCAGGTGCGGAGGAGATGCAGGCTGACACCATCGTCGTTACCGCATTTCGACTTGCAAGGAGCATCCACATGAAGTTGAAGAATCTGAACATCGGACAACGCCTGAGCGCAGGCTTCGGCATTGTGATTTTCCTGATGCTGGCGCTGACGGCCATTGGCGTACTGCGCCTGAACCAGATCAACGGCAGCATCGCCATGATCGCCAAGGATTACTATCCGCGCACCGTGATGGCCAACTCGGTCAAGGGTGCGCTGGACGAGACGGCGCGCAGCATGCGCAACCTGCTCTTCATGAGCACGGTCGACGAGATCAAGGGCGAGCTCGACACCATCGATCGGGCCGGCAAGACCATCGACAACACGCTCAAGCAGTTTGCCGCCAATACCAGTTCGGAAGACGGGCTGCGCATGCTCAAGGCGGTCAATGCGGCGCGTGCCCAGTACACGCCGGTGCTGAACAATTTCATCGCCGCCGTCAAGGATGGACAGGTCGAGCAGGCGCGGGACCTGATCCTGCCCGAGATCGCCCCCTACCAGAGCGCCTATTTCAAGGCTCTCGACAATCTGATCGCCTACCAGGGCAGCCGCATGGAAGAGGGCGGGCGTGACGCCGAACAGGTGGCCACCTCGGCCAGCATGCTGATGATTGCCATGGCCAGCATTGCCACGCTGCTGGCCGCGCTGGTGGGCTATTCCGTCATGCGCGGCATCACGCGCCCGCTCAATGCCGCCATCAATATTGCCGAACGCGTGGCCGGTGGTGATCTGGCGGTTCAGGTCGAGGCCACCGGCTCGGACGAAACGGCCAAGCTGCTGGCGGCACTGCAACACATGCGCGACGGCCTGGTAGGCGCGGTGACGCAGGTACGCGAGGGGTCCGACGCCATTTCCGTGGCGGCGCGCGAGATCGCCGAAGGCAATGCCAACCTGTCGGCCCGTACCGAACTGCAGGCCAGCACGCTGGAAGAAACCGCCAGTTCCATGCTGGAGCTGACCAATGCGGTCAACCAGAACGCCGAGAACGCCCGCGAAGCCAATCATCTGGTGCTCAACGCTTCGCAGGTCGCCACGCAAGGGGGCGACGTGGTCACCCAGGTGGTCAGCACGATGAAGGAAATCAAGGAGAGCTCGCGCCAGATCGTCGACATCATCGGGGTGATCGATGGCATCGCCTTTCAGACCAATATCCTGGCGTTGAACGCTGCCGTGGAGGCAGCCCGCGCCGGTGAGCAGGGACGCGGGTTTGCCGTGGTCGCCGCCGAGGTGCGCGCCCTGGCCCAGCGCAGCGCCGCTGCCGCCAAGGAGATCGCCGGGCTGATCCAGAGCTCGGTGAAGAAGGTCGACGCCGGTGGCGCGCTGGTGGACCAGGCCGGGCAGACCATGCAGGAGATCGTCTCCAGCGTGAAACACGTGGCCGACATCATGATCGAGATATCGGCCGCCAGCGACGAACAGAGCGAAGGCATCCGCCAGATCAACCAGGCGGTCGAGCAGATCGATGACATGACGCAGCAGAATTCGGCCCTGGTGGAACAGGCGGCAGCGGCCGCGCAGCAGATGCATGACCGCTCGCTGGCGCTGGGGCGCGCGGTATCGATCTTCAAGACACAGGGTGCGCAGGCAAGCCAGACGACGCACGAACCTGGCGCGGCGGACTGGGAATTGTCAGGCGAGCATGCCGAGGCGCCATTGGCATGGACGCCGGAGGGCAGGAAGTTGCTGGTGGAAAAGTAGACTGCAGATTCAACAGAGCCCAATCTGGCTCACCTTGCCGAGGAAATTGGGGTTTAAAATTGGGGTTTCTCGACTGACTGCCGGCGGCGGGAAAAATCGCTCGACGATATTTCCTGTGGCGGTCAGTGATCTTGTCTGCTTTCCAAAGACCTTTATGCCAACCGAAAAGAAAACCCCGAAAGCCAATTTCGCCCAGCCCAACACCCCAGGCAAGGTGCCGATCGTATCGTCACTGCATCTGGCTTCAGGAAGGAGCAAGGAGTTGAGCGAATTCGAGTTCGGCATGATCATCGCCAGCAATGCCTTCAACCGATGGATGATCCGCTGCATCTCGGCGGCCGGCATGAAGGACATGACGGCCACCGACGTCCTGGTATTGCACCATATCAACCATCGCGCACGCGAGAAGAAGCTGGCCGACATCGCCTTCATCCTCAATATCGAGGACACGCACGTGGTCAACTACTCGCTCAAGAAACTGCACGCCCTGGGCCTGGTGAGCACCGAGCGGCGCGGCAAGGAAGTGCTGTATTCGACCAATGAGGCCGGGCAGGATCTTTGCAAGCGGTACTACGAGATCAGGGAGCAGCTGCTGGTCTCCAGCCTCACCGGTGACAACACCGAGAGCTACGAACTGGAAGAGCTGGCCCGGTTCCTGCGCGTGCTGTCGGGCTTGTATGAGCAGGCGGCGCGGTCGGCGACGTCGATGTAAGAACAACAGGGTGGCCGGCCGTCTGCGGGCCGGCGCCTTCTCGTAGCCCCCCTACCTGCATCGCCCGGACTCCCTCCTCAATCCGTGCGGAAGCCCTTCCGGGTGTCATGCTACGGACCTGTCTGCACGCAATCATCCGGGCGCGCCTAGCCCCTGATACTCGCTGCGCCGCTTCATGAAGCGGTGGTAGGACATTCGCAGGTGCAGGCGCATGACCTGGCGTGCCAGTTCGCCATCTTTTGCTTCCATTGCCAGGACCAGGTCCTGATGGTGATGCAGGCTTTGCTCCAGTTGTGCCGGTTCATAGAGGTGGAAGGAACGGACGATGATGGGCATGTCGATGATGGTCTCCAGCATCGCACGCAAGCGCGGCGAAGCGGAATAATCCAGGATGGTCCGGTGGAAGGTGCTGTTGGCCGCCTGGATATTTTCGACTGAATGGGGGCCGCCATCGCGGATGGCAGAGGCCATCCTCTCATTGCTGTCCTTCAGGATCTTCAGCATTTCCTCGTCGCCACGCTCGGCAGCCAGGCTGGCTGCATAGGGCTCCAGCAACATGCGCAGCTGGAAGGTTTCTTCGATATCCCACTCGCTCCAGGCCGCCACGTGGATGCCCTGGCCGGCGTCGGCAGTGGCCAGGCCCTCCTCGACAAGACGTCTCAGGGCGGTCCGCACAGGCGTACGGCTGACTCCCAATTCACGCGCAAGCGGTTCTTCCTTGAGCTGGGTGCCTGGCTTGTATCGTCCTCCGACAACCCGCTGACGGAGTACTTCGTAGACCTTGTCCTTGCCGCGTTCCACCTTCGATGCTCCCGTTTCCATTGCCGATGGCGGATTCTATATGCGCCATCCCGACCTCGTCCAACAGGGCGGCTCATTCGGCTTGAATGTCCCAATATTGTTCTTTTTGTGGTTTTTTTAAGCTAGGTAAGAAACTGATTTGCCTTAAATGTACTTTTTTTGTATTCTTTGTAAAAATATTCAAACCGGAGACACCGATGCGCATCGCAATCGTCGGCATGGGCGAAGTTGGTCGCTGCTATGCCAAAGCCCTCTATGCAGCAGGGCATGAACTGATCCTCTGCGAAGCCTTTCCTTCCCCGGCGGCCCGGGAGCTGGCCAGCCAATGGAGCCTGGAGCTACACCAGCAGCCAGGCGTTTGCTTCGAAAATGTACAGTGGGTGTTTTCCTGCGTGACCGGGGCACAGGCCCTGGCCGTGGTCGAACAGGTGGCAGCGTTCCTGGACGCGGGGACCGGATTTGCCGATCTGACCACCGCCAGCCCGGAGACCAAGAAGCAAGCCTTTGCCACCGCCCTTGCGGCGGGATTCGAATACGTGGATGTGGCCATCATGGGCGCCATTTCGCTCAACTGGGAAAAGACCCCGCTGCTGGTGGCCGGCCGCAAGGCTGCCGATTTCAGGGAGGTGCTGCTCACTGCCAACGGCCGGGTGCAGGTCATCGAGGGCGCCAGTCCGGGTGCTGCGATTTCGCTGAAGATCCTGCGCAGCATTTTTACCAAAGGCATGGAAGCGCTGGCGGTCGAGCTGTTGATGAGCGCCGAAAAGCAGGGCGTACGCGAAGAGCTGTATCACCAGTTGAAGGATATCGACGAGACCCCACTGCGCAGCTTCATCGACATGCTGGTGCGCACTCACGTGATCCATGCGAAACGCCGTGCCCATGAAGTCCACGATGCACGCCGGGAACTCGACGGCCAGGGACTGCCATCGCTGGTGCTGCCGGGCGTGGAGGAGCGTTTCAATGCCACTTCGGCGCTGCTGGAGCGACGTCCACTGGACGTGGACAACCCCGACGTCGGACAGGCTCTTACCTGGTTGCTCGCCGCTGGCGACGCAACCTGACTTCAACTTCCAACCCAGGATATATCCATCATGACCACCAAAGAACAGATTACCCAGTTGCGTGAGCTCGGTTCGGCCACGGTCTACGAAGCACAGGGTGCCAAGGGCGCCCTGGACCACGGCATGAAACCGATCGATCCCACCTCTCGCCTGGCCGGTCCGGCCCTGACAGTGGATGCCCGCCCGGGCGACAACCTGGTGCTGCACTACGCGGTCCTGCAGGCCAAACCGGGCGACGTGCTGGTGGTCGATGCCAAGGCCTTCATGGAAGCCGGTCCGTGGGGTGACGTGCTGACCGTGCTGGCAATGAAGCGCGGCATCGCCGGGCTGGTGGTCAATGGCTGCGTACGCGATGCGAACACCATCATCGATCTGGGATTCCCGGTCTTCTGCCGCGGCCTGTCCATCAAGGGCACCGGCAAGCACCAGCCGGGCCGGGTCAACGTTCCGGTGGTCATTGGCGATGTCGTCATCCATCCCGGTGACATCATCGTGGGCGACCGCGACGGCCTGGCAGTGGTGGCAAAAGACGAAGTCGAAGCGACCATCGCCAGCAGCATCGCGCGCGAAGAAAAGGAAGAAAAGATGCGTCGCGCCATCGAGGACGGCGCCTCCACCGTCGAGCTCATGAAGTTGCAGGACATCCTCAAGAATTACGGTCTGGTGTAAGCCACCGAAAGGGAGAGCCGGCGCAAGACCGGACTCCATCTTCCTGCCTGCCCCTGGCCTGATGGCGCGGGGCGGCGCAGATGAAAACAGAAAATGCTTCAATCGCTGAAGGAGACTTGAATGGAAGCGGTAGCCATGGAACGTACGAAGTCGAAGAGCCATTTCAGATGGGTCATCGGCGCACTGATTTTCATTGTGTACACGGTGGCTGCCGCCGACCGTGCCAACCTGGGCGTCGCCTTGCCGTTCCTGCGCAAGGAATTCGTGATGTCCAACACCGAAGCCGGTGCACTGGCCAGTATTTTCCTGTTCGCCTATAGCCTCGCACAGCTGCCTTCCGGCCTGGCCTACACGCGCTTCGGTATCCCCCGCGTGTTTTCGCTCGCCATGTTGGCGACCTCCCTGTTCACCGGCTTGATCGGTACGGCTTCATCGCTGCTGATGCTGAAGATCTACCGCTTCGGACTGGGATTGGCGGAAGGCCCCCTGCCCATCGGGATCACCTCGACCATCAACAACTGGTTTCCGGCGCGCGAAAAAGGCACCATGACCGGGATCTTCCTGGCCGCCGCCAAGTTCGGCCCGGTGCTGGTGCCGCCGGTCTGTGCGGTCATCATCCATTACTGGGGCTGGCGCTATATCTTCTACATCTTCGCGCTGCCCGGCATCGTCCTGTCGGTGGTGTGGCTGCTGGTGGTGAAGAACCGGCCATCGGAAAGCCGTCATGTGTCCGAGGAAGAGCTACAGCACATCAATGATGATCGGGCCGCCAGCGGTACCGCCCAGGCCCCGAGCAGCAAGCGCGACTTCGCCCTGCTGGATCGCCTGATCCGCACCAGCAAGGTCGCCACGGTCGACACGACCAAGGGCATCTTCCGTTCATGGAACATCATGGGTGCGGCGCTGGGCTATTTCTTCATGACCGCGATCGTGAACGTCCTGCTCGCCTGGATTCCGACCTACCTGATCAGCGTCAAGGGCTACTCCGTCACCAACATGGGCATGGTCGCTGCCGCCCCCTGGGTGGGCGCGGTGATCGGCAATCTCCTGGGCGGCATGATGACCGATCGCCTGCTCGACAAGCGTCGCAAGCCGGCCATGCTGATTTCGGCGTTCTTCACCACCATCATGATGGTCATCCTCATCAACTCGCCGGCCGATCCCTTCCTGTATGGCGCGCTGCTGCTGCTGACGGGGATCCTGCTCAACATCGGCTATTCCACGTACATGGTCTATCCGATGGGCATGACCTCCCGCAAGGTCTATCCGATGGCCAGTGCGATGGTCAATACACTCGGGCAACTGGGGGGGGCCTGTGCGCCGCTGATCGCCGGTCTCCTGCTGGACAACTACAGCTGGAGCTATGTCTGGGTGTTTCTGGCGGTGTGCTCGGTGCTGTGCTTCATCACCATCCTGACCATTCGCGAGCCGGCGCACGCTTGAACGGTCCTGTTCGGCGCTGTCTCTCGCTTCTGGGCGGAGGACGGCGCCTGCGATGGAATCGGTGACGCGCAAGCCACGCAGCCTTGCGTATTGCCGCTGTTGCCCAACCAGCGGCCTGTAGCAAAGACAGCTACTTTTCAAGCTTATGCGCGCCGCGAGTCCTGTCAAAGCACTCGAAAGAGCCACGCCTTGGTCTCTGTGCAGGGATACCGGTGTTCTTTGCCTTCACCCTGTTCTGGGTGGGCCTGGCCATACGTCTGGTCGCGCTGGCGCTGTTCAATGCACGCTCTCATATCGCGCAAGTTGCCGACCAGGCGCGCGACTTCACTATCGATACATCGCAATCAACACATCAGGCTGAGCAAGCGTGTTGCCAAACTGCTGGATAGCCGTCGGGCGTGGATATCAAGTCTGATGTCGTCCGGTGTAACCGAGTAGCCCTTCCTTGAGGGCCAGGTAAAGCTTGGGTCCAAGGGCTGCCGCGATCTCTGCTTCCGTCTCTTCTACCGCCTGGTGGAACTGTTCCAGCCACAACATGCCTTGCGGCGTAAAGCGCACGATCTTGGCCCGGCCGTCGCTAGGATCGGGTTCGCGCATGACGATGCCCAGCTTCTCCAACTGTAGTACCAGTTCTCCCAGGGACTGCTTGGTGATGGAGGCGCGCTTGGCAATTTCGGTGGCGCGGGTGCCTTGGACGTCGAGGTTGCGTGTAACGCTGATGTGGCTCAGGGTGAATTGCCCATGGCCGGCCGCGACCATCTTGGCCAGCACACTCTCTTCAAAACGCTGCACGGCCTGGTTGAGCAGGCGGCCGAGGTTGGTTGCACGCCAGGCATCATTGCTGGCGGGAATTGCCGGCCTGGCCGGCTTTCGGGTCTTCTTGGGTGTCACATCCATGCGTCTGGCCGCCGGGTGGGCGTGGTGTCAATGAGGCAGATTACGCGAAGTATACCGGCACCTTCGGTTTTCCTTGCTTTTACAAAATCCAGCTTGACGAATATAGTAAGGCATCCTTACTATAGGTCGGCCTATAACAAGAGACAAAGGAAAGCAGATGAAGGCGGTAGACGTAATGATTTGCGGCGGAGGGCCGTGCGGCCTCATGCTGGCCAACGAACTGGGAAGACGCGGTGTGAGTGTGCTGCTGGCCGATGAAAAGGACAGCACGGCATTCAACCCGCAGGCCAATGCCACCCAGGCACGGACGATGGAACATTTCCGGCGGCTGGGTTTTGCCGATGAGATCCGTGCCCAGGGGCTACCGGCGGATTTCCCCACCGACATTGCCTATTTCACGCGCTATGCCGGGCATGAACTGGCGCGCTTTCGGTTACCGTCGGCACAGCAGGCAAAGACCCGTGCACGCGAGTTGCGGGGCTCGTGGAGTGCGGCGGAGCTGCCGCACCGGGTGTCGCAAAAGTATGTCGAAGCCGAGCTGCGCCGCCAGGCTGAACGGCTTGATGGCGTAGACGTGTGCTATGCGCATCGGATACTGGATTTCACCGAGCATTCAGACCACGTCATCACGACCGTCGAGCATCGCCATACCGGTGAACGCTTTGAGGTCCGCAGCCATTACCTGATGGGCGCCGACGGTCCCCGCAGTGCGGTGCGAGAGCGGCTGGGATTGAGTTACACGGGCGAAACCGGCGTGCAGCGCGATTTCATGGGCGGCCGAATGTTCGCTGTCTACCTACGCTGTCCGACTTTCTACGAACAGATGCCACATGCGCCAGCATGGATGAATGTCACCTTCAACGGTGACCGGCGTGCCTTCATGGCTGCTGTCGACGGCAAGGGAGAGTTTGCTTTCCATACGCAGCTGCGGCCTCATGAGAAGGAAGACGCCATCACGGAGGCGGATGCGCGCGGACTGTTCTGCGCGGCGGTAGGACGTGACTTGCCTGTGGAGATACTGTCCAAGGGCGGCTGGACTGCAGGGCATTCGCTGGTCGCTGATCATTTCCGGCGTGGACGTGTATTCCTTGGCGGCGATGCGGTGCATCTGTTCACCCCCACCGGTGGTCTGGGCTATAACACCGCTGTCGAGGACGCCGTCAATCTCGGCTGGAAGCTGGCGGCCGTACTGCACGGCCAGGCCAGTCCGGCGTTGCTGGACACCTATGAGGCAGAACGCCGACCGCTGGCGCTGCGCAATACCAGCTACGCGCGCAAGTTCGCCGACTCGTTGGGGCTGTTCACCCCCGTAGCCGAACTGGAGCAGGACAGCGCAGAGGGCGCCGCCGCGCGTGCCGCTGCAGGCCTCTACCTGGAACAACATGGTCGAGCCGAATTCAATATCCCCGGTATCACCTTCGGTGGTCGCTACGATGGATCTCCGGCGATCATCGCCGACGGCAGCCCGGCTCCTGCGGATGCGGCCAATACCTATACGCCGACGGCCAGCCCTGGCGGACGCCCCCCGCATTTCTGGCTGCAGGACGGCAGTTCACTGTATGACCACTTTGGTTTCGGTTGGACCTTGCTGTGCCTGGGCCAGCCGGATGCCGACACCACACCGTTCAGCCATGCCATGCAGCGCTATCGCGGCAGCCTGACGGTGCTGCACCTCGATGACCCCGATGTCATCGCCGGCTATGAGGTACCGCTGGTCCTGATCCGCCCGGATCAGATCGTCGCCTGGCGCGGCAGTCTCGCCGATTGCAGTGATGCCGAACGCATCATCGATCGGCTGCTGTGCCATGTGCTGCCAGGCTGACGTCCGGCCAATCCCATAAGTGATAACGACAAGGAGACACCCACGATGAGTTCCACCGCTTCCTTCACTGTACGTGATGCCGTATTTGACTTCCTGCGTCAGGTCGGCATCGACAAGATATTCGGTAATCCTGGTTCGACCGAGTTGCCCCTGCTTCGCGACTTCCCTTCCGACTTCCGTTATGTACTCGGCTTGCACGAGGCGGTCGTGATCGGTATGGCGGACGGTTATGCACAGGCCACCGGTAAGGCCAGCTTCGTCAACCTGCATTCGGCCGCTGGTGTCGGCAATGCGATGGGCAACCTCTTCACCGCCTTCAAGAACCGCACGCCCATGATCGTCACCGCCGGTCAGCAAGCCCGCTCCATCCTGCCGTTCGATCCCTATCTGGGCTCGCGTGACGCGGCCGAACTACCCAAGCCCTATGTGAAGTGGAGCATCGAACCGGCTCGCGCCGAAGACGTCCCACTGGCCCTGGTGCGCGCTTATCATGTGGCCATGCAAGAGCCGCGCGGCCCGGTGTTCGTGTCGATCCCGGTGGATGACTGGGATCGTTCCACCACACCGCTGCAGCCCCTGCAAGTATTGACCCAGGTACGTCCGGCGCCGGACTCCATCGAGCCGCTTGCTGCGGCGCTGGCGCAGTGCCGGCGGCCTGCCTTCGTGGTCGGTGCTGCCATCGATCAGGCCAATGCCTGGGATGAGATCGTCGCGTTGGCCGAACGTCACCGGGCGCGTGTGTTTGTCGCGCCGATGTCGGCACGCTGCAGCTTCCCTGAAAACCATGCCTTGTTCGCGGGCTTTCTGCCGCCGATGCGCGAGCGCATCGTACAAGCGCTGGGCGGACACGATCTGGTCTTCGTGGTCGGCGCGCCTGCCTTCACCTACCATGTCGAGGGCAGCGGTCCGCATCTCCCACCTGACGCTACATTGTGCCAACTGGTCGACGACATCTCGGTCGCCGCGTCAGCACCAGCGGGTATCTCTGTGCTGGGCAACATCAAGATGGGCCTGGCCGATCTGCTGGCGCGTACGGACGATCCGCAGCGGCCGACGCCCGCACCTCGCGCGCCGGTGCCGCGTGCCGAGCCATCGCCCGTGATGACGGCTGCCTTCGTCCTGCAGACATTGTCCGAGGTGCGCGATGCCAGCCACATCGTGGTGGAAGAGTCACCCAGTTCACGTCGCACCATGCAGCACTATCTGCCGTTCACGCAGCCGCACACCTTCTTTACGATGGCGAGCGGCGGCCTGGGCTATGGCATGCCCGCCGCCGTTGGCGTGGCCTTGGCCGAGCCTGCGCGCAAGGTCATCGGCCTCATCGGAGATGGCTCCAGCATGTATTCGATCCAGTCCTTGTGGAGCGCCAGCCAATTGGGTTTGCCGGTGACCTTCATCATCCTCAACAATCGGCGATATGAAGCGCTATGCGATTTCGCACTTCACTTCGGCTTCGGCAAGGACGAGGCGGTGCAAGGGACGCAACTGCCTGACATCGATTTCGTCGCCCTCGCCGGTTCCATGGGCTGCCCTGCCACGCGCGTCGAGGACGCCGCTACGCTGGCGGACACCCTGCGCCGTGCATTGGCCGAGAACCGGCCGAACCTGGTCGAGATCGTGGTGGACTGATCCTGCTCATTCGCCATAAAAGGAGATTCATGACATGAACCAGACTCAACTGTTTATCGACGGCGCCCGTGTACCATCCACCGCCGGCGCCAGCTTTGAGCGCCGCAATCCTCTCGACAACGCCGTTGCCACTGAGGCAGCCGCAGCCACTACCGAGGATGCGCTCGCTGCCGTCCACAGTGCGGCACGCGCCTTCCCGGCCTGGTCCCAGACCGGCCCCGGCGTCCGCCGCAACATGCTTGAGAACGCGGCTCGTGCACTGCATGACAAGTCCGATGCCCTGGTTGCGGCGATGATGGCTGAGACTGGCGCCTCCGAAGTCTGGGCACGTTTCAATGTGCACCTGGGTGTGGAAACCCTGCGCGAAGCCGCAGCCATGACCACCCAGATAGCGGGTGAAGTCATCCCGTCCGATATTCCTGGCTCGTTGGCATTGGGTGTGCGCCAGGCCGCCGGCGTGGTGCTGGGCATCGCACCATGGAATGCACCAGTGATTCTGGGGGTGCGCGCCGTGGCCACGCCACTGGCCTGTGGCAATACGGTGATCTTCAAAGGATCGGAGATCTGCCCGGCCACCCATGGGCTCATTGTGGAGGCCTTCGCCGATGCGGGCCTGCCGCCAGGCGTACTGAATTACCTGAGCAATGCGCCTCAAGATGCGCCGGCCATCGTCGACGCCATCATCGCCGCACCGGCTGTACGCCGCGTCAACTTCACCGGATCGACTCGGGTTGGCAAACTGATTGCCCGGCGCTGCGCAGAATACCTGACGCCGGCCGTACTTGAACTGGGCGGTAAGGCACCGCTGCTGGTGCTGCATGATGCCGATCTTGATGCCGCCGTCGATGGCGCTGCATTCGGCGCGTTCATCAACTCAGGTCAAGTCTGCATGTCGACCGAGCGCATCATCGTTGATGCGCGTATCGCCGACGACTTCGTTGCGCGCCTGCGTCTCAAGGCGATGGCGCTGCCCGTGGGAGACCCGCGGCGTGGGCCCGTGGTGCTGGGTTCGGTGTGCGATATGGCTACGGTGCAGCGCTGTAATGCATTGATCGAGGATGCACTCGTCAAGGGGGCGACGCTGGTATGCGGTGGGCGTGCCGATACAACGCTGATGCCGGCTACCCTGCTTGACCATGT
Organism: Herbaspirillum frisingense GSF30; assembly: GCF_000300975.2. Classification (GTDB taxonomy): domain Bacteria; phylum Pseudomonadota; class Gammaproteobacteria; order Burkholderiales; family Burkholderiaceae_D; genus Herbaspirillum; species Herbaspirillum frisingense. The sequence continues at coordinate 129,301 of NZ_AEEC02000003.1, read as the reverse complement.
GACGCCGGAGATGCACATCTTCCATGAGGAGTCGTTCGGACCTGTCAAGCCGATCATCCGCGCCAATGATGACGAACACGCGATTGCTCTGGCCAATGATAACCAGTACGGATTGTCGTCCGCCATCTTCAGTCGCGATGCTGCCAGGGCGATGCAATTGGCGCGCCGCATCGAATCGGGCATCTGTCACATCAACGGCCCCACCGTGCATGACGAAGCACAGATGCCCTTTGGTGGCGTCAAGGGCAGTGGCATCGGCCGTTTCGGTGGCAAGGCCGGGATTGCTGAATTCACCGATCTGCGCTGGATCACCCTGCAAACAACTCCCAGGCACTACCCCTTCTAGTCGTTCCCACACCGCACTCAAAACAAGCGGCAAAAAGCCGCACATGAGGAGACACGCATGACCAGCCCCACCACGACCATCGACATCGGTAAGGTGCTCGACGATGGTCCCTTCACTCGCTTTCAGAAACTCATCGTGCTGCTGACGGCACTGGCGGTCATCTTCGATGGCTGCGATACCCAACTGATCGGCTTTGCCATGCCCATCCTTATCAAGGAATGGGGACTTACCCGCGCCGCCTTTGCCCCGGTCGTAGCAGCCGGTCTGGTCGGCATGGCCATTGGCGCCGCCACGGCAGGACTGATGGCGGACCGATTCGGGCGTCGCCGGGCAGTCATCGTCAGTGTCGTGGTGTTTTCTGTCGCCACGGCCGCAATCAGTATGGCACCGGACACCACGACCATCATGCTGCTGCGCTTCATCGCGGGCCTAGGCATAGGCGGCGCAGTGCCAACTGCATCGACCCTCACGGCGGAGTTTTCTCCAGCACGTTTCCGCACCCTGGCCATCACCATCACTATCCTCTGCATCCCCTTGGGCGGGATGGTGGCTGGCTTGCTGGCAAGTTTCGTGTTGCCGATGTTTGGATGGCGTGCACTGTTCCTGGTCGGAGGCGTGCTACCGATGGGGCTGGTCGCGGTGATGATTATGGCCTTGCCGGAGTCGCCGCGCTTCCTGTCGCGACGTCCCGCGCGCTGGCCCGAACTGAAAGTCCTGCTGGCGCGCATGTCCCGTCCGCTCTCTGCAGAGGCTGGTGATGTCCAGTTCGTCGACCGTCGCGAACAGAATGCGGAACAGCACGCGGGATTCTCGGCCTTATTCAAAGGTGGCCTTGCACTCGATACCATTGCGATCTGGTGCGCCTTCTTTATGTGCCTGCTGTCGGTATACACCGCATTCAGTTGGCTGCCGACGATGCTGAGTAGCGAAGGCTTTTCGATCACCAGCGCCGGTTTCGGATTGACGCTCTACAACATGGGAGGGGCGCTGGGTGCGCTACTCTGTGCCCTGATGATCACCCGCTTCGGATCACGTGTGCCGTTGCTGCTCTGCTGCCTGGGTGCGACGCTGAGTGTATTGTTGCTGACAAGGCTGAACCTGAGCAGCAACGTCGCCGCGACCATGAGTGGTCTGTTCGCACATGGTATGTTCGTCAACGCCGTGCAGGTGACCATGGTTGCCTTGTGTGCCCATGTATACCCAACCAGCGTGCGTGCCACAGGCACTGCCTCGGCATTTTCATTCGGCCGCCTGGGCTCCATTTTGAGCGCGTTCGCCGGCGCATCAGTGATCACCAGCGGTGGCGCGTTTTCCTACCTGGTGTTGCTGGCTGGCGCGATGACGTTGGTGTTGTTGGCGCTGGCGGTTGTGCGACGACATATACCCGCAATCACTGGCTGAAAAGTTCAGGCGATGCACTAAGTGCGCGACTACTCGAAGGTGGACAGTGGCGGTTATCGTGCTCCAATAGCGGAAAGACCACCGTACTGGTGGTCTTTCCATGGGAGCTGATCCGCCTTTGACTACGCTATCAGCCCACTATCAGGGTGCTCGGCGGATGTTAGGGCTCAGCCGACTTTATTGTGAAAATAGGGCGGTAATTTTCATTCCACCGTCATCTTCACCAACTCGTCTCCCGCTCCGCCGTCGACGAAATCTTGTGGATCGCCAGATCGGCGCCTTCGAATTCCTGTTCCGGGTCAAGGCGGATGCCGACCGTCTTCTTCAGCAGGCCGTACACGATCCATCCGCCCAGCGCCGCAATGGCGATGCCCATCACGCTGCCCACCAGTTGCGACATGAACGACACGCCACCGCGTCCCCCCAGCGCCTGCAAGCCGAAGATGCCCGCCGCCAGGCCGCCCCACAGGCCGCATAGCCCATGCAGGGGCCAGACACCCAGCACGTCGTCGATCTTCCATTTGTTCTGGGTGCGGGTGAACATCCACACGAAGATGGCGCCGGCCATGCCGCCGGTGACCAGCGCGCCCAGCGGGTGCATCAGGTCGGAGCCGGCACATACCGCCACCAGACCGGCCAGCGGGCCGTTGTAGGCGAAGCCGGGGTCGTTGCGGCCCATCAGCAGTGCGACCAGGGTGCCACCGGCCATGGCCATGAGGGAGTTCATCGCGACCAGGCCGTTCATCTTGTCCAGGGTCTGCGCGCTCATCACGTTGAAGCCGAACCAGCCCACCGTCAGGATCCATGCGCCCAGTGCCAGGAAGGGGATGTTGGAGGGCGGATGGGCGGCGACCGCGCCTTCCTTGCTGTAGCGGCCGCGGCGCGCACCCAGCAGCAGCACGGCGGGCAAGGCGATCCAGCCGCCGACGGCGTGGACCACGATGGAACCGGCGAAGTCGTGGAATTCGGCGCCGAAGGTGGCTGCCAGCCAGGCCTGTACGCCGAAGTGCTGGTTCCAGGCGATGCCCTCGAAGAAGGGATAGACCAGGCCGACCAGTACGGCGGTGGCCAGCAGCTGCGGGTTGAATTTGGAGCGTTCGGCGATGCCGCCCGAGATGATGGCCGGAATGGCGGCGGCGAAGGTCAGCAGGAAGAAGAACTTATGTTCAGTGCGTGATGCGGCCTTGAGCTGAAGGCCGGACCGGCTTCAGCCCGGTCCGGCCAGCTTGCGCGAGATGGTGGCGCAGGCTTGCAGCAGCGGCGCCACATAGGCCTGCTGTGGATCGGGCAGGCGCCGGAACAGCGGGATGCTCACGCTCACGCAGGCCACCGGCAAGCCGTCGGCGCCGACGATGGCGGCACCGTAGCAAAAGATCTGGGCTTCGTTCTCTTCGCGGTCTTCGGCATAGCCGCGGGTGCGGGTCTGTTCCAGGTCTTGGCGCAGAGCCGACAGATCGGTGTGGGTGTGCTCGGTGAAGGGCTCCATCTGCAGCGTGCGCATCAGGTTTTCGCGGCGCGATTCTTCCAGGCCGGCCAGATAGGCCTTGCCCACCGAACTCGAATAGAGCGTCACGCGGGTGCCGATGCGCGAGGCCATGCGCACGGCTTGCGGGCTTTCCAGTTTCTCGATGTAGACCATGCTGACGTCGCTGGGCACGGCCAGGTGGATGGTCTCGCGGGTGATGTCGCGCAACTGGCGCAGCGGTTCGATGGCAGTGGTGCGGATATCGCTGCGGTCCCAGGCGCGGCTGGCCAGGTTGATCAGGCGCGGTCCCACCTCGAACTGTTTGCTGCGCGGGTTTTCCACCACCATGCCCTCGGCCATCAAGGCGGCCAGGATGCGATAGACGGTAGGGCGCGGATAGCCAGACAGCGCCGCCAGCTGCGCGATGTTCAGTGGCGCGTCCTGGTCGGCGATCAATTGCAGCACGGCGACGAACTTGGAGAAGGCGGCGGTGCCGGCAATCTTGTTCGGGTCGTCGGGATGTTTGTCGTGGTCTGGCATGGGCGCAGGCTTAAGGAGACAGGAGCAGAATCGGGAGCGGGAGCGGGCAGATTATAGCGGAGCCTGGTAGTGCCCCAGCGCAAAAAAGCCCGCGCCGCCTGGAGCAGCGGACGCGGGAAAAGGCATGCATGGCATGGGGTGATCAGGCAATCAGATAGCCGCCGTCGACCGGGATGATGGTGCCGGTCATGAAAGAAGCGGCGGGTGAGCAGAGGAAGGCCACGACATTGCCGATGTCTTCCGGGCGTCCCCAGCGGTTCAAGGGAGTGCGCGCCAGGATCGGGCCGGCGCGGGTCGGGTCGTCCTGCAGGGCCTGGGTGAGCGGGGTGGCGATCCAGCCCGGTGCCACCGCATTGACGCGGATGCCGTCGGCCGCATATGCAATGGCCAGTGACTTGGTCAGCTGCGCTACGCCGCCCTTGCTGGCGCTATAGCCGGGGACCAGGCCGCCACCGAAGAAGCTGAGCATCGAGGCCGTGTTGACGATGCAGCCGCCAGACTGTCGCAGCAATTCACGGGAAGCCGCGCACACGCGCATGGTGCCGGTGAGATTGACGGCGATCACCTGTTCGAAGACTTCGGTCTCCAGTTCCGCGCCGCGCTTGATGATGCCGGCACAGTTGACCACGATGTCCAGTTGCTTGAGGCCGGCCAGGGCAGTGCGCACGCTCTCTTCGCTGGCCACGTTCATTTCCACCAGGGTGATGTCGGTGCCGGCGAATTCCTCGTGGGCGAAGGGCGGCAATCCGGCTGCGATGACGCGGGCGCCGAGTGCTGCCAGCTGGCGTGCGACGGCGCCGCCTATGCCCTGGGTACCGCCGGTGACGAGGGCGGTCTTGCCCTGCAGAAGATCGGGAATGAAGCTCATGGTGTTCCTTGTGGATAGCGAGGGTGGCAGGGGACTGGCTGGATGCCGCTACCCGCAGGCGGCGGCATCGGGTCAGGCGACTGCGTAGAGCGGGATCAGGCGTGCGATTCGATGGGTTTGTCGACCACGAACATGTACACCAGTGCTGCTGCAAAGGCCACCGCCGCGCTGATCAGCAAGGCGTTGACGAAGGAGTGGGTCTGGTCCACCACCACCCCGGTGATGACCGGCGCCAGCGAGCCACCGAGGTAGCCGCCGAAGTTCTGCATGCTGCCCAGCGAAGCCACCAGACGGCGCGGGATGGCCACCGACACCAGTGCCCAGGCACCGCCCGAGGCCATGTTCACGAAAGCCATGGCCAGCGAGATGTAGACGATCGCCAGGGTGGTGCTGGGGGTGTAGGCGGCCGGGATGGTGAAGGCACCGGCGCCGATCAGACCGGCACAGATCGGCCACTTGCGGCTGCGGATGGCGGGCATGCCGCGTTTCATCAGGCCATCGGCGATATAGCCGGAGGACAGCATGCCGAGGGTGCCGAAGATGTAGGGGATGACCACCACCCAGCCGGTACGTGCGATGGACAGGTGACGCTCATGCTCCAGATACGCCGGCAGCCAGGTCAGGTACAGCCAGACCATGTAGATCACGCCCATGAAGCCGAACAGCATGCCCCAGGTGGTGCGGTACTTGAAGAGGCTCTTCCACTCGTTCCAGGTCAGCTTGGCGTTGGCATTGGGATCGGTGTCGTGGTCGTCGGCCAGGTACAGCACCTCGGACGGGGTCAGCTCGACCTCGTTGCGATTGCGGTAGAACAGATACCAGCCCACCGATACCGCGATGCCCAGCACGCCCATGATGACGAACATCATGCGCCAGCCGAAGGACAGCATCAGGATGGTGAGGATGGGCGGGGCCAGCGCGGGGCCGATGGTGGAGGAGGCCACGAAGATGCCGGTCGGTCCACCGCGTTCGCGCATGGCGAACCACTCCGAGACCACCTTGGCCCCGGCCGGGAATTGCGGTGCCTCGCCCAGGCCCAGGAACACGCGGGCCACCAGGAATTGCTGCAGGGTGTTGACAAAGCCGCCGGCCAGTTGCGCCAGCGACCAGACGAACATGCCGGCGCCCAGCATCACGCGCGCCCCGAACTTGTCCAGCATGGCGCCGATGGGCAATTGCGAGAAGGCATAGGCCAGCGAGAAGGCCGACAGCAGCAGACCCATCTGCGAGGCGCTCAGGTTCAGTTCCTGGCTCACCGAATGATTGGCAATAGACAGGGTGCTGCGGTCAAGATAGTTGACGATGCCTGCCAGCATCAGGAAGGTCAGTGCGACGACCTGTATGCGTTTGAGCCGGGGGCTCTTTTCCTTTTGGACTTCCATGGGTTACGTCTCCAGAGTGAATGAGTTGATGCCATTGGCGTGCTTCCTGCCGGCGCCGTCTGCTGCGGCGCTCTGTGTCGGTGACATGGCGAAAGCGTCATGCGAGGACGCGGTCTTGAGGACGTTGTGGATGCCGTCCCTGCTACTGCTCCGGCACGGCCGGGTGATGTCTGCATCGCCCCTGGCCGTGATCCTCGCTTGCCCGGATGATTCTGCGGTCCTGCCTTCCTGCTCTGCTCAGTAGGTGGCGCGGCCACCGGAGAGGTCGAATACGGCACCGGTATTGAAGCTGCAGGAGCCCGAGCACAGCCAGGCGCACAGTTCGGCCACTTCTTCCACGCTGCCCAGGCGGCGCATGGGGCTCTTGGCGATCATGGTCTGGACGTGGGCTGGCGACATCTGTTCCAGCAACGCGGTTTTCACCGCCGCCGGGGCGATGGCATTGACCAGGATGCCGGTCTCGGCCAGTTCCTTGCCGAGCGACTTGGTCAGCGCCAGTACGCCGGCCTTGGCGGCGCTGTAGGCTGACGCATTGGGCGTGCCTTCCTTGCCGGCCAGCGAGGCGATGTTGACGATGCGCCCGCGTCCGGCCGCGCGCATGGCCGGGACCACGCTGCGGCAGGCGTGGAAGACGCCCAGCAGATTGACCTGCACGATGCGATGCCATTCGGCCACGTCGTATTCGTCCAGCGGCACGGTGGGGCCGGCATAGCCGGCATTGTTGATCAGGAAGTCGATGCGGCCGGTCTCCACCAGCAACTGATGGACGGCATCCTCGACCGAGCCTGCATCGGTGATGTCCACCTGTTGCTGCCGGTAGGGGGAGCTGGCAGCCTGGTGCAGGTCCCACACCACCACGTGTGCGCCGGCCTCGGCCAGGCGCGCCGCGATGGCCGCGCCGATACCGCCATGGCCGCCGGTGACCACGGCCACGCAGTCAGTGAAATCGTAGTTCGCAGTGTCGTAATGCATGCGCTCCGCCCTCAACGCACGAAGCGGTCGACGTAGTCGCTGCCCAGCCCGACCGCTTCGTAATGCTTGCGGCACATATCGAGCTTGGTGAAGACATCTTCATAGCCTTCGAACTTGCCCCAGGGGTCGCAGTAGAACATCACGCCGGTGATGTGGAAGTAGGTGATCATTTCTTCCACGTCTTCCGGGACGTAGAGGGTATGGGTCTCGCCGGGCGGTTCGAAGACATAGCTGCCCTGTTCGGCGATCCAGTCATGCTCCAGGTAGCGCCATTTCCCCTTGAGCACCATGCCATGGACGGGCGCGGGATGGCGGTGGCGCGAGAGCACGCCGGACTTGCGCACGCGCAGCAGGTTGGTCCAGTAGCCCTGCGAGACATTGAGGCAGAGCGGGCGGAACCAGACGTTGTCGGCCTGCGGGACCCAGACGCGCTCGTCCTCGGGGATGGCCGGGTTGACCACGATTTCCAGCGGGGCTTCCTTGGGGTTGGGGAATTGATAGGGCTGCATCTTCGAGTCAGCCGGCATGAGAGTGCTCATGAGGTCTCCAGTTGGAATATTTGTCTTTTATTGTCCATTATATGAACAATGCGTCTGCAATATGGTCACTTTGGGTGATCAGAAAGTGAAAGTCAACAGCGCAGTGGCCCGCTTCCGTTTCCACAAAAGCGAGTCACCATCCTTGATATCGATCAAGCGTCAGGCAGACAAAGGCAGGCCGAGGCACGCAACACGAGCGCAAGGACTTGGCCTGGAATGATGAAATTTATGCGCAGATGACGTTCAAGCCATCGGGCGGGAGCGCTGCTGCAGGGGATGGGAAGGTAGGGCCGGGTGCCAGCGGGGGCGTGGCGCCGTCAGTGGTCCCAATGGACCTGGGCGAATGCCTCGGCGAGGAAGTCCATCATCGCCCTGACCTTGGCTGGCAGGTGGGCGCGGCTGGGGTAGACGGCGTAGATGCCCAGCGAAGGCGTGCCGTAGTCGGCGAGGATGGGAACCAGCTGGCCGCTGCGCAGATACTGGTCGATCATGAAAGTGGGCTGGCGCGTGATGCCCACGCCGCCCAGCGCCGCCTGCACGCAGCTGTCACCGTTGTTGGCGTGCATGCGCGAATTTACGCGCACGCTGACCGGCCCTTCCGGGCCACTGAACTGCCATTCATCCTTGCCCTGGTTGTAGCTGTAGCTGATGACCTGGTGCCGCGCCAGGTCGTGCGGATGGGCGGGCGTGCCGTGTTTTTCCAGGTAGGCGGGCGAGGCGCATACCGGCAGGCTGGTGCTGGTGAGCTTGCGGTGGATCAGGGTGGAATCGGCCAGCCGGGCGATGCGAATGGCCAGGTCGTAGCCTTCATCGATGATGTCGACGATACGGTCCGACAAGGTGATGTCCAGCTCCACCTCCGGGTAACGCTCCAGGAACATCGGCCAGAGTGGCGCCAGGTGCAGCACGCCGAAGGTGACGGGGGCGTTGATGCGCAGCAGGCCGGCCGGTCGGGCGGCGCCGGCCGAGAGCAGGTCGTCGGCGGCTTCCAGGTCGGCCACGATCTGCTTGCAGCGTTCAAGGTAGAGACTGCCGGCTTCGGTGAGCGAGAGCCGGCGCGTGGTCCGTTGCATGAGGCGGGAGCCCAGGCGGGCTTCCAGTTCAAGTACGGTGCGCGAGACGGCCGCCTTGGAGATGCCCAGCGCATCGGCGGCCTTGACGAAACTGCCCAGCTCGGCCACGGCAATGAAGCATTCGATTTCACGCAGTTTGTTCAACCCGTCTATCCCCCTGATGGCGCCGCGCCGGCCCCGTCAGGGAGACGGTGGCTCAGGCGGCAGCCGGTAGTTGTGCCAGCAGGCTGGAGGCCGTGCCGAAGGCGAAGGCGTCCATGCGCAGGCTATGATACGTCGAACCGCTGTCCAGGTGAACCAGCCGGGTCCAGTCATCGGCCGCGCCCATGGCGAAGAACAGGCTCAGCAGGTGTTCGTCGCTGGGATGGGTGCGCACCGCGTGCGGGGCCGTGGTCCGGTAGCCGAACAGGGCTTCCAGGTCACCAGCCTGCATGCGGTCCAGGAACCATTGCAGGAATTCCAGCGTATGCGGGGCGTCGCCGGCATCGGCATCGTTGCGACGCAGTTCGCGCAGGTTGTGCGTGAAGCTGCCCGAGCCGACCAGCAGGATGCCTTCGCGGGCCAGCGGTGCCAGCAACTGGCCGACCTGGAAATGATAGGCTGGCGGTTGCTGCGATTGCAGCGACAGCTGGATCACCGGCACATCGGCCTGTGGATAAAGATAACGCAGCGGTACCCAGGCACCGTGGTCCAGCCCCCAGCCGTCATCGGTATTGGCCGGCAGGCCACCATCGCGCAGCCGCTGGGCCACATGTTCGGCCAGTGCGGGCGCGCCTGGTGCGGGGTAGTCCAGTGCATAGAGCGCCTGCGGGAAACCGCCGAAATCGTGGATCACGCGCGGCCTGGCCTGGTTGCCCACGCGGGGGGTGAAGGTCTCCCAGTGTGGCGACATCATCACGATGCCACGCGGGCGCGGCAGGGCAGCGCCGATGCCGGCCAGCAGCGGACCGGTACGGCCGGGTTCCACGGCCAGCATGGGCGAGCCGTGCGAGACGAACAGCGAGGGCAGGTGGAGGGTATCGGACATGATGGTTTCCTTGAATCGCCTGTGGAAAACTTGATTTCCCGCACGCAAGAACTGAACTAAAAGATCTCGACGATCAAACTGAATCTATATGAATTTTGCCGGGCGCGTGGCCCGGCTGGATGATTTCGGCAAACAGGGCGATCAACTGCGCTCTTCACGCTTGAGGGCAAAGGCGCCGTCGCCCAGCAGGAACACGGCGACCAGGCCGACGATCCACAGCGCCAGGTATTCCCAGCCACCCTTGGGGTTGGTGAAGAAGAATCCTGCCTTGCCGTGGACCAGCACGATGGCGCCCAGCAGGTCGGCCGCCAGGGGCAGTGCCAGCCAACGACCGTAGTAGCCCAGCACCAGCGCAATGCCGCCTACCACTTCCAGCGCCATGACGGGATAGGCGAACCAGCCGGGTACACCCAGCGAGGCAAAGAAGCCCACGGTGCCTGCCGGGGTGAAGACGAAGATTTTCAGTCCGGCGTGGACCAGGAAGAAGATGCCCATGGTGACGCGCAGCAGGAAGGCGGCGTAGTCGGCGCGGGTATTGACGGTGCTCATGATGATCCCGGGAAGTGTGGAGTGGATGAAGGCAGGCCAGCTATCGTGCTCGCTCTCTGGCGGGCGTGATGGAGATGGGCCATGTCCACACTGTAGGGAAGAATGCGGGCCGGATAAACCGGCCGTGGCGGGATGGATTGTCTTGGCGTGGTTGACAATCCGGTCCCGCCTGTCCTGCGTCAGTCCTCGCTGTCGCGGGAATGCGGCTTGGCCTCTTCGCGGCGGTTGTAGCCGGCCACCATGTCGAAGCGGAACAGGCGGCATTCCAGGGCGCCGTTGAAGAACGGGGTCTTGCGCGATTCCTTCAGGCGCATCAGCTTGGGCAGGCCGAGGTCGGCCGAGAACAGGAACACGCTCCAGCCGGCAAAGCGCTGCTTCAGGGTGCTGGAGAAGGCGCTGAAGAATTGCGTGAACAGTTCTTCGGTCGGCAGGGCGCGGTCGCCACGCACGCCGATCCGTTCGCCGTAGGGCGGGTTGGAGAGGATGATGCCGACCAGCGGCTGGCCATCGGCGTCCAGCGGTGGCTTGATCTCCTGCGCCTCGATCTGCTTCAGTGGAATCTCGAACTGGATACCGGCGCGCACCAGGTTCTTGCGGGTCAGTTCCACCATGTCGCCGGAGATGTCGCTGCCGAAGAGCGTCGGCGTGGTCGGGATCGGGTTGGGTTTGAAGTCCCCCTTGATGGCGAACCAGGCATCGGCGTCGAAGTTGCTGAACTTTTCGAAGGCAAAGCGGCGACGTGCGCCCGGCGGCACGCCGGCAATCATCTGCGCCGCTTCGGCCAGGATGGTGCCGGAGCCGCACATGGGATCGAACAGCGGCACGCCCGGCTTCCAGCCGGAGGTGCGCAAGAGACCTGCAGCCAGGTTCTCGCGCAGCGGGGCGTCACCGGTCTCTTCGCGCCAGCCGCGCTTGAACAGCGCTTCGCCGGAGGTATCCAGGTAGACCGTGAAGTTGTGGGCATCGACGAAGCCGGCGATGCGCATGTCGGGCGTGCGGGTATTGACCGAGGGACGCAGCTTGAACTGGTCGAGGAAGCGGTCGCAGATGGCATCCTTGATCTTGAGCGTGCTGAATTCCAGGCTGCGCAGCGGCGACTTCACGGCGGTGAGGTCCACGCGGATGGTGTGCGAGACCTTGAACCAGTCTTCCCAGGCTTGCGCCAGGGTGAGGTCGTAGATGTCGTTTTCGTTCTTGTAGGAACCGTGACCCATGCGCAGCAGCACGCGGCTGGCGATGCGCGAATGCAGGTTCATCTGGTAGGCCGCCAGCAGCGTGCCGGAGCAGTGCACGCCACCCGGAACCTGGTTGTGCACCTTGAGATTGGCGGCGGGGCCGGCATGGGCGGCGATCTCGTTGAGTTCTTCTGCCAGTGCCGCTTCCAGGCCACGCGGGCAGGGGCAGAAGTAAGAGTATTGAGTGTCTTGGGATTGCATGGGAGTACCTTTTATCCGTTGAAAAACAGGGCTTCAAAAATCAGAACGCCGGGCTGCGCTTCTGTTCATTGCGCAGCCCGGCGTCATTGTACGCTGGCCGCTCAGCCTTTCGCGAAGGCGCGCTCGACGAAATCGAGGCGGTCCTGGCCCCAGTAGCCTTCGCCTTCGTAGACGAACCAGGGGGCGCCGAACACGCTGGCGGCATTGGCTTCATCGGTGAAACGGTCGAACTCGGCCTGCACGCTGGCGGTCTCGGCTGATTTCAGCAGGGCCGCACCATCGTGCTCCTGGGCGTTGGCAATGGCGACCAGGGTATCGGTGTCGGCGATGTTCTTCTGCTCTTCCCAGACGGCGCGCATGATGGCCCCGGTCAGGCGCAGCGACGCGGCCGTGCCGTGCGCGAGCTGGGTGGCGATGATCAGGCGGGCGGCGGTATCGCTGTTGACCGGGAAATAGGTCGGTTGCAGGATCATCGGCTTACCCAGGAATTCGCTCCAGCGCGCCAGTTCCTTGAGGCGATAGGCCTGGCGCTGCGGGGCGCGCTTGGCCAGCGGCAGACCGCCGGAGACGCCGAAGATCTTCGACAGGTCGAAGGGTTTGGGAAGGATCTGCACCTCGTATTTCTCGGCGAGGGCGACGAAACGTTCGTGCCCCAGATAGGCGAACGGAGAATGCGGGGCGAAAAAGTATTCACAGACTTTGCTCATGACCGGCTCCGGAAGGGATGATGGTGTGTGGTGAGAGGTACGTGGCTTGGGGATATCAGAACGGCTTGACGACGACCAGGATCACGATGGCCAGCATCAGCAGCACCGGGACTTCATTGAACCAGCGGAACCAGACGTGGCTGCGGGTATTCTTGCCGTGCTCGAATTTCTTGAGCAGGGAGCCGCAGGCGTGGTGATAGCCGATCACCAGCACCACCAGGAACAGCTTGGCATGCAGCCAGCCGTTGCCCGGGCCCTTCCAGAATTGCCAGGTGATGGCCAGCAGCCATGCGCCCAGCACCAGCGCCACCAGCGCGGTCATGCCGGTGAAGCGGTACAGCCGGCGCGCCATGCCCAGCAGGCGTTCGCGGGAGACCAGGTCGGTCTCCTGCGCCAGGTTCACGAAGATGCGCGGCAGATAGAACAGGCCGGCGAACCAGGAGGCGATGAAGACGATGTGCAGGGCTTTGATCCAGAGCATGACGGTCCTTGGCGTTGGCGTTCGGGTTGACGTGATCGGTTACTGGCGCACCTGGCCCTGGCCCAGCACCACATACTTCAGCGAGGTCAGGCCTTCCAGGCCCACCGGGCCGCGCGCGTGCAGCTTGTCGTTGGAGATGCCGATCTCGGCACCCAGGCCGTATTCGAAACCATCGGCAAAGCGGGTCGAGGCGTTGACCATGACCGAGGCCGAATCCACTTCGCGCAGGAAACGCATGGCGCGGGTGTAGTCCTCGGTGATGATGCTGTCGGTGTGCTGGGAGGAATGACGATTGATGTGATCGATGGCCTCATCCATGTCGGCCACCACCTTCACGGCCAGGATCGGGGCCAGGTATTCGGTGTCCCAGTCTTCAGCCGTGGCCGGCTTCAGGAAGGGGTAGTCGGCCAGGATATCGGCCGCCTCAGGGTCGCAGCGCAGTTCCACTTCCTTGACACGATACAGTTCGGCCAGCGGGGGCAGCACGGCTGCGGCGATGTTGCGCGACACCAGCAGCGTTTCCATGGTGTTGCAGGTGCCGTAGCGATGGCATTTGGCGTTGAAGGCCACGTCCAGCGCCTTGCGGGTGTCGGCCTTGTCGTCGATGTAGACGTGGCAGATGCCGTCCAGGTGCTTGATCATGGGGACCTTGGCTTCCTTGATCAGGCGTTCGATCAGGCCCTTGCCGCCACGCGGCACGATGACGTCCACGTATTCCTGCAGGGTGATGAGCACACCGACGGCGGCGCGGTCGGTAGTCTCGACCACCTGCACCGCATCTTCCGGCAGGCCGGCACCGGCCAGGCCTTCTTTCACCAGCCTGGCCAGGGCCTGGTTGCAATGGATGGCTTCGGAACCGCCGCGCAGGATGGTGGCGTTACCACTCTTGATGCACAGGCCGGCGGCGTCCACGGTGACGTTGGGACGGGCCTCGTAGATGATGCCGATCACGCCCAGGGGCACACGCATCTGCCCGACCTGGATGCCGGTGGGGCGGTATTTCATGTTGCTGATCTCGCCGATCGGGTCGGGCAGGGAGGCGATCTGCTCCAGGCCTTCGGCCATGGTGGCGATGGCCTTGTCGGACAGTGTCAGGCGGTCCAGCATGGCCTCGGCCAGACCATTGGCGCGGGCCGCATCCAGATCCAGCGCATTGGCGGCGCGCAGGGCGTCCGCATCGCGACGGATGGCGGCGGCGATCAGCAGCAGCGCCTGGTTCTTGGCGGCGGTATCGGCACGCGCCATGGCACGCGAGGCGGCACGGGCCTGCTGGCCGATGCGGTTCATGTAGAGTTCGATGTTTTCCATTCTGGTTCCTCCGCAGCGCGATGGGCGCGGCCGTGTTGGTATGTCTGTGTTGCGCGATCTTGATGGGCCTGCCGGTGGCTCAGCGCCCGCGGGCCAGTTTCAGTCCCAGTTGCAGCAGGGCGTCCCACGGGTCGCCGGCGAAGGTGCGGGCGCGCAGGCCCTTGACCATGCGGTCCACCAGGGCGGCTTCCTGCAGGGCTTGTTCCAGCGCGGCCAGGCTGATGCGGCGCAGGGCCGGTTCCATCAGTCGTTCGCGCGGACCCCAGATGCGGTATTCCTTGAGCAGTGCGCCTACGGGCTTGCCCTGGGCCATGCCGGACTTGAGCTTGAGGAGCGTGCGGATTTCCTCGGTCACGGCCCACAGGACCAGTGGCAGGGCCTCGCCTTCACCCTTCAGGCCGTCCATCATGCGCGTGAGACGGGCGATGTCGCCGGAGAGCATGGCTTCGTTGAGCTTGAAGACATCGTAGCGGGCCACATTGAGCACGGCGTCCTGCACCTGTTCGAAACCGAGCTTGCCGGGCGGGTAGAGCAGGGCCAGCTTCTGGATTTCCTGGTGCGCGGCCAGCAGGTTGCCTTCCACGCGGTCGGCGATGAAGTCCAGGCAGGGACGGTCAGCGCTCTGCTGCTGGGCAGCCAGGCGGTTGCCGATCCAGCCCGGTAACTGGGCGCGTTCCACCAGCGGGATGTCGATGTATACCGCCGCCTGCTGCAGGGCGCCGACCCAGGCCGCCTTCTGCGTGGCCCAGTCCAGCTTGGGCAGGCTGATGATGGTGAGGTTGTCGGGCGAGAGGTTGGCGGCGTAATCCTGCAGGGCCTGACCGCCATCCTTGCCGGGCTTGCCGCTGGGGATGCGCAGTTCGATCAGTTTCTTGTCGCCGAACAGCGATTGCGACTGGTTGGCCGCCAGCAGTTCGCCCCACTTGAAGCTGCGTTCCACCACCAGCACTTCACGCTCGGTATAGCCATTGGCGCGGGCGCTGCGGCGGATCTTGTCGGCCGCTTCCAGCGCCAGCAGGTGCTCGTCGCTGGCGATCACATAGAGTGCCGCCAGCGATTTGCCGAGATGGGCGTCCAGGGAGTCGTGGCGCAATTGCATGATTGTGCGTGGCCGGATCAGGAATCCGACTGCGCCTTCTCGGTGCTGATGGCCGACTTCGAGGCCGCCAGGCGACGCAGGATCTGCTGCACCAGGTCGGACTGCATGTCGCGGTAGAGCAGTGCTTCCTCGGCCTGCTTGGCCAGTTCCTGGTTCTCGTCATAGGTGATGACGCGACGCAGGGTGATGGCCGTGGGCGGAATCACCACCACACCCTTGGGGTCGGTGACGGAGAAGGTGAAGCGCTGGAACAGCGCATATTCACGCACGCGGCCGTTGGTGTTCAAGGTCAGCACCTGGCGGTCGCGGGAGTCGGCCAACACCTTCAGGTTGGCTTCGGCATCCTTGGCGTCGGCGACCACCTTGGCGCCACTGGCCTCGATGTTGCGCTTGAGTTCCACGCCGACGGCGGAGTTGGGCGCAAAGCCGAGGTAGATGGTCTTGAAGGGCAGGTCGGCCGCGCCGCGCATGTGGAAGCCGCAGGCCGTGAGCATCACGGCAACGAGGGCCATCAGCAGCCATTGCGAGAAACGCTTGATTTGGACTTGAGCGTGCATGGAGTTCCGTCGGTTGGGTTGGGCCGGATCAGGCGACGATGTTGACCAGCTTGCCGGGCACCACGATCACCTTCTTGGGGGCGCCGGTGAGGAATTTCTTCACATCCTCGTTGGCCAGGGCAGCGGCTTCGATGGCGGCCTTGTCGGCATCCTTGGGAACCGTCACTTCGCCACGCAGCTTGCCGTTGACCTGCACCACCAGCTTGAGCTCGCTCTGCTCCAGGGCGGCTGCATCCACCTGCGGCCAGTCGGCGTCGAGGATGTCGCCCTGGGCGGCGGCGTAGCCCAGTTGCTGCCACAGCACGTGGGTGATGTGCGGCGCCACCGGATTGAGCACGCGCAGGAAGATCGAGAAGCACTCCGCCAGCACGGCGTCGCCGGGCGCGCCGGCGGCCGGCTTGGCGGCTTCCAGTGTGTTGAGCATCTTCATGCAGGCCGAGACCACGGTGTTGTACTGGATGCGCTTGAAGTCGTTGTCGGCCTGTTGCAGCACCTTGTGGACTTCACGGCGCAGGGTCTTCAGGCCATCGTCGAGTTGGGTCGCGTCGATGGCAGCGATGGCACCGGCTGCGGTGATGCGCGCGGCATTGTTGTAGCCGAAGGCCCACACGCGGCGCAGGAAGCGGTTGGCGCCTTCCACGCCGGCACCCGACCATTCCAGGGTCTGTTCCGGGGGCGAGGCGAACATGGTGAACAAGCGGGCCGTATCGGCGCCGTACTGGTCGATCTGGGCTTGCGGGTCGATGCCGTTGTTCTTGGACTTGGACATCTTCTCGGTACCGCCGATCTCCACCGGCTGGCCGTCGGTCTTGAGGATCGCCGAGACCGGGCGGCCCTTGTCGTCGAAGGTCAGTTCCACATCGGCCGGGTTGATCCAGATCTTCTTGCCCGAGGCTTCTTCGCGATAGTAGGTCTCGTTCAGGACCATGCCCTGCGTCAACAGGTTAGTGAAGGGCTCGTCGAACTTGACCAGGCCGAAGTCGCGCATGACCTTGGTCCAGAAGCGCGCGTACAGCAGGTGCAGCACGGCGTGTTCGATGCCGCCGATGTACTGGTCCATGGGCATCCAGTAATCGTTGCGGGAATCGACCATGGCGTCGTTGCTGCCCGGCGAGGTATAGCGCATGTAGTACCAGGACGAGTCCACGAAGGTGTCCATGGTGTCGGTTTCGCGACGGGCCGGCTTGCCGCACTTGGGGCAGTCGACCTTGAGGAATTGCTCATGCTTGTTCAGGGGATTGCCGCTGCCGTCCGGCACGCAGTCTTCCGGCAGCACCACCGGCAGGTCCTTTTCAGGCACCGGCACGTCGCCGCAATCCGGGCAGTGGATGATGGGGATGGGCGTGCCCCAGTAGCGCTGGCGCGAGATGCCCCAGTCGCGCAGGCGGAAGGTGACCTTCTTTTCGCCCAGGCCCTGTGCAGCCAGGTCGGCTGCCACCGCATCGACGGCCGCCTGGTAGCCCAGGCCATCGTACTTGCCGGAGGCGATGGTCTTGCCGGCTTCCTTGTCGCCGTACCATTCTTCCCAGGCGTCGGTGGAGTAGGTCTTGCCTTCCACGCCGATGACCTGTTTGATCGGCAGGTCGTACTTGCGGGCGAAGGCGAAGTCGCGTTCGTCGTGCGCCGGCACGCCCATCACGGCGCCATCGCCGTAGGTGATGAGCACGTAGTTGCCGACCCAGACCTCGACCTTGTCGCCGGTCAGCGGGTGGGTGACGTACAGGCCGGTGGGCATGCCCTTCTTTTCCATCGTCGCCATGTCGGCTTCGATGACGCTGCCTTGCTTGCATTCGGCGATGAAGGTCTGCAGGGCCGGGTTGTTCTCGGCGGCCAGGGTGGCCAGCGGATGTTCCGGGGCCACCGCACAGAAGGTCACGCCCATGATGGTGTCGGCGCGGGTGGTGAAGACGAACAGCTTGCCGTCGTTGATCAGCTGGCCGCTGGCGTCCTTGATCTCATGCGGGAAGGCGAAGCGCACGCCGGTGGACTTGCCGATCCAGTTGGCCTGCATCAGGCGCACGCGCTCGGGCCAGCCGGGCAGCTTGGTCTCGACGTGTTCCAGCAGCTCGTCGGCGTAGTCGGTGATGCGGGCGTAGTACATCGGGATTTCGCGCTTTTCGATCACCGCACCCGAGCGCCAGCCGCGGCCGTCGATGACCTGCTCGTTGGCCAGCACGGTCTGGTCGATCGGGTCCCAGTTCACGGTGCCGGTCTTCTTGTAGATGATGCCCTTCTCCAGCATCTTCAGGAACATCCACTGGTTCCACTTGTAATACTCGGGACGGCAGGCGGTCATCTCGCGCGACCAGTCGATGGCCAGGCCCATGGACTGCATCTGCGACTTCATGTAGTCGATATTGGAATAGGTCCACTGCGCCGGTGGCACGCCATTGGCCATGGCGGCGTTCTCGGCGGGCATGCCGAAGGCGTCCCATCCCATGGGCATCAGGACGTTGTAGCCGTTCATGCGCAGGTAGCGATACATCACATCGTTGATGGTGTAGTTGCGCACGTGGCCCATGTGCAGCTTGCCGGAGGGGTAGGGCAGCATCGAGCAGGCGTAGAACTTCTTCTTGTCGCGGCCTTGCTTGTCACGAGCGTTTTCGACGGTCTTGTAGGCGTCGATGGCGTTCCAGTGCTGCTGCGCGGATTGTTCGACTTCGGCTGGGCTGTATTTATCTTGCATGACGGGCTGATACGGATGGGATTCGGTTGGGAAGGGAATGCGATTCGAAACCCTGCATTATACCGGCTCGCCACCCCGTCGACGCAGACTGCGCCGGTCAGGCCAGGGGCAGGCCTGGATGGGGGTTTTCCGACGGGAAACAAAAAAAGCCCGCCCCCCTGGAAAAAGCCGGAGGCGGGCAAAGATCCCTGTGCCAGAGCAGGGCGGCATCAGGGACCGCAGCTACGTGCATCCGGCCGGTCAGGGGGGACGGATCGGCTGGATTCGCGCGGCTGTAGGCGGTGTTGTTGATCGAGCAGACGTATGAAACCATCTTCACGTCGGGCGATGTCGATTCTCGAATTTGTTCTCATCAAATATCGAAAAATTGCGAAAAAGCTATTTTTTTACGATAGAACCGATGAATTTGGCGCCCCTGGTTGGGGCCGCCCCCCAGGGGGCCCGGCGCCCCGGTCGCCTGCGGCATACCGCATGCCTGTCGCGCATGGTCATGAGGTCGTAACAATCGGGCGGCATCATGAAATCGTTTTCATTCGCCCCCTGGTGCCGCCGTGCGTCCTTCCATCAAACAAGTTGCCCATCTGGCCGGTGTGTCCATCGCCACGGTGTCCCGCCTGCTCAACAAGCCTGGTTCGGTGAGCGCGGAAACGGCCGAGAAGATCCATCGCAGCATCGCCGAACTGGGTTTTCGGCCCAATTTCACCGGTCGCAATCTGCGGGCCGGCAATTCGCGCACCGTGGGGGTGGTGGTGCCGACGCTGTCCAATACCGTCTTCGCCCAGTGCCTGCAGGGCATCGAACTGGCGGCGCGCGCGCTGGATTACTCGGTCATGTTCACCACCACCGAATACCTGCCGGAGGAAGAATCGGCGGCCGTCGAGCTGTTGCTGGGGCATCGGGTGGACGGGGTGATCCTGACGGTGGCCGATGCCGGCTCCAATGCCACGCTGGACCTGCTGGAACGTGAACGCATCCCTTTCGTCTTGACCTACAACCAGCTGGCCACGTCCGGCCCGACCACCCATCGCGCTTCGGTCTCGGTGGATAACCGGGCTGCCGCCTGTGATGCGGTGGCCCACCTGATCGGGCTGGGTCATCGGCGCATCCAGATGCTGTCGGGGCGCTTCAATGCGTCCGACCGTGCCATGCAGCGCTATTACGGCTATCTCGATGCGATGCAGGCGGCCGGCCTGGCGCCGCTGCCGGCCATCGAAGTGGAGCGCCATACCCTCACCGCCGCCACCGACTACCAGCAGATGATGGCCGACCCGCTGCAGCGCCCCACCGCATTGTTCTGCTCCAACGACCTGCTGGCCCTGAGCGCCATGCGCGACCTGCGCGCACTGGGTCTGCAGGTGCCGGGCGATATCTCGGTGATGGGCTTCGACGGCATCCCGGTCGGCGCCCTGATGGCTCCGGTGCTGGCCAGCGTGGTGCAGCCTTCCGAGCGCATCGGTGATGTCGCCCTGCGCACGCTGGTGGAAGCCATCGAGCGTGCCGTGCCGGCGGCTGCGGAGGGCCCGTCATTGCAGTCCCCGCAGTCCCCGCAGTCTGCCCAGCCGGCGCTGCGTCACATCCTGCCGCATGTACTGCGCGAGGGCGGGTCGGTGGCGCCGCCGCCGGCTGCACATTCGCTGTCCTGAATTTTGTCGTGCTTTCGTTGTTCAACCTCTAGGAAAGGATCTGACATGTTCCTGAAACGTGTTATTCAAACCGCTGCCGGCGCACTGCTGCTGTCGGCTTCCGTCGCTGCTTCTGCCCAGACCGCGATCTGCTACAACTGTCCGCCGGAGTGGGCCGACTGGGCTGCCCAGATCAAGGCGATCAAGGACAAGACCGGCATCACCGTGCCGCCCGACAACAAGAACAGTGGCCAGGCCCTGGCCCAGCTGACGGCCGAAAAGGCCAGTCCGGTGGCCGACTTCACCTACCTGGGTGTGTCCTTCGGCATCGAAGCCAGGAACAAGGATCTGGTGGCCCCCTACAAGCCGGCCAACTGGAACGACATTCCCAATGGCCTGAAGGACCCGGACGGTTACTGGTTCACCATCCACTCCGGCACCATGGGCATCATGGTCAACGTCGATGCGCTCAAGGGCAAGCCGGTCCCCAAGTCCTGGGCTGACCTGCAGAAGCCGGAATACAAGGGCCTGATCGGCTACCTGGACCCGGCCTCGGCCTTCGTCGGCTACGTCGGCGCGGTGGCGATCAACCAGGCCCTGGGCGGCACGCTGGATGACTTCTCGCCGGCCATCGGCTACTTCAAGAACCTGCAGAAGAACCAGCCCATCGTGCCCAAGCAGACCTCCTATGCGCGCCTGATCTCGGGTGAGATTCCCATCCTGCTGGGCTATGACTTCGACGCCTATCGCGCCAAGTACAAGGACCACGCCAACGTCGCCTTCGTGATCCCCACCGAAGGCACCGTGACCGTGCCCTACGTGGTGTCGCTGGTGAAGAATGCGCCGCACCAGGCCGAGGCCAAGAAGGTGCTGGACTTCCTGTTGTCGGATCAGGGGCAGGCCATCTGGGCCAACGCCTATCTGCGTCCGGTGCGTGCTGCGGCCATGTCCAAGGAAGCCGAATCGCGCTTCCTGCCGGCGGCCGAATATGCCCGTGCCAAGTCGGTCGACTACGGCAAGATGGCCGAAGCACAGCGCAAGTTCGGCGAGCGTTACCTGGCTGAAGTGCGATAAATGCGAGACGCAGGAGCAAGCATGAAAAACGCCATCCCCGCTACGCCAGGTGCACCGGGCGTGCTCAAGCCCGAGCGCAAACCGGGCGCCGGTGTGCGCAGCGCCGGCAACGGCGTGTGGCTGTGGTTTGCCGCACCGGGCCTGACCCTGTTCTGCGCCTTCTGGCTGTTGCCGATGGCGCGCCTGGTCGCAGTCGGCGCATCCGGCCCGGACGGTGCCATGGCCTATCTGTCGGTGCTGACCAATCGCCATTACTTCGCCAGCCTCTTGTCCACGCTGGCGCTGTCGGCGGTGGTGACCCTGGCCACGCTGGCGATCTCGGTGATGGTGGGCTTGTTCCTGCAACGCAACCGCTTTGCCGGCCAGTCGGTATTGCTGGCCATGCTGACCTTCCCGCTGGCGTTTCCCGGCGTGGTGGTCGGCTTCATGGTGATCATGCTGGCCGGGCGCCAAGGCCTGATCGGCAGCTTCACCAACTGGCTGTTCGGTGAATCGCTGGTGTTTGCCTATTCGCTGGTGGGGCTGTTCCTGGGCTACCTGTACTTCTCCATTCCGCGGGTGATCCTGACGGTGGTGGCGGCGGCCGAGAAACTCGATCCATCACTGGAAGAGGCGGCCCGTTCGCTGGGCGCGAGACCCTGGCAGGTGTTGCTGCATGTGGTGCTGCCGGCGTTGCTGCCGGCCCTGATCTCGTCGGGGGCGATCTGCTTTGCCACCAGCGTCGGTGCCTTCGGTACGGCCTTTACCCTGGCCGCCAATATCGATGTGCTGCCCATGACCATCTACAACGAATTTACCGGCTACGCCAACTTCGCCACGGCGGCCTCGCTGTCCATCGTGCTGGGCCTGATCACCTGGGCCATGCTGGCCCTGGCGCGCTCGCTCACCGGCAGCGGCGTGGCGGCAGCGGCGTAAGGCGCGCAAGGAACGATGATGCAGAAACGATTGCGTTTTTACGTACAACTGGCCTTTACGCTGCTGGTGTGCGCTTTCCTGGTGGTGCCGGTGGTGCTGTCGATGCTGGCCGGCGTCACCGAGAATTTCTTCGTGGGCTTGTCCAGCGGACTCACGCTGCGCTGGGTGGCCCAGGTGTGGGAGATGTACCAGCCCACCATCTGGCGCTCGCTGTTCATCGCGCTGGCCTGCCTGGCGGTGACGCTGGTGGCGGGGGTGCCGCTGGCCTACATGCTGGCGCGCTATCGCGGTGGGCATAGCCGCCTGGCACGGGTGATCGAGGAATTGCTGATGATGCCGGTGGCGGTGCCGGGCCTGGCCACTGCGCTGGCGCTGATCATGGCCTATGGGCAGTATCGCCAGTTCCGCGCCAGCATTCTCTTCATCCTGGTGGGGCATGTGCTCTTCACGCTGCCCTTCATGGTGCGCCCGGTGCTGGCGGTGATGCAGTCCTCGCAACTGGCGCAGCTGGAAGAAGCCGCTGCCAGCCTGGGTGCGGGGCGCCTGCGTCGCTTCTTCGGCATCGTGATTCCCAATGCGGCCTCCGGCATCCTGGCCGGCGCGCTGATGGTGGTGACCCTGTCGATCGGCGAATTCAATATCACCTGGATGTTGCACACGCCGCTGACCCAGACCCTGCCGGTGGGCCTGGCCGATGCCTATGCATCGATGCGGCTGGAGGTGGGATCGGCCTATACGCTGATCTTCTTTTTCATGATCATTCCGCTCCTGATCGGCATGCAGTGGGCGACCCAGGCAACACGCAAGAAAGTCAGTCTATGAAGTCCAAGAAAGAAGCCGTTTCCATTCGCCTACACCAGTGTGCCAAGTCCTTCGCCAACGGCACACGGGCACTGCAGCCGCTGGACCTGGAAATCCATCCCGGTGAAACCCTGGTGTTGCTGGGCCCGTCGGGCTGCGGCAAGACCACCACGCTGCGCATGATTGCCGGTCTGGAGTTCCCCGACGAGGGCGGTCGTGTGCTCTTCGGCGAGGATGACGTGACCGCGCTGCCGATCGAAAAGCGCGGCGTGGGGATGGTATTCCAGAATTATGCGTTGTTCCCCAACATGAGCGTGGGCGAGAACATCGCCTACGGCATGAAGATCCGCAAGATTCCGGCCGGCGAGCGCGCCGAGCGCGTGGAAAAGCTGCTGGAGATGGTGCATCTGCAGGGGCTGTCGCATCGTCGCGTGGACCAGCTTTCCGGTGGTCAGAAGCAGCGTGTGGCGCTGGCCCGGGCGCTGGCGATGGAGCCCCGCGTGCTGCTGCTGGATGAACCGCTGACAGCGCTCGACGCCAAGCTGCGCGAAGCGGTGCGCAGTGACCTGAACAAGCTCTTGCGCAGCCTCGGCATCACCGCCATCTATGTCACCCACGACCAGGGTGAGGCGATGGCGCTGGGCGACCGCATCGTGGTGATGGAGCGCGGCAAGATATCGCAGATCGGCACGCCCCAGGAGATCTACTATCATCCTGCCAATGACTTCGTGGCCGATTTCATCGGTGCGATGAATCGCGTGCAGGGTATCGTTTCCGGAGATAGGTTGTTGCTGCCCAATGGCAGCCTGCCGCTGCCCGATGCCGGCAATCCGATGAATGCGACGCAACAGGGCCAGCCGGCATGGGCCATGTTCCGTCCCGAGGATGTGCAGGTGGTCGATATCACCGAAGCCGATGCGCAATGCCTGCGTGGCAAGCTGATCAATACCTTTTTCCTGGGCGACCGCACCCGCTTTGAAATCGAGATCGGGGCGGAGCGCCCGGTCATCGCCGAGACCAGCCGCCGTGGCTGGTGGGAAGCCGGCCAGCAGATCGCGCTGCGGGTGCCGGCCGAGGCCCTGGTGAAGATGGCGCCCGCCGCCGTGAAGGAGAACGCATGATACTGGGACAGATTTCCGACCTGCACATCAAGACCGATGGCAAGAAGTCGTACCGGGTGGTGGATACCGCCGAGAGCCTGCGCCGTTGCGTGGCGCAGGTCAACGGCCTGAAGCAGCGCCCGGATGTGCTGGTCATCACCGGCGACCTAGTGGACTTCGGCAAGCCGTCCGAATACGCCTGCCTGCGCGAGCTGCTGGCGCCGCTGACAATGCCCTACTACCTGCTGCCGGGCAACCACGACGAGCGCAACGCGCTGCGGGCGGCCTTTCCCGAGCACGCCTACCTGCAGCAGGGCGGTGAACGCATCGAGTATGTGGTCGAGGAGTATCCGGTGCGCATCGTGGCACTCGATACGGTGATCCCGCGTGCCAGTGGCGGCGAGTTGTCGGTGCAGAGCATGCAGTGGCTCGATGAGGTGCTGGCGCAGCAGCCGGAGCGGCCCACCGTGATCGCCATGCACCACCCGCCGTTTACGACCGGCATCGGACACATGGATGACATGGGGCTGGTCAATCCGCAGGTGCTGGAAGCGGTGGTGAAGAAGCACCCGCAGGTGGAGCGCATCCTGTGCGGTCACCTGCATCGCTCCATCCAGCGGCGTTTCGCCGGCACGGTGGCCACGACCTGTCCGGGGGTGTCACATCAGGTGCAACTGGACCTGGATCCGCAGGCGCCATCCTGTTTCGTGATGGAGCCGCCGGGCTTCCAGTTGCATTGGTGGGATGCGCAGGCGCGCAGCCTGGTGAGCCATACGGCATTCATCGGTGAGTTCGATGGGCCGTATCCGTTCTATGACGGCGATGAACTGATCGATTGAAGTCGATTGAATGTGATTGATGGGGCCGGATGGATTGATCTGCAATAGAGATCAATTCATCCGGCCGCAGCGATACGAAAGATAAGTCAACCGCGCCGATCTACTTCCAGATCAGCTCGATCACCGGCGCTTCGCCGTAATCCTCGCAGCGGTCATTGATGGCCGTGCAGCAGAATTCCACATCCTCGACCAGGTCCGGCAGGCGCTGATGCAACTCGGCGCTGTGGCTGATCTCGATGACCAGCACTTCCTTGGGCTTGAGCTTGAACTTGCACATGCCTTCGTCATCGCGCAGGTAGGACAGGCAATCCACCCAGGCATCCATGTTGCAGCCATAGAAATCGGGAAAGCCGAAGGCTTGCGCGCTCTCGGTGTGGAAGCTCTCCCAGTCGGTGATGCGGTCGCCCGCCAGTGTTACGGTGGCCATGTGCTATCTCTTTCAGTTGGCTTTGGCTTGCGTCTTGCTGCTGGCCTTGGGGTCGGTGACGAAGCCCAGCTTGGTCAGGCCGGCAGACTGCGCGGCCGACATCACCTCGGCGATGGTCTGGTAGCGGGTCGACTTGTCGGCGCGCAGCTGCAGCTCGGGCTGTGGCTTCTTGCCGGCGGCATCGGCCAGGCGACTGTCCATTTCCTCTTCGCTGACCGGCTGGTCGTTCCAGTACAGCTTGCCGGCGGCATCGATGCCGAGGGTGATGGTTTCCGGTTTTTCAGGGGCCGGCGCCGATTGCGCGGTGGGCAGGTCCAGCTTGAGGGCGTGGGTGAACATGGGCGCGGTGATGATGAAGATCACCAGCAGTACCAGCATCACGTCCACCATGGGGGTGACGTTGATGTCGGCCATCGGGGCCGAGTTCTGGTTGTCGTTGAATCCGCCGAAACTCATGATGGGCTCCCGGGTGTCATGGCTTGCGCATGCCGCCGACGCGTTCGCCGGTGGTGAGATAGGCGTGCAGGTCATGGGCGAAGCCGTCGAGTTCGGCCAGCACCACGCGGTTGATGCGGGTGAAGGCGTTGTAGGCCAGCACCGCCGGAATCGCCACCAGCAGGCCCAGCGCAGTCATGATCAGGGCCTCGCCGACGGGGCCGGCGACCTTGTCGATCTGTACCGTACCGCTGGCCGAGACCGCCACCAGCGCGTGGTAGATGCCCCAGACGGTGCCGAACAGGCCGACGAAGGGGGCGGTGGAGCCGACCGAAGCCAGCAGGGTCAGGCCGCGTTCCAGACGGGCCGAGACGCGGTTGATTTCGCGGCGCAGGGTGCGGGTGATCAGTTCGCCGGGGTCGGTGGCGGCGTTCAGTGAGGGCGTGCCTTGCTGGCGGGTGCCGATGTCGGCGGCTTCGGCGGCGCGCTCGGCCATGGGGCTGTAGATCTGCTCGCTGTCGAGGCGCTGCATGGCACCGGTGGCGTCGGCCAGGGTGGGGGCCTGCCAGAACTGTTCCAGCGCGTTGCTACCCCGGCGGATGCGCCAGGCAGCCCAGGCCTTGGAGAGGATGTAGTACCAGCTGGCGATCGACATGATCAGCAGCAGATAGGCGACGGAGTGGGAAACGGCATCGCCTTGCGCCCAGTAGTGGGCAAATCCAACGTTCGGTTCCATATTGCGTTCTTTCGGGAAAGCGCCGCGCCAGCGCGGCAATGGGTCAATCGGAAGCAATCAAGGGGGGCTGTCGCTTTGAGCGGCCTGCCCCAAAAAAATTCGCTGCCGGACCTGGTGGGGCGCGGCAGCGTCGGGCATTTCCTGTGGTTTCGGGCCAGGCTTACTTGAAGCCCAGCACGTCCTGCATGTCGTACAGACCGCTCTCCTTGCCGGCCAGGAAGCGCGCGGCACGCAGGCTGCCCATGGCGTACGAGACGCGGCTGGACGACTTGTGCGAAATCTCGATACGTTCGCCGATGCCGGCGAACAGCACGGTGTGGTCGCCGATGATGTCGCCGCCGCGCACGGTGGCAAAACCGATGGAGGACGGATCGCGCTCGCCGGTGACGCCTTCGCGGGCATAGACGGCGACGTCGTCGAGATTCTTGCCCAGCGCGTCGGCGATGACTTCACCCATCTTCAGGGCGGTGCCGGAGGGGGCGTCGACCTTGTGGCGATGGTGCGCTTCGATGATCTCGATGTCGTAGCCGTGCGAGAAGTTCTTGGCGGCCAGTTCCAGCAGCTTCAGGGTCACGTTGACGCCCACGCTCATGTTGGGGGCGGCCATGACAGCGGTCTTCCTGGCGAATTCGGCGATGGCGGCCTTGCCTTCGGCTTCGAAGCCGGTGGTACCGATGACGACCTTCACGCCATGCGCAGCGCAGAACTCCAGGTGCTTCAGCGTGCCTTCAGGACGGGTGAAATCGATCAGCACGTCGGCACCGGCCAGGCCACGGGCCAGGTCGGATTCGATGAGCACGCCGGTGGTCTTGCCCAGGAACAGGCCGGCATCGGTGCCGATGGCCGGTGCGCTGGGAGTGTCAAGGGCGCCGGAGAGCTTGAGGTCGTCGGCGTTGAGGATGGCTTCGATCAGCATGCGGCCCATGCGCCCGGAGGCGCCGGCGACTGCGATATTCAATACTGTCATGGGAAACTCGGAATGACGGATGACGGGAGACGGGAGACGGGTATTGCTTACTTGCCAGTGGCCGAGGAGGGCGCCACGGGAGAGGCCGGCTTGACTTCGCTGTCGGCCTTGTCCTTGTCGGCGCCGAAACTGGCCTTGGCGCCGACCTTGGAGTCGGTGATCAGGGTCAGGTATTCGCTCTCGGTGGGCAGGTTCTCGCCGCCTTCGACGTGATCCAGCAGGTCATCCTTGAAGAAGACCGAGACCCGGCTGGTCATGATTTCGCCATTGCCCTTGGCCAGGCGGAAATCGTAATCCCAGCGATTGGCGTGGAACATGTCGGTCAGCAGCGGGGTGCCCAGCACGAAGCGCACCTGGTCGCGGGTCAGGCCGGGGCGCAACTGCGCCACCATTTCCTTGGAGACGAAATTGCCTTGCTGGATGTCGATGCGGTAGGGCTTGAGGAAGCCGAACAGGCTGTTGCTCTTGCCGGTTACCTTCACGCCCGAGGTGTCGGTCGGGGCCGCCTGCTCGGGCGACTTGGTCGAGGAACAGCCCGCCAGCAGGGCCAGGACCGCGACGACGCCGATTGCGGCGGTTTGATGACGGGACTTCATTCGGGAAAGCATGCGCATAAAGTTTTCAACCGGGTTGAGCCATGAGCCTAAAGCGCTATATGATAAGCTAGAACTTACTTCTTAAATAGGCATGAGTGCGTTCCGGACGCAAAAGGCTGCCCCACCAGCCCGGCCGGAGCGGTCCCCAGGCCCTCCCAGCGGACCAGCGCGCCTGTTTGAGACCAGTAAAAACCGGGAACCCACTCTACCATGCCGAACAATCCATCCGAACTGAAGGCCAGCGGCCTGAAGGCCACCCTGCCACGCCTGAAGATCCTGGAAATCTTCCAGAACACCTCCGTGCGCCACCTGAGCGCCGAAGACGTCTACAAACAGTTGCTCTCCGACAATCTTGACGTGGGCCTGGCCACCGTCTACCGCGTGCTGACGCAGTTCGAGCAGGCAGGCCTGCTCCAGCGCAACCACTTCGAGACCGGCAAGGCGGTCTTCGAACTGAACGAAGGTTCGCACCATGACCACCTGGTCTGCCTGGACTGCGGCAAGGTCGAGGAATTCTTCGATGCCGAGATCGAGAAGCGCCAGATCAAGATCGCCCAGGAACACGGTTTCGAAATCGCCGACCACGCGCTGGCATTGTACGGACATTGCAAGAACTGCAAGAAACTGAAGAAATAAGTCAGGGCCTTGCTTGCGGATTTTTACGCAGGCAATCCTTTGCAAAGAAAATGAAAAAGCCACGTGATGTCCCACGTGGCTTTTTTCGTTGGCTCCGCCGGCGGAAGCCGTATCCGTCTTCAGTGCTGGCTCAGCGCGCTGGAGAGCAGCTTGGCGGTGATGTCGACGATGGGGATGACCCGTTCGTAGGCCATGCGGGTGGGGCCAATCACGCCCAGGGTGCCGACGATGCGTCCGTTGACTTCGTAGGGGGCGGTGACGATGCTCATGTCGTCCATCGGTACCAGTTGCGATTCGCCGCCGATGAAGATCTGCACGCCCGTGGCCTTGCTGGACACATCCAGCAACTGCAGCAGGCCGGTCTTCTGCTCGAACATGTCGAACAGGCGGCGCAGGGAATTCATGTTGGAGGACAGGTCGCTCACCGACAGCAGGTTACGCTCGCCGGAGATGACCACGTTGTTGTCGGCCTCCTCGCTCATGGCGTCGCTGCCGGCTTCCACGGCGGCCTGCATGAGCACGGTCATGTCGTCGCGCAACTGGCGCAGCTCGCCCTGCAGGCGCAGCCGCACCTGATCGAAGGACTGGCCGGCGTAATGCTGGTTGATGTAGTTGGCGGCCTGGACCAGTTGGCTGGGGGTGTAATCGACCTCGGTGAGCAGCATGCGGTTCTGCACATCGCCACCCTGGTCCACGATCACCAGCAGGATGCGCTTTTCCGACAGCCGCAGGAATTCGATCTGCTGGAACGCCGATTCGCGCTTGGGCGTCATCACGACGCCGGCAAACTGCGACAGCGACGACAGCACCTGGGCTGCGTTGGTGATGATCTTCTGCGGCGAGGTGTTGTGCTGCAGGCGAGCCTGCAGGCGGCCCTCCAGCGCGCTTTCGTCGATCGCCTCGACCGTCAGGAGGGTATCGACGAACATGCGGTAGCCGCGCGGCGTCGGCACCCGTCCGGCCGAGGTGTGCGGGCTGGCGACGAAGCCCATCTCTTCCAGGTCGGCCATGATGTTGCGGATGGTCGCTGGTGACAGTTCCAGGCCGGACAGTTTCGACAGGGCGCGCGAGCCCACCGGCTGGCCGTCGGCGATGTACCGTTCGACCAGTGCCTTCAGGAGTGTGCGGGCGCGGTTATCGAGTTGCATGGTGCATATTCTAGCGGCTTATGATGCAAAGAGTGACAGCTACGTGACGGCGGATGTGAATTGGCGCCAGCCGGCACTTCAGGCCTGAGCCGCCAGCCAGTCGTGCAGCTCGTGCAGATCGCGACAGATGGCATCGGGGCTGATGCCATCGGGCAGCGTTCGCGCAAAGCGGTTCATCCACACCGCGCGCAGGCCGGCCTGTTGCGCACCCTGCACATCCAGCAGGGGATCGTCGCCGACATAGACCGTGGCGCCCGGCGCGACCTGCAGCGCTTCGCAGGCGGCGTGGAAGATCGCCGGATCGGGCTTGGCGCGACCAAAGCGGTGGGCTGCGATGGAGACGCCGAAGTGCCCGGCCAGGCCGATGCGTTCGAGGTCGGCGAAGCCATTGGAGACCGAGCCCAGCGTCAGTTTGTCTTTCAGGCGCAGCAGTGCCGGTTCCACATCGTCGAACAGCGCGACCGTGCTGCGTGCTTCGGAGAACAGGGCCATGGCGGGATCGACCAGGGCCAGGTCCACGTCATGTTCGCGGAAGACCTCGGTCAAGGCGGTATGGCGCAACTTCCAGAGATCGATGCGGTAGACCGGATCGGTCCGCATCAGGGCCATGCGGCGTTCGCGCAGGCTGGCCACGGTATGCGCGGCAGCCACGGCCGGTGCGTGCTGGCGCAGCCAGTCGTAGAGCAGGCCTTCGGCGCGCACCAGCACCGGTTCGATGGCCCAGAGGGTATCGTCGAGGTCGAACAGGACCGCTTCGATAGGCGGGGGAGGCAGGGTGGAAGCGCTTGGTTTCATTACAATGTCATCTCAAATTATGGTCTAATCCGCAGCATGTGGCCCATCAAATTACCCGTTCAGGCAGCCGTACCCAAAACCGTCGCCATCGTCGGCAAGTACCAGGCCGTCGGCATCGCGCAGATCTTGTCGGACATCGCCGTGTTCCTGGAGTCGCACGGCCACACCGTGGTCTTCGAGACCGAAACCGCCGAGAACATCGCCCTGCAAGGCTATGACAGCATGACTCCCGAGCAGATCGGTCATCACGCGGACGTGGCCATCGTGGTCGGCGGCGACGGTACCATGCTGGGCATCGCGCGCCAGCTGGCACCGTACAACGTACCGCTGATCGGCATCAACCAGGGGCGCCTGGGTTTCATCACCGACATCGCGCAAGACCGCATGATACCGGCTCTGGCCGAAATGCTGGACGGCAATGTCGAAGCCGAGTCGCGCTCGCTGCTGGAAGCGCGGGTCTATCGCGAGGGTGGCGAGATCTTCCGCGCCCTGGCCCTGAACGATGTGGTGGTGGCGCGGGGTTCCACCTCCGGCATGGTCGAGCTGCGGGTCGAGGTCGATGGCCGCTTCATGTACAACCAGCGCTCCGACGGCCTGATCGTGGCCACCCCGACCGGCTCCACCGCCTATGCGCTCTCGGCCGGCGGACCCATCCTGCACCCCAGCCTGCATGGCATCGTGATGGTGCCGATCTCGCCGCATTCGCTGTCCAATCGTCCGATCACGCTGTCGGATTCCTGCGAGATCGTGATCCAGGTGGTTTCCGGGCGCGAGGTCAGCGCCAACTTCGACATGCAGTCGCTCACCAGCGTGCTGCATGGCGACCGTATCGTGATCCGCCGTTCGGCACACAAGATCACCTTCCTGCATCCCCAGGGCTGGAGCTATTTCGACACCCTGCGCGAGAAGCTGCACTGGAATGAATACCCCTCGATAGAAGGCCGATTACAATAAGCGCGGCCGGCGCATGCCGGCTTGCGCCATTCTTCAGGCCTGTCCGTCCAACCCGCTGCGAGACCACCATGCTGCGTACCTTAACGATCCGCGACTTCGTGATTGTCGATGCCATCGAGCTCGAATTTGCGCGCGGATTTTCCGTCTTCACCGGCGAAACCGGCGCCGGCAAATCCATCCTGATCGATGCCCTGGCGCTGGCCCTGGGCGGTCGCGGCGATCCCAGCGTGGTGCGCGAGGGCGCGGCCAAGGCCGACGTCAGCGCCGATTTCACCGCTACGCCCGAGGTCCAGGCCTGGCTGGAAGAGCATGAGTTCGCCGACGAACATGGCGGCGTGCTGCTGCGTCGGGTGATCGACAATGCCGGTCGCAGCAAGGCCTACATCAATGGCAGCGCGGCCACCGCCGGGCAATTGCGTGAGGTCGGCGAGATGCTGGTCGATATCCACGGCCAGCATGCGCACCAGTCGCTGATGAAGGCCGATGCCCAGCGCCAGTTGCTGGATAGCCAGGCCGGCCTGCTGGACCAGGCGCGTGAGGTCGCCGCTGCCCACCGCACCTGGCGCGCCCTGGCACGTCAACGCGAGCAGTTCGAGCAGGATGCCCGCAATGTGCTGCTGGAGCGCGAGCGGCTGGAATGGCAGGTGGCGGAGCTGCAGAAACTGTCCGTCAAGCCCGGTGAATGGGCCGAGATCAGCACCGAGCATAGCCGCCTCTCGCATGCGGCAGCGCTGATCGGCGGTGCGCAGGAAGCGCTGGGCGTGATCTCCGAATCGGAGTCGCCGATCCTCTCGCAACTGTCCTCGATCACGCAGAAGCTGGGCAAGCTGGTGGATGTCGATACCGCCCTCAAGCCGGTGCTCGACGCCCTGGAGCCGGCGCAGATCCAGCTGCAGGAAGCCGTGTATGCACTCAATGATTACCTGGGGCGGGTGGAGCTCGATCCGGCGCGTCTGCAGGAAGTGGAAGAGCGCCTGGAAGCGATTCATTCCAGCGCCCGCAAATTCCATGTGCAGCCCGATGAACTGCCCAAGGAATATCGCAAGCTCTCCGAACAATTGAAGCAGCTGGCCGACGCCAGCGACCTCGACGCCCTGCGCGCCCAGGAAGACAAGCTGCAGGCCGCCTACCTGTCTCAGGCGCAGAAATTGTCCAAGGCCCGGGCCAAGGCGGCAACTGCACTGGGTGAGGCCGTCACGGCAGCCATGCAGGACCTGTCTATGGCCGGCGGTCGTTTCGAGATCGTGCTCAACGTCGGCGAGCCCGCTGCGTATGGCCTGGAACAGGTGGAGTTCCTGGTCGCCGGTCATGCCGGGGTGGCACCGCGTGCGCTGGCGAAGGTGGCTTCGGGCGGTGAGCTGGCGCGTATTTCGCTGGCCATCTCGGTGATCGCTTCGGCGGCCACGACCGTGCCGACCCTGATCTTCGACGAAGTCGACAGCGGCATCGGCGGCGCCGTGGCCGAAGTGGTGGGACGCTTGCTCAAGCGCCTGGGACAGGAACGCCAGGTACTGTGCGTGACCCACCTGCCGCAGGTCGCCAGCCAGGCCAACCAGCATTACCAGGTCAAGAAACGCAGCGAGGGTGGCAAGACCCTGTCCGACATCGACGGCCTGGATGCCAAGGCCCGTGTCGAGGAAATCGCCCGCATGCTGGGTGGCCTGGAAATCACCGCCACCACGCGCAAGCACGCGCGCGAACTGCTGGCCTCCTGATCCCAGATCCCTGATCGTCCGCGATCACCACAAGAACATCCAATCAAGCGACCATGGCCTTCCGCAAAGAACCTCCCTACACCCACGGCAGTCCGGCCTCCACTGCGGTGGTGCTGGTCAACCTGGGCACGCCCGATGCTCCCGATGCCCCCTCACTGCGCCGCTACCTCAGGCAATTCCTGTCGGACCCGCGGGTGGTGGAAATCCCGCGGGCGGTCTGGTGGTTCATCCTCAATGGCATCATCCTGCCGTTCCGTTCTTCCAAATCCGCCGCCAAGTACGCCAGCATCTGGACCGAGGAGGGCTCGCCGCTGCGCGTGCATACGCAGCGCCAGGCGGCCGCATTGGGCGTGCAGCTGGCTGCGCGCGGCCATCATCAATTGCAGGTGACGTATGCGATGCGCTACGGCACGCCTTCGCTGCCGCAGGTGCTGGACCAATTGAAGGAACAGGGCTGCACCCGCATCCTGGTGCTGCCGGCCTATCCGCAATATTCCGGTACCACGACGGCCTCCATCTTCGATGCCGTGTTCGAGCACTACCGCCAGGTGCGCAACATCCCCGAGCTGCGCCTGATCCGCAATTATCACGACCAGGACGGCTACATCCAGGCCCTGCGCCAGTCGGTGCTGGATCATTGGGAGCTCAATGGGCGCCCCGACAAGCTGGTCATGAGTTTCCACGGTGTTCCCAAGCGCACGCTGCTGCTGGGCGATCCCTATCATTGCGAGTGCTACAAGACGGCGCGCCTGCTGGCGCAGTCGCTGGGTTTGTCCGAAGGAGAATATCTGGTCACCTTCCAGTCGCGCTTTGGCAAGGCGGAATGGCTACAACCCTACACCGCCCCGACCCTGCAGGAACTGGGGCGCCAGGGTGTGCGCCGGGTCGATGTGATGTGCCCCGGTTTCACCAGTGACTGCCTGGAAACGCTGGAAGAAATCGCCATGGAGGTCAAGCATGACTTCCTGCAGGCTGGTGGCAAGGAGTTTCACTTTATTCCATGTCTGAATGAAGCCCCAGCCTGGATCGGTGGCATGGTGGAGATCGTCGAGCAGCACCTGGCCGGCTGGCCCACCATGAGCAACGTGGCGGCCCGCGACGAGGCGGCCCGGCAAGCGCTCATTTCCGTCGAACGCGCCAAGGCCCTGGGGGCCTCCCAATAACGCATTGTCATGGGGCAACAACAAGTTGCCCGGAATCGACAGAATGCCGCGTGCAGCCTGCTAGAATACGGACGGGATGCATCGCTGTTGTTTATTATGCAACTCTCTGCTGCACAATCGCCTGCTCTATAGAAGAACAAAGCAGCCGTTCCGCGGGTCGCCACAGCTTGCCAGCGGTCGCGACGGCAGAAGCAGGATGTCAGCCCGGAGGCAGTCTCAGAGCGTGAATTCGCCGACCAGATGGGTATAGCTGATCCAGGCGGTTGCCAAGAGGCTGTAGGCGGCGATGAGGATGGTGGCCGCAATCAGTGGCGGTTTCATGATGTCACCTTGTTGATACGATAAGTCCGAGGGCAGCCCGCTATGGGGCTAAATTCATATTAGGCCGGCATCGAGTGAACATGAAGGCCGGCCTGGTAAAAGCTATCCAACGCTCGGGATTTCACGCGGCAACGGCAGAATCAGGCAAAAAACCACTCAAAAAAGGCTAAATAGCCCTTGAAAATGCAGGGATATGCCTTACTTGAGCCGCATCTTGCGCCGGCGATACTGCACGCAATTTGCCGGATGCACGTCACCAATCGATTCGTTGGAGGTAATTCAGGAATGCAAGACATGGAAAAACAGGAAGCCCAAACCGCCCAGCAAGATCCGCAGTCGCAGGATGCCGCCGCTGCCGCCCATGCCACCGAGCAGGCTGCTCCGGCCGAGCCCACCCTGGAAGACAAGCTGGCCGCCGCGGAAGCCCGTGCTGCCGAGATGCAGGACGCCTTCCTGCGCGCCCGTGCCGAAGGCGAGAACATCCGCCGCCGCGCTCAGGAAGACATCGCCAAGGCCCACAAGTTCGCCATCGAAGGTTTTGCCGAATCCCTGCTGGCCGTCAAGGACAGCCTGGAAATGGCCCTGAAGATCGAAAACGCCTCGCTGGAATCCCTGAAGGAAGGCGTGGACATGACCTTGAAGCAACTGACCTCGGCCTTCGACAAGAACAAGCTGCAGGAAGTCAGCCCGCAAACCGGCGACAAGCTGGACCCGATGAAGCACCAGGCCGTCTCGGCCGTGCCGGCCGAGCAGGAAGCCAACACCGTCGTGGCCGTGCTGCAAAAAGGCTATATGATTTCCGACCGTCTGTTGCGCCCCGCGCTGGTGACGGTGGCCCAGGGAAAGTAAGCGGACCGGCGTCGAAGGGGGAACAGCGCCAAAGGCATCATTTTTGCTTGTTCCGGTGGTTTCGACGCTTGAAAGTCCATCTTTTCTCCACATATTAAAAACATCCAAAACTACTGTAGCCCGGCATCCAGGGCTGAAAGATCGAAGGAAAAATCATGGGAAAAATCATTGGCATTGACCTGGGCACCACCAACTCTTGCGTTTCCGTCATGGAAGGCAATCAGCCCAAGGTGATCGAAAACTCGGAAGGCGCGCGTACCACGCCCTCCATCATTGCTTACCAGGAAGACGGCGAAATCCTCGTCGGCGCACCCGCCAAGCGTCAGGCGGTGACCAACCCGCGCAACACCATCTACGCCTCCAAGCGTCTGATCGGCCGCAAGTTCACCGAAAAGGAAGTGCAGAAGGACATCAACCTGATGCCCTACGAGATCGTGGCTGCCGACAACGGCGACGCCTGGATCGGCGTGCGCGACAAGAAGCTGGCACCGCCGCAGATCTCCGCAGAAGTCCTGCGCAAGATGAAGAAGACCGCCGAAGACTACCTGGGCGAAGAAGTCACCGAAGCCGTCATCACGGTGCCGGCCTACTTCAACGACGCCCAGCGCCAGGCCACCAAGGATGCCGGTCGCATCGCCGGTCTGGATGTCAAGCGCATCATCAACGAGCCGACCGCGGCTGCGCTGGCCTTTGGCCTGGACAAGGCAGAGAAGGGCGACCGCAAGATCGCCGTGTATGACCTGGGTGGCGGCACCTTCGACGTGTCCATCATCGAAATCGCCGACGTCGATGGCGAAAAGCAGTTCGAAGTGCTCTCCACCAACGGTGACACCTTCCTGGGTGGCGAAGACTTCGACCAGCGCCTGATCGACTACATCATCGAGGAATTCAAGAAGATCAACGGTCTGGACCTGTCCAAGGACGCCATCGCCCTGCAGCGCATCAAGGCTTCGGCCGAACGCGCCAAGATCGAGCTGTCGTCCTCGCAGCAGACCGAGATCAACGAGCCCTACATCGCCATGGCCAATGGCGCGCCGGTCCACCTGAACCTGAAGATCACCCGTGCCAAGCTGGAATCCCTGGTCGAGGAACTGATCGCCAAGACCATCGAACCCTGCCGCACCGCCATCAAGGATGCCGGCGTGAAGGTCTCCGACATCGACGACGTGATCCTGGTCGGCGGCATGACCCGCATGCCCAAGGTCATCGAGAAGGTCAAGGAGTTCTTCGGCAAGGACCCGCGCCGTGACGTCAACCCCGACGAAGCCGTCGCCGTGGGCGCCGCGATCCAGGGTTCGGTCCTCTCGGGCGACCGCAAGGACGTGCTGCTGCTGGACGTGACCCCGCTGTCGCTGGGTATCGAAACCATGGGCGGCGTCATGACCAAGATGATCAAGAAGAACACCACCATCCCGACCAAGTTCAGCCAGGTGTTCTCCACTGCCGACGACAACCAGCCGGCCGTGACCATCAAGGTCTATCAGGGCGAGCGTGAAATGGCCGTGGGCAACAAGGCCCTGGGTGAATTCAACCTGGAAGGCATCCCGCCGGCACCGCGCGGCACCCCGCAGATCGAAGTGACCTTCGACATCGACGCCAACGGCATCCTGCACGTGGGCGCCAAGGACAAGGCCACCGGCAAGGAAAACAAGATCACCATCAAGGCCAACTCTGGCCTCAATGAGGAAGAGATCGAAAAGATGGTGCGCGACGCCGAGGCCAACGCCGAGGAAGACAAGCGCCTGAAGGAACTGGCCGAGACCCGCAACCAGGGCGACGCGCTGGTGCACTCGACCAGGAAGGCCCTGGGCGAGTACGGCGACAAGCTCGAAGACGGCGAGAAGGAAGTCATCGAAGCGGCCATCAAGGAGCTGGAAGAGGCCCTGAAGGGTGACGACAAGGCCTCCATCGATGCCAAGACCGCTGCCCTGTCGACCGCGGCGCAAAAGCTGGGCGAGAAGATGTACGCCGACCAGCAGGCGCAAGCCGCTGCCGCCGGTGGCGCAGCCGGTGCTGCGGGCGCCCAGGCGGGTGCGGCCGGTGCCGGTGGTGCAGCCGCGAAGGACGACAACGTGGTCGACGCCGACTTCAAGGAAGTGAAGTAATCCGGGACTGACGCGTCGTTTCACCTGACGTCAGCGCTCGCGCCCGGGTGCGGTTTTTCCGCAGCCCGGGCGGATTTTTAGGAAATCAGCTCCAGCAGCATCCACCCGGCCGGGTTGTCTGATCGGCCAGGCCGGTACGCCGAGTCCGCAGTCAAAAGCTGAACTCGGCTTTTTCACATTGTTGGTTTCCGGTCGCGCAAGGGCGGCCGCAGTGCAGGCCTTCGCAGCAGCGACGGAACACAATAACAAGGTGGGTTATACAACATGGCAAAACGCGATTTTTACGAAGTGCTCGGACTGGCCAAGAACGCCAGCGACGACGAAATCAAGAAGGCTTATCGCAAGCTGGCGATGAAGTACCATCCTGACCGCAACCCCGACAGCAAGGGCGCGGAAGACAAGTTCAAGGAGGTCAAGGAAGCCTACGAGATGCTGTCGGACCCGCAGAAGCGCGAGGCCTACGACCGCTACGGACATGCCGGTGTCGATCCCAACATGGGAGCCGGCGGCGGTGCCGGCGCGGGCGGCTTTGCCGACGCCTTCGGCGATATCTTCGGCGACATCTTCGGTGGCGGCGGCGGACGTGGCGGGCGCAATTCGGGCCCGCAGGTCTATCGTGGCGCCGACCTGCGCTACAACCTGGAAATCACCCTGGAACAGGCGGCCCACGGTTTCGATACCACCATCCGCGTGCCCTCCTGGGACCAGTGCGACACCTGCCACGGCAGCGGCGCCAAGCCTGGCACCTCGCCGGTCACCTGCACCACCTGCGGCGGTCATGGCCAGGTGCGCATGCAGCAGGGCTTCTTCAGCATCCAGCAGACCTGCCCCAAGTGCCACGGCAGCGGCAAGATCATTCCTGAACCTTGCCCCACCTGCGCCGGTGCCGGTCGCATCAAGCGCAACAAGACGCTGGAGGTGAAGATTCCCGAAGGCATCGACGACGGCATGCGCATCCGCTCCTCCGGCAACGGCGAGCCGGGTGTCAACGGCGGTCCTCCGGGCGACCTGTATGTGGAAATCCACATCAAGCCGCATGACGTGTTCCAGCGCGATGGCGACGACCTGCATTGCGAAATGCCGATCTCCTTTGCCAAGGCAGCGCTGGGCGGCGAGATCGAAGCCCCGACCCTGAACGGCAAGGCATCCTTCTCCATTCCCGAAGGAACCCAGAGCGGCAAGACCTTCCGTCTGCGCGGCAAGGGCATCAAGGGTGTGCGCTCCGGTTATGCCGGCGACCTGTTCTGCCACGTCGTGGTGGAAACGCCGGTCAAGCTGACCGAACGCCAGAAGGAACTGCTGCGCGAGTTCGAGCAGCTGACCACCGAAGGCGGCGCCAAGCACAGCCCGCAGACCAAGACCTGGAAGGACAAGGTCAAGGAATTCTTCGAGTAAGACCGGAGCTCCTTCGCGCGACAGCAGCAAAGCAAAACGGCCAGCAGATCGCTGGCCGTTTTGCTGTCCGCCTGCGTCAGGCTGCAGGCGATTGATGCATCAGGCAGTCTCAGAAGCAATGCTCCTGCGCCGGGAAGCTGCCGTCCTTGACTGCGGCCACGTAGGCGCGCACCGCCTGCTCGATGCTGCCGGCGCCGTCCATGAAGTTGCGCACGAAGCGGCTCTTGTGCCCCGGGAAGACGCCCAGCATGTCATGCATCACCAGCACCTGGCCGGAGCAGTCCGGGCCGGCGCCGATGCCGATGGTGGGAATGGCCAGGCGGTCGGTCACTTCCTTGCCCAGCGTTGCCGGCACTGCCTCGATCACCACCAGCGACGCCCCCGCCTGCTGCACGGCCAGTGCATCGGCGTGCAATTGCGTAGCGCCATCGCTGGTCTTGCCCTGCACCTTGAAGCCGCCCAGCTGGTGCACCGACTGCGGCGTCAGGCCGATATGGGCGCAGACCGGGATGCCGCGCTCGGTCAGGAACTTGATCGTGTCCGCCAGCCATACACCGCCTTCCAGCTTGACCATCTGCGCCCCCGCCTGCATCAGCAGGGCGGCGTTGCGGAAGGCTTCTTCACGGGTCGGATAGGTGCCAAAGGGCAGGTCGGCGATGATCAGCATGGTGTGGCTGCCGCGCGCCACGGCAGCGGTGTGGTAGGCCACGTCCTGGATGCTCACCGGCAGTGTCGAATCATGACCCTGGCAGACCATGCCGAGAGAGTCTCCGATCAATACCGTCTCCAGCCCGGCACGCTCCATCAGCGTCGCAAAGCTGGCGTCGTAACAGGTCAGCATGCTGATCTTGTCGCCCTTGGCGCGCATGGCCTGCAGGGTGTGGGTCGTCACCGGCTTGGCGCGTGCCGCGCCGGATTCCTGAAGATAGCCTGCCATTGGAAATTCAACCTCCTTGATTGAGAAAGGCGCGCTTGCCGCGCATCTCTTCGATGTGCTGCAGCAGCGTGCGCAGATCGGCGTCGTTGTGCGCCGGATCCAGGTGTTCGGTATTGACGGTCAATACCGGCGCCCCTTCGTAATGATAGAAAAACTGACTGTAGCACTCGGAAAGCCGTTGCAGGTAATCCAGCGAAATACCTTCTTCGATGGCCACGCCGCGCTCGGCAATGCGCGCCTGCAATATCTCGGGTGCGGCCTGCAGATGGATCACCAGGTCCGGCAGCCGCGCCTGCGGGCGCAACTGCAGGTACAAGGTTTCATAGAGCGCCAGTTCTTCGCCGGCCAGGGTCAGCCCGGCGAAAAGCATGTCCTTTTCCAGCATGAAATCGGCGACGAAGCGCCCCTCCAGCAGCGCCGGATCGAGCGGCGCCTGCAACTGTCGGATCCGCTGCAACAGGAAGAACACCTGGGTCTGGAAGGCATGCTGGCCGGCATTGCGGTAGAAGTCGGCCAGGAAGGGATTCTCCTCCGGCTGTTCCAGCACCACCTGGGCGTCCCACAAGCTGGCCAGGCGTTTGGCCAGGGAAGTCTTGCCGGCGCCGATCGGCCCGTCGATTGCAATGTAGCGGTAACTTTCCAGTTCCATGCGTCCTCTTTCCCCCGGCACGCCGGGTGCGGCATTGTAGTTGATTTCCCCCGACGGGCGGCACCCGCGGAAGCTTGGTTTTGTTGTAACTATTGCAATAATCCCCGTTCGCCTATCCACTGCGTCGATAACTCAAACGGAAATTGGCCTTTATTCGACGAAAGGCGACACTCTGGCAACCAGCACAATAGACTGTGGGTTGGTGCGCGCAGGATAGACCAACCCGGTGGGAGATTAGTGCCGGGTTCGCTGCAGGGCGGCATGCCGAGCAGGCGGTGTGCCGGTCTGTTGCCTGTTGCCCCAAGATCGGCCAATACCTGCCGTAAACGCTGTCAAGAGCATGGTGCGCCCGTGGCGCCACGCGCATTGACCCAAGCTGTGAACAACAAATCGGGATCGTGGCTTTGAAATCGCTTCGCAATATCTTGCCAGTGCTGTGCCTGGTCAATTTGCTGCTGTTCATGATGCTGGCCCAGCACTGGTGGCTGGGTTTGCTGGTCGGCCTCCTGATCGGCGGTGCGTTCTATCTGACTTGCCTGCCGGCACCCGCCGCCGCAGACGTCTCGCGGACCGCCGTGGCCGGGGCCCCCGAGGCGCGCGAGGCAGCGGGCGTCCAGGCGCCGGGCGCAGCCTTGGGTGAGCCAGTCCTGGTGCCTGCAATGGAACCCGTACTGGAGCCGGAATTGGCGTCCCCCTCCCAGGCCACTCAGGCCCACCCGCTGACCGACCTGCTGCGCGAAGTGCTGCCGGTGTGGCAAGGCAATGTCCAGCTGGCACGTGCACAGACCCAGTCGGCCATCGATAGCCTCACGGCCCGTTTCGTCGGCATCCACGAGCGTCTCGGTGGCACGCTGGACCCCGCCAGCCGCGCGGCCAACGGCGACATCCTGCAGACCATCCAGGATGCTGCAGAGCAACTGGGCATCATCGCCTCGGCGCTGGAAGGCATGCAGGCCGCCCGTCAGGTGCTGGCGACCCGCTTCGACGCGCTCATGGCCGCCAATGACGACATCCGCCGTCTGGCCCAGCAAAATGAACAACTGGCCGGCCAGACCGGTGTGACCGATCTCCTCAGCGATGCCCAGAGCTGGCAGGAGCTGGCCGAGCGTTCGGCCGAGAACAGTCGGCAGATCGCCGCCCGCGCCAAGGGTGCCCGCCAGCAGATCCTGGCGGCCATCGGCAGCACCGGCGAGATGGCCGCCGGCGCCAGCGAGATCGTGGAAAACTCGCGGGCCGTGATTGACCAGATCATTGCCGACTTCCGCCAGTCCGCCATGAAGCTGACCACCACCGTGGAGGAGCTGGAAGACGAAGGCCGCGAAGTCGATCGCGAAGTCTGCGACATCCTGGTCCACCTGCAATTCCAGGACCGCATCAGCCAGATCCTGGACCACGTACAACAGGATATCGCCCGTCTGCGCGGTGCTGCCGAACCTGGCCAGGACGCGCTGCCTTCCCCCCAGCAATGGCTGGCCGATCTCGAAAAGACCTATACCACGCAGGAACAGCGTCAGATACACGCCGGCCAGCAGGGCCATCCCGCAGCGCCGTCCCAAGTGGATTTCTTCTGAGGAACCGAGATGGAAAAGAGCATTTTGATCGTCGACGATTCCTTCAGCCTGCGGCAGACCATCTCGGCCGCCTTGAGGAGTGCCGGCTACCACGTGGAAGAGGCCGCTGACGGGCGCGAAGCCCTGAAGAAACTGGACGGCCGCAAGTTCAACCTGGTCATCTCCGACCTCAACATGCCCAACCTCGACGGCCTGTCCTTCGTGCGCGAGATGAAGCAGATGCCCGCCTACAAGTTCACCCCCGTCATCATGCTGACCACCGAGAGCAGCGAAGCGCGCAAGCAGGAAGGCAAGGCCGCCGGTATCCGTGCCTGGGTGCACAAGCCCTTCCAGCCACCGGTGCTGCTCGATGCGGTGGCCAAGCTGGTACAACCCTGAACACCGAACCGCCGAACCGCCGAGCGATAGCCATAGACCGACAGCAAGCGACCGATAGAAGACCGATAGAAAGCCGAGACCCACCACATGCCACTGACGTACTCCGTGCAAGAGGACAGCCTGCTGCTCACCGTGAGCGGCGGACTGAGCATTTTCCAGGCGGCCGAGCGCAAGCCGGAGCTGCTGCACGCATTGACGATGGTGCAGCCACGCGTGGTGCTGGACCTGGCCGGAGTGGACGAGATCGACACCGCGGGCATCCAGTTGCTGTTGCTGCTGCGGCGCGAACTGGCAGAGCGGGGCCGCCAGCTGGAGATCGGCGCCTACAGCCCGGCGGTGGTGGCGGCGCTGGACCTGCTGCAACTGCATGAGCGCTTCAGTCCCGCCGATGCCCTGCTCCTGCCGGCAGGGGAGGTCGCATGAAAAAGGATTCTGCCCGCGATGCCGTGGTACAGGAAGCCCGCGAACTGCTGGTGGCGATGGAAGCCGCATTGCTGCAGATCGAGATGGAAGGTCCGACCCGCGAGTGCATCAACGCCATCTTCCGCGCCGCCCATACCATCAAGGGATCGGCGGGGCTGTTCGCCTTCGACAGCATCGTCCAGTTCACGCACCAGGTGGAGCACTTGCTGGACCTGGTGCGCCAGGATCGCCTGCCTCTGAATGGCCACCTGATGTCCTTGTTGCTGCAGTGTGGCGATTACATCGGTGAACTGGTCGATGCCATCGAACGCGGCCAGGAAGCCGAGGAACCCAATGCCGAGCGGCGCACGGCGCTGCTGGCCGAGCTGGCCCTGGTGGCGCTGACTGCAAGCACGGCCGATGCAGCCGAGGCAGCCGGCGCCGGCCAGCCTGCCGCAGCAGGCGACGCGGTGGCGGGCCAGCGGGAGGGCACGGGGGCGATCGACGAACTCACTGCCCAGGCCCCGGCCGACTATCCCTACTGGCACCTGTCGCTGCAGTTCAACGAGAACGTGCTACGCGATGGCCTCGACCCCCTGTCCTTCCTGCATTATCTGCGCTCGCTCGGCCGTATCGTCGCCATCCTGCCGGTGGAAAGCGGCATCCCCGATGCCGCCAGCATGGATGCCGAAAGCTGCTACCTGGGCGTGGAAATCTGTTTTGCCTCGGGCTCTTCCCGCCAGACGCTGGAGGATGTCTTCGAGTTCGTGCGTGACGACAGTCGCATCGATATCCTGTCACCACATAGCGTGCTGGCTGACTACGCCACCGTGCTGCAACGCCTGGCGCGTGAGGATGCGGCGCGTCTGGCCGGTCTCTGGCGCCACCACGGACTGTTCAATGAAACGCAATGGCGCTGCCTGGGCGCGGCCACGGTTGACGAAGCCGCCGCGCCGGTGGTGCCGGTGGCCGTGCCCGATACGCGCCAGCGACCGCGCCTGCTGGACGAACGTCGTGCGCAGGAGCAGAAGTTCATCAAGATCGAAGTGTCCAAGCTCGATCAACTGATCGACCTGGTGGGCGAGCTGGTGATTGCCGGTGCCAGTGCACGACTGATTGCGCGGCGTCGCAAGGACAGCCAGTTCGAGGAAGCGACCCAGGCCATCGACGGCCTGATGGAACAGATCCGCGATGCTGCCCTGACCTTGCGCATGGTGCAGATCAATGAAGTGTTCCAGCGCTTCCCGCGCATCGTGCGTGACATTGCGCGCGACCTCGACAAGGACATCGACCTCATCATGACCGGCTCCGATACCGAGCTG
The DNA here is from genome assembly GCF_000300975.2 of Herbaspirillum frisingense GSF30. Taxonomy (GTDB): domain Bacteria; phylum Pseudomonadota; class Gammaproteobacteria; order Burkholderiales; family Burkholderiaceae_D; genus Herbaspirillum; species Herbaspirillum frisingense. The sequence continues at coordinate 85,013 of NZ_AEEC02000003.1, read as the reverse complement.
GACAAATCCATGGTCGAGCGCCTGGCCGATCCGCTGATGCACATCGTGCGCAATGCCATCGACCACGGTATTGAACCGGCCAACGAGCGCCTCGCCGCCGGCAAACCACCCAAGGCCACCCTGCGCCTGAATGCCACCCACGAATCGGGCAGCGTGTTGATCGAAGTCATGGATGACGGACGCGGCATGGACCGCGACCGCATCCTGGAAAAGGCCGTGGCACAGGGCTTGACCAGCGGCGACGAAGACCTCAGCGATGCCGACATCTATCGCTTCGTCTTCGAGCCCGGTTTTTCCACGGCCCGGCAGGTGACCGAATTGTCGGGACGCGGGGTCGGCATGGATGTGGTCAAGCGCAATATCGAGGCCTTGCATGGCGAGGTCTCCATCGATACCGAGGGCGGGCGCGGCACCGTGGTGCGTATCCGCCTGCCGCTGACGCTGGCCATCATCTCCGGATTCCAGGTGGTGGTGGGCAATGCAGTCTTCGTGATCCCGCTGGACATGGTGGTGGAATGCATTGACATGCCGCCCCACCAGAGCGGCAGCCACATCGTGGCGGTACGCGACGAACCCTTGCCCTTTGTCCCGCTGCGCGAGCTGTTCGACCTGCCTGAGCGCCAGCAGGGCCGTGCGCGCAAGAGCCTGGTGATTGTGCAATACGGCCAGCTGCGCGCAGGTTTGCTGGTCGATGGTTTGCTCGGCGAATGCCAGGCGGTGATCAAGCCGCTGGGCAGGCTGTTCGGCAAGGTCAAGGGACTGTCGGGATCGACCATCCTCGGTGACGGCCGGGTGGCGCTGATCCTGGACATCCCGCACCTGGTCCATCACACCCAGCAGCAGGAACAAGGCAATACGGCGGTCTACGCCGAACGCGGCGTGACGTCCGCGCAATGACGAGTGCAGCACAAGGGGACGCGAGCATGCAAGAATCGATGACCAACAGAATGAGCATCAAGCAGATCTTCATCTGGCTGGCAGTGGTGCTGTCCATCCTGGTGGCGGTGGTGATCAGTCTCACCGATACCCTCAGGCAGGCCAACACGGCCCTGGAGCATGCCCACCAGTCGCGCTATTCGTCGGCTGCGCTGGCCAATGAGCTGCGCCGGACCACCGAGGATATGACCAAGTTCGCGCGTGCCTATGTGACCACGGGCGATCCCAACGACGAAGATCGTTACTACATGATCCTGGACATCCGTAACGGCAAGCGTCCTCGTCCTGCCAACTATGACCGCTTCAACTGGGACCTGGTGAGCGCCCGCAAGCTTCCGCTGGAAGCGGGTGCCCAGGCGGTGCCGCTGTCCGAGCTGATGCAGCGCTCCGGCTTCACCGAAGTGGAACTGGCCAAGATGCAGGAGGCGCTGAAACTGGCCGACCAGCTGTCGCGCATCGAGATCACCGCCTTCCACGCCGTCAAGGGCGAGTTCGACGATGGCGAAGGCAAGTACAGCGTGGTGGGCGCGCCCAACCAGGCCATGGCGCAGGAGCTGGTGTTCGACCAGACCTATCGCACCCTGTTCGGCAAGGTGATGAGTCCGGTCAACGATTTCCTGCGCCTGGTCGATGAGCGCACCCAGGCCCGGGTGGTCAAGGCCGGTACCGACTACGCGGAACTGGAACAGAAGATCTTCTGGCTGCTCACTGCCTCGGTGGTGGTGCTGTTCGCCTGCCTGGGGTTTGCCTATCGCACCATCCGTTCCCAGATCGGGGGCGAACCGCGTGATGCCATGAGCGTGCTGCGCCGGGTGGCCGAGGGCGACCTCACCGTGACCGTGCCGCTGCGCAAGCGCGACAAGGTGAGTGTGCTCTACAGCACGCAACAGATGGTCACCAAGTGGACCGACGTCATCGGCGATGTCAGTGGCACAGCCAGCGCATTGGCCTCGGCATCGGAGCAGATTTCATCGTCTTCCCAGGCGCTGTCGCACAATGCTTCGCAACAGGCCGCCAACGTCGAGGAAACCAGTGCCTCGGTGGAAGAGATCACCGCCACCATCGCCCAGAACGCCGATAACGCCCGTACCACCGATGGCATCGCCAGCCTCTCGGCCAATGCCGCTACCGAAGGTGGCGAAGCGGTGCGCGAGACGGTGGCTGCGATGAAGCAGATCGCCAGCAAGATCGGCATCATCGACGACATCGCCTACCAGACCAACCTGCTGGCCCTGAATGCGGCCATCGAAGCGGCACGCGCCGGTGAGCATGGCAAGGGCTTTGCCGTGGTCGCGGCCGAAGTGCGCAAGCTGGCCGAGCGCTCGCAGACCGCCGCCCAGGAAATCATTGCCGTGGCCGAGAACAGCGTGGGCCTGGCCGAAAAGGCCGGCGGCCTGCTCAACCAGATGGTGCCGTCGATCCGCAAGACTGCCGACCTGGTGCAGGAGATCGCTGCGGCCTCGGCCGAGCAATCCACCGGTCTGGAACAGATCAACAACGCCGTGCACCAGATGGCGCAAACCACCCAGATGACGGCCTCGGCCTCGGAAGAACTGTCGGCCACCTCGGAAGAGATGAGTGCCCAGGCCATCCATCTGCAGGACCTGATGCGCTTCTTCCGCGTGGGCGAGATGCAGAAGATGCCACCGCGTGGCGACAAGCCCGGCGAGCCCCGTACCCCTGGTGTAAAGCACGAGCGGGTGCGCCGGCTGTCCATGCTGGATGTGGACGAGAACGAGCCCGGCGTGGACGAGTCCGCGTTCAAGCGTTTCTGAGGTCGCAAGCCATGAGCAAGATTGCATCCACCCTCACGTCAGCGCCCATACGGCGCGCAGTAGACCGGTTCGGCCCCCGCCGGCACAGCCAGGAGAGCAGGCCATGCCCAGCGTATCGTTGAACGGCGAATCGGCCCGCAAGCGGCAACAGGAAGAAGTCATCGAGACCCGCCAGTTCCTGACCTTCCTGGTCGGTGCGGAATGCTTTGCCATGCCCATCCTCAACATCCGCGAGATCATCGAATTCGGTGGTCTGACCGAAGTGCCGTTGATGCCCGAATTCCTGCGCGGGGTGATCAACCTGCGCGGCTCGGTGGTGCCGGTGATCGACCTGTCGGTGCGTTTCGGTCGCCCGCCCACCGTCGAGGCCAAGCGTACCTGCATCATCATCATGGAACTGGTGCAGGACGAGCAGATGCTGCTGCTGGGCGTGATGGTCGACGCGGTCAGCGCGGTGCTGAGCATCGGCGTGGATCACATCGAACCACGGCCCTCCTTTGGCGCCGGCATCCGGGCCGATTTCATCGAGGGCATGATCAACGTCAGCGAGCGTTTCGTGGTGGTGCTGGACGTGCAGCGCGTGTTGTCGGTCGATGAGCTGGCCAGCCTGCTGGGCATGAGCGCCGACGACGCCCTGGGCGGCGTGCCGGTGCTGTCGGTCCAGGCTACGCGGGAGTAGCGGCCATGGCCAGCATCGGCGGTTCCGGCGGCATCACCCACCTGAGCGGCAGTGCAGGCCTGGGTCTGCAACTGGATGATGAGGTCAGCGATCATGACATGCAGCTGTTCCAGCAGTTGTTCAAGAAGCATATCGGCCTGCACCTGCCGCTATCGAAGAAGGCCCTGCTACAAAGCCGCCTGAGCAACCGCGTGCACGAGCTGGGCCTGCGCGAGCTGGGCCAGTACTATGCCCTCATCAGCAGTGAGCAGGGTGGCCAGGAGCGGCAGCGCGCCATCGACCTCATCACCACCAACGAGACCTACTTCTTCCGCGAGCAGGGGCATTTCGATTTCCTGGCCGACGAACTGTTGCCGCTGTGGAGCGAGCGCAAGAGCCTGCGCGTCTGGAGCGCCGCCAGTTCCACCGGGGAAGAGGCCTATACCCTGGCCATGTTGCTGGACCATCACCGGCCGAGCGCCTCGTGGTCGGTGTTCGGCTCAGACATCAGCACGCGGGTGCTGCGTTTCGCGCGCCGCGCCCTGTATCCGATGGCGCGCGGCCAGAACATTCCGCGCCCTTACCTGCGCCGCTATTGCCTGCTTGGTACCGGTGAATACGAGGGCCAGTTCCTGGTGCAGGCCGACCTGCGCGCCAAGGTCGAGTTTGCCCAGCGCAACCTGACCGCACTGCATGCCCATGACGATGGCATGTATGACCTGATCTTCCTGCGCAACGTGATCATTTATTTCGATTGCGAGACCAAGCTCAAGGTATTGCGTGACGTGATTGCGCGCTTGCGTCCGGGCGGTTATCTGGTGGTCGGGCATTCGGAATCCCTGCACGGCATGGAGCTGGACCTGCTGATGCATTCACCCTCCATCTACCGCAGGCCGCAATGAACGCGCCGCCGGCAATCCGGGTCATGGTCATCGATGACTCTTCGGTGGTACGGCAGTTGATGCTACAACTGCTGGCGCAGACTGCCGACATCCGTGTGATCGGCACGGCACCCGATCCGGTGTTTGCCTTGCGCAAGATGCATCAGGAGTGGCCGGACGTGATCCTGCTGGATATCGAAATGCCGCGCATGGATGGCATCACCTTCCTGCGCCAGATCATGGCCACCCGACCCACGCCGGTCATCATGTGCAGCGCGCGGGCCGGCGACAGCAGCCAGGTCGCGGCCGAAGCACTGGCGGCCGGCGCGGTGAGCGTCATTGCCAGGCCGCAACTGGGTGTGCGCGAGTTCCTGCAGGAGGCCGTGGTCGAACTGGCCAGCGCCATCCGCACCGCGATGCAGGCCGGACCCGGTAGCCGCAATGGCGGCGTAGCCACCCCGGCGCCGACACGGTCCGTGCCACAGCTGTCCAGGCTGCGCCCGGTCAAAGCAGCATCGCGCGAAATACTGCATGATGCGGGTTGGACCTCGGGCTTGCAGCGCTACACCGCCGATGCCGTCCTGAACCCGCCAGGGCCGGAAGACGGCTACCGTCCACCGACGGCGCGCATCGTCGCCATCGGTGCTTCCACCGGCGGACCGCAGGCGTTGGAGAGGGTGCTGGGCCGACTGGACCAGCGTTGTCCCGGCATCGTGGTGGTGCAGCACATGCCGCAGCGTTTCACGCGCAGCTTCGCCGAGCGGTTGCATCGTCTCTCGGGAGCCGAGGTCAAGGAAGCCGAGCATCTCGACGTGATCCTGCCCGGACGCGTATTGATCGCGCCGGGCGGCAAGCATCTGGTCGTGCGGCGCGATGGCCTGCAGTACTATGTGGAAACATTGGAAGGGCCGCTGGTGAGCCGGCACAAGCCATCGGTGGACGTGCTGTTCCGCTCGCTGGCGAAGGCCGCCGGCAGCAATGCAGTAGGCATCATCATGACAGGCATGGGGGACGACGGAGCGCGGGGAATGCGGGAGATGGCCGATTGCGGCGCCGCGACCTACGCCCAGGACGAGGCCAGCAGTGTGGTCTTCGGCATGCCGAAAGAAGCGATACACATGGGGGGCGTCGGTGATGTCCTCCCGCTCGACAATATCTCTGCCGTGATCGAAAAATATGCCTCTAGAGAATCTCAATGAGCTGATCGAATCCGCGCTGGTCGTCGACGACAGCGCCCTGCAGCGCGGCCATAGCGTGTCGCTGCTGCAGGAGCTGGGCGTCGATCTGATCTACGAGGCCGGTAACGGCAACGAGGCGCTGGATCTGCTGGCGCTGCTCAAGCTGCCTCCCGGGCTGGTGGTGATCGATCTGGAAATGCCGGGCATGGATGGCATCGAGCTGATCCAGCAATTGCAGCAGAAGGGCATCGACATTCCGCTGATCGTGGCCTCCAGTCGCGAGACTTCCTTGCTGCTGTCGGTGGAAACCATGATCCATGCGCTGGGCATGAACCTGATCGGCGTACTGCAGAAACCACTCAATCTCGGCCAATTGCGCGCCGCACTGCAAGGCTTCCGGCGTCATGGCGGCGATGCGCATGCGCATGACGATCCCTTGCCCTCGATGTGCGAAACCGACCTGGGCGTGGCACTCGAGGGTGGGCAGGTGCTGCCCTACTTCCAGCCCAAGGTGGATGTGCAGACGGGCATCCTCAAGGGCGTCGAGGCACTGGCGCGCTGGATTCATCCGGAACGCGGCATGGTGCCGCCGGACCGTTTCATTCCCCTGGCCGAGCAGTGCGGCCTGATCCACGACCTGACCATCCGCATGATGGACCAGGCCATGGCGCAGGCGGCGGTGTGGCATAGCCGGGGGTTGGCGATCAAGGTGGCGGTGAACCTGTCGCCGCTGTCGCTGGAGCAACCCGACTTCCTGCATCGCATCCTGGAACTGGTGGACAAGCATGCCTTGCCGGCCGAGAACGTGGTGCTGGAAATCACCGAAAGCTCGGTGGTCGCGCACAAGGGAAATTCCCTGGGGATGCTGGCGCGTTTGCGGCTCAAGGGCTTCGGCCTGTCGATTGACGATTACGGCACCGGCTTCTCATCGATGCAGCAACTGGCCCGCATCCCTTTCACGGAACTGAAGATCGACCGTTCCTTCGTGCATGGTGCGCATGAACGCAAGAACTTGCGCGTGATCCTGCAATCCGCGCTGGACATGGCGCAGCGCCTGGAACTGGTGACCGTCGCCGAAGGTGTGGAGACCATGGAAGACTGGCGCCTGCTGCAGGATTTCGGTTGCAGCCTGGGGCAGGGCTACCTGATCGGCAAGCCCATGCCGGCCAATGAGTTGTCGCTGTGGTTGAAGGGACATCATCGCCGCCTGCACGAGTTGCGACCGCTGGGGCGCGGGGCGGCTACGGGCGGGGTCGCGTAGGCGACGGACAAGGCCGCAGCGGAGGGTTCACAGCCTGCTGACCGGCTGATCCGTGATGGCATCCAGAAACGGGCGGGCCGGTCCCAGTCCGGGAATCTCCACCGTTTCATCGATCTCCAGCATCGGTGCCAGGACGAAGGCGCGCTGTGCCATGCGCGGATGGGGGACGGTCAGTTCCGCGCTGGCGATGCTGGCATTTCCATACATCAGTACATCCAGATCGAGCGTACGCGGCGCGTTGCGATAGGGCCGCTCGCGCCCGTGCTGCAGTTCGATCGCCTGCAAGGCGTGCAGCAGCTCCAGTGCAGGCAGGGTGGTGCTGACCAGCACCACCGCATTGACATAGTCGTCGCCGCTGGAGTCGATGGGGGCGGTGCGATACAGCGAGGAGCTGTGCATCAGGCGTGACTGCGGCAATCCTGCGAGCCGCGCGATGGCCTGCTCGACCGTGGCCCGGGCGTCGCCCAGATTGCCGCCAATGCCGATCCAGGCCAGGGTCTCGGGCCGGTTCATGCCTGCTTACTGGTCGTCGCCGGTGGGCGCTGCATCGGGGCCCGCGCCGCCGGTGCTGGTGCGGCTGCGGCGACGACGGCGCTTGGGCGCTTCGGCGCTGCCGCCTTCACTGCCTGCTTCGCCAACTGCCTCGGCGGGCGCCGCGGCAGGCTTCCTGGCTGGCGCGTCGGCCACTTCTGCCGGCGCGGCCTGCTGTTCATCACCGCCCTCATTGCCGCCGCTGTCGCCGACGGACTTGCTGCGGCTGCGGCCACCGCGTCGCTTGCGCTTCTTGGGGCCGGCGCCGGCACTGCCGCTGGCAGTATCGGCCGGCTTGCGGGCGATCAGTTCTTCGCGTTCCGCAGCGTTGCCGGCGATGAAGGCTTCCCACCATTCGCCCAGTTCGGCATCGAGTTCACCGGATTGGCAGCGCAGCAGCAGGAAGTCGAAACCGGCACGCAGGCGCAGGTGTTCCAGCAGCTTGTAGGGAGCCTTGCCGACACGGCGCTCGAAGCGTGGCTGCATGGCCCAGATGTCACGCATGTCCGAGGCGATCTTGCGCTGCAGGGCCAGTTTCTCGGTCTGGGCATCCAGCACATCGTCAGCGGCCAGGTGCAGTGCAGGAATCGGGTATTCGCCGGCAGCCTGGTAGGCGCGCCATTTCTCCAGTACCTGATGCCACAGCAGCGAGGCGAACAGGAAGCCCGGAGAGACACCCTTGCCTTCCTTGACGCGGGCGTCGGTATTGGCCAGCGCCAGGCTGACGAATTTCTCTCCCAGGGGCTGTTCCAGCACCACGTCCAGCAGCGGCAGCAGGCCATGGTGCAGGCCTTCCTTGCGCAGTTGCTGCAGGCAGGCCAGGGCATGGCCGCTCATCAGCAGCTTCAGCATTTCGTCGAACACGCGCGCGGCCGGCACGTTGTCGATCAGCGGTGCCATCACGCGGATGGGGGCGCTGCTGGCCGGGTCGATGCTGAACTTGAGCTTGGCCGCGAAGCGCACCACGCGCAGCATGCGCACCGGGTCTTCGCGATAGCGCGCTTCGGGCTCGCCGATGATGCGCAGCTTCTTGTCGCGGATGTCGGCGATGCCGCCGTGATAATCCAGCACCGTCTGGCTGGCCGGATCGTAGTACATGGCGTTGATGGTGAAGTCGCGTCGGGTTGCGTCTTCATGTTGTTCGCCGAAGGTGTTGTCGCGCAGCACGCGGCCATGTTCATCCTTGGGCGCAGCTTCGGCCGAGGCGCCACGGAAGGTGGTGACCTCGATCAGTTCCTGACCAAACATGACATGGACGATCTGAAAACGGCGGCCGATGATGAAGGCGCGCCGGAACAGTTGCTTGACCTGTTCCGGGGTGGCGTTGGTGGCGACGTCGAAGTCCTTGGGCTTGATGCCCAGCAGCAGGTCGCGTACTGCACCGCCGACGATGAAGGCCTTGTAGCCGGCATCCTGCAGGGTCTGCGTCACGCGCACCGCATTGGGCGAGACCAGCGCCGGATCGATACCATGCTGCTTGGGGCCGAGCACGTCGGGTTCGATCTTGCCGCCTGCTGTGCCGGCCTTGGCCCGCGACTTCTTGACCGGTTCGGCGCTCTCTGCGGCTGCAGCAGCCTTGCCGCGGCCCAGGATGGAGCGAATCAGTTTCTTGATCATTGCACGTGGCCGTCGGCGAAGAGGTTCAGTACCGGCCAGCCACGGGACTGTGCATGCGCCAGCAGCTTGTCGTTGGGGTTGGTGGCGATGGGGTCGGTGACGCGTTCCAGCAGGGGGATGTCGTTCTGCGAATCGCTATAGAAATAGCTGCGCTCGAACTTGTCCAGGGTATGGCCCAGCTGGTCCAGCCAGGCTTCGGTATGGACGATCTTGCCCGGGCCGAAGGTCGGCGTGCCGCGCAGCTTGCCGGTGAGGTTGCCCAGGGCGTCCAGCTCCGGCAGGGCGGCGATGAGGTGCTCCACGCCGAAATGCGAGGCGATGGGCTTGGTCACGAAATGGTTGGTGGCGGTGACGATGGCCACCAGGTCGCCGGCGTCCAGGTGCTTCTTCACCAGGGCCACGGCTTGCGGCAGGATGGCCGGCTTGACCACTTCTTCCATGAACTGCTGGTGCATCTCGTCGAGTTGCTGGCGCGGGATGCGCGACAGGTTGCCCAGCGCGAACTCCAGGTAGGCCACCGGGTCCAGCGTGCCGTTCTGGTAATGGGCGAACCATTCGTCATTGGCTTTCCGGAAGCTGTCGGCATCCACGGCGCCGATGCGCGCCATGAATTCGCCCCACTCGTGGTCGGAGTCGAGCGGCAGCAGGGTATGGTCGAGATCGAAAAGGGCGAGGTTCATTGTTCTCCGGATTCCTGTTGTAACAGTTCGCGTAGCAAGGGGAGGGTGATGGCGCGCTTGGTAGCCAGCGAGTAGCGGTCCAGCGCGTCGAGCATGCGCGACAGCGAAGGCATGTCGCGCCGGTAGTGGGTGAGCATGTACATCATCACGGCCGGGGGGATTTCCAGGCCGCGGTCCAGCGTGATCTGCAGCAGGGCGGCGATCTTCTCGTCATCCGAGAGATCATGGACCTGGTAGATCAGGCCCCAGCCCAGCCGGGTGCGCAGGTCTTCGCGCAACTCCAGGCGGGTAGGGGGCAAGGTGCCGCTGCAGACCATGCAACCGCCCTGTTCGCGGATCTGGTTGAACAGGTTGAAGGCAGCGATCTGCTGCTCCTCGAACAACTGGTCCACGTCGTCGAGCAGGTAATGGCTGGTGCGGGGGCTGTATTCGAAGGCCGACTCGGGCGAGTCGGCGTGGATCAGGCGGGCATGATTGCCTTCCTGGCCGGCCTTGGTGGCCAGGGCGTGCAGCAGGTGGCTCTTGCCGGCCCCGGCTTCGGCCCAGAGGTAGATGAAGCGATCGGTGCTGGCACTGCCGGTATGGGTGGATTTGCCCACGCCGGCAGAGGCCAGCAGCTTCAAGCGCTCCAGCAGTTCTGCGTTGCGGCCGGTCACGAAGCTGTCGAAGCTTTGCGGCTGGTCCGCGCTCAAATCGAGCGGAATCTGTTTCATCGGCGTGTATCAGCTACGGGTGCCGCAGTTGTGCTGCGGCAAGTTAATGCAGGTCGGCGCGCGGCGCCGGACACTGCGCAGCTTCCCGGTCCTGCATGGAGGCTGTGATAAGACATGGACACTCTATCTAGCGGTTGTAAAAATTGCTGGCCAGGTACTCGCGCCGCACATGCATGGCGATCACCGAGACAATGGCCGAGGCCGGCAGCGCCAGCAGCACGCCGACGAAGCCGAACAGCTGGCCAAAGGCCAGCAGGGCGAAAATCACGACCAGCGGATGCAGGCCGATACGCTCGCCCACCAGCTTGGGCGTGAGGATGAAGCTTTCCAGCACCTGTCCCACGCCATAAATCAAGGCCACCCACAGCAGGCCGATGGCACCATCGAACTGCAGGATCGCCGCCAGGACCGCCAGCACCAGCCCCAGGCCGAAACCGACGTAGGGGATGAATACCAGCAAGCCGGTCAATACGCCCACCGGCAGCGCGCTGTCGAAGCCTGCCACCGTGAGCGCAACCGAATAATAGACTGCCAGCACCAGCATCACCAGCAATTGTCCGCGCAGATACTGTCCCAGCAGGCCATCGACCTCGGCGGCCATGGTATTGACGCGACCGGCCCAGCGGCGCGGAATCATGATCTGCACCCGCTTGAGGAAGGGATGCCAGTCCTGCAACAGGTAGAACAGCACCATCGGCACGAACAGCAGGTTGGCCAGCCACGCCAGCAACGCCGTGCCGCCCACCCGGGCCGAGGCCAGCACTGAACTCCACAGCTCGTCGCCGCTGGTGCTGATCTGCTGCGTGAGCAGGGCCTTGATGCCGGCCATGTCCAGGCGCACGTCGATGCCCAGCTGGTGCAGCCGCGGCGAGAGGAAGGCGTTCAGCTTGTCCAGCAGCGGCGGCACCTGGGCCTGCAGCAACGGGATCTGGCGCAGCACCAGCGGCACCACGATCAGCACCAGCGCCAGGCCGGCCAGGATCAGCAGCAACACCATGATGGTCACGCCCACGAAGCGCGGCACCCGCACCGGGCCCAGCCGGCGGCTGGCGATCCAGTCCACGCCCGGGTTGAGTGCATAGCCGAGGATGCCGGCAGCGACGAAAGGGGACAGCATCGGCCCCAGCGCCACCAGCAGGGACAATAGCAAAATGCCGACAATCAGCCACGCCAGGTTTTGTTTTTGCTCTTCGGACAAAGAAAAAGGCATGGATTCGGAGTTCGGGAGTGTCGGTTTTGTTAAAATCACGCTTTGGCAGGGCATTCTCCACCCTGAATCCCCTATTTTACCGTCTTCACTGGCAATATTTCATCATGACTTCACCTTCCAATGTCTCCCTCTCCTACCGTGACGCTGGCGTCGATATCGATGCCGGTGACGCCCTGGTCGAAGCGATCAAGCCTTTCGCCAAGCGCACTACCCGCGAAGGCGTGCTGGGCGGCATTGGCGGTTTCGGCGCCCTGTTCGAGATCAGCAAGAAGTTCAAGGAGCCGGTGCTGGTGTCCGGGACCGACGGCGTGGGTACCAAGCTCAAGCTGGCGTTCCACCTGAATCGTCACGATACGGTCGGTATCGACCTGGTGGCCATGAGCGTCAACGACATCCTGGTACAGGGCGCCGAGCCGCTGTTCTTCCTGGATTACTTTGCCTGCGGCAAGCTGGACGTGCCTTCGGCCACCGATGTGATCAAGGGTATCGCCGCTGGCTGCGAACAGGCCGGTTGCGCCCTGATCGGTGGTGAAACTGCCGAAATGCCCAGCATGTACCCGGACGGTGAATACGACCTGGCCGGCTTTGCCGTCGGCGCGGTGGAAAAATCCAAGATCATCGACGGCACCAAGATCGCTCCGGGCGACGTGGTGCTGGGCCTGGCTTCCTCGGGCGCGCACTCCAACGGCTACTCGCTGGTGCGCAAGATCCTGGACGTGGCCAAGCCGGACCTGGAAGCCGACTTCCACGGCCGCAAGCTGGCCGACGTGCTGATGGCCCCGACCCGCATCTACGTCAAGCCGCTGCTGTCGCTGATGGAAAAGCTGGAAGTCAAGGGCATGGTCCACATCACCGGTGGCGGCCTGGTCGAGAACATCCCGCGCGTACTGCAGGACCACCTGACCGCCGAACTGGATGCCAAGTCCTGGACCATGCCGCCGCTGTTCACCTGGCTGCAGCAGCATGGGGGCGTGGCCGATGCAGAAATGCACCGCGTCTTCAACTGCGGCATCGGCATGACCGTGATCGTCTCCAAGGAAAACGCGGACGCCGCCGAAGCCCACCTGAAGGCTGCGGGCGAGACCGTCTACCGCATCGGTACCATCCGCGCCCGCGCCGAGGGTGAAGCGCAGACCATCGTGCGTTGAATGGTGTGATCGCTGACCGATGTGTTCAATCAGCGATATAAATCGTTTTAACGATTTATAAAGATAAAAGGCTGCATTCATTGAATTGAATGCAGCCTTTTCTATGTCGGCCATTCCAGGCAGCAGAGGTGATCCGCGAGAAGCCCGAACTAGGCTCGCCCTTGAAACAACTTCACCCGTTCGGACTGAGTAGGCCCATAGGGCCGTATCGAAGACGCTCCGGCCAATATACGGCAGCCTGTTGCGACAATCCGGGGCGCGCCTTCGATACGCGGCAACGCCGCTACTCAGGACGAACGGTAGTCAGCAATCCGGCAATAGTCGAGTGTTCGTCGTGTTTCAAGAAACACGAGAACAAGTTTCTTCAAGGAAATTCGGGGGGCGTACCCTCAGCCCGCCTGTCCCACATCCCCATCCTGCTCTGCCAGGATCTGTCGCGGCCCCGTCTGTACGCCGCGGGCCATGCCATTGGGCGGCGGCACGCGCACCGGTTCGCTGATGTCGGAGGCGGTCGAGAGGACATTGAGCGTGTCTTCCGGCAGGGCATCCCAGACCGGGTCGTCGATGGCCTCGAAGACGCGTCGCAACTGCGAACCCCAGCTGCGGCGGATCATCTGGAAATACTGGTTCTGCTCGTCGATGGTGACGAAACGGGTCACGGCCAGGTCTTCGCTCTCATAGACCAGCAGGTCCAGCGGCAGGCCCACCGAGATGTTGGACTTCAGCGTGGAATCCATGGAGATCAACGCACACTTGGCGGCTTCGTCCAGCGAGGTCTGCGGAGTCACCACGCGATCGATGATGGGCTTGCCGTACTTGGATTCGCCGATCTGGAAATAGGTGTTCTCGTCGTGCGACTCGATGAAGTTGCCGGCCGAGTACATCTGGAACAGGCGGCAGCGCTCGCCGCGGATCTGGCCGCCGAAGATGATGCTGACGTTGAAGTCGATGCCGAACTTGTTGAGCTCGGCCGCTTCGCGGTCATGCACGGCGCGGATGGCGTCGCCCAGGATCTGGGCCGCTTCGTACATGGAGGTCGCAGTCCAGATGCTGCGGCCCTCGGCATTGGTGCGCTCGGTCAGCATCTGGCGGATGGATTGCGAAATCGACAGGTTGCCGGCGGTCATCAAGACCATGACGCGGTCGCCCGGATTCTCGTAAACACTCATCTTGCGGAAGGTGCCGATATGATCGACACCCGCATTGGTACGAGAATCGGACAGGAACACCAGGCCGCTGTTGAGGCGCATGGCTACGCAGTAGGTCATGATGGAATCTTGGTACTTGGAAACGTAAAGCCGGATTTTACCGTAAGGCCCGGCGCCAGAGCTTGCGCACCGGGGGCATCTGTCGTGACGTACCTACAGTAACGGCCTGTTTCCGGAAAAGATGACAGCGGCTGTGCTCCTTTCTCATGCTGCAGAGCACAGCCGGGGCCACTTACGCTGCCAAAGGAACAAGAAAATCGCGGCTGATGCGATTGCCCAGCTCGAAGATGCGTTCCAGGAATTCGGTCAGGGTGTCGTGCAGACCGGCTTCCAGGATTTCCTCGATGCGGGCGAACTTCAGGTCGGCATGGAGCTTGCCGGCGAAGCGCTCGGTGTCGGCCGAGACATCGTTGCGCACATGGTGCAGGTTGGAGATCACATTGCCCATGCAGGCCAGCAGCGAGCGCGGCATGTCGGCGCGCAGGATCAGCAGTTCGGCCACGCGCTCGGGGGTGATGACGTCACGATAGACCTTGCGGTAGATCTCGAAGCCGGACACCGAACGTAGGATCGCGGCCCAGTAGTAGAAGTCCAGTTGCCCGGCTTCGTCGCGTGCGGCCTGGCTCTGTGATTGGGACTGCGATTGGGATTGCGCTTGGCCGTTCTGCTTCTGCGACTGCGCTTCCTTGGCGCCGTGGAACTTGACGTCGATGATGCGCGCGGTGTTGTCGGCACGTTCCAGGAAGGTCCCCAGGCGGATGAAGTGGAAGGCCTCATCCTCCAGCATGGTGCCGATGGTCACGCCCCGTGACAGGTGCGAGCGATGCTTGACCCACTCGAAGAAATCGCTGGGGTTCTGCTCCAGCGCATTGGTCTGCAGGTAGGACTGCATCTTGATCCAGGTGGCGTTCTGGATTTCCCAGGCTTCCGTGGTCAGCGCGCCGCGCACGGCACGCGCATTCTCGCGGGCCTGGCGCAGGCAGGAGGCGATCGACGACGGGTTGTTGGGATCGCGCACCATGAAGTCGATGACGTCCTTCTGCGTGAGCTTGTCGTATTTCTGGTTGTAGCCGTAGAGCAGTTCCGAGATGCCCAACACGGCGCGCCAGCCCTGCTCGGCGTCGTCGGTCGATTGCGGCAGCAGCGCGGTCTGTACATGCACATCGAGCATGCGGGCGGTGTTCTCGGCGCGCTCGGTGTAGCGGGCCATCCAGAAGAGGTGATCGGCGGTGCGGCTCAACATCGTTATTTCTCCAGAATCCAGGTGTCCTTGGTGCCGCCGCCCTGCGACGAGTTCACCACCAGCGAGCCTTCCTTCAAGGCCACGCGCGTCAAGCCGCCCTTGACCATCGTGATCTGCTTGCCCGACAGCACGAACGGGCGCAGGTCCAGGTGGCGCGGCGCGATGCCGGACTCCACATAGGTCGGGCAGACGGAGAGGGCCAGCGTGGGCTGGGCGATGTAGCCGTCAGGCTTGGCGATGATGCGGGCGCGGAAGTCCTCGATCTCCTGCCTGGTCGAGGCCGGGCCGACCAGCATGCCGTAGCCGCCGGCGCCGTGGACTTCCTTGACCACCAGCTTTTCCAGGTTGGCCAGCGTGTAGGAGAGGTCCTCCTTCTTGCGGCACTGGTAGGTGGGCACGTTGTTGAGGATGGGTTCTTCGGAAAGGTAGAAACGCACCATGTCCGGCACGTAGGGATAGATCGACTTGTCGTCGGCCACGCCGGTACCGATGGCATTGGTCAATGTGACCTTGCCGGCGCGATAGGCCTGCAGCAGTCCCGGTACGCCCAGCGCCGAATCGGGACGGAAGGCCAGCGGATCGAGGAAGTCGTCGTCGATGCGGCGGTAGATCACGTCGACCCGCTTGGGGCCGCGCGTGGTGCGCATGTAGACCACGTTGTCCTTGACGAACAGGTCCTGGCCTTCGACCAGTTCCACGCCCATCTGCTGGGCCAGGAAGGCATGCTCGAAGTAGGCCGAGTTGTACATGCCCGGTGTCATCACCACCACCGTCGGATCGGTCACGCCGGCAGGGGCCACCGAGCGCAGATTGTCCAGCAGCAGGTCGGGATAGTGATCGACCGGCGCGATCTTGTGGCGCTTGAAGAGATCGGGGAAGAGCCGCATCATCATCTTGCGGTTTTCCAGCATGTAGGACACGCCGGAAGGCACGCGCAGATTGTCTTCCAGCACGTAGAACTCACCCTCGCCGGCGCGCACGATGTCGACCCCGGCGATGTGTGCGTAGATGTCGTTGACCACGTTCACATCCTGCATCTCGCGCCGGTACTGGGCGTTCTGGAAGATCTGCTCGGGCGGGATGATGCCGGCCTTGACGATCTTCTGCTCGTGGTAGATGTCGTGGATGAACATGTTGAGCGCCTTGACGCGCTGGACCAGCCCGGCTTCCAGCTTGGCCCATTCGGCCTTGTGGATGATGCGCGGGATGATGTCGAAGGGGATCAGGCGTTCGGTGCCGGCATCGTTTCCATAGACGGCGAAGGTAATGCCGACGCGGCGGAAGATCAGGTCGGATTCGGCACGTTTGCGGGCGATGATTTCCGGCGATTGCGCGGAAAGCCAGCTGGCGAATTCTGCATAGTGCTGACGCACTTCACGATCTTCGCTGCCGGAGCCTCCTGAATACATCTCATCAAAAAAATGTGCCATAGGTTTGCTTCGCGTTCCCGTGGGGAGCGGGAATCTTTCTAAGTAGGTTGTAACGAAAACAGAGGCGGTAGGTACGGCAAAACACCAGCGGGATTGCAGCGTGAAGCAATGACCCTAGGGGACTGCAGCGGCACGCCAGAGGGGGCGTGCACGAAGAAAGACTAACAGAGCCCTGAAATTTTTGACAGTGGAAAATTGCACGCTTTTGCTCCTCTCATGCGCGGGTCTGCAGCCATGTCCTGCAGACCCGCATTGGCTTCAGTTGTTCCATGGAGTGGGTGCGGGTACCTCGCAGGGCGCCGGCATGTCGATGGTCTTGAAGTCGGCCGGACTGACGATTTCCAGGTACTCCATGTCCGGCGAATAGTCGAACAGGAAGTGCACGATGCCCGGTCGCTGGTGCACGCAGTCGCCGGCCTTGACCAGCGTGACCTCGGTGTCGTACATGAAGCGCGCCCAGCCCTTGAGCATGATGACGATGTGGAAGTTGGCCTCGTGCCGATGCCATCCGGTGCCGGTCTCGGGTGCCATGTTGGCCTTGACCAGCTGCGCTACCACCTGGCCGCCGGTGGCGGCGGCGATGCCCAGGTCGCGGTAGAGGAAGAAGTCGCGCAGTCCGCCCGTTTCATAGGGCGTGTCGCCCTCGCTCACATGCGAGAAGGTGTTTTGCGCCAGTACGCTTGCATCAGCTACGGTATTCATCACATCCATCCTTTCTGCGGTCTCCCGCAATGGGCCTGCGACAAAAAACGGGCGCGATCCTCTTCAATGCAGCGCCCTAGAATTCCACGTCGAGCTCGTCGATATCCTCCGGCTCCTTCTTGGCGGCGGTGATCCATTCCTGCATCTCCGGCATGGCCATGATGCGCTTGGCATAGGCGGTGCAGACGGGATCGAGTTTGACGTCATAGGTCATGAAGCGCGTGACCACCGGGGCATACATGGCATCGGCCATGGTGCGTTGTTCGCCGAACAGGAAAGGCCCGCCGTACTTGGCCAGGCATTCCTTCCAGATGGTGGTGATGCGCACGATGTCGGCTTCCGCGCGCGACCACACCTTGAAGTTGGGGAAGTGTCCCTTGAGATTCATCGGCAGCGCTGCGCGCAGGGCCGAGAAGCCGGAATGCATTTCGCCGCAGACCGAGCGGCAATGGGCGCGGGCGGCCAGGTCGGAGGGCAGCAGCTTGGCGCCGGGGCGGATTTCGTTGAGATATTCGGCAATGGCCAGCGTATCCCATACCAGTACATCGCCATGGTGGAGGCTGGGTACCAGGATGGAGGAAGACAGGAGCAGGATCTCTGCCCGTGCCGACGGGTCGTCCGGCGGCACGATGTCTTCCTCGAAGGAGAGCCCTGCGAACCTGGCCATGAGCCAGCCGCGCAGGGACCACGAGGAGTAGTTCTTGCTGGTGATGCGCAAAGTCGTCTTAGGCATGTCAGTCCTTTTTCTGTTTTGTGCAGGTTGACTTTGGGCACGCTGCCGCGTGAGCGGCGGTGTCATCTTCATCATCTTGATCAGCCCTTCCTGTCTGCGCGTCAGGAAAGGCACAGGCCGGTCACCGGCATGCGAGGGGATTGCTTGCAAAGCTTGTGCCAGCTCGCGGGAAATGCCCGCCTGCCCGACCGCGGGGTTTCCGTGCGGCCATCAATGCCGGTGCAGGGCCTGGAAAAGCGGTGGGCGGCGGCGTTTGCGGCCCATCGATGGCACGGCAATGGCACGACAATTGCATCCCGTGGTCAGCGAGCGGCAGTCAAGGAAACCAAGAAGAGACACTCCCGAGGGCGGCGTTTTCATGATCAATACCTATCAGCTCTACCAGAACTACGCCGACGCCACCGATCCACTGCGGGCCTGTGCCCGCATGATGGCGCCCATGCTGGGCATGACCTGGCCCGGCGTGCCGGCCCAGCCCTATCTGCGCAAGATGGCGTCGGCCTGCGAGGTCTTTGCGCGCACGCAGCTGACCCATGCCCGCCCACCCTTCGCCATCGGCGAGGTGGTCGACGGTGGACGCACAATTGCGGTGCACGAGGAAGAAGTCGCCGGTACGCCCTTCTGTGGATTGCTGCATTTCCGCAAGGAAACTTCAGCCCATCAGCCCAAGGTGCTGGTAGTGGCGCCCATGTCGGGCCACTTCGCCACGCTGCTGCGCGGTACCGTCAAGACCTTGCTGCGTGACCACGACGTCTACATCACCGACTGGCGCAATGCACGCGACATCGCCCTGGAGCATGGCCCTTTCGGCCTGGATGAATACGTTTCCCATGTGATCCAGTTCCTCACCGTGCTGGGGCCGGGCGCCCACCTGCTGGCGGTGTGCCAGCCCACGGTGGCGGCGTTGACTGCGGCATCGGTCATGGCCGAGGAAAACCATCCGGCCCAGCCGCGCACCATGACCCTGATGGCGGGGCCGCTCGATACCCGGGTCAATCCGACCGCCGTCAATGCGCTGGCCAAGAGCAAGCCCATCGCCTGGTTCGAGAAGAACATGATCAGTACCGTGCCGGCACGCCATGCGGGTGCGGGGCGGCGCGTCTATCCGGGCTTCGTGCAGCTGGGGGCGTTCATGAACATGAACCTGAACCGCCACGTCGACGCCTTCCGCAAGCTCTACCATCATCTGGTCGAGGGCGAGGAGGCGCAGGCGGCGCAGATCAAGGATTTCTACGAAGAGTACTTCGCCATGTCCGACCTGCCGGCCGAGTTCTACCTGGAAACGGTGCGCACGGTCTTCCAGGAACATGCGCTGCCGCTGGGCAAGCTGACCTATCGCGAGCGTGTGGTGGAGCCACGTGCCATTCGCCGCACCGCGCTGTTCACCATCGAAGGCGAGAAGGACGACATCTGCGCCGTCGGCCAGACCGTGGCCGCACAGGAAATGTGCAGCAACATCCGGCCCTATATGCGCATGCACCATGTTCAGACGGCGGTCGGGCATTACGGCGTCTTCAATGGCCGGCGCTGGGAAAACGAAATCTATCCGCGTCTGCGGGATTTCATTAATATGCATCACAGGTGAGCCTTCGGCGCCTGTCCCGTCTTGTTGAAGACCTGGTTTTCCGGATCAGAAATCCAGGTTGTCGCAGGCCGGGCACTTACAGTCTCACTTACACTCACAGCGAGGTCGCCTTCAGGATGTCTTCAGAAAAGTAATCAGGCGGTAAGAAAAACAAGGTATGCATGACGGGGCTCTGCGTCTGTCACTGCATGTCGCCAACAACCAAGCCCTGTGCTTGAACCATTGCTTGTCGTAAAGGAATTCCATGTCGATCCACGTGGCCCTGAACCATGTCACCTCTTACAAGTACGACCGTGCCATCAACCTGGGACCGCAAGTCATCCGCTTGCGTCCCGCTCCGCATAGTCGTACGCGCATCCTGAGCTATTCGCTGCGGGTTTTGCCCGAGCCACATTTCATCAACTGGCAGCAGGACCCGGAATCAAACTACCTGGCACGCCTGGTGTTCCCGGAGAAGACCACTGAATTCAAGATCGAAGTCGATCTGGTGGCCGAGATGTCGGTCATCAATCCCTTCGATTTCTTCCTTGAGCCGTATGCCGAGCAATTCCCCTTCGAGTACGCCAAGGACCTGCAGAACGAACTGATGCCGTACCGGCAGAAGCTGCCGCTGTCGCCGCTGTTCAAGAAATTCCTGGACAGTGTTCCGCGCGAGAAGGTGGGCAGTGCCAACTTCCTGGTGGCGCTGAACCAGAAGCTGGCTTCGCACATCGGCTACACCATCCGCATGGAACCGGGCGTGCAGACGCCGGAAGAAACGCTGGAACTGCAGTCCGGCTCCTGCCGCGATTCGTCCTGGTTGCTGGTGCAGTTGCTGCGCCACCTGGGGCTGGCGGCGCGTTTCGTCTCCGGCTACCTGATCCAGCTGACGGCCGACCAGAAGTCGCTTGATGGTCCTTCCGGCCCCGAGGCCGATTTCACCGACCTGCACGCCTGGTGCGAGGTCTACCTGCCGGGTGCCGGCTGGGTGGGGCTGGACCCGACCTCGGGCCTGTTTGCCGGCGAAGGACACATCCCCTTGTCCTGCACGCCGGAGCCGGCGTCGGCCGCGCCGGTGAGTGGCCTGGTCGATCCCTGCGAAGTGGAGTTCGAACACCTGATGTCGGTCAAGCGCATCTGGGAAGCGCCGCGTGTGACCAAGCCCTATACCGAGGAGCAGTGGGCCGCGATCGAACAGCTGGGTCATGCCATCGACGCCGACCTCCAGGCCAATGACGTGCGCCTGACCATGGGCGGCGAGCCGACCTTCGTTTCGCTGGATCATCCGGACGAGCCGGAATGGAATACTGCCGCCATGGGGCCGACCAAGAAGCCGCTGGCGGCCGAGTTGTACCACCGCATGCGCGACAAGTATGCGGCACAGGGCCTGCCGCACTTCGGCCAGGGCAAGTGGTACCCCGGTGAGCAACTGCCGCGCTGGGCGCTCAATTGCTACTGGCGTCGCGATGGCGAGCCGATCTGGATGAACCCGGCCCTGATCGGTGACGAGACCAAGCCCAACGTGACCGACAAGATCGTGACCAGCCACTTCCTGCACCGCGTGGCGCAGCGACTGAAGGTGGATGGCAAGAACGTCTTCCCCGCTTACGAAGACGTGTTCTACTACATGTGGCGCGAGCGCCGCCTGCCGGGCAATGTCGACCCCTTCGACTCGCGGGTGGATGACAAGCAGGAACGTGAACGCCTGATGCGTGTCTTCACGCAGGGCCTGCAAAGCGCCGTGGGGCATGTGCTGCCGCTGGCGCGACGCGATGACGGACGCGGCTGGCAGAGCGGAGCATGGTTCCTGCGCAGCGAGCGCTGCTATCTGTATCCGGGCGATTCGCCGCTGGGTTATCGCATGCCGCTGGATTCGCTGCCGTGGGTCAAGGAAGGGGAATACCCGGCGGTGTATCCGGCCGATCCCGCCCAGAGCTTCCGACCCTTGCCCAGCAATACTGAGATCCGTCGTCAGTTGGGTAGCCCCCAGGAGCCAGGTGGTCGCGTTGACAGGGCCAGCAGCATGGGAGCGGCCATCGGCGGGGGCGCTGAGGGCAAGATCGGCACTGCCGGTACCGTCGGTAGGGAAACGACTGCCACCCAGGCGGCGCCGGCCAGCTTCGAGTCGGCCAACTGGATCACCCGCACTGCACTTTGCGCCGAAGTGCGCAATGGCGTGCTCTACCTCTTCATGCCGCCACTGTCGCAACTGGAACATTATCTTGAACTCGTGGCCGCCATCGAGGCCGTGGCCGAGGAACTGAAGCAGCCGGTGCTGCTGGAAGGCTACGAGCCGCCCAATGATCCACGCCTGCGCAAGTTCAGCGTCACCCCCGACCCGGGCGTGATCGAGGTCAACATCCAGCCGGCCAACAACTGGAGCGAACTGGTCGAGCAGACCACGCACCTGTACGACGCTGCCCGCGCCTCGCGTCTGACGACCGAGAAGTTCATGCTGGATGGCCATCACTCCGGCACCGGCGGCGGCAACCACATGGTGCTGGGCGGCATCACCACCAGCGATTCGCCATTCCTGCGCCGGCCGGACCTGTTGCGCAGCCTGATTTCCTACTGGCACAACCATCCCTCGCTGTCCTACCTGTTCTCGGGCATGTTCATCGGTCCGACCTCGCAGGCGCCGCGCATCGACGAAGCGCGCAACGACTCGACGGTGGAAATCGAACTGGCCTTTGCCGAGATGGACAAGCAGGTCGCCAAGGGGGATTGCCCCCCCTGGCTGGTGGACCGGCTGTTGCGCAATCTCTTGATCGACGTCACCGGCAATACGCACCGCGCCGAGTTCTGCATCGACAAGATGTATTCCCCCGACAGTGCCACCGGTCGCCTGGGTCTGCTGGAATTGCGCGCCTTCGAGATGCCGCCACATGCGCGCATGAGCCTGACCCAGCAACTGCTGCTGCGCGGCCTGGTGGCGCGTTTCTGGAAGGACCCGTACAAGCCGGCGCGCCTGGTGCGCTGGGGAACCGAGCTGCATGACCGCTTCCTGTTGCCGCATTTCATCGAACAGGACTTTGCCGATGTGATGGCCGACATGAACGAGGCCGGCTATCCCATGCGCGCCGAGTGGTTCGCGCCGCACATGGAATTCCGTTGCCCCAAGATCGGCGACTATGCCGTCAAGGGCATGCAGATCGAATTGCGCACGGCGCTGGAACCCTGGCACGTACTGGGCGAGGAGAACAGCGGCGGCGGTACCGCGCGCTATGTCGA
Source organism: Herbaspirillum frisingense GSF30 (assembly GCF_000300975.2). GTDB lineage: Bacteria > Pseudomonadota > Gammaproteobacteria > Burkholderiales > Burkholderiaceae_D > Herbaspirillum > Herbaspirillum frisingense. Next base: position 62,314 of record NZ_AEEC02000003.1, on the reverse strand, counting down.
TTCCTCGCTGGAGCGCCTGCAGGTCAAGGTCAGCGGCATGGCCTCGGATCGCTACGTGCTGACCTGCAATGGTGTCTCGGTGCCGTTGCAGCCCACTGGCACGGTCGGACAGTTCGTCTCGGGCATACGTTACCGCGCCTGGCAGCCGCCGTCGGCGCTGCATCCGACCATCCCGGTGGATTCACCGCTGACCTTCGATCTGGTCGATACCTGGAACGGCCGCAGCCTGGGCGGTTGCCAGTACCACGTGGTGCATCCGGGCGGACGCAACTACGAGACCTTCCCGGTCAATGCCTTCGAGGCGGAAAGTCGCCGCCTGGCGCGCTACTTCCGCATGAACCATACCCCGGGAAAATTGCGAGTCACCCCGGCGCGGCCGTCTATCGAGTTTCCTTTTACGTTAGACTTACGCTACTTCTAAAACTGAGCCGGGCGCGGCGTCTTGCCGCCTCTGGCGCTGCGCGATGCAGGCCGTCGCGCAGCGCAGCCTGGCCGCCAATGACCTATGCACCAGCGTCTACTGGAGAGCTATTCGGTAGCCAGCGATCGTTTCGACGAGATGCTGGCGGCCGACGGCCGCCTGCGCCCGCACTGGCGAACGCTGATCGACCAGCTTGAAAACCTCTCGCCGGAGATGTTGCGCCGGCGTGCCAACGAGGTGCGTGACGCCATCGCTTCCGATGGCGTGACCTACAACGTCTATGCCGATCCCAAGGGCGCCAATCGCCCATGGGAGCTGGATCTGCTGCCACACCTGGTGTCCTCGGAGGAATGGGATTTCCTGGAGCGCGCCGTAGCGCAGCGGGCGCGGCTGATGAACGGCCTGCTGTCCGACATCTACGGGCCGCAGTCGTTGATCGCCGAGGGTTTGTTGCCGCCGGCGCTGGTGTTCGGCCAGCACGGTTACCTGATGCCCTGCCATGGCTGGCAGCCGCCGGGCGGCGTGCATCTGCATGCCTATGCGATCGACCTGGCACGCTCGGCCGACGGTACCTGGTGGGTGGTCTCGGATCGTACCCAGGGACCGTCCGGCACCGGGTATGCGCTACAGAACCGCCAGATCATGGCGCGTGCCATGCCGGAGGCGCTGCGCGACATGCATGTGGAGTCGCCGCATCGCTACTTCCATACGCTGCGCGCGATGCTGACGCGCCTGGCACCGTCCGAGGGCGAGGTGCCGCTGATCGTGCTGCTCACCCCCGGCCCTTACAACGAAACCTATTCCGAACATGCCTTCCTGGCGCATACGCTGGGCTTTCCGCTGGTGGAAGGGGTGGACCTGACGGTGCGTGGCGAGCAGGTGTTCCTGAAGACCCTGAATGGCCTTCGTCGCGTGCATGCCATCCTGCGCCGCATGGACGACGACTACTGCGATCCGCTGGAGTTGCGCGCCGATTCGGCGTTGGGCGTACCGGGGCTGACGCAGGCGGCGCGCCTGGGCAATGTGGTGATCGCCAATTCGCTGGGCAGCGGCGTGCTGGAGTCGACCGCGCTGCACGGTTTCCTGCCGGCGATCAACGAGCGGCTGTTTGGCGAGCCGCTGATGCTGCCTTCGGTGGCGTCGTGGTGGTGCGGTGAAAAACCTGCGCTGGATTACACACTGGCGCATCTCGATGATCTGGTGATCGTGCCGGCGTTTTCCTCGATGCGCATGCAGCCGGTGTTCGGCCATGCCCTTACCGGCACGGCGCGCCGGCGCCTGATCGAAAGCCTGCAACTGCAGCCGCACGCCTATGCGGCGCAGGAATGGGTGCGCCTGTCGCAGGCACCGGTGATGTCGCGCAGCGGTGACTATCGCCTGATGAACCGCACCATCAGCCTGCGCGTGTTCGCAGTGGCCGATGGCGAAGGCGGCTACCAGGTGATGCCGGGGGGCCTGACCCGGGTGGCGCCGCGCCAGCGGCGGGATGTGGTGTCGATGCAGCAGGGGGGCACCAGCAAGGATGTGTGGGTGTTGCGCGAGGCGGAGCAGTGGGCGCCGAGTGCTGTGGAGGTCGTTCAGGGTGTCAACAACGTCACCGTCATCAAGGGCACGGTCGATGTGTCGTCGCACTCTGGTGAAAACCTGTTCTGGATGGGGCGGTATTCGGAGCGGGTGAAGAATCTCTCGCGCCTGTTGCGGACCACGCTGGAATTCACCCTTGATGGCCAGAGCGAAAGCCGGGGCATGCTGGGTAGCGTTTCATGGATCTGCAGCCAGCTCGGCGTGCAGATGCCCAAGTCGGAACCACGACCGACCATCACCGGCCTGCAGCAGAGCCTGCAGGCGGCGGTGATCGATCCGTCGGTGCCGGTCAGCGTGGCCACGCAATTGCGACAGCTGGCCAATGCCGCCTATCAGGTGCGGGAACATCTTTCGCTGGACAACTGGCATGCGCTGACCAAGATGCCGGCCATGGTGCAGGAACGCATCCATACCCCGGCTGCAGCCCAGCATGTGCTGGGCAATGTGATCGATGCCTGTTCCGGTCTGGCCGGACATGCGCTGGACGACATGACGCGCGATGCCGGCTGGCAGTTCCTGATGGTGGGCCGTCACATCGAGCGCATGGCCAACATGGCCGCGCTGTTCGACAACTTCCTGCGGTTGCCGCCGCAGCGCCAGACGGCGGCGCTGTCGTGGCTGCTGGAGGCGGCCAGCAGTATCGTGACCTATCGGGTGCGCTATCGCCGCACGCCGGAATGGCTGCCGGTGTTGCACCTGCTGGTGTTCGATGTCAGCAATCCGCATGGCATGGCCTACCAGTTCCGCATGCTGCAGCAATACATCAGCGATATCGCCCAGCAGCTCGGCCTGCTCAGCATGAGCATCCCCACGCACCTGTCCAGCCAGCTGGAGGCGATGAACCTGAACGAATTCGCCCACGATCATCCCAACATGGAGCAAGCCAATGCACGCCTGGTGCAACTGATGCGCGATGCGGTCAGCGGCGGCTACATGCTCTCCGATGACCTGTCGCGTCATTACTTCACGCCGCTGACCGCACCGGTCAGCCAGGGGGTCTGAGATGAGTGCGGATAGCCAGCGCGTGGTCTATCGCATCCACCACCAGACCCATTACGGCTATGCGCTACCGGTACGCCTGTCGCATCAGGTGCTGCACCTGACACCACGCGAACTGCCCTGGCAGCAGTGCCTGTCGCATACCGTCAACGTGCTGCCGGCACCCCAGCTGGTGCGCAGTTATGCGGACAATTTCGGCAATATCATCAAGGCCTTTTCCCTCGATACGGACCACACCAGCCTGGATGTGCAGGCCGATTCCTGGGTCGCCTTGACACCCCGTGGCCAGCCGCAGGAGAGCATGGCCTGGGACGAGGCGGCGATGTTGATGGCCTATCACGGCGGGCGGATGATGGCGCCGGGGATGCTGGACGCATCCAACTTCCTGTTCGAATCCTCGCACGTGCGCATCAAGCGTGAATTCATCCGGTATGCGGCTGAGTGCTTCGTGCCGGGTGTGTCGGTGGTGGAGGGGGTACGTGCGCTGATGATGCGTATCCATGAAGAGTTCGCGTTCGATCCGACTGCTACCACTGTCTCCACTCCGGTGACCGAGGTCTTCGTCAACCGGCGCGGGGTCTGCCAGGACTTTGCGCACCTGATGCTGTCCTGTCTGCGCTCCATCGGCCTGGCGGCGCGCTATGTCAGCGGCTATCTGCTGACCGAACCGCCACCGGGGCAGCCACGCCTGATCGGCGCCGATGCTTCGCATGCCTGGGTGTCGGTGTATTGCCCCGACCCCGCAGGGGGCGAGGGCAGCTGGGTCGATGCCGATCCGACCAATGGCGTCTTCCCCGATACCAGCCATATCACGCTGGGCTGGGGCCGCGATTTCCTGGATATCTCGCCGCTGCGTGGTGTCCTCATCGGCGGCGGCCAGCAGACCATGCAAGTGGCGGTCACCGTCATGCCGGGCGAAGAGGCGCGAGGGCTGCAGCTGTCGATCTGAGGTGATGCTCCGCGCTCAGGGCGTGCGGATATGGTCGATCAGCGCGATGGTGGCCTCATCCGGTGGCGGCGTGAGCAGGCTGACGATGACCATGGCCGCCATGCCCACCGGCACGCCAAAGATGCCCGCCGAGATCGGTGCGATGTGGAACCACTGTCCGGCTGCACTGCCGCCGAATGACGGGTTGGTGTGCAGCATGTAGTACACGCACATCAGGAAGCCGCACACGATGCCGGCAATCGCGCCGGCCTGGTTGGCGCGTTTCCAGAACACCCCCAATACCAGTGCCGGGAACAGCGTCGAGGCGGCCAGCGAAAACGCTGCGCCCACCATCGACAGGATATCGCCCGGCTTGAGCGAGGCCGCGTAGGCTGCCAGCAGCGCCACCACCAGTAACAGCAGCTTGGAAATGGTCACCCGCTTCTGGGTCGACGCACTGGGGTCGACCACCTTGTAATAGACATCGTGCGAGAGCGCATTGGAAATGGTCAGCAACAGGCCGTCGGCGGTCGACAGCGCCGCCGCCAGGCCACCTGCAGCCACCAGGCCGGACACGAAATAGGGCAGGCCGGCAATCTCGGGCATGGCCAGCACGATGATGTCGCCATCCATGGAAATCTCGCCCAGTTGCACCAGCCCGTCGCGGTTCAGGTCATTGATGGAGAGCAGCGGATTGAGCTTGTCCATGTTGCCCCAGTAATAGACCCAGTCCGGCAGGTGGCTGTAGCTGCTGCCCACCAGCGAGGTATAGATGTCGTACTTCACCAGCACCGTCAGGGCCGGCACGGTGAGGTAGATCAGCATGATGAAGAACAGGGTCCAGAAGACCGAACTGCGCGCGCCGGCCACGGTGGGCGTGGTGTAGTAGCGCATGAGGATGTGCGGCAGTGCCGCCGTGCCGAGCATCAGGCAGAACACCAGCGCCAGGAAATTGTTGCGCTTGATGTCGGAACTCTGTTTGTCGCGCCCGGGGAAGGGTTCGGTCTGCGAGACCGGCGGTTGCGCTCGGGCCAGGTTGGCGGCGCGGGCTTCGGTCCATTTGCGTTCGGCTTCCTCGGGCGACTTTGGGTAGGCCGACAGCGTGCGACTGGCGGCCTTGATGTCGGCCAGGGACGCGTGCACATCACGGCGGATCTGGTCGGCCTGGTTCTGCGCTTCCACCCGGCCATCGAGCCAGGATTGCGGCAGGTTGCGCAGCCGCCGTTCGTAGTCGTCGGCGCGGGCCTGGAAGATCTGGCGGACTTCCTTTTCCTTGGGATCGTCTTCCAGCTTGTGTTCCATGGCGCTGAGCTTGGGCAGCACCGCGCCGTAGGCCACCGGCGGCACCGGCACCGTTGCGTGCTTGGCGGAAAGCCAGATCACCGGGATCAGGTAGGCGAACAGGATGATGATGTATTGCGCCACCTGGGTCCAGGTGATGGCACGCATGCCGCCCAGAAAGGAGCACACCAGGATGCTGGCCAGCCCGAGGAAGATGCCGATGGAAAAATCGATGCCGGTGAAGCGTGATGTGATCAGGCCCACGCCATAGATCTGCGCCACCACATAGGTAAAGGAGATGAGGATGGTGGCCGCCACCGCGAGGATGCGGATGAAGTTGACGCCATGGCTGCCGGCGCGGCCGGGATAACGCGCAGCGAGGAAGTCGGCGATGGTGTACTGGCCGAATTTGCGCAGGTAGGGCGCGATCAGCAGCGCCACCAGGCAATAGCCCCCGGTCCAGCCGAGGATGTAGGCCAGGCCGTCGAAGCCCTGCAGGTAGAGGCCGCCGGCCAGGCTGATGAAGGTGGCGGCCGAGATCCAGTCGGCGGCGGTGGCCATGCCATTGAAGAGGGGTGGCACGCGCCGTCCGGCCACATAGTATTCGGGCACGTCGGAGGTGCGGCAGACCACGCCGATGCCGGCATACAGACCGATGGTGACGAACAGGAACAGGTAGCCGATCCAGGAACGTGGCATGCCTTCGCGTTCCAGGATGGCCAGCACGCACAGGAAGGCGATGAAGCCCAGCGTGTAGAAACCGTAGTAGCGGCATAGGCGCCGGAAAAAGTCCTTGTTACTCTCCATGCCAGGGCTCGCCTTGTTCACGTCTGACCAGTTGTTCGATGCGCCGCATGCGCCGTACGTAGATGACGACGATGGCCAGGTAGATCAGCATCATGCCCTGCGCCGCCATGTAGAAGGAGATCGGCCAGCCGAACAGGTGTACCTGGTCCAGTTCGCGGGCGAAGTAGATGAAGAAGAACGTGGCCAGGAACCACAGCGCCAGCAGCCATCCGGTCATGCGGCGCGTGCGGTGCCATTGGTTGCCGGGGTCGAGGGGAGGGGAGCCGTGGTCCATGTCAGGTGATGTCGTCTAGGAAAGGCGTATTGGGCATCATGCGAAAGCTCACGCGGAACAGGCTGCCCGGTTGTTTGGGATCGGTGCTGCGCGGGTTGTGGGTGATCTCGACGGCGGCATCGTGCTGCTGGGCGATCTCGCGCACGATGGCCAGGCCCAGGCCGCTGCCGGTGCTGGGTGTGCCGAGGATGCGATAGAAGCGCTCGAACACGTTGGCGCGCTCGGCGGCGGGGATGCCGGGGCCGTTGTCTTCCACTTCCAGGATGGCCAGGCCGCCCCCTTCGTCGGTGCGGGCGCGCACGGTGACGCGGCCGCTGCCGTCATGCGGCGTGTAATGCAGGGCATTGTCCAGCAGGTTGGACAAGAGCTCGCGCAGCATGATGGCGTTGCCGGTGATCATGATGGGATGGTTGGGCTGCTCGAAACCCAGGTCGATGCGCTGGGTGAAGGACATCGGCACCCACTCCTGCACCACGCTGCGGGCCAGTTCGTTCAATTCCAGTGCGGCCATGCCGCCGGACTGCGATTGCTGGTTCTCGGCGCGGGCCAGCGACAGCAGCTGGTTGACCAGGCGGGTGGCGGTTTCCGAACTCTTGGCCAGTTGTTCCAGCGAGCGGCGCACATCCACCTGATCATCCTGGCGCAGGGCCAGTTCGGATTGCATGCGCATGCCGGCCAGCGGGGTCTTCATCTGGTGTGCGGCGTCGGCGATGAAGCGTTTCTGGATGGCGATGGTCTGCGACAGGCGCGCCAGCATGTCGTTGAGCGACCGGACCAGGGGCGAGATTTCCTCGGGTACCTGGCCGGAGTCGATGGGTGAGAGGTCATCCGGCCGGCGCGCGCGGATGCGCTGCTGCAATTCGGACAGGGGCGACAGGCCACGCGAGAGTGCGAACCACACCAGCGCCAGTGCGACCGGCAGGATCACGAACTGCGGCAGGATCACGCCTTTGATGATTTCGTTGGCCAGCTGGGCGCGTTTTTCCAGGGTCTCGCCGACCTGGACCGTGGCCAGTCGCGGCTCGCGCTGCGCGGCGCGCTGGGCCGGACTACGACGCAGGTCCACCTGCAGCATGGCGATGCGCACATCGCTGCCGTGCAGGATGTCGTTGCGGAACTGCACGGTACCGATGGTGCTGCGATCTTCTTCTGCCGGCGGCTGCGGCATGTCGACGTCGCCTTCCACATATTCGCCGTTGGGGCCGGTGACCTTGTAGTAGATGTTGTCGATGTCGTCGGCGCGCAGCAGGTCGCGGGCCGAGACCGGCAGGCGCGCGACCACCTTGCCGTTGACTTCGGAGACCTGCTGGGCGAGTACGGTGACACTGTCTTCCAGGGCACGGTCGAAGGGCTGGTTGGCGATCGATTGGGCGATCAGGTAAGTGATGGCGATGCTCATCGGCCACAGCAGCAGCAGCGGGGCCAGCATCCAGTCGAGGATTTCACCGAACAGCGAGCGCTGGATGCGCTCTACCGGTTGCGTGGCCAGGGCGGCGCGCCGCTTCTTGCGGGGTGTCTGGCCGGGCTGGGCTTCGGGGTGCGACTGCGTCTGCGGCTCGGGCGTGGCGGACGCTGCGGCGGAGGGATCACGCGCTGTCATGACGGATCAGCGCGGGCGCGCGTGCGATGTGTGAGGGGGAGGGCGTTGGCTCAGGCCACGCTGTTGGATGCCACCAGCGGTGCGGTACCGGCTTCGGGGAGTTTTTCCAGGCAATAGCCGAGCCCGCGCACGGTAGCGATACGTACGCCGCCGACCTCGATTTTCTTGCGCAGACGATGGACATAGACCTCGATGGCATTGTTGCTGACTTCCTCTCCCCATTCGCACAGGTGGTCCACCAGTTGTTCCTTGGAGACCAGGCGACCCGTGCGTTGCAATAATACTTCCAGAAGTCCCAGTTCCCGCGCCGATAATTCCAGCATCTGCTCGCCGATATAGGCGATGCGACCGACCTGGTCGAACGACAACGGGCCGTGCTTGATCACGGTGGGGCCGCCACCGGCGCCGCGCCGGGTCAGGGCGCGCACCCGGGCTTCCAGCTCCGACAGGGCAAAGGGCTTGGCCATATAGTCGTCGGCGCCCAGGTCCAGGCCTTGCACACGTTGCTCGACGGAATCGGCGGCCGTCAGGATCAGCACCGGCAGGCGCGAATTGCGTGCGCGCAGGCGGCGCAACACTTCCAGGCCCGACATCTTGGGCAGGCCCAGGTCCAGGATCAGCAGATCGAAGTCCTGGGTCGACAGCGCCGAATCGGCTTCCACGCCATTCTTGACACAATCGGCGGCATAGCCGGAATGGCGCAGGGACCGGGTCAGACCGTCGGCCAGTACGCTGTCGTCTTCAGCAAGGAGGATGCGCATAGGAATCGGTCAGCGAGTCGGACTCGGCTGATTTGTCTCGGATGGTTGAATTGTTATGGTAATTTTCCTTCATATTCCACTAATTCAATTGCCAATGCAAATCAGGGAAATCCTGATAAACCGGGCAGCTTGATGCGCCGATCGCATGAAATGTAACAATTCCGGGATAGCGCATTGAACTATGACGCTTTGGCCTTATAGTATCGAGGCCGGCAACATTTACTTGCTGCCAGCGCAATTTTTGTTGATATAATTTCTCGCATCATTTGCTGGAAAATCTGATGAAACGTTTGTGGGTCCTTCTGCTGATCTGTCTGTTACCGGTGCAAGTTTTTGCAGCGGTGCTGACGTACGCCAGCTCGATGGCCGCAACCGATTTCTCCGTCCCGGTTCGGACCCACGCCACCGTGGCGGTGCAGCATCTTGCTGCCAAGACCGTTTCCCTGGCTGACCATGCCGCTACCGACGACCAGTCGCACGCCGTGGTGGCCGACGCCGCCGTCAATGACGATGACGGTGCCGGTTATGCTGACAGCGGTGAAGATTTTTCCACGCACGCGGGCATCGGCGACGAACCCGTGCTGATCCAGTCGCTGGCCGTCGTGCCGCAAACTTCCCGTCTGGCGCCCGCTCTGCGTAGCGATGCCGCCATGCAACCTCCCTTCCTGCCTCGCGCAGGACGTCCTCCCCGGGCCTGATCCCGTCGCCTAGCGCGACTGTCCTGCCGCGCCCGCTGAATTGCCCTTGAACCCCTGAGGCCACGCGTGCTGCGACTGCAGTGACATGCGCGTTCGCGACCTGCGCCCGCCTGCCTGCGCCGGCGCTGAACCAGCCTGGGTACCTCACCAGTTTTACGAATTACGGCCGATGTGACCGCATCACATCATCAGAATCCTCTAGGAGAAAGCATGAAAAAAGCATTTGTCGCGCTGATAGTGGCGGTGATGACGCTGTCTGTTGGCATTTCGACCGTCGAAGCCAAGCGTCTTGGCGGTGGCGGCTCGATCGGCAAACAGTCCTCCGGCGCCAGCCGTCAGGCGCAGAGTCCTGCCCCGATGCAACAGAACCAGGCCGCTGCCGCCAAGCCGGCCGCGCCTGCCGCCGCACCGGCTGCTGCCGCAGCCAAGCCGAGCATGTGGAAGGGCCTGCTGGGTGGCGCGCTGCTGGGCCTGGGCCTGGGCGCACTGCTGTCGCACTTCGGCCTGGGTGGCGCCCTGGCCAGCATGATCAGCACCATCCTGACCGTGGCCCTGATCGCCCTGGCGATCATGTTCGTGATCCGTCTGTTCCGTCGCAAGCAGGAAGCTTCGCAGCCGACGCCGGCCTGGGCTGGCGCGGCGCCGCAAGCCTCTGACAATGCCTCGGCCACGCCCCAGATCGGCTCGATGTTGAAGACCGGCGAAGCGCCTGCAGCTGCACCGCAAGGTGGTTTCGGTGGCGGTTTCGGCAATGCCGAAGCGGTCCCGGCCTACGGCGTCCCGGCGGGCTTCGACACGGTGGGCTTCGTGCGCAATGCCAAGACCTATTTCATCCGCCTGCAAGCGGCATGGGACAAGGCCGACATCAACGACATCCGTGAATTCACCACGCCCGAAATGTTCGCCGAGCTGCGTCTGCAGATCCAGGAACGCGGCGCTGCTTCCAACCAGACCGATGTGGTCTCTCTGGATGCTGAAGTGCTTGGCGTGGAGACCGTGGGCAATGATTACCTGGCCAGCGTCAAGTTCTTCGGTTTCATCAAGGAAGATCCGACTGCTTCGCCTGCCCAGTTCGCCGAAATCTGGAACCTGTCCAAGCCGGCTGCCGGCCAGGGTGGCTGGGTGCTGGCAGGTATCCAGCAGCTGGACCCGGTGTCGGCGTGATCGCAGCACCACAGTCCATGAAGTTCATGTAGCAAGTATCAGTTTGAAGTATCAGTTTGGCGCGGAAGGCGGCGGTTAGTGGATGAGCGTCGCCAGTCCGTTTTACCGCCGGCTTTTGCCGGCGGTTTTTTTTGTGCATTCCACGCCAGTCGTTTTTCAGGAAGTGTTCCGCAAAGACGCTGTTCCCGTCTTGAGCTGTTTCGTACCGACATCCCATCCTTGCCTTGCGCAAAAAAAAGCACCGCATCAGCGGCGCTCGTTTCATTCATCCCGTCTATCCTGCCTGTGCTTTTCGCGTCGGTGGGCACGTCCTTCCGAAAGCGGAAACAGCAGCGCCACCACAACCAGAAAAGCCAGCAACAGAAGGGTGATGCGATCCAGGCCGTCCATGGTCAGCCTTGCCCCGGTGTCCAGATCGCGACATCGCTGGAATTGACCTTTCTGGGTAGCAGGCCGGCGGCGAAGAAGGTATCGGCGATACGTTGCTGTTCGCCCAATGCATCCAGCCTGATGGCGCGCACCTCATAGCTGCGCCGGCTGTTGGCCAGGACGATGGTCTGTGCATCGAGCCCCCAGAGCGGCGCCAGGAAGGCAGCCGTCTGGTCGGGCTGTTGCTTGGCTTGTATCCCTGCCTTCTTCAATTCATCGAACACTACCTGGAGGACATCCGGACGCGCCTGGGCAAAGCTGGCGGAGGCCAGGTAGTAACGCTGATAGTCTGCCACGCCGCGCCCATCGGCCAGAATGCGCACCTGCGACTGCCGCTGCACACCCGCCAGGAAGGGATCCCAGGTCACCCAGGCATCGACGCTGCCACGTTCGAATGCAGCGCGCCCATCGGCTGGCGACAGATAGGCGGCATCGACATCGCTGAATTTCAGGCCCGCCTTTTCCAGGCTGGCGATCAGCAGATAGTGCACGCCGGCAGCCTTGGTCACCGCAATCTTCTTGCCCTTGAGTTCGCTCACCTGGCGCAGCGGCGAATCGACACGCACGACGATGGCCTGGGCCGATGGCGAGGGTGACTCCTGTGCCACATAGGCCAGCTTGGCCCCGGCCGCCTGGGCGAATACGGGAACCGTATCGGCAACGTCCGCACTGAGGTCGATACCGCCGACATTGAGCGCTTCCAGCAGCGGCAGGCCACTGGTGAACTCGTGCCAGCTGATCTTCGCGCCGGACGGTCCGAGACGCTTTTCCAGTGTGCCATTGGCCTTGATGATGGTCAGCAGGGTGGATGACTTCTGGTAGCCGATGCGGATGGTCTTGTTATCGTTCTGGGCCTGAGCATTCGGCTGCAGCAGCGCACCCAGGCCGAGCGCGGCCGGTGCCAGGCCGAGAAAATGTCTTCGTCGCATGGATTCGTTCTCGTGAGATAGGGAAGGGCGACGCCGCCTGTGAACGACCCGGATGGGGCCATACCCGCGTAGCGGCGCGACAAACCAGCACTCTAAGCACGAAGCCCGGGTGACAGAACGACTATTTTCACACTTGGATATGCGCTTTGCGTATGTGACGCTGGCGCCATGGGTCGATCAGCCGATCAGTCGATCGCGCCTTTGCCGACCCGTTTCAGGGCAGGCACAGCTCGAACAGCGCGCCGCCGTCCGGATGATTGGACAGGCGCGCCTCCCCGTGGCGCGTCTCCTTGTTGTGGGCGGTGGCAATCGCATTGCACAGGTCCATGCCCAGGCCGGTCGAGGGCTTCTTTTCCTGGGTGCCGATGCCGGGGCCGTCGTCACGCACGGTGAAGATCACCCCGCCTTCCGGATGCTTGCGGCAGCCGAGCACGATACGGGTGCGGGCAAAACGCCCGGCGTTCTGCAGGGCTGCTTCCAGGGCCAGGGCCACCAGGTGTTCGTCGAAGAAACCGATGACCGGCATATCGCTCTCGTCCACGGTCAGGGCGATCTCGCTGCTGCGGCTGACCGCCTGCTCGCGCGCCAGTGCCTCCAGGAAATCCAGTGGCGAGACCGCCTCGACCTGCGCGCGCAGGCCTTGCGAATCAGCCTTGTACAACGTCAGGAAGGCGATCAGCTTTTCCTGCAGGGCCAGGCAGGTGACATGGGCCTGCTGGGCGCGTGGCACGTCGTCCGACAGGCGGCGCAATTCCCCCTCTAGCACGCCCAGGGAGTTTTTGATGTCGTGAATGATGATCGCGGCAAGCTTGGGGTCCATGGTCAGCTCTTCGGGGCTACTTTGCTCAGGGTATCGCGCAGGAACTTGTGCATCTTCGCGACTCTATCGTTGCCCGGGATAAGGCGATCCAGCGTGGCCAGGTAACGGCGCACGCGCTTGACGTATTCTTCATTCCAGCCGCGCTGGCTCATCCACAGCAGATGCAGCTGCGCCGAGGCCAGCAGCACGCCAGTGTTCTCGGGCATGCTGGCCAGCGCCTCTTCCAGCTTGGCCAGCGATTCGTCCGGCTTGGCGCTGCGCATGAGGGCGTTGGCTTCGGCGATGATGCTCATGCAATGCTTGACGGCACCGTCGATCAGCTCTTCGGCCAGACCGGCCCGGCCAGTATCGGCAAGCACCTTGCGTGCCAGCATCTGGAGGGTTGTGTTTTCGTGATCGGACTTGATGGCCTCGGCGATCAGCTTGGCGCCTTCCTCGTCCTTGCCCATCGAGAAGGCGGCCTTGGCCAGCGCCAGCGTGGTGGTGTCGGAGGACTCCTTGGCGGCAGCCTGGCGTGCGGTCTCGAACGCCTGCTGGGCCGAGATCGAGTCGCCCAGCTGCACGTAGGCCTGCGCCTGGACAGCGGCCTGCGCCGAGACGAAGATGTTGGATTCCTCGTAGCGGCGCGGTGCGGCCTCCAGCAGGCGCAGCGCGGCGTCGGGGTCGCCACTGTCGACGTGTACCTGCGCCAGCGACAGCAGGTCGGTGGGCTGTGCCGTCAGAGAACCCTTGGTGTGCTTGAGTACCCTGTCATAGGCTTCGCGTGCCTGGTCCAGGTGGCCGCTGCGGTAGGCGACATCACCCACCAGGCGACTGCGGCGCGCCGAAGGGATGATCTCGGACGACTTGGTGAGCGCCTCCAGTGCACCTTCCTGGTTGCCCTGTGCCTCGTCGATCTGCGCCAGCAGGTCGTAGGCGGCGATGAACTGCTTGTTCTGCGCCAGCACTTCTTCCACGATGATGCGGGCGTCGTCCATCTGGCCAGCCACGATGTTGCAACGGGCAAGTCCGATCTTGGCCCATACCAGGTCGTCGCGCATGGCCAGCGCCTGCTTGTAGACTTCGCGGGCTTCGTCGATGCGGCGCTGGTCGATGAGCAGCGTGCCCTTGGTCTTCATGATTTCCACGATCCACTTGGGCGCTGCCTTGAGGACGTTGTCGCATTCCAGGATGGCACCGGAGATGTCCTTGCGCTTCATCTTCTCGGTCACCGGCAGCATGGCGTGCTGCTTTTCCAGCAGGCGGTCCACGCGCTCGGCGATGCGGCTGGCCGTCAGCGGCTTGAGCATGTAGGCGTCCGGCTGGAACTCGGCGGCGCTGGCCACAAGGTTGTAGCCGCTCTCGGCGGTGACCATGATGAACATGCAGGTCGGCGAGAGCATGTTCTGGGTGCGGAAGAACTCCAGCAGCTGCTGGCCGTTGCTTTCCTTGTTCAGGTTGTAGTCGCAGATGATCAGGTCATACGTGCCAGACTGCACGAAACGGATAGCCTCATCCGGCGTGGCGGCCTGGTCCACCTTGGTCACCCCGAGCTGCCCGAGGTGCATGCGGATGTTCTGGCGCATCGTCGGCATGTCGTCGATGACCAGGCAGCGCAGGGCGCTGATATGGCTGAAGGGCACTAAACTCATGAGAACTGTCTGTCTAACGATCTATCGGTCTTGATTGCGGCAGGCGACACCGGATGTGCTGATGTTGCTGCGATGCAATAACTGGCGAGATGACTTGCTGTACGCGTTCATTGACGCATAGCTGACGAATTATTCCTACCAACTCGCGAGTGTGCCGTTTTTTTTCCTTCCATGCATCATTCCTCTTTGAATTTGGACTTCCTCAAGGGCCAGCTTTCTTATAATTGTGGTTTTCGGCCGCCGATTATCGTTGCCTGATAGCGTTTGTGTCTGATGCACACAAAAACGCTTGCACGAAGCACTGTTTTTTTATACAGTATCGCTCTATCGGGGCGGTCATCATCCTCTGCCTCCGGGCAACATCAGCAAGACCGCAAGACTCCCCCCTGAACCCCTTCTTCACGACATTTTGCCGAGAGAGATTTATGGACGACAAAAAAGCTGCGAACAACTCTGAGAAGAGCAAGGCGCTGGCCGCCGCGTTGGCACAGATTGAAAAGCAGTTTGGCAAGGGCTCGGTGATGCGCATGGAAGACGGCGTCGTCGCCGAGGAAATCCAGGCCGTCTCCACCGGTTCCCTGGGCCTGGACATCGCGCTGGGCATCGGTGGCCTGCCACGTGGCCGCGTCATCGAGATCTACGGTCCGGAGTCCTCCGGCAAGACCACCCTGACCCTGCAATCGATCGCCGAGATGCAGAAGCTGGGCGGCACCTGCGCCTTCATCGACGCCGAGCACGCACTGGACGTCACCTATGCGCAAAAGCTGGGCGTGAACCTGAACGACCTGCTGATCTCGCAGCCGGACACCGGCGAACAGGCCCTGGAAATTACCGACGCCCTGGTGCGCTCCGGTGCGGTCGACCTGATCGTGGTGGACTCCGTGGCAGCGCTGACGCCCAAGGCCGAAATCGAAGGCGACATGGGCGACTCCCTGCCCGGCCTGCAGGCCCGTCTGATGTCGCAAGCCCTGCGCAAGCTGACCGGCAGCATCAACCGCACCAATACTACTGTCATCTTCATCAACCAGATCCGCATGAAGATCGGCGTCATGTTCGGTAATCCCGAAACCACCACCGGTGGCAATGCGCTGAAGTTCTACGCCTCGGTGCGCCTGGACATCCGTCGTACCGGCTCCATCAAGTCCGGTGACGAAGTCATCGGCAGCGAAACCAAGGTCAAGGTCGTCAAGAACAAGGTTGCACCTCCGTTCCGCGAAGCTCACTTCGACATCCTGTATGGCGAAGGCACTTCCCGCGAAGGCGAAATCCTGGATCTGGGCTCCGAGCACAAGGTCGTGGAGAAGTCCGGCGCCTGGTACAGCTACAACGGCGAGCGCATCGGCCAGGGCAAGGACAACGCTCGTAACTATCTGAAGGAACACCCGGAACTGTCGCGCGAGATCGAGAACAAGGTCCGCGTCGCACTGGGCGTGCCTGAACTGGCAGGTGGCACCGCCGAGGCACCAGCCTCCTGATCCCAAGGTCTTCACGTACCACCGCGGCGGCAGGGTTTGCCTGAGCCTTGAGGTCATGGTGGTGCCTGTCCCGCTTCGCCCCCGGCGCCGGTCCGGCCGGGAGTGGAGCTGAAGTACCGGCCGCATCGTTCTGTTGCTGCCTCGTTTCAATGCAATACGGTTCCATCGTTTTTTCTTCGTGTTCTTCACCGTCACATCGCCCGTGTAGTCGAACGTCATGCCCAGACCGCCGATCAGCCTGAAAGCACGGGCGCTCAAATATCTCTCTTCACGTGAGCATAGTCGCCTGGAACTTGCGCGTAAGCTTGCCCCTTACGCGCAAGAGGGTGATGACATCGACGCGCTCCTGCAGTGGCTGGAGCAGTCCCGTTTCCTTTCTCAAGAACGCTTTTCCGAATCGCTGGTGCATCGCCGCTCGGCCCGTTATGGCAACCAGCGCATCTTTTCCGAGTTGCATGGACACGGCATTGAAGGGGAAGCCATCGCCGAGTTGAAGGCCGACCTGGCAGCAGGAGAGGGCGAGCGCGCCGCGCAGGTCTTGCGCCGCAAATTCAGTGCGCCGCCGGCCGATGCTGAAACTCGGGCCAAGCAGATGCGCTTCCTGCAGCAGCGCGGTTTTTCCCACCGCAGTATCCGCGAAGCCTTGCAGACCGCGTGGAGCGACGAGGAGGAATCGTCGTGAGCGGGGACAACTGGGTCTCTTGATGCGCTGAGCCCGAGAGGGTGTCGCCCTGCGCTCGCATCCGGTGCGCACTCGCATCCTGGGCATTCCCGGCCAGCCATTCACCACCGCAGTTGCGTTCCCCTTGTCCCTGTCTTCTTCCAGCAGCTTGCGCAGATGGCAGCCATCTGTCCCGCCATATGGAAAAGCTATCCCTTTCGGTCTTCTGTTAGCGCTACCGGCTAACAGCCCCGCCGGCCTGTGCTAGAATTCGGAAGTTTTTGCTGCGGCGCGCAAGCCTGAGGAGATATCGCGTGTTGCCGGTTTGTCAAAACGGCGCAACGATGCAAGGCCCATGTAGCAGCAGGAATGGATAATGCGGACGCTTCGGCGCAAGCTGGCGCGTTTCGAATATCAGACCAACTAAAGCAGACGGCATGCACATGCCCAATTCTACGAATTCACTAGCAACCCGCGCAGCTCACGCCTGCGCCCGTCTCCGTCCGTCTCCGGATGTGACACCCGCCTGCGGGTTGCTGTCTGCTTTCTCGTCGGCCGGCATGCTGCCGGCTACCGAATTTCAATCCGGCAAGTTTTATTCATTCAGTGTCTAAAGGGAAGCTCCCATGAAAATCCATGAGTATCAGGGTAAAGAAATCCTGCGCCAGTTCGGCGTAACCGTGCCGCGCGGCATTCCTTGCATGTCGGTCGACGAAGTCGAAGCGGCAGCCCAGAAGCTGGGCGGCCCGGTGTGGGTCGTCAAGGCCCAGATCCATGCAGGCGGTCGCGGCAAGGGCGGCGGCGTGAAGGTGGCCAAGTCGATCGAACAGGTCAAGGAATACGCCAACCAGATCATGGGCATGCAACTGATCACCCACCAGACCGGTCCTGAAGGCCAGAAGGTGCGTCGCCTGCTGATCGAAGAAGGCGCCGACATCAAGAAGGAACTGTACGTTTCCCTGGTGACCGACCGCGTTTCGCAAAAGGTCGTGCTGATGGCCTCCAGCGAAGGTGGCATGGACATCGAAGAAGTTGCCCACAGCAACCCGGAAAAGATCCACAACGTCATCATCGACCCGATCGATGGCCTGACCGACGCGCAAGCCGACGACGTGGCCGCCAAGATCGGCGTGCCGGCCGCTTCCATCCCGGAAGCCCGCAAGAACCTGCAAGGCCTGTACAAGGCTTACTGGGAAACCGACGCTTCCCTGGCTGAAATCAACCCCCTGATCCTGACCGGCGACGGCAAGGTCATCGCTCTGGACGCCAAGTTCAACTTCGACTCCAACGCCCTGTACCGCCACCCGGAAATCGTCGCCTACCGCGATCTGGACGAAGAAGATCCGGCTGAAGTCGAAGCCTCCAAGTTCGACCTGGCCTACATCTCCCTGGACGGCAACATCGGTTGCCTGGTCAACGGCGCCGGCCTGGCCATGGCCACCATGGACACCATCAAGCTGTTCGGCGGCGAGCCGGCCAACTTCCTGGACGTGGGCGGCGGTGCCACCACCGAGAAGGTCACCGAAGCCTTCAAGATCATGCTGAAGAACCCCGAACTGAAGGCCATCCTGGTCAACATCTTCGGCGGCATCATGCGCTGTGACGTGATCGCCGAAGGCGTGATCGCTGCTTCCAAGGCTGTCTCGCTGAAGGTGCCTCTGGTGGTCCGCATGAAGGGCACCAACGAAGACCTGGGCAAGAAGCTGTTGGCCGATTCCGGTCTGCCGATCATCTCGGCCGACTCCATGGAAGAAGCCGCACAAAAGGTCGTGGCAGCTGCCAAGTAAGTAACCCAACACGAAAGCCTGCGCGGCGCGAGCCGCCGGCTGCGAGCAATTGCAGCACCGGGCGCCGCCAGCGGCGCAGGCATCACAGTCAAGGAAGAGAAATGTCGATCCTCATCAACAAAGACACCAAGGTCATTACCCAAGGTATCACCGGCAAGACCGGTCAGTTCCACACCCGCATGTGCCGCGACTACGCGAATGGCAAGAATGCCTTCGTCGCCGGCGTGAACCCGAAGAAGGCCGGTGAAGACTTCGAAGGCATCCCCATCTATGCCAACGTCACCGAAGCCAAGAACGCCACCGGCGCCACCGTGTCGGTGATCTACGTGCCGCCCGCCGGCGCTGCTGCCGCCATCTGGGAAGCCGTCGAAGCCGACCTGGACCTGGCCATCTGCATCACCGAAGGCATCCCCGTGCGTGACATGCTGGCCCTGAAGGACCGCATGGCCAAGGCCGGTTCCAAGACCCTGCTGCTGGGCCCGAACTGCCCCGGCCTGATCACTCCGGACGAAATCAAGATCGGCATCATGCCGGGTCACATCCACAAGAAGGGTCGCATCGGTGTGGTTTCCCGCTCCGGCACCCTGACCTATGAAGCCGTGGGCCAGCTGACCGCCCTGGGTCTGGGCCAGTCCTCCGCCGTCGGTATCGGTGGCGACCCGATCAACGGTCTGAAGCACATCGACGTCATGAAGGCCTTCAACGACGATCCGGACACCGATGCCGTCATCATGATCGGTGAAATCGGTGGTCCTGACGAAGCCAACGCTGCGCGCTGGATCAAGGACAACATGAAGAAGCCGGTGGTCGGCTTCATCGCCGGCGTGACCGCGCCCCCGGGCAAGCGCATGGGCCACGCAGGTGCCCTGATCTCCGGTGGTGCTGATACCGCCGAAGCCAAGCTGGCCATCATGGAAGAGTGCGGCATCAAGGTCACCCGCAACCCGTCGGAAATGGGTCGCCTGCTGAAGTCGGTGCTGTAAGATTGCCGGCCGCTTTTCGCCGGTCTCCTCGGAGGCGGGCGAAAGGCAAGCTCAGCCAGACCTGTAGCACACGCAATACCAGCATGGGGAGCTCTGGCTCCCCATGTTGTTTTATGGAAGGCGCGAAGTCTGTCGTGAGGACGGGCGCGCATCGACCAGAGCTAGCACAGAAGGCTGTGACGGCACTAAGCTCGGTGACCGTGGTCATCCTGCCATACGCCGCTTTCTCTGGCGGACACGTTTTCGCAAAGGACAAGCATGGAATTCCTGGCCAACCTGAACTGGGTCGCGGTCGCGCAGATCATCCTGATCGACATCCTGCTCGGTGGCGACAATGCCATCGTGATCGCGCTGGCCTGCCGCAATCTGCCGGACAATCTGCGCATGAAGGGCATTGTCTGGGGTACCGTGGGCGCGATTGGCATCCGCATCGCCCTGATCGCCTTTGCCGTCACCATGTTGCAACTGCCCTTCCTGAAGCTGCTGGGCGGCGTCCTGTTGCTGTGGATTGGCATCAAGCTGCTCAACGAGGATGACGAACACACCGACGTCAACGGCAGTGACCGCCTGTGGGGCGCCGTCAAGACCGTAATCGTTGCCGACCTGGTGATGAGCGTGGACAACGTGATCGCCATCGCCAGCGCCGCTGAGCAGGCGGCCGGCGAGCACCAGTTGCTGCTGGTGGTGTTCGGCATCGTGGTCAGCATTCCCATCATCGTCTGGGGCAGCACGCTGGTATTGAAGCTGATGGAAAAATTCCCGGTGATCGTCACCCTGGGCGCGGCTCTCCTGGGCTACATCGCCGGTGGCATGATCTTCAGCGACAGCGCCGTGCAGTCCTGGCTGCGGGATTTCATCGCCGATACCGAATTCGTCTTGCCCGGCGCCGCCGTGCATTTGAGCCTGCCCGGCCTGGTGGGCGCCATCGGAGTGGTGCTGACCGGCCTCACGCTCAAGCGCAGGAAGCAGGCATAGGCCCGTCTGGCCCCGGGATGGACCCGGTGGCGATTGACGCAGGTCAGCGCCGGTCCGCTTCAAAACTGTTAGTTTCGCAATTTATTCGCTAGTCGGCCTAGCCAACGCTGCCGATACTGGAAGCGCCCTTATCACCTTCACGAGGAATCCATGAAACCAGTCGTCTCCCGTCGCGCCCAACGCGGCTTTACCCTGCTTGAACTGATGGTCACGCTGGCCATCATCGGCATTCTCGCCATGCTGGGCGCTTCGCAATACCAGGACTATATCGCCCGCGCGCGCGTGGCTGAGGGCTTCAACCTGGCCGAGCCGTACAAGCTGGCCGTGACCGAACAGATCAGCTCCAACAACGGCGTCTTCACCGTGGCGCAACTGGGCCTGCCGACCTTCACGCCCACCGACAACGTGAGCAAGATCGACGTCTCGCCGATGGAAAAGCGCGGCGTGGGCGGTGTCATCACCATCACCTACAGCGCACGCGTAGGTGAGGGCGGTACGCTCACGCTGACCCCGACCATCAGCTCCGGCACCATCCAGTGGCAGTGCGCCGCCAAGGATGTGAAACAGGCCGCCACGCCGGAAGGTGCCACTGCCAACACCGGCTTTGCCGCCGGCTCCCTGCCGGCCAAGTACGCACCGGCCAACTGCCGCGGTTGATCCGCTGCCTGGTCTGACATGCCAAGAAAAAACGCGCCGTCAGGCGCGTTTTTCATTTCAGGGAGCCGTGGCGCTTCAGGGCCGCGCCATCGTGATATCGCTCTTGCCGCCGCGCTTCTCGGTCACGCAGATGTCAGTCATGACCATGGTCTTGTCGACTGCCTTGCACATGTCGTAGACCGTCAGCAGACCCACCTGCACGGCGGTCAATGCCTCCATTTCCACACCGGTCTTGCCGAAGGTTTCCACACGTGCGGTGCAACGCACGGAAGCGCTGCCGGCGTCGGTCTCGAACTCCACCGAGACATGCGTCAGTGCCAGTGGATGGCAAAGGGGGATCAGGTCGCCGGTGCGCTTGGCCGCCATGATGGCGGCGATGCGGGCGATGCCCAGGACATCGCCCTTCTTGGCCGTGCCGGCCTCGATGATGGCCAGCGTGGCCGGCTGCATGCGGATCACGCCAGTGGCCAGGGCCACCCGGTGGGTCTCGTGCTTGCCGCCGACATCGACCATGTGCGCCTGTCCGCCCTGGTCGAAGTGAGTGAGGCCGCCGTTGGGCGCGTGTTCGCCGGATGTGTTCATGCTGATTCGCTCTAGGTGAAATGGAGGGAAAGGAGCGGGTATCATAGCAGCCAGCCCGCAGCCCGCGCTGCTCCGACTTCCACGCCAGCCCTGACCGTTACCGATGTCGTCCATGCCACCCACCGTTTCCGATGTGTCCCGCCGTTTCCGTCTCCCCGCGCGCCGGTTGCTGGCCCGCTATCTGAGTGCGGCCTTGCTGCTGCTGCCGGCGGCGCCCTTGACCCTGCTACCCCATCCGGGCGTGGCCCAGGGCTTGCCCACGCTGGGTGATACGGAACGCGAAGGTCTTTCGCCGCTGATGGAGCGCAAGCTGGGTGAGGAAATCATGCGTGACATCCGGACCGACCGCGACTATGTCGACGACGGCCCGATTTCGGAATACCTCAACAACTTCGGCCAGAACCTGGTCTCCATCCATCCCGAGGTGAGAGGCGAAGCCGGTTTCGATTTCCAGTTCTTCATGGTGCGCGACCCCATGCTGAACGCCTTCGCGCTGCCGGGCGGCTTCATCGGCGTCAACAGCGGCCTGGTGCTGGCCGCACAATCGGAGTCCGAACTGGCCGGCGTGATGTCGCATGAAATTGGTCACGTGGCGCAACGCCACATTGCCCGCATGCTGGGCCAGCAGAAGCAGAACTCGATGATCCAGCTGGCCGCCATCGTGCTGGGCGCATTGGCCGGAGTGTCCAAGGCCGGGGGCGATGCGGCGATGGCCACCATGATGGGCGGTACCGGCCTGGCCGTGCAGCGCCAGCTCAACTTCAGCCGCGACGCCGAGCGCGAAGCCGACCGCATCGGCCTGCAGATCATGCGTGATGGCGGCTTCGATCCTTCCGGCATGGTCACCTTCTTCGGTCGTCTGCAGGCGGCCTCGCGCAACTACACCGACGCCGTGCCGCCATACCTGATGACGCACCCGCTGACCACCGACCGTATCGCCGACATCGAGGCCCGCATCCGCGACCAGCGCTACAAGCAGCGTGTGGACAATCCCGAATTCCAGCTAGTGCGGGCGCGCACTCAGGTGCTGCAGAACGACAGCGTGCAGGGCTTGCGCGACAATGTGCAGAAATTCACCGACCAGGCCAAGCAGAACACCAAGTTGCAGACCGCCGCCGCCAAGTACGGGCTGGCCTACACCTACTACCGCCAGAACCGCTTCGACCAGGCCGAGACCGCCTTGAAGGAAGCTCAGGAAGCTGCCATCCCGATGAAGACCGGCATCATGTTCGGCAGCCTCGACATCGATATCAAGATCGCCCGCAAGCAAGCCCCGCAGGCGCTGCAACTGGCCGACAGCCTGCGCCAGCAGTTTCCGATTTCACGCACCATCGCGCGCCAGTATGCCGATGCCCTGATCGCCGCCCGACGCTACGACGTGGCCGTGGCCTACCTGCGCGATCAGGCCCAGCTCTACCGTGCCGATGCCCAGGTCCAGCAGTTGCTGGCCAAGGTCTACGCGGCCCAGGGCAAGCAGGCCTTGCAGCACATGGCGCTGGCTGAATCGTATGCGCTCAATGGCAGCCTGCTGGCGGCCATCGATCAGTTGGGCATTGCGCGCAAGGCGCCCGATGCCACCTTCTACGACCAGTCGCAGATCGACGCGCGCGAGCGTGAATGGAAGGCGCGCTGGAAAGATGAACAGAAAGACATGAAGGAGCGTGGCTAGCCGCGACACACGGCCCTAGTCCTGGCGCGGGCGGCTGACGAAGCTGAAGCGTTGTTCCAGCTGGCTGCCAGCCACGCGCTGCAGCGGGAGCGATCGGCCTCCCAGCTTGAAACGGGGGGTGACCTCATCGGCCCCTTCCAGCCAGCGCAGCAGGGCATCCTCATCCGCATCGTCCATCTGCAGGCAGGGCAACAGATGCGCCAGGTCGCGATCATCGACGCCGGCAATCAGCTCACCGGCACGCAGATAGAGCCGACCGGCTTCATCCATCCAGGCGGCTGTCGCCACATCGACTGCGATCCCCGTATGCAGCACCAGTGACAGGTTGCCCTGTGCGTCCGGCTGGGTGCGCAGGATGTGCGGCATCCATTCCAGATCCACATAGACCCGCTGCGGCCCGTTCTGGAAATACCAGCGGCCGGCCGCATCGCTGGCGTAATTGCGGTCAATGAAGGCCAGCAGGGCAGGGTGGCGGATCAGGTCGCCCGGCAAGTCCAGTTGTTGCGCGCGCTCGTCGCGCATGCGCCAGCCACCTCGTGCATCCAGCCGCAGCCAGCCGAAGCAATGAGGTACGTTGGGCCAGCGGGCCATGGCCTGCTGCACGATCTCATCCATGGGCCAGCTCCGTAGGGGCCGGGAAGGCGCTCTCCGACTTGCCCTCCAGGAAATGCAGCAAGCGGCGCGGCAGCCACGCCAGGTTGCCGGGCGGGCCGCCGGCGGCAAAGCCGACATGGCCGCCTTGCTCCGGGTATTCCAGCACCACTTCCGGCGCCGCCGAGCGGGGCAGGTGACGCGCCGGCAGGAAGGGATCATTCTGCGCATTCAGGACCAGCGTGGGCACGCTGATGTCGTTGAGGATGTGCTTGGCGCTGGCGCGGTCCCAGTAATCCTCGGTGTTGCGGTAGCCGTGTAGCGGGGCGGTGACGATGTTGTCGAAGGTGTACAGGTCGCGGGCCGACAGCAGCGCTTCGCGATCAAACAGGCCCGGGAACTGGTCCAGCTTGGCCAGGCACTTGGGCCGCATGGTGCGCAGGAAAACCCAGGTATAGAGCCGGTTGAAACCCGACGCCAGTGCCGCACCGCCACCCGCCAGGTCCAGCGGCGCCGACACCGCGCAGGCAGCATCGACGATCTCGGCCTGGTGCTGTGATTCCCCCAGCCAGCGCAGCAGCGCATTGGCGCCCAGCGAGACCCCGCTGGCATACAGGTGCGTCGCGGCCAGGTCCTGCTGGCGCAGTTTCATGCGGCGGATGATCCAGTCCAGTTCAGCCGTGTCCCCGGAATGATAGAAACGCGGCGCCAGGTTGATCTCGCCGGAACACCCGCGAAAATGCGGAATCGCCCCATGCCAGCCGCGCCGTTGCACCTCGGCCATCAGGGCGCGGCTGTAGTGGCTGTCCGAGGAGCCTTCCAGCCCGTGGAACAGCACCAGCAGCGGACGTCCCGGCTGGCCGTCGACGAAATCGATATCGACGAAGTCGCCATCCGGCGCTTCCCAGCGCTCACGCCGGTAGCGCACGGCCGGCTTGGGCAGGAAGGCCGAGGGATAGATGGTCTGCAGATGACCGCCGGGAAGCCAGCGGGGCGGGATGTAAAGCATGATGCGGCCTTGCTCGTGTTCGATGCTGCCTGTGGAGGATAGAAAACGGAAAACGGCCGTACTCAGTGCAGCATGGCTGCGCTGACGACGGCTTCGGCCGGCGCTGCGCCCGGGGCGACCGAGGCGTGGTGCATCACCAGGCGCCAGCCCAGCGCGGTCTTGAGGTAGACATTGGTGGCGATGACGTGCACATCGGGCGGGCCTTCGCCGCCGTGGTCGATTTCTTCCACCACGCTGTGCACCGAGGTCATCATGTTCTGCGACACGTGCAGCTGGCGTGGCCGGATATGCAGGCCACCGTTGGAGAGGATGTCTTCCCACACGGCGCGGATATCCGCGTGGCCCACCAGGCGTTGTGCGCCGGGGTGGATGCAGACGATTTCCTCGTCATCGGCCCACAGGTCCATCAGCGCCTCCAGGTCGGCGCGGGCGAGGGCGTCGTAGTAGGCGGCCTCGATTTCATCGGGCGAGCCATGGATCAGTTTGGTGCGCGGCATGACAAATCTCCGGATCAGATGAAAAGAGGGCCTTGCGGGCCCTCTCGTGTCTGGCTTGAAACTTCTGCTCAGTGGCCCTTGACCACGGTGCCCGGTTTCAACTGGTACTGGGTACCGCAGTATGGGCATTTGGCCGCGCCGTGCGCGTCCAGTTCCAGGAACACGCGCGGGTGCGAATTCCAGGCGGTCATGCCCGGGCTGGGGCAGTGGGCTGGCAGGTCCTTACCTTCGAGCAGGACTACGCCCTGCGATGCTTGAGCTTGGCTCATCTTGTTCTCCGTTGCTTGCGATTGACTGTTGAAACGTTAAGGTCGGGTGTTGCGAATCGATATTCTGGCGGCCGCCGCTGCCATTTACACCAGCGTGAGCCAGTGCTTGTACTGCGGCGCCCGGCCGGCCACCACGTCGAAGAACAGAGTCTGCAGCTTCTCGGTGATGGGGCCACGGCCGCCATTGCCGATGACGCGGCGATCCAGTTCGCGGATCGGTGTGACTTCGGCGGCGGTGCCGGTGAAGAAGGCTTCATCGGCGCAATACATCTCGTCGCGGGTGATGCGCTTCTCGATGACCTCGATGCCCAGGTCGCGCGCCATGGTCAGCACGGCGTCGCGGGTGATGCCATCCAGGCAGGAGGCCAGGTCGGGAGTATAGAGCTTGCCGTTCTTGACGATGAAGACATTTTCGCCGGAACCTTCCGAGACATAGCCCTCGGTGTCCAGCAGCAGGGCTTCGTCGTAGCCATCGGCCAGTGCTTCCTGGTTGGCCAGGATGGAATTGATGTAATAACCGCAGGCCTTGGCGCGCACCAATGACACATTCACGTGGTGGCGAGTGAAGGAAGAGGTCTTCACGCGGATGCCCTTGCTGATGCCGTCTTCGCCCAGGTAGGCGCCCCACGGCCAGGCGGCGATGGCCACGTGGATCTTGTTGCCCTTGGCGGACACGCCCAGCTTTTCCGAGCCGATCCAGATCAGCGGGCGGATGTAGCAGGATTCCAGCTGGTTTTCGCGCACCACCTGGCATTGCGCCTGGGCCAGCGTTTCCTGGTCGAACGGCACTTCCATCTGGAAGATCTTGGCCGAGTTGAACAGGCGCTGGGTGTGTTCCTTCAGGCGGAAGATGGCCGTGCCCTCGGCCGTCTTGTAGGCGCGTACGCCCTCGAAGACGCCCATGCCGTAATGCAGCGTGTGGGTCAGTACGTGGACGGTAGCGTCGCGCCAGTCGACCAGCTCGCCGTCTTTCCAGATCTTGCCGTCGCGGTCAGCCATGGACATGGTCATCTCCCTGTATGCGGTGATTGCAGAAAATGCAGAATGTGCAGAAAGCGAAAATTCGGTATGAAACGCCCGGCGCGGACGAACCGGCCAAGGAACTGCATTTTAGCGGATTCACGCGAGCAAAAACTTTCATCTGTAGAATGAAAGACCTGAGTGAAAATGCACACATCGTCACATGCACCGGCATTCCCGGCCGGCGCATCCAATACGCGTAACGGAACAACAATGCAGAAGGAGACAGGCGAGAAGGGATCAGGATCGGCAGGCCAGCCAGCGCCGCACGATCCCGCCACCGCCCGCCGCATCGAGAAGGACGCCTTCCAGGAAGGCTGGCGCGCCAGTGCCTCGACCATACCGGCCGTGCTGGCCTGGGGCGTGGTCTCGGGCATGGCCATGGTCAAGTCGGGGATGAGCATCTTCCAGTCGCTGGGCATGAGCCTGCTGGTCTATGCCGGCTCGGCCCAGTTCGCCGTACTGCCCTTGCTGGCGACCGGCGTGCCGCTGCTGGTGGTGTTCTTCACGGCCATGATCGTCAACCTGCGCTTTGTCATCTTCTCGGCCGCCGTGGCGCCGCATTTCGAGCACCTGCCCTGGTATCGCCGGGTGTGGTACGGCTTCTTCAACGGCGATATCTCGATGGCCTTCTTCCCGCAGCGCTTTCCCCCCTCGACCTTCGGTCAACCTGCAGGCAAGATCGGGTATTTTGCTGCGATCTGCTATCCGGGCTGGGTGGCCTGGCAACTCGGGGCCACCATCGGCATCCTGCTGGCCAGCCAGATTCCGGAGAGCTGGAACATCGGTTTCGCCGGCACCCTGGCACTCATTGCCATCATGATCCCCATGACCAGCAGCCTGCCGGCCTTGGCCGGGGTGGTGGTCTCCGGCACGGTCGCGGTGCTGGCGCTGGAGCTGCCCTACCGTCTGGGTCTGCTGCTGGCGATGGTGCTGGGGATGAGCGCGGCCATGCTGGCCGACAAGTTGCTTCCGGGAAAAGAAAAGGATGAAGGGGCGGCCGCATGAGTGAATGGTATGTGTGGGGCGCCATCGTCCTGATGACCGTGTCCACCCTGGTCACGCGCAGCGGCTTTTTCCTGTTCGGCCACGCGGTCAAGCTGCCGCCACGCCTGAAGCACGCCCTGAGCTACGCTCCGGCGGCGGCCATGGCGGCCATCATCTTCCCTGACCTGGTCAGCGCGCGCGGGGTGATCGACCTGAGCCTGACCAATCCCAAGTTGCTGGCCGGCATCGGCGGCGCCATCTTCTTTGCGGCAACGCGTCATCTTCTGGGAACTATTGTGGCAGGAATGTCACTCTTTACACTGTTGCGTTGGTTCATGTGAATTTTTACGCACACCAGCCTGAAGCGCCCGGGATCTTGTCCGGGCTGGCAAAAAGCCGTCAGGAGCAGGTCAGGCTGGAGTAAAATACGACGTTTTTCGCCCCCTTCTTCGAATTCCTACCTATGAAATTCAACCGACTGAGCGATCTGGTTTCTGCCAATCAACTGCAAGGCAAACGCGTCTTCATCCGTGCCGATCTGAACGTGCCGCAGGATGATGCCGGCAATATCACCGAAGATACCCGCATCCGCGCTTCGGTGCCGGCCATCCGCGAAGCCCAGAAGGCAGGCGCTGCAGTGATGGTGACGTCGCATCTGGGTCGTCCCACCGAAGGCGAGTTCAAGCCCGAGGATTCGCTGGCTCCCGTGGCCAAGCGCCTGTCCGAACTGCTGGGCAGCGAGGTCAAGCTGGTGGCCAACTGGGTCGACGGCGTGGACGTCCAGCCGGGCCAGGTGGTGCTGCTGGAGAACTGCCGCCTCAACAAGGGCGAAAAGAAGAACAGTGACGAGCTGGCGCAAAAGATCGCCAAGCTCTGCGATGTCTATGTCAACGATGCCTTCGGCACCGCGCACCGCGCCGAAGCCACCACCCACGGCGTGGCCAAGTTCGCGCCGGTGGCCTGTGCCGGTCCGCTGCTGGCGGCCGAGCTGGATGCGCTGGGCAAGGCCCTGAACCAGCCGGCCCGTCCGCTGGTGGCCATCGTGGCCGGTTCCAAGGTTTCCACCAAGCTGACCATCCTCAAGACCCTGGCCGAGAAGGTCGACAACCTCATCGTCGGTGGCGGTATTGCCAATACCTTCATGCTGGCCGCCGGTCTGAAGATCGGCAAGTCGCTGGCCGAGCCGGACCTGGTGGATGACGCCAAGGCCATCATCGATCTGATGGCCAAGCGCGGCGCCTCGGTGCCCATCCCCACCGACGTCGTGGTCGGCAAGGAATTCTCGCCGACCGCCGTGGCTACCGTGAAGGCGGCCGAGGATGTCGCCGACGACGACATGATCTTCGACATCGGTCCCCAGACCGCTGCCGTGCTGGCCGAGCAACTGGGTCGCGCCGGCACCATCGTCTGGAACGGCCCGGTGGGCGTGTTCGAGTTCGACCAGTTCGGCCGTGGCACCGAGACCCTGGCGCGCGCCATTGCCGCCTCGCCGGGCTTCTCGATTGCCGGTGGTGGCGACACCCTGGCAGCCATCGCCAAGTACCACATCGCCGACAAGGTCGGCTACATCTCCACCGGTGGCGGCGCCTTCCTGGAATTCCTGGAAGGCAAGACCCTGCCTGCGGTCGAGATCCTGCTGCAACGCGCGCAGTAAGCAAGACCGGCGCCGTACCCCGCTGCCGGGTGCGGCGTCTCGTGGTCCCATCCGGGGCCATCCGAATTCTGAGTCTGTAGCATCACCAACGAGGACGCGTCCGAGACGCGCGTCCGGGGCGGAAGCGATCCGCCTGATCGGCCCTGCATCGGGCCGGGCAGCGGGCTTCTATCACCAAGTCGCAACCAGAAGGTATTCATGTCCAGAGCAACAAAAATCGTCGCCACCATCGGCCCCGCTTCCAGCGACCGCGAGACCCTGACCCGCATGATCCGCGCCGGCGTGGATGTGGTGCGCCTGAACTTCTCGCACGGCAAGCCGCAGGATCACATCGACCGCGCCACCCTGGTGCGTGAAGTGGCCGACGAATGCGGCAAGAAGGTCGCCATCATGGCCGACCTGCAGGGTCCCAAGATCCGCGTGGGCAAGTTCGAGAATGGCAAGATCATGCTGGCCAACGGCGACAAGTTCATCCTCGATTCCGACTGCCAGATGGGCAACCAGGAGCGCGTGGGCCTGGACTACAAGGCACTGCCGCGTGACCTCAAGGGCAATGACGTTCTGCTGTTGAACGATGGCCTGATCGTGCTCAAGGTCGAGCGCGTGATGGGCAATGAAATCCATACCGTGGTCAAGATCGGCGGCGAACTGTCCAACAACAAGGGCATCAACCGCCAGGGTGGCGGCCTGTCGGCGCCCGCGCTGACGGCCAAGGACATGGACGACATCAAGACTGCCATGAGCTTCCAGGCCGACTACGTGGCCGTGTCCTTCCCCAAGAACGCCACCGACATGGAGATGGCACGCCAGCTGTCCAACGTGGCCGGCGAACCCTTCGGCCACAAGCCGATGATGATCGCCAAGATCGAACGCGCCGAAGCGATCCCGCTGCTGCAGGAAATCCTGGACGCCTCCGACGGCATCATGGTGGCCCGTGGCGACCTGGCCGTGGAAGTGGGCAATGCCGCCGTGCCGGGCCTGCAGAAGCGCATGATCAAGATGGCGCGCGCCTCCAACAAGCTGACCATCACCGCGACCCAGATGATGGAGTCCATGATCGTCAATGCCGTGCCGACCCGCGCGGAAGTCTCCGACGTCGCCAACGCCGTGCTGGATGGCACCGATGCCGTGATGACCTCGGCCGAGACCGCCTCCGGCAAGTACCCGGTGGAAACCGTGGAAGCCATGCATGCCATCTGCCTGGAAGCCGAGCGCTCCGACAATGTGCAACTGGACGCGGACTTCCTGAACCTGCGCTTCACCCGCGTGGACCAGTCGATCGCCTATGGCGCACTGTTCACTGCGCACCACCTGCGCGTGAAGGCCATTGCAGCGCTTACCGAATCCGGTTCGACTGCCCTGTGGATGAGCCGTCACAACATCGATATCCCGATCTTCGCGATCACCCCCAATGTCGCCACGCGCCGCAAGGCCTCGCTGTTCCGCAACGTGCATACGCTGGAACTGGCCCAGGCGCCTGACACCGAAGCCATGTTGAAGGGCGCCCAGGATCTGCTGCTGGCGCAAGGCGTGGTGCAGAAGGGTGATCTTATCGTCGTGACCTGGGGCGAGCCCATCGGCCAGGTCGGCGGCACCAATGCGCTGAAGATTCTGCGCGTTGGCGAGTACTGATTTTTCATCGTTCTGGAGTTTTCATCATGCCTCTCGTATCCATGCGTCAACTGCTGGACCACGCCGCCGAAAACGGTTACGGCCTGCCGGCCTTCAACGTCAACAACCTGGAGCAGGTCACTGCCATCATGGAAGCCGCCAATGAAGTCGGCGCGCCCGTGATCATGCAAGCCTCTGCCGGTGCCCGCAAATACGCTGGCGAAGCCTTCCTGCGCCACCTGATCTCGGCGGCCGTGGAAGCCTATCCGCACATCCCCGTGGTGATGCACCAGGATCACGGCCAGTCCCCGGCCGTGTGCATGGCCGCCATCAAGTCCGGTTTCTCTTCCGTGATGATGGATGGCTCGCTGGAAGCCGACGGCAAGACGGTGGCCAGCTACGAGTACAACGTCGAAGTCTCGCGCAAGGTGGTCGAGTTTTCGCACGCCATCGGCGTGACCGTCGAAGCCGAACTGGGTGTGCTGGGTTCGCTGGAAACCATGAAGGGTGACAAGGAAGACGGCCACGGCGCCGACGGCACCATGACCCGCGAACAGCTGCTGACCGACGTCAACCAGGCCGCCGACTTCGTCAAGGCCACCCAGTGCGACGCGCTGGCCATTGCCATCGGTACTTCGCACGGTGCCTACAAGTTCTCGCGCAAGCCCACCGGCGACATCCTGGCCATCGACCGCATCAAGGAAATCCACGCCCGCATCCCCAACACCCACCTGGTGATGCACGGTTCCTCGTCCGTGCCGCAGGAACTGCTGGCCGAGATCCGCGAATTCGGCGGCGACATGAAGGAAACCTATGGCGTGCCGGTCGAAGAGATCCAGGAAGGCATCAAGCACGGCGTGCGCAAGATCAACATCGACACCGACATCCGTCTGGCCATGACCGGTGCGATCCGTCGCTACCTGTTCGAGAACCCGTCCAAGTTCGACCCGCGCGACTACCTGAAGCCGGCTCGCGAAGCCGCCAAGCTGGTCTGCAAGGCACGCTTCCTGTCCTTCGGTTGCGAAGGCCAGGCTGGCAAGATCAAGCCGGTCTCGCTGGAAAAGATCGCCGAGAAGTACAAGAGCGGCGAACTGGCGCAGATCGTCCAGTAAGCGCTGAGCAGCGCTGAGCAATCAAGCGCCGGCACTAACCGACCGGAATCGCCCTGAACATGGCGGTTCCGGTTTTTGACTTTACGAAAAGACCATCATGAGCAGTCTGTACAAATCCTCGATCACTTCCCTGCCTCTGCTGGGCACCGGCAAGGTCCGCGAAAACTACGCCGTCGGCGACGACAAGCTGTTGATCGTGACCACCGATCGCCTGTCGGCCTTCGATGTCATCATGAACGAACCGATCCCGGGCAAGGGCAAGGTCTTGAACCAGATGAGCGATTTCTGGTTCGAGAAACTCGGCCACATCGTGCCCAACCATCTGACCGGTGTCGATCCGGAATCCGTGGTGAGCCCGGCCGAAGTGGAACAGGTGCGCGGACGCGCCGTGGTGGCCAAGCGCTTGAAGCCCATCCTGGTGGAAGCCGTGGTGCGCGGCTACATCATCGGTTCCGGCTGGAAGGACTACCAGGCCACCGGCGCGATCTGCGGCATCCAGCTGCCGGCCGGCCTGCAACAGGCTTCCAAGCTGGAACAGCCGATCTTCACCCCGGCCGCCAAGGCCGACCTGGGCGAACATGACGAAAACATCAGCTTCGAGGAAACCGAGAAGCGCATCGGCACCGAGCTGGCGCACAAGATCCGCGACGTCGCCATCCAGCTCTACAAGGAAGCCGCCGACTACGCCGCCACCCGCGGCATCATCATCGCCGACACCAAGTTCGAGTTCGGCCTGGATGACAATGGCGTGCTGCACCTGATGGATGAAGTGCTGACCGCCGACTCCTCGCGCTTCTGGCCGGCCGACAGCTACCAGGTCGGTATCTCGCCGCCGTCCTTCGACAAGCAGTTCGTGCGCGACTACCTGGAAACCGTCGATGGCTGGCAAAAGACCCCGCCGGCGCCGCCGCTGCCGGCCGACGTCATCGAGAAGACCGGCGCCAAGTACCGCGAAGCGCTGGAACGCCTGACCGGCAACAAGCTGAAGGACTGAGATCATGAGCGATACCGTCAAGCCCCTGGTGGGTGTGGTCATGGGTTCGTCCTCGGACTGGGAGGTGATGCAGAATGCGGTCGCCGTCCTTAAGGACTTCGGCGTCCCGTTCGAAGCGCAGGTGATTTCCGCGCACCGCATGCCGGACCAGATGTTTGCCTATGCCGAGAGCGCCCGTGCGCGCGGCCTGCGCGCCATCATCGCCGGTGCCGGTGGTGCTGCCCACCTGCCGGGCATGATCGCCGCCAAGACCATCGTGCCGGTGCTGGGCGTGCCGGTGCCGTCCAAGTATCTGCGCGGTGAAGATTCGCTGTTGTCCATCGTGCAGATGCCCAAGGGCATTCCGGTGGCGACCTACGCCATCGGCGAAGCGGGTGCTGCCAATGCGGCCCTGTCGGCCATCGCCATGCTGGCCACCACTGATGCGGCGCTGGCTGAGAAGCTGGAAGCCTTCCGCAAGACCCAGACGCAAGTCGCTCTCGATATGAAGTTGCCTGTATGACCCAGCAGTCCGTACCCTCGCTTAGCCCTGCCGTTCCCTCGACCACCCCGGCCACCTGGCTAGGTGTGATGGGAGGCGGCCAGTTGGGGCGCATGTTCGCGCATGCCGCGCAGAGCATGGGCTTCAAGGTCGCCGTGCTGGAAGCCGATGCCGACTGTCCGGCCGGTCAGGTGGCGGACCGTCTGATCACCGCCGCCTACGACAACGGTCCGGCGCTGGCCGAGCTGGGTGCGCTGTGCGCTGCGGTCACCACCGAATTCGAGAATGTCTCGGCCAGGAGCCTGGCGACGTTGGCGGCCCAGACCTTCGTGGCACCGGCGGCCTCGGGCGTGTCGATCGCCCAGGACCGCACGGCCGAGAAGGCTTTCTTCACCGAGTGCGGATCGCGTTCCGGCGTACTGCCGGCCCCGCATCTGGTGATCAATACCGAAGCCGACATCGACGGTCTCGATGCGAACCTGCTGCCCGGCATCCTCAAGACCGCCCGCATGGGCTATGACGGTAAGGGCCAGGTGCGCGTGCGCAGTGTCGAGGAAGTGCGCACGGCCTTCGCCGCCATGCAGGGCGTGACCTGCGTGTTGGAAAAGATGCTGCCGCTGGCCTATGAAGTTTCCGTGCTGGTGGCGCGGGGGCATGATGGCCAGGCCGTGGTCTATCCGATCGCCGAGAACGTGCATCGCGATGGCATCCTCTTCACCACCACCGTCCCCGGTCCCAACATCAAGCCGGATGCCGCCGAGCGCGCGCAGCAGGCAGCGTTGCAGATCATCGGTGCGATGCAGTACGTGGGTGTGTTGTGCATCGAATTCTTCGTGCTGGAGGATGGCGCGCTGGTGGTCAACGAAATGGCGCCGCGTCCGCACAACAGCGGTCACTACACCATCGACGCCTGCGTCACCAGCCAGTTCGAACAGCAGGCCCGCGCCATGGCCCAATTGCCGCTGGGCGATACGCGCCAGCATTCGCCCTCGGTCATGCTCAACATCCTGGGTGACGTCTGGTATGAAGGCGATGGCGACAGCCAGCGCGAACCGGCCTGGGACCAGGTCCTGGCGTTGCCCGGTGCGCACCTGCACCTGTACGGCAAGGCCGAGGCGCGACGCGGTCGCAAGATGGGTCATGTCACCTTCACCGGTGCCACCCTGGAAGGTGCGCAGCGGCAGTTGGCTGCGGCCTGCGGCATCCTGGGCATCCCACTGTAAGCGGCAGGATCAGGCGATGAACGACAAGAGCACATCCCCGGCCCCGCATATCGATGCCGCCGCCGTCATGCATGCCGCCCGCAAGCTGGAGCAGGGCGGCCTGGTGGCGTTCCCGACCGAGACTGTCTATGGTCTCGGCGGCGATGCCGAGAACCCGGCGGCGATTGCTGCCATCTATGCGGCCAAGGGGAGACCGGCCAATCATCCGGTGATCGTGCATGTCTCGCCGGAGGCCGACATCGGCTATTGGGCGGCATCGGTCCCGGTGGAAGCGAGACGCCTGATCGCCTCGTTCTGGCCCGGTCCGCTGACCCTGATCCTGAAGCGCGCTGCGCATATCCCCGACGCCGTGGCCGGTGGCCAGGATTCGGTGGGACTGCGTTGCCCTTCGCATCCGGTGGCGCAGGCGCTGCTGCGTGAATTCCGTGGCGGCAAGGGCGGTATCGCCGGCCCCTCCGCCAACAAGTTCGGTCACGTCAGCCCGACCACGGCAGACCATGTCCGCGAGGAATTCGGCAGCGATCCCGACAGCCTGGTGGATTACGTGCTCGATGGTGGGCAGAGTGAAGTCGGCATCGAGTCGACCATCGTCGATCTCTCGCGGGTGGAGACCCACGGCCCGGTGCTGCTGCGCCCCGGCCAGATCAGCGCGGACCGCATCGCCGCCGTGCTCGGCGTGCCGCTGGCCACGCCCGACGCCACCGCGCCACGTGCTTCCGGCACCCTCGACGCCCACTATGCGCCGCATACGCCGGTGGTGCAGGTTGAGCCGGGCCGGCTGCAGGACGTGCTGGCGCGCCTGGCCGCCATCGGCAAGAAGGTGGCCTTGATCGGCGGTGCGCAGCACGAAGGCAAGGTAAGCGCGACGGTCGTGCGCGCCATGCCGGCGTCGGTCGACGCCTATGCACACGATCTCTATGCTGCGCTGCGCGACATGGACCATACCGGTGCCGACCTGATCGTGGTCGAGTCACTGCCGGCGGCGCCGGCGTGGCAAGGTGTCAACGACAGGCTGCGCCGTGCGGCCTTTGATTCGCAAGGCGTGCTGGAAAGACTGCTCAACGCTTGAGTTGAGGCCGTCTTCCCCTTCCTGTTTTCTCGCTCCCCCGAACTCCTGCTGTCGCGCTGTTCCCGCGCTGTCAGCCGCGCTGGTACTGACTCTGCGGTCAGTAGGTCAGTCGCCGGTTGTCAAAAGCCTACAGGGTCCGACGGGGGCTTCACAACTTCTATACAAAATATGACAAAGCTGGCATAGTATCTCCAAAGAATAGCACGCGCGTTCTTTTTGTTTCATCAGCGTAAAAGCGGGGTGATCCGCAGTTACGTGAACTTACGCTGAATAAAGAAAAACGGTAACCAGCCGTGAACACAATCCCGTCAGACGCCAGCCGTCGGGAATAAAAAATCCGGGCCACGCCCGCAAACTCTTGGAGACAGCAATGCAAAAACAATTTTCCTTCTTGCCCAAACTCGCCGCGTTGTCCGTGATGGCAGCCTTTGCTGCGCCGGCCATGGCACAGACGGCGGGCAGCAACGTGGTCAACCTGGGCTGGTTCCACCTGGCACCGCAGGATTCCAGCGGCGGCCTGACCAAACTCAACGGTCCGGGCGCTGCCAGCTATCCCAACCGCACCTCCTCGGTCAGCAATGCCGATACCGTGGGGATCGCCTTCACCCACTTCTTCACCGACAACTTCGCGCTGACCGCCGACCTGGGCATTCCGCCCGAGTTCAAGCTCAAGGGTACCGGTGACCTGCAAGCCCTGGGCGAACTGGGCAAGGCCAAGCAGTGGAGCCCGGCGATCGTCGCCAAGTATTACTTCGGTGGTGCCAATGACACCTTCCGTCCCTTCGTGGGCGCCGGCGTGACCTATGTGTGGTATTCGGACGTGTCGCTGTCGCGCAATTTCCAGAACTCGGCATCGCTGAACACCGGTGGTACCGCCAGCGCCTCGCTGAGCTCCTCCTGGTCGCCCGTGCTGACCGGCGGCGCCACCTATGCCTTCAACGACCGCTGGTCGGCCAGCCTGTCGGTGTCCTACATTCCGCTCAAGACCGATGCCGAGATCACCGCACAGCCGGCCGGTGCCGCCGCGGCCCTGGGTCCCCAGCGCTACAAGACCACCATCACGCTGGATCCGATCGTGACCTTCCTGTCGGTGGGCTACAAGTTCTAAGCGGGTCCCGGACGAAAAAAAAGCGCCCGAGGGCGCTTTTTTTTCGTCCATCACTGTGGTGCTCAGACGTCTTCGGTTTTACTGAAGCGTCCGTTGTGGAAGACCAGTGCCGATTGCGGCTGGACTTCGCAATGTTCGACTTCGCCCACGAAGATGACGTGGTCGCCCTCCGGATACTGGCTACGGTTGTGGCATTCGAACCAGGCCGACACGCCCTCCAGCACTGGCTGCCCGGTACGCGAAAGCGTATAGGGCACGCCCTCGAAGCGGTTTTCCATCCTGCTGGCGAACTGCTGCGCCAGATGCGCCTGCTCGGCACCGAGGATGTTGATGACGTAATGCGAATTGCCGGAGAAGACCGGCATGCTGTTGGCGCGCGTGCCCAGGCTCCAGAGCACCAGCGGCGGGTCCAGCGAGACCGAATTGAAGGAGCTGGCGGTCAGGCCCAGCAGGGTGCCATCGGCCAGACGGGTGGTGATGACGGTGACACCGGTGGCGAACTGGGACAGGGCCTGGCGGAAATGCGCGGCGTCGAACTGGCGCGCGTCGGCGCGGGGAAAACGTGTGTGCATCGGGAGTTTGGTCTGGGTCGGGGCGCCCGGGCCGCATTGTTGCGGTCAGCCGGCATGGCGCAGATGTGCACATGATAGCGGATACGGCCTGCTTCTGCCGCCGTCATGCTGCGGCGCAGTCTTGACAATCATTCACGTCAGCCATACATGAAGTGCTGAATTGGAGTAAAGTTTTACGACAAGCAACTCAACGGGAGAACAGCATGGCCACGGAAATCGCAGTACTGGGCGGCGGCTGCTTCTGGTGTCTGGAAGCGGTTTACCAGCAGGTCAGGGGCGTGCAGTCGGTGGAGTCCGGCTATACCGGCGGCAGCGTCGTCGATCCCAGTTATGAACAGGTGTGCGGCGGGCAGACCGGGCATGCGGAGGTGGTCAAGCTGGCCTTCGATCCGCAGCAGATCAGCTATCGCGAGATCCTGGAGATCTTCTTCACCATCCACGATCCGACCACCCTGAACCGCCAGGGGAACGACGTCGGTACCCAGTACCGTTCGGTGATCTATTACCAGGACGAGGTGCAGCATGACGTCGCGAAACACATCATCGCCGAGATGGCCCTGGTGTGGGATGCCCCGATCGTGACCGAGCTATCGGCGCCGCAGACGTACTACCGGGCCGAGGATTATCACCAGAACTATTTTGTGCAGCATCCGTTTCAGGGCTATTGCGCCTTCGTGGTTGCGCCCAAGGTGGCCAAGCTGCGCGAGGTGTTTGCCGAGAAGAGCAAGCCGGCATAGCGAGGTGAGACAGGTACTGCCCGGATGCGTGGGGCAGAAAGCAGAACGGGCATGCCGCGGCATGCCCGTTCTTGCTTGATGGTGTCGGCGAAATCTTAATTTTGATAAATGTACTTGCGTGACCATGGCAGCGTCTGTGCGCTGTTGCCGGCCTTGGTGCAGATGACCTGGTAGAGCGAAATCCAGTCGCGTTCGAAGCCATAGGAGCTGCCGGCCAGGTAGACGCGCCAGATGCGGTAATGCTTCTCGTCGGTAACCTTGTGGATGGCCTCGGTATTGGCTTCGAAGTTATCGGCCCAGATGCCGCAGGTACGGGCATAGTGGCGCCGCAGGTTTTCGACGTCGAAGGCTTCCAGCCCCCCCTCCTGCATGGTCTTGAGCACGGTGCTGATATGCGGCAGCTCACCGGCCGGGAAGACGTACTTGTCGATGAATTCGCCGGCACCGTAGGGTGACTCGCCGTTTTCGATATCGGTACTGGTGATGCCGTGGTTCATTGCCATCCCGCCATCGGCCAGCAACTTGCGGATCTGGGCGAAGTAGCCCGGCAGGTTCTTGATGCCGACGTGCTCGAACATGCCCACCGAGGTGATGCGATCGAAGCTGCCGGTGACATCGCGGTAGTCCTGCAGGCGGATGTCGATGCGGTCCGAGAGCCCGGCGGCTTCGACCCGTTCGCGCGCCAGCGCATACTGGTTCTTCGACAGCGTCACCCCCACACAGCGGGCACCGTACTTCTGCGCCGCCCGCAGCACCAGCGCACCCCAGCCACAGCCGATGTCGAGCAGGGTCTGGCCGGGCTTGAGCTGGATCTTTTCCAGGATGTGGTCGATCTTCTTCAACTGCGCGCTGCCCAGGTCCTCGTCGCCATTCTCGAAGTAGGCGCAGGAGTAGACCATGTTCTCGTCGAGGAACAGCTTGTAGAAGTCGTTGGAAACGTCGTAGTGGTACTGGATGGCTTCGGCGTCGCGCTTCTTGGTGTGCGTCACGCTGCGCACCATGCGGCCCAGCCGGCCTTCGGCCTTGAGGGTGTTGGCGGCCAGGGCATTGGCCACGTTGATGATGTTCTTGACCTTGCCCTCGACTTCGATCTTGCCCTCGACGTAGGCTTCGCCGAGGTTGGAGAGGGAGGGCGTCAACAGCGAGGTGATGGCCGATGCATGCGGGACTTTCAAGGTGACTTCCGGCGCGCCGGTGCCGAAGTCGTACTGCTGTCCGTTCCACAGCACCAGCCGCAGGGGCAGGGCGGATACATTGCGGATGTTTTCCACCCAGGCGTCAAGCTTCTTTTCCCAAAACACGATTTTCCTCCGCGTCAGTGATGAATGCTTTGCGCCCTGCCAGGCATGCTACTTCCCTCAGGGCTGCAGGCGCTGCCGCTGCCATTGCCCGTTGGCATCACGCGTGTAGAGCACGCGGTCGTGCAGGCGGGAGGGGCGGCCTTGCCAAAATTCGATGCGATCGGGAATGACACGGTAGCCGCCCCAGTGCTCCGGGCGGGATGGATGCTCCCCGAATTGCTGCTTGGTTGTTTCGTATTGCTGTTCCAGCGTCTCGCGGTCGGCCACGGTACGGCTCTGCTGCGATGCAATCGCACCGAGCTGGCTGGCCAAGGGGCGACTGTAGAAGTAAGCGTCACTTTCTTCCTTGGTAACGCGTTCGATCTTTCCTTCGATGCGAACCTGGCGTTCCAGTTCTACCCAGTGAAACAGCAAGGCCACGTAAGGCTGGGCGGCGACGTCGACGCCTTTGCGGCTGTCGTAGTTGGTAAACCAGGTAAAGCCCTGCTGGTCGAACTGCTTGATCAGCACGATGCGCGACGAGGGGCGTCCATCGGCCCCGACCGTGGCCACGCTCATGGCGTTGGGCTCGGGGATCTGCGCTCGGGTCGCCTCATCGAACCAGATCGCGAACTGGTCGATCGGGTCGGCGGCGGTATCGAGCTCGGACAAGCTGGCGCGGCTGTAGTCTTTACGTAGGTCTGCTAACGACATGCTACTTGCTCCTTGGGGAACGGCGCTTAGATTAGCGCGTTTTAAAAAGTTTTGCAGGGCAGCAAAACGGCGAATGCGAGCCATTGTGCGGCGTTGCGGCAAATTGCTCCATGATCGCAAGCAAGCCGCACAAACAAAAAAGCCGATGCATTATCGCATCGGCTTTTGCTTGCTTCCTGCTGCAGAGCTTCACCTCTGCGCTGGAAAAGCGAATCAGTTGGTCTTGATCGCTTCGACCTGGATGGCCAGCTTGGTCTCGGTGGAGAAACCATACTTGGCGCCGTAGTCGATACCGAAGTCGGCGCGGTTGAAGGTGGCCGAGGCGTCGCCGCCGCAGACTTCGCGCTTGAGCATCGGGTGCTGGATGCAGGTGAACTTGTTCAGGGTCAGGGTGACCGGCTTGGTGACGCCATGCAGGGTCAGGTTGCCTTCCACGGTGGCCGGCTTGTCGCCGTTGAACTTGATTGTGCCCTTGTACTCGGCGGTCGGATACTTGGCGACGTCGAACATATCGGCGCTCTTGGCGTGATCGTTCATCTTGCTCATGCCGAAGTCGATGGAGGCGGTGTCCACGATGATGTCGACGGTACCGGTCTTGGCAGCGCGATCCAGGGTCACGGTGCCGCTGGTCTTGTCGAACTTGCCGCGCCAGATCGACACGCCCATGTGGTCAGCTTCGAAGCTGGGATAGGTGTGGCTGGGATCGATGCTGTAGGTGTCGGCAGCGTTGGCGGAAACGGCGGCGCCAGCGGCGACCAGGGCGAGCAGGAGGTGGTTCAGTTTCATGTGATTCGATTCCTTGTTGAGAGAAAAAAGCGCTGGGGGAAGCCCGCTGCG
The DNA here is from genome assembly GCF_000300975.2 of Herbaspirillum frisingense GSF30. Lineage (GTDB taxonomy): Bacteria > Pseudomonadota > Gammaproteobacteria > Burkholderiales > Burkholderiaceae_D > Herbaspirillum > Herbaspirillum frisingense. Next base: position 21,434 of record NZ_AEEC02000003.1, on the reverse strand, counting down.
AGGCGGTGCGACATGGCGCGGAGCTGCTGTTTTATTGTTGGCTTACTGTGCGACGATGTGGAACTTGATCGTGACTTCATCGGCCACCATGCCGGTGTCCTTCCATTCGCCTTCGCCGATGTTGTAGGTCAGGCGCTTGATGGGCAGGGTACCGTCGAAGACCTGGGTACTGCCTTCCTTCTTCACGGTCAGGGGGAAGGAGACGTCGGTGCTCTTGCCCTTGATGGTCAGCTTGCCGGCCACGTCAAACTTGCCGCTGCCGGCCGGCTTGATGCTGCTGGTGACAAAAGTGGCCTTGGGGAACTGCGCGGCGTTGAACCATTCCTTCTTCAGCACTTCCTTGTTGTACTCAGGCTCGCCCAGGTCGAAGCTGGCGACGTCGATCTCCACCGAAGCCTTGCCTTCGGCCGGCTTGGCGGCATCGAAATCGATGGTGGCGGTGAACTTCTTGAACTTGGCGTCCACCGGGACGTTGAGCTGCTTGAAGGTGGCGGTCACGGCGCTCTTGGCGGCATCCACTTTTAACGGAGCCGCTTGTGCAGCCAATGTGAAGGAAGCGGCAGCCAGGGCCAGCAGGGAGGGGCGAATGAAGCGGGAGAGGGTCATGTCGGGTTCCGTGTAAAAACGAGCAAGATATGAAGAATCATGCGATGCAGGTTCAGGGCAGCATGCGCTTGAAGATATTGTCACGATCGATGAACTGGTGCTTCAGCGCGGCCAGCACGTGCAGCGCGAAGGCCGCCAGCAGCGTCATGTTGAGCCAGTAATGGGTGGCCTTGAGCAGTGGCTTGAGTTCGGGATTGGGCGCGATCAGCACCGGCAGCGGCACCACGCCCAGGTAGACCACCGGCACGCCGGCGGCCAGGCTGTAGAGATAGCCGGAAACAGGAATGGCGAACATCAGCACGTACAGGCCCAGGTGCAGGCCATGGGCAGCCGATTGCTGCCATTGCGGCATGTTGCGCGGGTAGGCCGGTGCCTTGTGCGTGAGGCGCCACAGCAAGCGCACGCAGACCAGGGCCAGGACGGTCACACCCAGCCACTTGTGCCAGGAAAAATACTTCAGTTTGGTCGGCGTCAGGCCAGGAATGTCGACCATGGTCAGGCCCAGCCCGAAGGCGGAAATGATCAGCAGGGCAATCAGCCAGTGCAGCAGTACGGCGGGTTTGGTGTAGCGATCCATAGGGCAGGCAGAAGTTGGTGGCGGTTGGAGCGGCTAGCTCTGCAATGGTTCTGCAGGGCGGGCAGTTCGTTCTTGCGTCGGGGGAAGTGTTCGGCATGAAGTCTTCAATGCGAAGTCTTCACGAGATGCGCGGTGCCAAGGCCTTGCATTCCCGGCGGCAAGGGATGATGCCACTCTTTTTGACGCTGATGAGTATAAAGAGCTTTGGCTACTCGCATTACTGGTCGAAATGGTACTTCAGCCATCCGGTTTTGCGAGTAATCAGTTTTGCTTCAGTTTATTCTCTGCGCAAATGAAAAATGGCGCACATTGCTGTGCGCCATTCCAAAGGCGGGCGAGCGGGACTGGCAGGATCAGATGGTCTTGGCCAGTTCCACGGCGGTGCCGATGTAGTTGGCCGGGGTCATGGCCAGCAGATGGTCCTTGGCCTCTTGGGGGATGGCCAGGCCGTTGATGAAGTCACGCAGCGCATCCTTGGAAATACCCTTGCCGCGGGTCAGTTCCTTCAGTTGTTCATACGGATTCTCGATGCCATAACGACGCATCACGGTCTGTACCGGCTCGGCCAGCACTTCCCAGGTGGCGTCGAGGTCGTCGGCCAGACGTTGCGGGTTCACTTCCAGCTTGTTCAGGCCGCGCAGGCAGCTATCGTAGGCCAGCACGGTATAACCGAAGCCCACGCCGATGTTGCGCAGCACGGTGGAGTCGGTCAGGTCGCGCTGCCAGCGCGAGACCGGCAGCTTTTCGGCGAGGTGCTTCAACACGGCGTTGGCCATGCCCAGGTTGCCTTCGGAGTTCTCGAAGTCGATCGGGTTGACCTTGTGCGGCATGGTCGAGGAACCGATTTCGCCAGCCTTGGTGCGTTGCTTGAAGTAGCCCAGGGAGATGTAGCCCCAGATGTCGCGGTTCAGATCCAGCAGGATGGTATTGGTACGGGCGACGGCATCGAACAGTTCGGCCATGTAGTCATGCGGCTCGATCTGGATGGTGTAGGGATTGAAGACCAGGCCCAGGCGCTGTTCCACCACCTGCTTGGAGAAGGCGGCCCAGTCGGTCTGCGGGTAGGCCGAGAGGTGGGCGTTGTAGTTGCCCACGGCGCCATTCATCTTGCCCAGGATCTCGACGGCGGCGATGCGCTTGGCAGCGCGTTGCAGGCGTGCCACGACGTTGGCCACTTCCTTGCCCAGGGTGGTGGGGCTGGCCGGCTGGCCGTGGGTACGCGAGAGCATCGGCACGGCGGCGTGCTCGTGCGCCAGTTCGGTCAGGCGGGCGATCACGGCTTGCAGTGAGGGCAGCACGACGGTGTCGCGGGCGGCCTTCAACATCATGCCGTGCGAGGTGTTGTTGATGTCTTCGGAGGTGCAGGCGAAGTGGATGAATTCGGAGGCGGCCACCAGCTCCGGCACATCCTTCACTTTTTCCTTGAGCCAGTATTCGACCGCCTTCACGTCGTGGTTGGTGACGGCTTCGATTTCCTTGATGCGGGCGGCGTCGGCCTCGGTGAAGTCGGCGGCCAGTTTGTCCAGCAAGGCGCGCGCCTCGGCGGAGAACGGCTTGATCTCGGCAAAGCCGGCCTCCGACAGGGCTTGCAGCCAGGCAATCTCGACCTTCACGCGATGGTGCATGAAGCCCGCTTCGGAGAGCAGCGGACGCAGTTTATCGGTCTTGGAGGCGTAGCGGCCGTCCAGCGGGGACAGGGCCGAGAGAGCAGAGAGGGACATGATGGAAACGGATGAGATGCGTTGACTGAAGATTGGCGAGTTTTCAGAGGCATTTGCCTAAAAACCCGAATCGCCCGAGGCCGGCATTTTACCATCCGCGCGCTGGGCAGCCCAGTTTTCCGGCCAGCACGCGTTGTTGGCCGACCGTTGCTTTCCGTCCCAGGCATTACTCTTCACGATTTTGCCAAGAAATGCGAATGTTATAATCGACTCAGATCATTACTCCACTTGCTATGCTAAAACTCATCGGCTCCAATGCCAGTCCCTTCGTGCGCAAGGTGCGCGTCGTGATGGCTGAAAAAAAGATCGATTACGAATTCATCCTGGAAGATGTCTGGAGCGCATCGACCACCATCCAAGAAAACAATCCGCTGGGCAAGGTGCCTTGCCTGCTGATGGATGACGGTGGCGCCATGTTCGACTCCCGCGTGATCGTCGAGTATCTCGATACCCTGACCCCTGTGGGCAAGCTGCTGCCCCCCAATGGTCGCGAACGCGCCGAGATCAAGTGCTGGGAAGCGCTGGCGGACGGCATGCTGGATGCTGCCGTGCTGGTGCGCCTGGAAAAGACCATGCGGCCGACCAAGCAGCAGAGCCCGGAATGGATCAAGCGCCAGTGGAGCAAGGTCGAGGCCTCGCTCAAGGCAATGGCCGAGGGTCTGGGCGAAAAGCCTTTCTGCGTGGGCAATCATTACACCCTGGCCGATGTGGCGGTCTGCTGTGCACTGGGCTGGCTGAGCTTCCGCTTCCCGGATCAGGCCTGGCGCGATGACTATCCGCAACTGGCGCGCCTGTTCGACAAGGTGTCGGAGCGGGTGTCGTTCAAGGATACGGTGCCGCACCTCTGAGGCTGTCCCTGCTGTAGGGGACAAGGTCCACAGAACAAGGTCAACAAAAAAGCGCGCTCAACCGAGCGCGCTTTTTGTTTGTCTGCCTGGGCAGTGCAGCTTTATTCGCTGGCCGGCGACATCTGGCTTTGCAGGTAATTCTGGATGCCGACCTTGTCGATCAGGTCCAGCTGGGTTTCCAGCCAGTCGATGTGTTCTTCGGTGTCGTCCAGGATCATCTGGAACAGTTCACGGGAGACATAGTCGCCATGCTGTTCGCAGGTGGCGATGCCTTCCTTGACGGTCTTGTGGGCGGCCTGTTCCAGCTTCAGGTCGCATTCGATCATTTCCTTGGTGTTTTCACCGATCATCAGCTTGTGCAGCGCCTGCAGGTTGGGCAGGCCGTCCAGCATCAGGATGCGGTCGATCAGCTTGTCGGCATGCTTCATTTCGCCGATGGATTCGGCGTATTCCTTGGCGCCGATCTTGTCCAGACCCCAGTGCTTGTACATGCGGGCATGCAGGAAATACTGGTTGATGGCGGTAAGTTCGTTGGTCAGCTGGGCATTGAGCAACTTGATGACTGCGGGATCGCCTTTCATGGGCACCTCGAAAAAATGGGGGATTGAAGGGGGAGCCGCGTTTGCTGGGGGGCGGATGGCTGCCTGGCCACGGCGTTGACGGACGGATCATAGCGCAGCCGTTTCCAATCTTCATCATTAATTAGCGCGAATCATTCTTGCCTTTGTTGCTGCGAGTGAATGAAAACGAAAAAACCTCCGTCGGCGGGCGAGGGAGGTTTTTCCGGCCATCCCTTGGGATGGACATCGGACGACCGGCAGGCGGTCGCATCGCGGCTTGTTTCGCGGCTTACTTTTTCTCGGGATCCGTCACGAAACCGATCTTGGCGAGACCGCCCGATTGCGCGGCCGCCATGACCTGCGCCACCTTTTCGTACTGGGTGGTGCGTTCGGCGCGCAGGTGCAGTTCGGGCTGCGGTTGCTTCTGGGCCGCCACGGCAATGCGCGCACCCAGCTCGCTGCTGTCGATCTTTTCTTCGTTCCAGAAGACGTTGCCGGTCGCGTCGATGGACAGGTTGATGCTTTCCGGCTTGACCTGGTCAGGCTGGCTGCTGGCCTTGGGCAGGTCGATCTTGACCGCGTGGTTCATCACCGGGATGGTGATGATGAAGATGATCAGCAGCACCAGCATCACGTCCACCAGCGGGGTGGTGTTGATCTCCGGATTGAAGTCGTCGTCCGAATCGGACAGGGAACCCATTGCCATCATGCCCTCCCGACGGCGGTCAGCTTGGCCTTGCCACCATTGGGCTGGCCATCTTCATCGGCGGCGCGGGCACCGGTGACGAACAGGGCATGCAGGTCGAAGCCGAACTTGTTGAGCTTGGCGATGGTGGTCTTGTTGCCGCGTACCAGGGCGTTGTAGCCAAAGGTGGCGGGAATGGCCACGGCCAGGCCGAGTGCGGTCATGATCAGGGCTTCGCCCACGGGGCCGGCGACCTTGTCGATGCTGGCCTGGCCGGTGGTACCGATGGACACCAGCGCGTGATAGATGCCCCAGACGGTACCGAACAGACCCACGAACGGAGCGGTGGAACCGACCGAAGCCAGCACGGCCATGCCGGTCTGCAGCTTGCCGGAGGCTTCGTCGATGGCCTGGCGCAGCGACAGGGTGACCCAGTCGCTCACCGACAGCTGGTCATGCAGGTGGCCCTTGTGGGCGGTGTGGTGGCTCATGGCGGTGACGCCGGCGCGGGCGACATCGGCGAAGGGATTTTCCTGACCCAGGGTGGCCACGCCTTCAGGCAGGCTGGTGGTATCCCAGAACTGGTGGCCAGCGGCCGCCGAGGCCTTGCGGAAACGCAGCAGCTGCAGCGCCTTGGTGATGATCACGTACCACGATGCGATCGACATGGCCAGCAACAGGACGGCGACGCCCTTGGTCACGAAATCGCCTTGCGCCCAGAGGCTTTCCAATCCGTAGGGACTAACTTCCATGATATTTCCTTCTATTTGTGTCTATCAGATGAGGGGATGATGAAACGGATACGATGCCGGGCCAGGCCCGGCAAAATGCTGTCGATGTTGTCCAGTGCTGCGTGGTCCGCTATCAGCGGTCTCAGTTCAGGCGGAACGCCAGGCTGCCGACCGTGCTGACGGTGATGGCCTTGCCGTTCTCGATGTAGGGCTTGAACACGGCACGCATGATGGCCGTACGCGCGGCATCGTCCAGGCGGGAATAGCCTGAGGACTTGGTGATCTCCACCTTTTCCGCGCGGCCGCTGGTGTTGACGGTGACGCGGAACTCGACCACGCCTTCTTCACCCATGCGGCGCGAGACGCTGGGGTAGCTCGGATTCGGTTTCTCGATGTATTCGATGCCGGATGTGATCTGCTTGGGCAGGACCGGACCCGGTGGTGCGGCCGGTGCCGGGGTCGGCTCGGCGGCTGCCTGAGGCGCAGGCGTGGCCGGCTGCGGCGGTTGCGGTGGTGCGGTGATGCTGGTCGGGGTCGGGGTTTCCGTGACCGGAACCGGCTTGGGCGGCGCCACCACCTTCTTGACGATCTTCACCTGCTTGGGCGGGGCCGGCTCGGCCTTGGGAGGTGCCGGTTCAGGGGCCTTTTCCGGCACGATGAAGGTGGCGATGACTTCCTTGGGGACGGCATTGACGGCCTGCTTGACCAGGCCGCTTTGCAGCGCCCAGAAGAAAGCGATGTGCAACAGGATGATCAGGCCCAGCGGGCCGATCTTGCGTGCCTGGCGCAACAGGGCGCTGGGTGGGCTGACACTCATGAGAGACGGTGAAATGGCGTTCATTGATCTTGTTCAGGCGGCCGCGAAGGCGGGATGGAATACCACCGGACGGGCGCCCTGCTGTGTTTGTCGGGTATTGCTGAGACACTCGCGCAGGACATTCTTGGCGCAGGAATGGCACTTGCCGCAGCAAGTACCCACGCCGAGCTGCTTGCGCAACTCGGCCATGGACGTCATGCCTGCATCGACCGCCTGATGGATCTTGCCTTCGGAGATGTTGTTACAAACACATACGATCATTGTACGCCTTGCTGCCTGCTTCATCAGGCTCTATGCAGATCTCGCTCCTGCAACCATGCGCGAGAAGAAATTGAATTTTTCCGGCGGCGGCATCGTCCGTTCCACCACATGCGCCCATTGTTCCGACAACTGCTGGCAGGTCGCCCGCAGTACCGGCGCCAGGTTGGGCAATTCCGCCAGCGCTTTCAGGTGTCTTTCGATCACCGAGGCCAGCTTCACGCAGCTTTGCGTTTCCTGGCTGTTGTTGGCGGTGTAGTGCGACATCAGATGCAACACGGCGGACACCAGAAGTTCAGGTTGGGCCGGTGCGTTGTTGGGTTCCACAAATGCGGACGTCATGTTCTCGGTAACCATCAAACTCTCCTCGCTGGGCTAGCTTGGCTGGCGACGCGTCATGACGAACGACGCTGGCTGGCCTGTTTATCCACCTTCTCCTGAAGACGACCGGATCAGGCCGTCAGGATCAGCTTGTTCAATTGCGTCAGTCGCAGCTTGTAGATGCGACCGCCATGATCGATCTCCAGTTCGCGCATCTGACGGAACAGGTCCGTGCTCTTGATGCGGGTGATCGGAGTTCCGTTGGCGGTCGTGCCCGGCTTGTTGCGACGTTCCATGCTGTTGTCGTTCAGTTGGCTCATTACAATCACCTCCTATTAAATGCGAACAATTCTTATTTAGATTATTTGCCATTTGCGGCCGGATTGCAAGCCCTTTTATCGGTGTGATTGATAATTTTTATCATCTGGAGCCATCAGGCTGACAGTTCAAGGCCACCCATCGCCGAGATGTTGCCCAAAAGAAAGTGCCCCGAGGTGAAATCACCGTCGGGGCGTCAGAATGTTGATCTACAGGAATGTCTAGTCGGGCAATGCGCCAGTTTCGATGATGCCGCCACCCAGGCAGACGTCGCCGTCGTACAACACGGCGGATTGCCCCGGCGTGACGGCCCACTGGGCATTGTCGAAGGCGAGCGAGAAGCTGGCACCGGCGTCGCTGAAGCCACAGGGGACGTCAGCCTGGCGATAGCGCGTCTTGGCCGACAGCGCCGGCAGTTGCGGCGCGTGGCCAGCGACCCAGCTGACCTGGCCGGCCGAGAGCGTGGGCGACAGCAGCCAGGGGTGGTCATGGCCTTGCACGATGTAGAGGGTGTTGTTGTCCACATCCTTGCGCGCCACGTACCAGGCGTCGCCATGGCCGTCGGCATTCTGGTGCGCCTTCAGGCCGCCGATGCCGATGCCCTTGCGCTGGCCCAGCGTATAGAACGACAGGCCGACATGCTCGCCCACCGTCTGGCCATCGGCGGTCTTGATCGGCCCCGGCTTGTAGGAAAGGTAACGGTTGAGAAATTCGCGGAAGGGCCGCTCGCCGATGAAGCAGATACCGGTCGAATCCTTCTTTTTCGCATTGGGCAGTTGCAGTTGCTCGGCGATCTTGCGCACTTCGGTCTTGTGGATCTCCCCCAGCGGGAAGACGGTGCGCGAGAGCTGCTCCTGGTTCAGGCGATGCAGGAAGTAGCTTTGGTCCTTGCTGGCGTCCATCGCCTTGAGCAGCTGGAAGTCGCCCTGAGGACCCTGGCGTACGCGCGCATAGTGGCCGGTGGCGATCAGATCGGCGCCCAGCTTCATGGCGTGGTCCAGGAAGGCCTTGAACTTGATTTCGGCATTGCACAGCACGTCCGGGTTGGGTGTGCGTCCCGCCTGGTATTCGCGCAGGAATTCGGCGAAGACGCGGTCCTTGTATTCGGAGGCGAAGTTGACCGCCTCGATGTCCACCCCGACCACATCGGCCACGCTGACCGCGTCGATCCAGTCTTCGCGGGTGGAGCAATATTCCGAATCGTCGTCATCTTCCCAGTTCTTCATGAACAGGCCGATGACTTCATAACCCTGCTCCTTCAGCAGCCATGCCGAAACCGACGAATCCACGCCGCCCGACATGCCGATGACTACTCTTTTCTTGCTCATGTTGTTTCCGTTCTATGCGACAGGCAGCGCTGCTGTCGCTCAATGATCCGGCAAGTCCCCGATCGCGCTGGGATCGGTATGCACCAGCTCCAGCGGTGCCCGCTGGCCGCGCAGGTAGTCGTCCACGCAGCGCAGTACCAGCGGGCTGCGGTGGCGCTGGGCACAGGCCGCCAGTTCGTCGCGTGTCATCCAGAGGGCGCGCACGATGCCTTCATCCAGCGGTCGATCGAGTGCATCGCCGACCGTCCCGGCAAAGGCGAAGCGCAGGTACGTAACCGACATCCCGCCGCGGGAGGACGACACGTTGCGCGACAGGTAGGTGCCGACCAGAGCGGTAGGGCTGAACACGTGGGCTGATTCTTCCAGCGCCTCGCGCACCGCTGCCTCGATGAGCGACTCGCCCGGTTCCAGGTGCCCGGCCGGCTGGTTGATGCGCAGCCCGCCGGCGCTATGTTCTTCCACCATCAGGAAGCGGCCGTCGCGCTCGATGACGGCGGCGACGGTGACAGAGGGTTTCCAGACTTCAGACATTGATGACCTCGTGAATCCGGCATTCTACCCTGTCGGGGCCGACTCTTCAGCGCCAGCCCTCGCCACACAAGCGGCTGCGGCGGTTCTCATGGATCGGTAAATTACTTGGCCGACAAGGGCAGTCGTGTAAGATTGGGGCAAGAATCCACAAAAAAAGGAGCCAGGAATGAGGATAGCGATCCCCGCCGAAAGCCGGGACGGAGAAACCCGTGTCGCCGCCACCCCCGAAACCGTCAAGAAACTGGTGGCCGCCAGGCACGAGGTGATGGTCGAATCCGGGGCCGGGATCAAGTCCAGCATTCCTGACGAGGCCTATGTCGCCGTCGGCGCCAGCATCGGCAGTGCCGAGGCGGTCTACAGCGCCGAAATCCTGCTCAAGGTGCGGGCGCCCAGCCAGAGCGAGCGGGCCCGCATCACGCCAGGCACGGTGATCGTCGGCATGCTCAACCCCTTCGATGCCGACAACATCGCCGCCATGGCCGCCGCCGGGCTCACAGCCTTCGCCCTGGAGGCCGCGCCGCGTACCACGCGGGCGCAATCCATGGACGTGCTGTCTTCGCAGGCCAACATCGCCGGCTACAAGGCCGTGCTGATGGCGGCCAATACCTACCAGCGCTTCATGCCCATGCTCATGACTGCCGCCGGCACCGTCAAGGCCGCCCGCATGTTGATCATGGGTGCCGGCGTGGCCGGCCTGCAGGCCATTGCCACCGCCAAGCGCCTGGGTGCGGTGATCGAGGCTTCTGATGTACGTCCGGCCGTGAAGGAGCAGATCGAGTCGCTCGGCGCCAAATTCCTGGATGTTCCCTTCCTGACCGACGAAGAGAAGGAAATCGCCCAGGGCGTGGGCGGCTATGCCCGCCCCATGCCACCGGACTGGATGAAGCGCCAGGCAGAACTGGTGCATGAACGTGCCAGACAGGCTGACATCATCATCACGACCGCCCTGATCCCCGGCCGCAAGGCACCGGTGCTCATCAGTGAAGAGACCGTCAAGGCCATGAAGCCCGGTTCGGTGATCCTGGACATGGCGGTCGACCAGGGGGGCAACTGCCCCTTGTCGGAACCCGGCAAGACCGTCATCAAGCACGGTGTGCACATCATCGGCGAAGGCAACCTGGCGGCCCTGGTGGCGGCCGATGCCTCGGCCCTGTATGCCCGCAACGTGCTGGACTTCCTGAAACTGATCATCGACGCCGAGGGCAAGCTGGTCATCAACCGGGAAGACGACATCGTCGCGGCCACACTGCTCTGCCAGGGCGGCGAAATCCTGCGCAAATGAATCTGCCGGCCCGGGGCGGCGGAAAACCCGGGCAATCCCGGCCCTTTAGCCGCAAATCATCACCCACGGAAACAAAGAAGGAAGAAGTACATGCAACGCATCATGCTGCGCGCGAAGATCCATCGCGCCTCGGTCACCCAGTGTGACCTGAACTACGAAGGCTCCTGCGGAATCGACGAAGACCTGCTGGAAGCGGCCGACATCCGCGAGTTCGAGAAGATCGAGCTCTACAACGTCAACAACGGCGAGCGCTTCTCCACCTATGCCATTCGTGGCAAGCGCGGCAGCGGCGAGATTTCGCTCAATGGCGCAGCTGCCCGCCTGGCGCATCTGGGTGACCTGCTGATCATCTGCACCTATGCGCCAATGAGCGATGAAGAAGTCGCCACCTACAAGCCCAAGGTCGTCTTCGTGGACGACAAGAACCGCATCACCAGCCTCAAAGCGATCTGACCCCTCACCAATAATCCGCACGGCCAGCCGCTTCGGCCGGTCGTGCCACAAGGAGGAACAACATGGAAGTCAGCCACACCATCATCAACCTGATCATCTTCGTGCTGGCCATCTATGTCGGCTACCACGTGGTCTGGACCGTCACTCCCGCCTTGCACACACCGCTCATGGCGGTGACCAATGCCATCTCGGCCATCATCATCATCGGCGCCATGCTGGCCGCAGGCCTGACCGAAGGCACGGTGGGCCGCATTGCCGGTACGCTGGCCGTGGCGCTGGCGGCGGTCAACGTGTTCGGCGGCTTCATGGTGACCCAGCGCATGCTGGAAATGTTCAAGAAGAAAGAGCCCAAGGCCAAGTCGGGAGAACAAGCATGAGCATGAATGTGGTGACCCTGTTGTACCTGATCGCATCGATCTGCTTCATCCAGGCGCTCAAAGGCCTGTCGCACCCGGCCACGGCACGACGCGGCAACAGCTTCGGTATCGCCGGCATGCTCATCGCGGTACTGACCACCCTGGCCCTGATCGTGAAGCTCAAGAGCGAGGGCGGCAATGCCTCCGGTGACATCGGCTACCTGCTGGTGGCGGCCGGCGTGATCGTGGGCGGCGGCATCGGCGCCTACCTGGCGCGCAGCGTCGAAATGACCAAGATGCCCGAACTGGTCGCGGCGATGCACTCGCTGATCGGCCTGGCGGCGGTCTGCATTGCGGTGGCGGCCGTGGCCGAACCCTGGGCGCTGGGCATTTCCGGCCATGGGCAAGCCATCCCGGTGGGCAACCGTGTGGAGCTCTTTATCGGTACCTTCGTTGGTGCCATCACTTTCTCGGGTTCGGTAATCGCCTTCGGCAAGCTCTCGGGCAAATACAAGTTCCGCCTGTTCCAGGGCGCCCCGGTCAACTTCTCCGGCCAGCACTTCCTGAACCTGCTGCTGGCGGTGGCGATGATCGGCTTCGGCATCATCTTCGTCCTCACGCAGAACTGGCTGCCCTTCATCATCATGGCCGCCATCGCCTTCGCCCTGGGCGTGCTGATCATCATCCCCATCGGTGGCGCCGACATGCCGGTGGTGGTCTCGATGCTCAACAGCTATTCCGGCTGGGCGGCAGCCGGCATCGGCTTTTCGCTGAACAATTCCATGCTCATCATCGCCGGTTCGCTGGTCGGCTCGTCCGGCGCGATCCTGTCCTACATCATGTGCAAGGCGATGAACCGCTCCTTCTTCAACGTGATCCTGGGCGGCTTTGGCGGTGAGGCCGCCGCCGCCGGTGGCGGCGCGCAGCAGCAGCGCAATGTCAAGTCCGGTTCGGCCGATGATGCGGCCTTCCTGATGGGCAATGCCGAGACCGTCATCATCGTGCCCGGCTACGGCCTGGCAGTGGCGCGCGCCCAGCATGCCCTGAAGGAATTGACCGAAAAGCTCACCCACAACGGCGTGACCGTGAAGTATGCAATCCACCCGGTAGCCGGTCGCATGCCCGGTCACATGAACGTGCTGCTGGCCGAGGCCGAAGTGCCCTACGACCAGGTCTTCGAGATGGAAGACATCAACAGCGAATTTTCCCAGGCCGATGTGGTACTGGTGCTGGGGGCCAACGACGTGGTCAACCCGGCCGCCAAGGACCCGAAGTCGCCGATCGCCGGCATGCCCATCCTGGAGGCCTACAAGGCCAAGACCGTGATCGTGAACAAGCGCTCCATGGCCGCCGGTTATGCCGGGCTGGACAACGAACTGTTCTACATGGACAAGACCATGATGGTCTTTGGCGATGCCAAGAAGGTCATCGAGGATATGGTCAAGGCGGTGGACTGATCGATGGCATAAACATCCCCGCGAATTTTTTGATCTTCCGACGGCTTGCACTAAAGTACATCTTGTACAATTTGCAAGCCGTATTAGCATGCTCAATTTCAGGGGCGCATGCCGCCGATCACCGTTCCGGCCCGGCAGTACGGCAAGACTGAATAGATCAAAAATCCAAGGGGAAAATCCATGATGAGAATGACGTTCACGACGCTCTGCGTCGTGTTGGTTTCCGGCTGCTCAACCATTACGCAAAGCGATACACAAACCGTGTCGGTAACGACCGTCTACCAGGACAAGCCGGTGGAAGCCGCCTGCATCCTCAGCAACGACAAAGGCTCCTGGACCGCGACCTCTCCTGCCAACGTGCAGGTTCGCAAATCCAACGAAGACCTGGACGTGGTCTGCAAGCGCAACGAAACTCCAGACGGTTTGCTCAAGGCAATATCGCGGGCTGCCGGTTCAATGTGGGGCAACATCATCTTCGGCGGTGGCATTGGCGCCATCGTCGACCACTCTCGTGGCAATGGATATGATTACCCCAGTCAGTTGCCGGTGAAGATGGGCGAGTCGGCTGTGGTCGACAAGAGGGTCAGCACTGAGCAGAACAAGGCGGTGCCTGCAACGCCAGTGCAGCCGACCCAGGCATCGGCTCCGGTGACCGCCAGCACCTCCGCACCAGCCAGCGGCGCTGCCGTCAAGTAATCCAGCGAAGCAAGAGGGGCCGCAGCATGCGGCCGTTCAGATGAATCGGCCCGCGTTTGCACGAACTGCAGCGCGGGCCGTTTTTATGCTCACTTGGTGCCGAAGATACGATCCCCTGCATCGCCCAGGCCCGGGACGATGTAGGCGTCCTCGTCCAGGTGAGAGTCCAGCGAGGCGACATAGAGCTTCACGTCTGGGTGCGCATCGGCGAAGACCTGCACGCCTTCCGGGGCGGCGACCAGTGCCACGAAGACGATGTGCGAAGCCGGCACGCCGCGCTTCTTCAGCGCATCGACGGCATAGACGGCGGAGTTGCCGGTGGCCACCATGGGGTCGCACAGGATCATGATGCGGTCCTGCAGGTCAGGTAGGCGCACCAGGTATTCCACCGGCAGGTGGTTCTCGTCACGGTAGACGCCGATGTGGCCCACGCGGGCCGAAGGAATCAGTTCCAGCAGGCCATCGCTCATGCCCACGCCAGCGCGCAGCACCGGCACCACGGCCAGCTTCTTGCCGGCGATCACCGGCGCCTCGTAGGTGACCAGCGGGGTCTCGATGGTCTCGGTGGTCAGCGGCAGATCACGCGTGATTTCATAACCCATCAGCAGCGTGATTTCGCGCAGCAGGTCGCGGAAGGTACGCGTGGAGGTGCGCTTGTCGCGCATGTGCGACAGCTTGTGCTGGATCAGCGGATGGTCGAGGATGAAGAGGTTCTTGAAGCGCGGGTCTTGTTTCATGGCAAATGCGTGTCTGCTAGGTGGGGCGGCTGGCGCCGCGAGTCAGCATTGTCGCATTTCCTGACCGCATGCGCGACGGACTGCTACCGCGCGTATGCAGCTTTATTCGCATCAGCGACGGCCGAACATCATCTGCCCGGTCAGCAGGGCGCGCGCACCGGGCAGCAGGTCGATGGCCCCCAGCGACAGGCCCAGCGCGGCCTGCAGCGGCGAGCCCTGGGGTGAGCCAGCGAAGATGCGCGCCATCAGGTCGGTCAGGCGGATGGTCAGGCCCCGGTCCTGGTCACGTTGGCGGTCGAAGGCCTGCAGCGCTTGCGGCGTGAGGTCACGGGCCAACACATCGGCCAGTACACGGGCGTCGCGCAGGCCCAGGTTCAGGCCCTGGCCGGCGACGGGATGCAGCGTCTGCGCGGCATTGCCGATGGCCACGACACGCCGGCCCTGGCCGGGGCGGGCGTTCAGGCCCAGCGGGAAGGCGTGGCGTGGGCTGATGCGGGTGAAGCGCCCGAGCCGCTCGCCGAAGGTACGCTGCAGGGCGGCCAGGAAGGCGGTGTCGTCCAGCGCCAGCAGCTGTTCGCCGGTGGCCGGACGGACACACCAGACCAAGGCATAGCCATCGTCCTGCGGCAGCAGCGCCAGCGGGCCTTCATCGGTGAAGCGCTCGAAGGCGCGGTGCGCGACGGGCTGGTCGGCATGCACATGGGCGATCACGCCCAGTTGCTGGTAGTCACGCTGCAGGGTCTTTTGCTGCTGCTCACC
Organism: Herbaspirillum frisingense GSF30; assembly: GCF_000300975.2. Classification (GTDB taxonomy): domain Bacteria; phylum Pseudomonadota; class Gammaproteobacteria; order Burkholderiales; family Burkholderiaceae_D; genus Herbaspirillum; species Herbaspirillum frisingense. The sequence goes on along the minus strand of NZ_AEEC02000003.1, from coordinate 6,393 downwards.
GAAGACGCCGCCCTCGGCCTGGATCACCAGTGCAGCGCGCAGCACCTGGCCGTCCTTGAGGGTGACGGCAACGTGGTCGTCCTCTTCGCTGATGTCCTGCGCCTCGGCCGGTCGCATCAGCGTCAATCCCAATGGCGCGATGGCGGTCGCCAGCGCCCGGTTGACTTCCCCGTAGCGGGCCACATAGCCCAGCGCTGGCAGGTCGTAGTCCTTGCGGTCCAGTAATGTGCGGCCGAAATGGCCGCGGCGCGAGACGTGGATCTGTTCGATGGCGGTGGCGCTGCGGCCGATGTCGTCCCAGGCGCCCAGTTCTTCCAGGATCTGGCGGCTGCCATAGGAAAGCGCGATGGTGCGTGGGTCGGTGGCGGCCTGCTCGGGCGTCTTCATGTCGATCAAGGCGATGCGCGCCGCAGGTCGCTGGCGACGTGCCAGCAGACCGGCCACGCTCTGGCCGACCGGGCCGCCACCACAGATGATCAGATCGAAATCGACGGGTTGCATGATGCCGGATGATGCCTTGGATGAAAGATTCGGGAAGGCGTCATTGTAGCGGAGCCACGGCGACCGGGCTTGATCCGGCGCATGCCGTGGCTTCCTGGGCGCGGGCATCGATGATACCGATGCCCACCGGTCAGCCCTGGCGCATCAGGGCTTCGATATCGTCGACCCGGGTGGGTACGCCGGTGGTCAGCAGCTCGCAGCCGGCGGGGGTGACATGGGCGTCATCCTCGATGCGGATACCGATGTTCCAGAACTGTTCTGGCACGCCTTCACCCGGACGCACATAGATGCCAGGTTCGATGGTCAGCACCATGCCCGCCTGTAGCGTACGCCAGGGTTTGCTGCCGTCGGCGGTGGCAGGATCGCGATAGTCGCCCACGTCATGCACATCCATACCCAGCCAGTGGCCGGTGCGGTGCATGTAGAACTGACGATAGTCGCCCTTTTCGATGACGTCCTCCAGCGAGCCGACCTTGCTCTTGTCCAGCAGGCCGGTGTCCAGCATGCCCTGCGCCAGTACGCGCACGGCGGCATCATGTCCGTCCATGAAACGCTTGCCCGGTGCGGTTTCGGCGATGGCGGCCGCCTGCGCGGCCAGCACGATCTCATACAGTGCCTTTTGCGGACCACTGAAGCGGCCGTTGGCCGGGAAGGTGCGGGTGATGTCGGAGGCGTAGCTGTCCAGTTCGCAGCCGGCGTCGATGAGTACCAGATCGCCGTCCTTGATCTCGGCGTCGCCGGCGCGATAGTGCAGCACGCAACTGTTGGCACCGGTGGCGACGATGGAGCCGTAGGCCGGATATTGCGAACCGTTGCGACGGAATTCGTGCAGCAGCTCGGCTTCCAGGTGGTATTCACGCAGACCGGGGCGGCAGATGCGCATGGCGCGGCAATGCGCCTCTGCGGAAATGACGCCGGCGCGCTTCATGAGGTCGATCTCGAAGGCGTCCTTGAACAGGCGCATGTCGTCCAGCAGCACGTTCACATCGACCACGGCACCCGGCGCCGACACGCCGCTGCGGGCCAGTGCACGCACGCCTTGCAGCCAGCGCTGCAATTGCGCATCACGCTTCTCGTCCTGGCCCAGTGCAAAGTAGACCGCGCGGGCGTCGGCCAGCAGGGCCGGCATGCTCTTGTCCAGTTCCTCGATGGGATGGGCGGCGTCCAGGGCGAACAGCTGCTGTGCGGCTTGCGGGCCGTGACGGTAGCCATCCCAGATCTCGCGTTCCAGGTTCTTGTCGCGGCAGAACAGGATGCTTCGGTTTTCCTTGCCGGCGACCAGCACCAGCATCGCCTCAGGTTCGGTGAAGCCGGTCAGGTAGTAGAAATAGCTGTCATGGCGATACGGATAGTCGGCATCGCGGTTGCGCATCACCTCGGGTGCGGTCGGGATGATGGCCACGCCCCCTCCGGCTTGTTGCAGGCTGGCGATCAGACGCGCCCGGCGGGCGGCGAAGGGAGTGGCGTCGAAGCTCATGGCGGGTTTCCTTGGGGCGGCTGGTTCAGTGCTTCCAGTTGTTCGATGGTACCGACGTTGTGCCACACGCCGCGATAGACGTCACCACCGATACGGCCTTGCGCCGCATACTCGCGCAGCAGCGGGCCAAGTTTGGCATGCTCGCCAGGGGTGATGCCATCGAACATCTGCGGGCGGTACACGCCAATGTTGGCGAAGGTCAGCTTGGGTTCACCGTCATTGGAGAGGGCAAAATTGTTCAGTGCGAAGTCGCCTGCGGGATGGAAGGGCGGATTCTTGACCAGATACAGCCAGGCTATGTCGCGTTTGTCTTCCGGCAGCGGATTGCCCCACGGGTCTTCGTCTTCCAGCACGCTCAGCAGTTCGGAGTAATCGAAGTGCGGGCACCAGATGTCGCCGGATACTGCAATGAAAGGCTCCTCGCCCAGCAGGTGGCGCGCCTGGGCGATGCCGCCTGCGGTTTCCAGCGCCGTGCCTTCGGCCGAGTAGCGCAATTGCGCACCGTAGCGGCTGCCGTCACCCAGGGTGTCTTCGATCATCTGCCCCAGATGGGCATGGTTGATGACGATCTCGGTGATGCCGGCGCGCACCAGCGACAGGATCTGCCAGACGATCAACGGCCGGCCGCGGACCTTCAACAGCGGCTTGGGGCAGGTATCGGTCAGCGGACGCATCCGCTCGCCGCGTCCGGCGGCGAAGATCATGGCTTTCATGGTCGGCGCCTCAGAAGGTGTAGCCGAACTTGGGTGCGTGTTCCTGTTCCAGCTTTTCGATCAGGCGCACCAGCGGGGTGAAGGCCACGTAGCGGCGCGCGGTCTTGAGGGTGTATTCCATCACCAGCGGGATGTCCTTCAGGTAGCCATCCTTGCCATCGCGGTGCCACAGACGGGCGAAGATGCCCAACACCTTCAGATGGCGCTGCAGGCCCATCCACTCGAAGTCACGGTAGAAACTGTCGATGTCGGGTGTCACTGGCAGGCCGGCGCGGCGCGCCTTTTCCCAGTAACGGATGGCCCAGTCCAGCACCATTTCCTCGTCCCACTGGATGTAGGCATCGCGCAGCAGCGAAACCAGGTCATAGGTGATGGGGCCATAGACCGCATCCTGGAAATCGAGGATGCCCGGATTGCCCTTGGGCATCACCATCAGGTTGCGCGAATGGTAGTCCCGATGCACATAGACCTGCGCTTGCGCCAGGTTGTTGGCCAGGATGGCGTCGAAGGTCTTGTCCAGTACCGCATTCTGCTCGTCGGTGAGCGTCACGCCCAGGTGCTTGCCGATATACCACTCGCGGAACAGTTCCAGCTCGCGCAGCAGCAGCGGCCGGTCATACTCTGGCAGCGCTTCGGGCTTGCTTTGCGCTTGTAAAAGTACCAGGGCCTCGATCGCGTCCATGTATAGTGCGTGCGCGCTATCGGCCGACAGTTGCGACAGGTAGGTGGTCGAACCCAGGTCCGAAAGCAGCAGGAAACCGCGTTCCGCATCCTGTGCCAACACCTTGGGCACGGTCACGCCGGTTTCGCCGAAGAGACTGGCGACCTTGACGAAGGGGCGCACGTCTTCCTGCGGCGGCGGGGCATCCATGGCGATGGCCGTGCCACCGTCCGCTGTATCCACGCGGAAATATCGGCGGAAACTGGCGTCGGCCGAGGCCGGGCGCAGGGAAGAGGGCAGCACGGGAGTGGCGGCCAGGGTAGCCAGCCAGGCTTGCAGTTCGGACAGGCGGGAATCGGGGTTTGAACCAGGTGAAGACATGAACTATCTGAGGAAATCGTTGGACGTGGTTGAGTTCCCATATAATAAGGGATTAACCCCAAAAAATCCGCCTGCACGGTATCTAGCCTCTCTTTTCATGATCCGGTTTTCCAAGTCTTTAACTGAACGTACTGTCAACTGGCGGCTGGCGCGTCTGTTTTCTTCGGCAATGGTGGTGGCTTCGGCCTCGGCCCTGTTGCCGCTTTCCGTGCACGCGCAGATGAGCCTGCCCACGGCCTCGCCAGCACCCACCCCGGCGCAGGACCAGGACGCCCCGGTCAATGTCAGTGCCGAGCAGATGACCGGCCGTCCGGATCGCCAGGTCAACCTCGATCGCGACGTCGAACTGGTCAAGGGCAGCACCACCATCAAGTCCGACAAGGCCGAATACCGCATCATCCAGGACGAGGTCGAAGCGACCGGGCACGTCTGGATGCAGCGCCTGCAGGACCAATACACGGGCGACTATGCCCAGATGAACATGGGCACCGGCGCGGGCTACGTGACCAAGCCGACTTATCTGCTGGGCAAGAACGGCGGACGCGGCAAGGCCGAACGCATCGATTTCATCTCCGACGATGAGGCGCAGGTGACCCGTGGCACCTACAGCACCTGCGAAGCCCCGGACCCGGACTGGTACCTGCGCGCCAATACCATGGACCTGGACAGCGGCCGTGACGAGGGCGTCATGCATGGCGGTCTGGTTTATTTCAAGGATGTGCCCATCCTGGGCGCACCCTGGATGTCGTTCCCCTTGTCGGGCGAGCGCAAGTCTGGTGTGTTGCCGCCCACCATCGGGATGACCACCAATGGTGGGGCCGAAGTCGCGGTACCCTATTACTTCAACCTGGCGCCCAACTATGATCTGACGCTGGTGCCGAAGTACATCGCCCGTCGCGGCCTGCAAATGGGGGCCGAAACCCGTTACATGGGCGATAGCTACAACGGTGTCGCCTATGTCGAGGGCATCCAGGACCGGGTTACAGGCACGGGGCGCTATTCGCTGTCCTCGATCCATAACCAGACCCTGGCCCCCGGCCTGCAGCTGGCGTGGAACCTGAACAAGGCTTCCGACAACGACTACCCATCCGATTTCGCGCATTCCATCACTGGTAGCACGCAGCGCCTGTTGCCGCGTAATGTCAGCCTCAGCTACAGCAGCACGTATTGGAACGTGACCGGCCTGGTCTCCAAGTACCAGTTGCTGCAGGACGTCAATGCCCCGATTTCCAAGCCCTATGACCGTGTACCGCAGCTGACTTTCAACGGTACCCGCTATGACGTCGGCGGCTTCGATTTCAATACGGTCGCCGAATTCACCCGTTTCAGCAGCGGCGACCTGGTCGGGGGCGATCGCAGCTATGTGACGCAGACCGTGTCGTATCCGATCATCCGTCCCGGCTACTTCATCACGCCCAAGGTGATCCTGGATGCCACGCAATACAGCCTGAACAACACTTCAGTTGGGCAGCCGACCACCTTCTCGCGTACCTTGCCGACCCTGTCGCTGGACTCGGGCATGATCTTCGAGCGTGAATCCAACCTGCTCGGCCGCAGCATGACGCAAACACTGGAACCGCGCCTGTTCTACGTACGTACGCCCTATCGCGATCAGTCACAATTCCCGGTCTTCGATTCCGGCCTGGCGGACTTCAACTTTGCCCAGATCTTCACCGAGAACCGCTTCGTCGGCCACGACCGTATCAGCGATGCCAACCAGCTGACCGCTGCCGTGACCTCCCGCCTGATCGAGGAGAACGGCCTGGAGCGCCTGCGCGCCGCAGTCGGTCAACGCTATTACTTCACCGACCCCAAGGTCGGCATCAGTGGCACCACGACCACGAACCTGGGCAGCAAGTCCGACCTGCTGCTGGCACTGGGTGGCCAGATCACGCGCGAATTCTCCACCGACAACACGGTGCAGTACAGCGAAACCCTGCGCCAGATGGTGCGTTCGACCTTCGGCATCCGCTGGCAGCCCGCCCCCAAGCGCGTGCTGAACCTGCAATACCGTCTCGACCGTACCTATATCAATCCCTACACCGGCGTGCTCGACCCGCTCAAGCAGGTGGACATCTCCGGTCAATGGCCCCTGACCCAGCGTATCTACGCCGTGGGCCGCATGAACTACTCCATCCCCGACCGCACCGTGGCCGAAGGCCTGGCCGGCTTCGAATACAAGGCCGATTGCTGGGTCTTCCGGGTGGTCGCGCAGCGCATCCCGACGTCTTCTACCAAGGCGTCCACGGGCTTCTTCATCCAGCTCGAACTCAACGGCTTCTCCAAGATCGGTTCCAACCCGATGGAGGCGATCAAGAGCAGCGTGCCCGGTTACCAGAACGTGAACCTGCCGGACTCCATGACCGGCAACAACAACTTCTAACCTTTTACGAACCAACGATTAGTCCATGCGTAATATGCGTACACCACACCTCGCAACAACCAAAACAGTGACCGCGCTGCTGTGCATGCTGGGCGTGATCAGCAATGCGCATGCGCAATTCGCGACGACCATCATCCCCGTGACACCGCCCGAGACCGCGGCCAGCACCCAGCAGGCTGCACCGGCCAAGGCGGTGTCCAAGCCCGCCACCAAGCCGGCTGCTGCCAAGCCGGCGGCGCCGGCCGCAGCACCTGCGGCAGCGGTGGCCACCCCGGCC
>NZ_AEEC02000004.1 GCF_000300975.2 Herbaspirillum frisingense GSF30 | reverse complement strand
ACGGCGATCTGGTAGAACAGCTGCACGTGCTCGGGACTGAACTGGGTCGCCAGGCGCAGGATATCTTCGCGGTTGGGCAGGTCCTCGGCCAGTGCAGCCGGTACGGCCTGCGCCAGCGCGATCTGGTGCAGCAGCGTCCCCAGGTCTTGCAGCGCAGCATTGTAGGACAGGCTGCGGGTCGCCATGTCGTCGGCCACACCCAGCAGGGCGGCGCCATCCTGCACGGCCAGGGCGTCGAGGACGCGGATCAGGTAGGACTGGTCCAGCGCGCCCAGCATGCCCTGCACGGCTTCCAGGGTGACCCGGCCGGCGGCATAGGCGATGGCCTGGTCGGTCAGCGACAGCGCATCGCGCATGGAGCCCGACGCCCCTTGCGCCAGCAGGCGCAGCGCGGGGGGATCGAACGCGATGCCTTCCTGGTTCAGGATGTTGTCGAGATGGCTGATGATGTGGCCGGGCGGCATCTGCTTCAGGTTGAACTGCAGGCAGCGCGACAGCACGGTCACGGGAATCTTTTGTGGATCTGTGGTGGCGAGGATGAACTTGATGTGCTCGGGCGGCTCTTCCAGCGTCTTCAGCATGGCGTTGAAGGCGTGGTTGGTGAGCATGTGCACTTCGTCGATCATGTAGACCTTGAAGCGGGCGTTGGACGGCGCGTAGATGGCCTGTTCCAGCAACTGCGCCATCTCGTCCACACCGCGGTTGGAGGCGGCGTCCATCTCTATGTAGTCGACGAAGCGGCCGGCATCGATGGCCACGCAGGCTTCGCACACGCCACAGGGAGCCGCGGTGATGCCGCCGTTGCCATCCGGGCCGACGCAATTGAGCGACTTGGCCAGGATGCGCGAGAGCGTGGTCTTGCCTACGCCACGGGTCCCGGTGAACAGATAGGCGTGGTGCAGCCGCTGCTGTTCCAGCGCGTGCGTCAGCGCGCGCACGACGTGTTCCTGGCCTACCAGGGTGTCGAAGCTGCGGGGACGATATTTACGGGCGAGAACTTGATAGGACATGAGGTGGCTGCAGTCGGCTTTTTGGCTCAGGGGGGCATTTTAAGCTATTTCGCCGCCCGTATCGCCTTTGCCTGCATGCACTGCCGCCGCCAGCCCCTGCCGGCCGGATCAGGGCGCGGCGCGGCGCGCCTTCTTGCGCTCGTACATGGCTGCATCGGCGTCCCGCTGCAGGGCAGCCAGGTCAGGGTGCTGCTCTGGATCGTACTGCACCGCACCGACGCAGTAGTCCAGCTGATACTGGCGCTGGCCACTCTGGTTGAAGGCTTGCACCGCCTGCTGCAGATGCTGCAGGACGACGACCGAATCGTCCAGGGAAGTATTGGTCAGGAAAACCGCGAATTCATCACCGCCCAGGCGCCCGATGACATCGGATTCGCGCAGGTTGGCCATGAGCAGGCCGGCGAAATCGGTCAGGGCCTGATCGCCTTCGGAATGCCCGAAGCGGTCGTTGATCTGCTTGAAATGGTTCAGGTCGAAATTGAGCACGCAGGCGGCATGGCCGATGCGCCGGGCGTTGGCCAGGGCATGCCGGGCCAGCGCCTCGAAGCCACGCCGGTTCGAGACCCCGGTAAGGTCGTCGATGGTGGCCAGTTTCACGGCAGCCAGTTCCTGCTCGACCATGGCAGCCAGGTCCTTGAGCAGGGATTGCTCATCGACATCGAAACTGCGGGGGACCGTATCGACCAGGCACAGGGTGCCGAGGGTGAAGCCGCTTTCGCTCTTGATGGGACACCCGGCGTAGAACCGGATGAAGGGTTCGCCGGTGACCTGCGGATTGGTGGCGAAACGCGCATCGAGCCGGGCGTCGGGAACGATGGTCAGGTCTTCGCTCAGGATGGCATGGGCGCAGAAGGAAACGTCACGCGAGGTCTCGGTGGCATCGCCCAGTCCCACGCAAGACTTGAACCACTGACGATGGACATCGACCAGCGTCACCACCGCCATCGGTACATCGAACAGACGCCGCGCCAGGCGGGTCAGGCGGTCGAAGCGCTCTTCCCTGGGCGTATCGAGGATGCGCAGCGAATGCAGGGCGTCGATGCGGGCAGCTTCATTGACGGGGAGCTCGGCAATTATCATGATTCATCAACGCAGATGGACGTGGTTGCCCAGGTTAACGGCAGGCTGCGGCTCACTTTAACCCCAAATTTTTCGAGAAACAAGATTTAGTTATGCACAAGAAGCGCGGACATCGCCCTCGCCCGCTTCCCATTGCCTGACATCGAACAGCAGGCCTCCCCTACCTCGGCCCGCCGTCAGGCGCCAGACCCATCGACGCTGTCGTTGCCATCCTGCGGATGCCCTTGCTACGAAGGCTTTCCCCGGATCAGCAACTTCCAGCCGTCACTTCTTGGCGGCCGCCGGCTCTTCGGCCATCTTGTCAGCCTTGGCGGCGGGCTCCTTGCCCTTGTTCTCAGCGCGCGGGGATTTGGCGGCTTTACCCGAGCGGGCCACCGCGTCGCCGGACGCTCCGGCCTTAGGCTGACCGTTCACCGTCAGGCCATTGGCGGACAGCTTGGCGGCGGCCTTGTCCTTGATGCCCTTGACCCTCGCCTGCAGGTCGCTCCAGTCCTTGAAGCTGCCGCCCTTCTGGCGTTCATCCAGGATGCGCCTGGACATGGAGGGACCGATTCCGCGTACGCCGTCGAGGGCGGCCTGATCGGCCTTGTTGACGTCCACCTCGGCCAGGGCGAGACCGGTAGCGACGAAAAAGCTCAGTACGAACAACAGGGTTTTCTTTAACATGATGCGTCCTTTCGACTTTCTGGATTGAGGGAAAAAACAAAGGGCAGCGCATCCGGAAATGCGCTGCCCATCCTCAACGAAAGTCACAGCAGCCTGTTGACAGTAATCCAGCTAGAAAACCGCTCTCAAATCACCCCGCCAGCAATTCCTCGCGAGTCACGGTGGCGGTACCGAGCTTGCCGACCACGATGCCTCCGGCACGATTGGCCATGGTGACGGCATCCACCAGCGAAGCGCCTGCGCCGAGCATCACGGCCAGGGTACCGATGACGGTATCGCCTGCGCCAGAGACGTCGAACACTTCACGCGCCATGGTGGGGAAGTGAGTGACTTCGCCATCGCGGTACAAGCTCATGCCTTCTTCCGAACGGGTCAGCAGCAAGGCTTCGAGGTCCAGTTCGGTACGCAGTTTCTGGGCACGTGCGGTGAGGTCTTCCTCGTTCTTCCACTGGCCGACGATGCGCACCATCTCCGACTTGTTGGGCGTGAGGATGGAGGCGCCGGCGTAACGCGTGAAATCATCGCCCTTGGGGTCGACCAGGATGCGCTTGCCCAGCTTCTTCGCGGTGGCAATCATCTCGGCGACGTTGACCAGCCCGCCCTTGGCGTAGTCGGAAAAGACGATGACGTCGTAATCGGCCACCAGCGAGTTGAACTGGGTCAGCTTGTCGCGCAATACGGTATCGGTAGGCGCCTCTTCGAAGTCGATGCGCACCAGCTGCTGCTGGCGCCCGATCACGCGCAGCTTGACGATGGTGGCGATGCTGGGGTCGCGGTTCAGGTGGCTGTCGATGCCCATTTCACGCAGCATGTTCTCCATCACGCGCGCCGGTTCGTCGTCGCCGGTGACGCCCAGCAGCGCCGTCTTAGCCCCCAGGCTGGCCGTATTGCGTGCCACGTTGGCGGCGCCACCCAGGCGCTCTTCGCGGCGCTCCACGCGCACCACCGGAACCGGGGCTTCGGGAGAGATGCGATTGACTTCGCCGAACCAGTAGCGGTCCAGCATGACATCGCCCACGATGAGGATGCGGGCGGAATCCCAGGCGGAAGAGAGGTCCTTGTTCACGTTATTGTCCACGCGCTTGAAGAGTGCGGCCGATGCCGTAGTATTCGATGCCGCTGTCGGCCATGAGCTGCGGATCGAACAGGTTGCGGCCATCGAAGATGACCGGGGTCTTCAGTACCGCCTTGACGCGCTCGAAATCAGGACTGCGGAAAGCCTTCCATTCGGTGACGATGGCCAGGGCGTCGGCACCTTGCAAGGTGTCATTGGGCGACGCGGCGAAACGGATCTTCTGCAGCAACTGCGTATCGTCGGCGAAGTCCAGTTCCAGCACGCGACCGGCTTCCTTCATGGCCACCGGATCGTAGACGGCCACGCTGGCGCCGCGTCGCACCAGTTCGCCGATCAGCACCCGCGACGACGCTTCGCGCATGTCGTCGGTATTGGGCTTGAAGGCCAGGCCCCAGATCGCGAAGTGCTTGCCCGTCAGGTCTTCGCCGAAGCGGGTGACGATCTTCTTGCCCAGCACGTGCTTCTGGCGATCGTTGACACGCTCGACGGCCTGCAGGATCAGCAGTTCCTGGTCGTAGTCGCGGGCGGTACGTTCCAGCGCCTGCACATCCTTGGGGAAGCAGGAGCCGCCATAGCCGCAGCCGGCATACAGGAAGCTGTGACCGATACGCGGATCGGAACCGATGCCATGGCGCACCGACTCGATATCGGCACCGACCCGGTCAGCAAGGTTGGCCAGCTCGTTCATGAAGGAAATGCGCGTGGCCAGCATGGCGTTGGCGGCGTATTTGGTGAATTCGGCCGAGCGCACGTCCATCCAGTAGGTGCGCTCATGGTTGCGGTTGAAGGGCGCGTAGAGCTTCTTCATCAGATTCTGCGCGCGCAGACCATCGGCGCTCTGGTCGTGACCGATCACGATGCGGTCGGGGCGCATGAAGTCTTCTACCGCTGCGCCTTCCTTGAGGAATTCCGGATTGGAGACCACCGAGAAGCTGGCATCGGTCGTGCCGCGCTGTGCCAGTTCCTCGGCGATGGCGGCCTTGACGCGGTCAGCCGTACCCACCGGCACGGTGGACTTGTCGACCACCACCTTGAAGCCTTCCATGTGACGGCCGATGTTGCGGGCGGCGGCCAGCACGTATTGCAGGTCGGCCGAGCCGTCTTCGTCGGGCGGAGTACCTACCGCGATGAACTGGATGTCCCCGTGGGCCACACTGGCGGCCACGTCGGTGGAAAACTGCAGGCGGCCGGCAGCACGGTTGCGCGCCACCACTTCTTCCAGGCCGGGTTCGTGGATGGGGATGCCGCCGTTGTTGAGGATGTCGACCTTGCGCTGGTCGAGGTCCAGGCAGAACACATCGTTGCCGAGTTCGGCCAGGCAGGCGCCGGTCACCAGGCCAACGTAGCCGGTGCCGATGATGGTGATTTTCATGGTAGATCCAGAGTGTCAGGTACGGCCATGCGGCCTTGATTCATCACGTTCAGTTCATCACGTTCAGTTCTTCGGTGCGGCGCGGCGGATAGGTCTCCCACTGGCTGCAGCCCGGGCATTGCCAATAGAACTGGCGGGCCTTGAAACCGCAGTGGCTGCACTGGTAGCGTGCCAGCTTCTGGGTATAGCCATGCACCAGGGTCTTGACCACCGCCAGCTCGGGACGCACGGTCTGGGGCGCACTCATCATGCGGGCTTCCAGGAACTTGTCCAGGCCCAGCAGCGTGGGCGTACGACGCAGCTCGTCGCTGACCAGGACGTTGGCGGCGTCGATGCCATCGGCGTCGAGGACGGCCTTGAAGACCACTTCCAGCAAGTCGATCGACGGCGCTTCGGCCAGGTAGGCGCGCAGCAGGTTGATACCCTCCTGCGGGCGGCCCACGGCGATATAGCCATCCATCAGGCGCTGCGCCACCAGGGCGGTATGCGGCACGCTCTGGTGCTCCACACGGCGCCAGGTTTCCAGCGCGCCCTCGATGTCGCCACGGGCGCGCAGCGCGTCGCCCATCAGCATGGTGGCGCGTACGCTCTTGCGGTCAGCGGCCAGGGCCTTGTCCAGCAGGGACATGGCGGCATCGGTATTGGTGCGCACCAGTTCGTCGGCAGCCAGTTCGCAATAGAACTGGGCGATCTCGCGCTGGCGGCCACCGGCGCCGGTGGCTTGCAGGATCTCGGCCGCGGCGATGGCGCGGGTCCACTCCTTCTCGCGCTGGTAGATTTCCAGCAGGGCGCGACCGGCCTGGGCGCTGTAGGGGGTGTCGATGAGCTTGTTGAAGGTTTCCTCGGCGCGGTCCAGCAGGCCGGCCTTCAGATAATCTTGGCCCAGTTCATACAGGGCATGTCCGTGGTGCTCGGCCGGCAGGTCCGGGCGCGCCAGTAGATTCTGGTGCACGCGGATGGCGCGTTCGGTCTCGCCGCGGCGGCGGAACAGGTTGCCCAGGGCAAAGTGCAGTTCTACCGTTTCCGGATCCAGCTTGACGATTTCGATGAAGGCGTCGATGGCCTTGTCGGGTTGCTCGTTGAGCAGGAAGTTGAGGCCCTTGAAATAGCCGCGTGGCAGGGTACGCGATTCGGACAGCAACTGGTTGATGTCAACCCGCGCGGCAATCCATCCGAGTCCGAAGAAGACCGGGATGCCGAGCAACCACCAAAATTCAAATTCCATAAAGAGAGAGGGGCAATTAGAGGATGTGCTGCGCTGTTATCACGCTGTCTGGCTGTGGCGGCTGGGCCTGTGCCTGGACCAGGTCTTCCTGGGCCTTCTGGATCTGGGCCAGGGTCTTCTTGTAGCGCGAGGCTTCACGGCGATGGCGCAAGACCAGCGGCACCATGGCCAGCACGCCCAGTACCGCGCCGACCACGAAGAAGGCCAGCAGGACCAGGACCAGCGGGTCGCTGCGCTCATAGCCGAGGAAGAAGTGCATGGTCACTTCCTGGGTGTTGCGCAGGGCGAAGAAAAAGAAGAACACGAACAGGATGGCCGCGATCAATCGGGAGAGTATTTTCATGGCGTAATCCTTTCTGGCGGGTCAGTGTGCTGCCCGGAAGGCCGCCTGCGCACCTCGCGGCGGGGCGTGCCGGATCGCAATTATTGCGCTGGCCGGAAAAATCGGGCCTGTTTCGCTCGCTTTCCAGGTCAATCCAGGTCAAATGCGGATTGTACGTGAAAAAAAACGGCATCCAAAGATGCCGTTCATTTTGTTGATCTGCCTTTACACCCGCTCAGCGTGCGCTGGGCAGGTGCAAGGCATCAACGATTACTGCAGCCTGACATCGCCATCAATGAAGCTGGCGACAAGAACTGCCTGGTCACAGGCCAAGCCGGTTCAATCCTCGCGGATTGGCTGGCCGACCATCGCATCGACGCGTTCGCGCAATTCCTTGCCGGGCTTGAAGTGCGGCACCCGTTTTTCGGGAACCATCACCTTGTCGCCAGACTTGGGATTGCGGCCGATACGCGGCGGACGGCGGTTGAGCGCGAAGCTGCCAAAACCACGGATCTCGATACGCTGGCCGGTCGCGAGTGCGTCGACCATGGCATCGAGGATGGTCTTGACCGCGTAATCCGCATCCTTGGCGACAAGTTGCGGATAACGCTCAGCCAGACGGGCGATCAGCTCCGACTTCGTCATCGTGACCGGAAGATCAGTTCTTGTTGTCGAGCTTGGCCTTCAGCAGCGCGCCCAGGCTGGTGGTGCCCGAAGCAGCGTTGGAGTCAGCCGACATCTTCTGCATGGCTTCCTGGGTCTCGGCGTTGTCCTTGGCCTTGATCGACAGCTGGATGCTGCGAGCCTTGCGGTCGATGTTGATGACCAGGGCTTCGACGGAATCGCCAACCTTCAGGTGGGTACCGGCATCTTCCACGCGGTCGCGGGAGATTTCGGATGCACGCAGGTAGCCTTCGACTTCGTCGTTCAGCTGGATCACGGCGCCCTTGGGCTCAACCGACTTGACGGTACCGGTCACCAACGCACCCTTGTCGTTCAGGGCGGCGAAGTTGTTGAACGGGTCGCCTTCCAGTTGCTTCACGCCCAGGGAGACGCGCTCGCGTTCCACGTCGATGGCCAGAACAACGGCTTCCAGCTCGTCGCCCTTCTTGAACTTGCGCACGGCTTCTTCGCCAGCTTCGGTCCAGGACAGGTCGGACAGGTGCACCAGACCGTCGATGTTGCCCGGCAGGCCGATGAACACGCCGAAGTCGGTGATCGACTTGATGGAACCCTTGACCTTGTCGCCCTTCTTGTGGCTCATGGCGAAGTCGTCCCACGGGTTCGGCTTGCACTGTTTCATGCCCAGGGAGATACGACGACGCTCTTCGTCGATTTCCAGAACCATGACTTCGACTTCGTCGCCCAGCTGGACGACCTTGTTCGGGGCCACGTTCTTGTTGGTCCAGTCCATTTCGGAGACGTGCACCAGGCCTTCGATGCCTTGTTCGACTTCCACGAATGCACCGTAGTCGGTCAGGTTGGTGACCTTGCCGAACAGGCGGGTGCCTTGCGGGTAGCGACGCGACAGACCGGTCCACGGATCGTCGCCCAGTTGCTTCACGCCCAGGGAGACGCGGTTCTTCTCTTGATCGTACTTGAGGACCTTGGCGGTGATCTCTTGGCCAACCGACAGCACTTCCGACGGGTGACGCACGCGACGCCATGCCAGGTCGGTGATGTGCAGCAGGCCGTCGATGCCACCCAGGTCAACGAACGCACCGTAGTCGGTGATGTTCTTGACGATACCGGTGACGACGGTGCCTTCCTTCAGGGTTTCCATCAGCTTGGCGCGCTCTTCGCCCATGGAGGCTTCGATCACGGCACGGCGCGACAGAACCACGTTGTTGCGCTTGCGATCCAGCTTGATGACCTTGAATTCCAGGGTCTTGCCTTCGAACGGGGTGGTGTCCTTGACCGGACGGGTGTCGACCAGCGAACCCGGCAGGAAGGCACGGATGCCGTTGGTCAGAACGGTCAGGCCGCCCTTGACCTTGCCATTGACGGTACCGGTGACGATCTCGCCGGACTCCATCGCCTTTTCCAGCGAGAGCCACGATGCCAGACGCTTGGCCTTGTCGCGCGACAGGATGGTGTCGCCGAAGCCGTTTTCCAGCGATTCGATCGCAACGGAGATGAAGTCGCCGACGTTGACTTCGACTTCGCCGTTGTCGTTCTTGAATTCTTCAACAGGGATGAATGCTTCCGACTTCAGGCCGGCGTTGACGATCACGAAGTTGTGATCCAGGCGCACGACTTCTGCCGAGATGACTTCACCCGAACGCATGTCCTGACGCGACAGCGATTCTTCAAACAGAGCAGCAAATTCGCTGGAGGTATCAACACCTGCAGCGATAACGGTAGTGGTAGACATAAAAGAAAGTAAGAAAGATTGGCCGGTATCCGTACGATGCAATCGTCCCGACTTGCACTGCCGCCTGCGTTGCCGCCGATGGCATGGATACTGGGTTAGGTTTATCAACACCCGTCAGACTTTGCATCTGCCGGGCACCAATGGCACTACGGGTACAACAAGGACTTGCCCATGATGGCAGCGAAAGGCGCTTTTTCAAGCAGATTCAAGCGCTTTCAATGCCCCAGGGCAGCGTACCAGCTGAGTACCTGCTGCACCGCTTCGTCAGCGGTCATGTCGGATGTATCCAGGTGATATGCGCCCTCCGCAGGCTTCAAGGGGGCCGACGAGCGACTCATGTCGCGTTCGTCACGTTCCTTCAAATCTCTGGAGAGGTCTTCGATATTAGCAGAAAAACCCTTGTCAATCAATTGCTTATAGCGTCTTGTGGCGCGCGCTTCCACACTGGCGGTCAAAAACACCTTCAGACGGGCGTTGGGGAAGATGACGGTACCCATGTCGCGACCATCGGCCACCAGGCCGGGGGATTTCCTGAATGACAACTGCAGGCCGTACAAGGCCTGGCGCACGGTGATCAGGGCGGCAATGCGGGAGGCGGTATTGCCAACCTCTTCGGCACGGATGGCCTGGGTCACGTCTTCATTGGCCAGGAAGATGTGGGCGCCATCGAAATGGCAGTGCAGGTGCTCGGCCGCCTTGGCCAGCGCATGCTCGTCGTCCAGGGCGATGCCGCGCCGCAGCACGGACAGCGCCGTCAGGCGGTACAGCGCGCCCGAATCCAGGTAATGGAAACCCAGTTGCTGGGCCACCTTCTGGGCCACGGTGCCCTTGCCCGAGGCGGTGGGACCATCAATGGCGATGACCGGTATCTTTGCTTTTTCCATGGCCTGAACCCTTTATCAGTGAATAATTTAGTGCAATTTCTCGTTACTACAGGGTTTATCAGATCAAGGTTTGCTCGGCAATCTTTTTGAAGACGTCGAAGTAATCCGGGAAGGTCTTGGCCACGCATTTGGGGTCATTGATGCGCACCCGGTTGCCACGCCGCAATGCACCATCCAGCGATGCCAGGGAGAAACACATGGCCATGCGATGGTCGTCATAGGTGTCGATGGCGGCGCTGCCGATCTCGGCCGGCGGCGTCACCTTCAGGTAGTCGGCGCCCTCCTCCACCTCGGCGCCGAGCTTGCGCAGCTCAGTGGCCATGGCAGCCAGGCGGTCGGTTTCCTTGACACGCCAGCTGGCGATATTGCGCAAGGTGCTGGGGCCGTCGGCATAGAGCGCGGCCACGGCGATGGTCATGGCGGCATCGGGAATATGGTTGAAATCGGCTTCGATGGCCTTCAGGGGGCCGTTGGACGAGGCCTCGATCCAGTTCTCACCCATGGTAATGGTGGCCCCCATCTGCTGCAGCGCCTCGACGAAGCGCACATCGCCCTGGATGCTGTCGCGGCCCACCCCTTCGACCCGGATCGGGCCGCCGGTGATGGCGCCGGCCGCCAGGAAGTAGGAGGCCGAGGACGCATCGCCCTCCACGTGGATGCTGCCCGGGCTGCGGTAGTGCTGGCCGGGCTGGATGATGAACTGCTGCCAGCCATCACGCTCGACCTCGACGCCGAAGCGGCGCATCAGGTTCAGGGTGATCTCGATGTAGGGCTTGGAAATGAGCTCGCCGACCACGTCGATCTGCATCGCCTCTTCGCGCGCCATCAAGGGCGCCGCCATCAGCAAGGCGGTCAGGAACTGGCTGGACACATTGCCTCGCACCTTCATGCGCGAGGAAGTCAACTGGCCACGACGGATATGCAGCGGTGGATAACCCGGGTTGCCGGTGTAGTCGATACGCATGCCCACCGTATTCAGGGCATCGACCAGGTCGCCGATGGGGCGCTCATGCATGCGCGGCACGCCGTGCAGCGTGTAGTCGCCACCCAGCACGGCCAGCGCCGCGGTGAGCGGGCGGATGGCAGTGCCGGCATTGCCCATGAAGAGATCGGCCTGGTGCACCGGCAGCACGCCGTTGACGCCATGGACGATGTAATCCTGGGTGCCTTCGATCTGCTCCCACTTCACTCCCAGGGTCTGCAAGGCCATCAGCATGACCAGGGTATCGTCGGAGGCCAGCAGATCGAAGATACGGGTGGTGCCGCCGGACAGCGCCGCCAGCAGCAGGATGCGGTTGGAGATGCTCTTGGAGCCTGGCAGCTTGACCGTGCCTTGCACGTGGTGCACCGGAGCCAGGTCGATATGACGGGGGTAGGAAGGCTGTTTCATCGGGATTCGTTTTCGGTGGATGAATCGGGCCGCCGCAGCGGCACGCAAAGTTTCATTAATCTGCCGGCCAGGCTGGCTCAGCCATTCTTGCGTTCGGCAGCCTCGATGGCGGCGGCCCATTGCTGGCGCGCATCGCGGGCACTGGCATAGACCTGTTCCAGCGCGGGGCCATCGCTATTGGCGATCATCTCGCGGATGGCCTGCAATTGCACCAGATAGGCATCGACTTCGGTCAACAGGGCATCGCGATTGGCCAGTGTGATGTCGCGCCACATCTCGGGCGAAGAAGCGGCGATGCGGGTGAAATCGCGAAAACCACTGGCCGCATACTGGAACAGCGTGTCCGCATGCGGCTTGGCGGCGATATCGTCCACCAGCGCAAAGGCCAGCACATGCGGCAGATGGCTGACCGAGGCGAACACCGCATCATGCTCCTGCGGCGAAAGACGGTGGATGACGGCACCACAGGCGCGCCAGGCCGCGGCGACCGTTTCCACGTCCTGCGCGGCGTTCTCGGGCAAGGTGGTGATGACCACCTTCTTGCCTTCGTAGAGGTCGGCCAGGGCGGCTTCCGGACCATGCTGCTCACGCCCGGCGATCGGATGGGCGGGGACGAACTGGCTGATGCGCGCACCCAGCGCCTTGCGGGCTGCGGCGACCACGTCGCCCTTGGTGCTGCCAGCGTCGGTAACGATGGCCCGCGGTGCCAGGTAGGGCGCGATGGAGGCCAGGATGGCTTCGGTCTGGGCCACCGGGGCGGCCAGCAGGATCAGGTCGGCCCCATCGACTGCAGCCGCCGGGTCGGTGGCAACGCTATCGATCAGACCCAGTTCGCGGGCGCGCTCCAGGCTGGCCGGGGAGCGACCGACGCCGACGATGTGGGCGGCCTGGCCGGCACGGCGCAGCGCCAGGGCAAACGAGCCGCCGATGAGGCCCACGCCGAAGATGACGACTTTCTTGAACACGGTGGACTCGGACGGTAAAGGTGTCAGGACAGCCGGCACTTACAGGCCCAGCGGATAGGAACCCAGCAGCTTGAAGAAGGCGGCATTCTGGCGCAGTTCCTCCAGCGCCTGGGCGACCTTCTCGTCCTGCTCGTGACCTTCCAGGTCGACGTAGAAATAGTATTCCCACGCGCCCATGCGGGCCGGCCGCGACTCGAAGCGCGTCATCGACACGCCATGACGCGCCAGTGGCGCCAGCAGGTTGTAGACCGCCCCCGCCTTGTTGGGCACCGACAGCACGATGGAAGTCTGGTCACGGCCGGAGGGCGCCGTACGCAGACGGCCGATGATGGCGAAGCGGGTGCGGTTGTGCGGGTCGTCCTGGATGTGTGCGTTGACGGTCTGCAGGTTGTACTTCTGCCCGGCGATCTCGCCGGCGATGGCCGCCACGCTCTTGTCTTCACCTGCCATGCGCGCCGCCTCGGCGTTGGAGGCCACCGCCTGGCGTTCGATGGAAGGATAGTTCATATTCAGCCACGCATTGCACTGGGCCAGGGCCTGCGAGTGTGCACAGATGCGGGTGATGCCATCCATCTTGCCGTCGGCGGTCATGAGGCTGTGATGCACCGGGATGGAGACTTCGCCGCTGATGGTCAGGGTGGTCTGCAGCAACAGATCGAGAGTGCGGTTGATGACGCCTTCGGAGGAATTCTCGATGGGCACCACGCCGAAATCGGCGGTGCCGGCTTCGGCGTCGCGGAACACTTCATCGATGGACACGCAGGGCAGGCCTTCGATGGCGTGGCCGAACTGCTGGTACACCGCCTGTTCGCTGAAGGTGCCCTCGGGGCCGAGATAGGCCACGACCACGCGCTTTTCCAGCGCGCGGCAGGCCGACATCACTTCGCGGAAGATGGTCTGGATATCGGTCCCCAGCAAGGGGCCGGGATTGCGGTCGGCGGCGCGGCGCAGCACTTGGGCTTCGCGCTCGGGGCGAAACACGGGGGCATTGGTCTCGGCCTTGACGTGACCCACTTCCTGCGCGACGCGGGCGCGCTGGTTCAGCAGGTCGAGGATTTGCGCATCGATGGCATCGATCTTCTGGCGCAGGGGCAGCAACTTGTCGTCACTCATCTTGCTCTTTCAGTGTCTGCAGCCGCATCCCGGCGCGAAGACCGGGCTGCGGCGTTCTTGGCATGGCGTTGGCATGGCGCACGACCGAAGGCCGGCACCGCACGGGCAGGCTGCCCGGTCAGGTGCAGTTCAACCGTGCTGCTTTTCGAAGTCTTTCAGATAATCGACCAGGGCCTGTACGCCCTCGATCGGCATCGCGTTGTAGATCGATGCACGCATGCCGCCGACCGACTTGTGGCCTTTCAGCTGCAGCAGGCCGCGCTCTTTGGCGCCGGCCAGGAAAGTGTCATTGAGCGACTCGTCGCGCAGGAAGAACGGCACGTTCATGCGGGAACGGCAATCCGCTGCGATCCGGTTGCTGTAGAAATCGGTACTGTCCAGGTAGCCGTAGAGCAGCCCGGCCTTGGCGATGTTGCGCGCTTCCAGCGCAGCCACGCCACCCTGGCGCTTGATCCACTGGAACACCAGGCCGGCGATGTAGATCGCGTAGGTCGGCGGGGTGTTGTACATGGAGTCGTTGTCGGCCACGATCTTCCAGTCGAAGGCCGAGGGGCAGAACGGCAGCGCGTGACCCAGCAGGTCTTCGCGCACGATGACGATGGTCACGCCGGCCGGGCCGATGTTCTTCTGGGCACCACCATAGATGACGCCGTACTTCGAGACATCGACCTCGCGCGAGAGGATGTGCGAAGACATGTCGGCCACCAGCGGCGCACCGTCGGTATCGGCTGCAACCTCGGGGGTGTATTGGTATTCGACGCCGTCGATGGTCTCGTTGCTGCAGATGTGCACGTAGGCGGCATTGCGCGAGAGCTTCCAGTCACCGCGCGCCGGAATGCTGGCGAACTTGCGGTCGGCCGAGGAAGCCGCCACGTTGACGGTACAGTAGCGCCCTGCCTCCTTGATCGACTTGGTCGACCAGGAACCGGTATTGATGTAGTCGGCCACACCCACTTCGTGCTTGCCGGCCGGTGAACGCAGGGCCGCCAGGTTCATGGGGATGATGGCGTTTTCGGCAATCGCCCCGCCCTGCAGGAACAGCACCTTGTAGTTGGCGGGGATGTTCATCAGCGCGCGCACGTCAGCCAGCGCGGCTTCGATGATGGACATGTACTCCTTGCCGCGATGGCTCATCTCCATGACCGACATGCCGCTGCCATGCCAGTCCAGCATCTCGTCGGCTGCCTGTTGCAGCACTTCCTTGGGCAATACCGCCGGTCCGGCGGAAAAGTTATAAACCATTTCTGCGTTCGCCATCAAAAAAGGCGGCCGGCATGTCGCCAGCCGCCCGGGACTTGCTTTACTCGCCAGCGGCAGGAGTTTCGCTGCCGGCACCCTCGGCGTTCTCGCCGTCCATCACGTCTTCCACATCGGACTCGACCACGCGTTGCAGGCCGGACAGCTTGGTGCCGTCCTCCACCGCGATCAGGGTCACGCCCTGGGTGGCACGACCCATCTCGCGGATCTCCGAGACGCGGGTGCGAATCAGCACGCCACCGGTGGTGATCAGCATGATCTCGTCGGTGGAATCCACCAGCGTGGCCGCGACCACCTTGCCATTGCGCTCGCTGGTCTGGATCGCGATCATGCCCTTGGTGCCACGACCATGGCGAGTGTACTCGGTGATCGGGGTACGCTTGCCGAAGCCGTTCTCGGTGGCCGTGAGCACCGACTGCTGCTCATTCTCGGCCACCAGCAGAGCGATGACCTGCTGTGTTTCTTCCAGGTTCATGCCGCGCACGCCGCGGGCGGTACGGCCCATGGGACGGACATCGTTTTCATCGAAGCGCACGGCCTTGCCGGCGTCCGAGAACAGCATCACGTCATGAGCGCCATCGGTCAGCGCGGCACCGATCAGGAAGTCGCCTTCATCGAGGTCCACGGCGATGATGCCGGCCTTGCGCGGGTTGGAGAAGTCCGACAGCGGGGTCTTCTTGACGGTGCCCAGGCTGGTCGCCATGAAGACATAGCGGTCATCCGGGAAGCTGCGGTTGGCACCCGACACCGGCAGGATCACGGTGATCTTCTCGCCATCCTGCAGCGGGAACATGTTGACGATGGGCTTGCCGCGCGAGTTGCGCGAGCCCTGCGGCACTTCCCAGACCTTCAGCCAGTACAGGCGGCCACGGTTGGAGAAGCACAGGATGTAGTCGTGCGTGTTGGCGATGAAGAGCTGGTCGATCCAGTCGTCATCCTTGGTCGCCATGGCCTGCTTGCCGCGACCGCCACGTTTCTGTGCGCGGTACTCGGAGACCGGCTGCGACTTCATGTAGCCGGTGTGGGACAGGGTCACCACCATGTCCTGCGGCGTGATCAGGTCTTCGGTGGCCAGGTCGGTGGCGTTGTGCTCGATGGTGGAGCGACGCTCGTCCTTGGCACCGATGCCGTAGTCGTTCCGGGCGGCGTTGAGTTCGTCGGTGATGATGGCGGTCACGCGGGCCGGCTTGGACAGGATGTCCAGCAGGTCGGCGATCTGCGCCATGACTTCCTTGTATTCGTTGACGATCTTGTCCTGCTCCAGGCCGGTCAGGCGCTGCAGACGCATCTGCAGGATTTCCTGGGCCTGATCGTCGGAGAGCTTGTACATGCCATCGGACTGGATGCCGTAATGGGCCGGCAGGCTTTCCGGACGGAAGGCTTCGATGCCGCCTTCGTTGGCTTCGCCGGCGCGGGCCAGCATCTCGCGCACCATGGACGAATCCCAGGCGCGCGACATCAGTTCGGCCTTGGCGATCGGCGGCGTCGGTGCGGCGCGGATGATGGCGATGAAGTCATCGATGTTGGCCAGTGCCACGGCCAGACCTTCCAGCACGTGACCGCGTTCACGCGCCTTGCGCAGTTCGAACACGGTGCGACGGGTAACCACTTCGCGCCGGTGCGACAGGAAGCATTCCAGCAGCTGCTTCAGGTTCAGCAGGCGGGGCTGGCCATCGACCAGGGCCACCATGTTCATGCCGAAGGTGTCCTGCAGCTGGGTCTGCTTGTAGAGGTTGTTCAATACGACCTCAGGCACTTCGCCACGCTTCAGTTCGATCACCACGCGCATGCCGGACTTGTCGGACTCGTCGCGCAGGTCGGAAATGCCTTCGAGCTTCTTGTCGCGCACCAGCTCGGCGATACGTTCCAGCAGGGCCTTCTTGTTGACCTGGTAGGGCAGCTCATCGACGATGATGGCGATACGACCTTCGCGGCCATACTCTTCAAAGTGGGTCTTGGCGCGCATGACCACGCGGCCACGCCCGGTGCGATAACCGTCGCGCACGCCGGATACGCCGTAGATGATGCCGCCGGTGGGGAAGTCAGGCGCCGGCACCAGTTCGATCAGTTCATCGATGGTGCAATGCTCGTTGGCCAGCAGGTGCAGCGCGCCGTTGATCACCTCGGTGATGTTGTGCGGCGGGATGTTGGTGGCCATGCCCACGGCGATGCCGGAGGAGCCGTTGACCAGCAGGTTGGGGATCCGGGTCGGCAGGACCGAAGGTTCCTTTTCCTTGCCGTCGTAGTTGGGCACGAAATCGACGGTTTCCTTCTCGATGTCGGCCAGCAATTCGTTGGAGATCTTGTCCAGGCGGCACTCGGTGTAACGCATCGCCGCAGCGCCGTCGCCGTCGATGGAACCGAAGTTGCCCTGGCCGTCGACCAGGGTATAGCGCAGCGAGAAGTCCTGGGCCATGCGCACCAGGGTGTCATAGATGGAAGCGTCACCGTGGGGGTGATACTTGCCCATCACTTCACCGACCACGCGCGCGCACTTCACGAAGGGACGGTTCCAGACGTTGTTCATCTCGTGCATCGCGTACAGCACGCGGCGGTGCACCGGCTTCAAGCCATCGCGCACGTCCGGCAGTGCCCGACCCACGATCACGCTCATGGCGTAATCGAGGTAACTCTTGCGCATCTCTTCTTCGAGGGAAATGGGGATGGTTTCTTTAGCGAATTGATCCATTGGAGAGTCGAAAGATGTTTCCCGGCCAGAAAATCCTGCCGGGCGGGCGTGGCCCTTGGACTGATCAGAACAGTGGATTCTAGCACGCCAGGAGGGTCAAAAGCCCTTCAACCGCCCTCAAAACGCCTCGAACGGCGCGCTTCACCGCCCGCCAGGGAAGTGAAGCAAATTTCAGATGCCCGCCGCACAGCCGCTCCCAGCCTGCGGGAGCGGCTGGCCTTGTGGTCGCACTCGCTATATATATTAGTGGCGGCATCCGGCAGCCAGGCCGTTGACGCACCAGGTTGGCGAGATAGAAACGGAAGCATTGCCAGAAGGCATTGTTTTCCTTGCGCTGGCCTGCCTGATGCCAAAATAACAAGCACCAAAAACTTTCTCGAGATCATTCCCGTGCCCCGGCACAGAAAATTGATCCACATCGCCGTCGACAATGCCTCGGAGAAAATGACAACTACTTGCCGAGACGAAAATGCGCGAACTGTATGAAAAATAAGGATTTTCTAGAAAAAATCGGGGTTTTTCAGGCTCAGATGGAACAAAAACGGCTCAAAAATATCCCGTTGCGAAGAAACAACACAGTCCCAAAAACGTTGTCTGGACCAATTGGCAAGCATCGCTCAAGGGCAATCCGTGTGGCAGAATGGCGGCTAAGTTCATTACTAGCCCCATGGAACAAGGGCCTGTGACGACCTGAACACATGATATTATTCATTTTTTGATGTCGTAATCTTGTAGCGCAGTTTATCTGCGGATATCTCACCCGAGAGGAGAAACATGAACAAATTAGCAAAACTCGTCTTCGCTGCTGCGTCCGCAGCCATCGCACTGTCTGCCACCGCTCAGGAAACCAAGGACATCAAGGTTCGTCCCGGCAGCCTGTACCTGCAAGATGGCCGTGACGTCGTGACCCGCAGCGGTTACGGTCTGTGCTGGCAAACCGCTTACGTGAACGGTCCGTGCGAAGAACCGCCGGCACCGGCTCCGGTTGCCGCTGCTGCTCCTGCTCCGGCTCCGGCTCCTGTCGCTGCTCCGACCTCGGAAAAGGTCACCTACGCTGCTGACGCATTCTTCGACTTCGACAAGGCAACCCTGAAGCCGGCTGGCAAGGCCAAGCTGGACGAACTGGTTGGTAACCTGAAGGCCATCAACCTGGAAGTCATCATCGCCGTCGGCCACACCGACTCGATCGGCTCCGTCGCCTACAACCAGAAGCTGTCGGTTCGCCGCGCTGAGTCCGTCAAGGCCTACCTGGTTTCGAAGGGCGTTGAAGCCAACCGCGTCTACACCGAAGGTAAGGGCAAGTCGCAACCGGTCGCTGACAACAAGACCGCTGCTGGCCGCGCCAAGAACCGTCGTGTGGAAATCGAAGTTGTGGGTACCCGCAAGTAATCGATTGACGCTACAAGGCTCAATGAACCCCGCTTCGGCGGGGTTTTTTTATTGCTGCGGCATTTGCGCGTCAGCCCCTTTTTGCCGCATCACTTGATCTGCCGCCGCCAACCGGGACTGTCCGTTTGGGCTATCATTAGGCCCCATGAACACGACCAATGCGACCAACGCGACCATGAACGCCGATCCCCAAGAGATCCAGAAATTCAGTGAACTGGCCCATCGCTGGTGGGACCCGGGTTCCGAATTCCGTCCCCTGCACGAAATTAACCCGCTGCGCCTGGAGTGGATCAATGCCCGCGCTCCGCTGGCCGGCAAGAAAGTCATCGACATCGGCTGTGGTGGCGGCATCCTGGCCGAATCCATGGCCATCAAGGGCGCCGACGTCACCGGCATCGACCTTTCCGACAAGGCCTTGAAAGTGGCCGACCTGCACAGCATGGAATCAGGCGTACAGGTGCGCTACGAGAAAATCGCCGCCGAAGACATGGCCGCACGCGAAGCCGGCCAGTACGACGTGGTGACCTGCATGGAAATGCTGGAACACGTACCCGATCCGGCCGCCATCGTGCGCGCCGCCGCCACCCTGGCCAAGCCGGGCGGCAAGCTGTTCTTCTCCACGCTCAACCGCAACATGAAGTCCTACCTGATGGCCATCATCGGCGCCGAATACGTCCTGCGCCTGCTCCCCAAGGGCACGCACGATTACGCCAAGTTCATCACCCCGGCCGAACTGGCCCGCTACACCCGCGAGGCCGACCTGCAGATCGACGCCTTCAAGGGCATGGGCTACAACCCGTTGACCAAGATCTACTCCCTCAACGAAGACACCAGCGTCAACTACCTGGTCGCCTGTACCAAGCTGGCCTGATCCGCCATCGCGCCGCAGCGCCCTGCTGCGGCCGCTCCTCTCCACCGCCATCACAGACAAGACCCCATGCCATTACGCCCTCCGCGCGCAATCCTGTTCGACCTTGACGGCACCCTCGCCGATACCGCGCCCGACCTTGCGGCGGCCGCCAATTTCCTGCGCCAGGAGCGCGGCCTGGACGATGCGCCCTATGAGCAGCTTCGCCCGGTCGCCTCAGCCGGTGCACGCGGCCTGATCGGGGCAGCGCTCGGCATCCATCCCGAGCACGACGAATATGAAGCGCTACGCGTGCGCTTCCTGGATCGCTACGAAGCCAACATGAGCCAGCACAGCCGCCTGTTTGACGGCATCCCCGAACTGCTGGCACAGCTGGAATCGCGCCAGATCGCCTGGGGCATCGTCACCAACAAGGCTGCGCGCTTCACCGACGTGCTAGCCCCGCAGATCGGCCTGGGCCACGCTGCCTGCATCGTCTCCGGCGATACCACCCCGCACCCCAAGCCCCACCCCGCACCGCTGCTGGAAGCCGCACGGCGCCTGCAACTGGCGCCCGAGGATTGCTGGTACGTCGGCGACGACCTGCGCGACATCCAGGCCGGCCGTGCCGCCAGCATGCCCACCATCGCTGCGGCCTGGGGCTACTGCGGCCACAGCGAGCCCACCGGATGGGATGCCGACGCCCTGCTGCACGCCCCACTGCAGATCCTCACCCTCCTCTCCTGATCCCCCAGCGGCGCCCAGCGGAAACTTTGGCGCCGCTTTCCCCTCCTAGCCTGCGCCAGCCTCACGTGTCACAGTGACGACGCCTCGCATTAGAATGACGGCAGACAGGCTCACCGCCGACACATCACAATCAGAACCGGCCTCCCTTGCAAGGATTGCAGCCATTGCAGCCAATGCAGCGGACGGGCCGGCACCGACAAGGGAAAACCGCAATGACCAAGCCGGGCACCGCCTCTATCACCCAGCACCCCGCATGGCAGCGTCTGCGCCGCCCCCTCAGATGGCTGGCCTGGATCCTGGTCGTCCTGCTGGTGCTGGCCGCCCTCAGCTGGGCCGCCCTGCCGGCGCTGGTGCGCAAGATCGCCGTCGATCAGACCCAGGCCCAGATCGGCCGCAAGCTCTCCATCGGCGAGATCAGCTTCAATCCCTTCCGGCTGGCGCTGCGGGCCTCCGATATCACGCTCTTCGAAGCCGACGGCAAGAGTGCCTTCTTCAGCGCCCAATCATTGCTGGTGGACGCCTCCTCGGCCTCACTGCTACGCATGGCACCGGTACTAGATGAGATCAAGCTGACCACTCCGCAACTGCATGTCATTCGCCTGGACGCCAATGGCAGCGGCCACTACAACTTCTCCGACATCCTCGACCGTCTGGCCGCACAGCCCAAGAGCGAAAGCCAGGCCCGCTTCTCGCTGGCCAACGTGCAATTGCAGGATGGCGCAATCCACTTCGAAGACAAGGTCAGCGGCAAGACCATCGACATCGCCGCCCTGCAACTGGGCCTGCCCTTCATCTCCAACCTGCCCGGCAACATCGACAGTTTCGTGCAGCCGCAACTGGCCGCCACCATCAACGGCACGCCGCTGCACCTGAAGGGTCGCAGCAAACCCTTCACCTCGTCGCAGGAATCGGCATTCGCCATCGACATCGACCAGCTGGACCTGGTCAGCTACCTGCCCTTCGTCCCCGCCGAACTGCCCCTGGCCGTGCAGAGCGCCAAGCTCACCACCAGGCTGGACCTGGGCTTCAGTCGCAAGGAAGACAAGCCCACCGTGACCCTGGCCGGTGATATCCGGATCGACGACATTTCCTTGCAGGACAAGGCCAAGGCACCGATGCTCAAGGCCAAGTCACTGGCCGTGCAGCTCGGACAATTCGACCTGCTGGCCGCCAGCGGCGAGATCAGCCAGGTCAGCCTGGAACAGCCGCAAGTCTGGGTCGACATGAATGCCCGCGGCGAAATCAACTGGTTGCGCGCCCTCGGCAGCGGTACCAGCAACAGCAAGGCTCCGGCCAAACCGGGCGCCACGCCAGCGCAGGCCGGCACGCCGGCACCGGCGACTCCGGCTGCACCAGCAACACCCGCGGCACCCGCACCAGCGGCCCCCATCGTCCTGCAACAACTGAAAGTAAACGGCGGCGACATCCACTGGCGTGACCAGGCCAACGCCAGCCCTGCGCAGGACATCAAGCTCTCCAAACTGGAGATCAATGCCACCGGCCTGTCGACCGCCGTCGATGCCAAGCCCGCCCAACTGAACCTGTCGGTGACGGAAAACGGTCACGGCACGCTGGCCTTTGACGGTCAGGTCCAGCCGCTCAAGGCGCAGGTCAGTGGCAAGCTCAAGCTGGAACGCATCGACCTAGCCGCCTACCGCAACTACCTGGCGCGCAGCCCCGTCACCGACATCGCCGGCAAGCTCTCCGGTAACTCCACCCTGCAACTGCGCGATGGGAACATCAAGCTCGACGACACCAGCGTGGACCTGGCCGACCTGCGCCTGACGCCGCCCGGCAAGGGCGCCCAGCCGATCAGCCTGCAGTCCCTGTCATTGCAGGCGAAAAATCTCAGCGACACGGTGGACCAGCCCATCCCCTTCAAGCTGCAGGCACGCTTCGACAAAGCCGGCAGTGCCGAACTGAGCGGCCAGGCTGCGCCTCGCCTGAAGCAGCTGGACCTCGACCTGGACGTCAAGGACCTGCCCATCGCGCCCTTCCAGCACTACTTCACCAATGTCCTCAACGTGACCCTCAGCACCGGCCTGGTCAGCGCCAAGGGCAAGCTGGCCGTCACGCCGCCGCTGGAGAGCCAAAAGCTCGCGCTGGATTACAAGGGCGAGGCGGCCGTCACCAACCTGCGCATGCAGGACAAGGTCACCTCCACCGACTTCCTGCGCTGGCGCACCCTGGCCGTGAGCGGCATCCAGGCCAGACTGGGGGCACGCACGCAAGTGGCGCTGGAGAAGATCACCCTGTCCAACTTCTACGCCCGCGCCATCCTCTCCGACAAGGGCCGCCTGAACCTGCAGGACATCGTCGTGGCCGACGCCCAGGAACAGGGCTCGATCACCGACGACAGCAAGAAGGACAGCAAGGAGACCAAGCCCGGCAACGCGGGCAACATCGGCAGCTCCCGCAAGACCACCTCCACCGCCCCGGTGACCACGCCGGCCGCCTCCGCTGATGCCCCCATCGTACGCATCGGTCAGGTGGTCCTGGAAGGCGGCAACATCAACTACACCGACAACTTCGTCAAACCCAACTACACCGCCAACATGACCGGCCTGGCCGGCACCATCGGCCAGATCTCGTCGGAGAAACCGCAGCCCGCTCCCGTCAACATCAGCGGCAAGATCGACAACGATGCCCCGCTGCAGATTTCCGGCTCGCTCAATCCCTTGTTCAAGCCCATGTACCTGGACCTCAAGGCCAGCGCCAACGGCGTGCAACTGCCGCGCCTGACGCCGTACTCCGCCAAGTACGCCGGCTATCCGATCACCAAGGGCAAGCTGTCCATGGATGTGCAATACAAGATCGAGAACGACAAGCTGGTCGCCCAGAACGACCTGCGCATCGAACAGCTGACCTTCGGCGAACGCGTGGACAGCCCCGACGCCACCAAGCTGCCGGTCATGCTGGCGGTATCTCTGCTCAAGGACCGTGACGGCAATATCAATCTCAACCTGCCGATCTCAGGCTCGCTCTCCGACCCCGAGTTCTCGGTCGGCGGCATCATCGTGCGGGTCTTCGTGAACCTGATCGTCAAGGCCGTCACCTCGCCCTTTGCGCTCATCGGATCGATGTTCCGTGCCGACGAGCACATTGGCGAACTGCGCTATATCGAGTTCGCGCCTGGCTCTTCCGAAGTCACCGACGAGGTCCGCAAGAAGCTCGATGCGCTGGGCTACGTCCTGCACGAACGCCCCGGCATCAAGCTCGACATCACCGGCCGCGTCGATCCTCAGGTCGATGACCAGGGCCTGCGCCAGGAAGCCCTGGAACGCAAGATGCGCGGCCTGAAACGCGCCGACCTGATCGCCCGCGAAGGCCAGCCCTCCGGCCCGGTGCGCATCAGCCCGGCCGAGCGCGGCAAGTATCTGGAGCGCGTCTACAAGGACAGCAAGTTCGACAAGCCGCGCAACATGATCGGGTTGTCCAAGTCCTTACCGCCGGAAGAGATGGAAAAGATGATCCTGGAACATACAGAGGTCACCCAGGATGATCTGCGCAATCTGGCCCAGCGTCGTGCCGACCAGGTGCGCAATTACCTGCAGGAGCAAAGCGTGATCGACCCGGCGCGCATCTTCCTGATCGCCCCCAGGCTGGACGGCACCGGTATTCCAGCCAAGGAGCCCAAGGCGCGGGTGGAACTGACGATCCAGTGACTGGATGAATGAACGGATGGATGAATGGATGAACGGAGTGAACGCCGGACCTTGAAAAGCCCGGCCACGCCCATACAACAAGGAGTAGGTTATAATTTACCTCCCGCCGAAAAGCGGGCGCCTCTCTAGCGGGAGGCAAGCGTAATACGCAGGTTCAAGCGCCCAGCTGGATTTGCGAAGCTTCAACACTCACGGGGCCGACTTGGTTTCGACAGGGGTTGCAAAGCGGAACAGGGCATGCCGAGGACTGGTTACCTCGTTAATCCATCCGGAACTGCTTAAATGCAAACGACGAATCTTACGCTCTCGCAGCGTAAATCGCACCTAGAAACCTAAGAAACTTCTAGCTCTACAGCACTTCTTCCCTGGGGTGTGCTGGCAACAGCGGTAGAGTCATTTACAGGGAATCGTGGCGTATCGGGTTACTTGATACGTCATTAAATCCAAGGTAACTCGTCCTGTCGAAGCGTGTGCGTCCGCGTCGCCAGGATCAAAACCAATTGACTGCACTACGCATGTAGAACTGTCTGTAGAGTGCTTCTGGACGCGGGTTCGATTCCCGCCGGCTCCACCAAACATCAGTCCTTTGAAATCCAAGGACATCCGGAAAACCCGCTTATCTCCTAGGAGATAGCGGGTTTTTTGTTTATTGTCGTCCAAGTGAGTTCGTTGACATCCGTGTTCTTTGGGTGCGCCGGCTTCAGTGCACCGGCAGCGGGATCCATTCGGCCTCGCCAGGGATGTCCGGGAAGACGTCCTTGTCGCGATTGTTCCAGGCCAGCCTGGCGGCCATGCCCGAGCCCATTTGCCCAAGCCCGATGAGGGCCATATCCATATCCATTTCCATGTCCTTATGCGGTGGTCAGGTCGGCAATGTGCGCGGCGATGCCGGTTTGGCCTGGCGAAACATGGTCGGCCATGGTGTGGCGATCGGGAAAGCTGCCTCCGTTCTGCGAGCGAAACGGAATCGGCGCGTCGTCGAACAGGCGTTCGACGCGACTACGCCACACCGCCCGGATGAGTTCGATCTCTTCCGCTTTGCCGACATGGGCGGCGCCGTACACCGGATGGACGGGGAGCACGTCCATGCCTGGATAGAAAAGCGCGCCGTGGGTGAGCGGAAAGAGCAGCTGATCGATCGGGCCGTTGATGCCGCGCGGACCATAGTCCGCAGCCGGGCCGCCTGCCAAAACGTTAACCAGCGCCCGCTTGCCCTTCAGGATGCCGTCCCCAAAGCGATATTCGTTGGTGCCATTCTTGTACCCGTAGGCAAAGCCGAAGGCGTAGACACGATCGATCCAGCCTTTCAGGATGGCGGGCAAGCCATACCACCAAAGGGGGAACTGCATGATCACCGCATCGGCCGCCATCAGCTTCGCCTGCTCTGCGGCGACATCCGCCGTCTGCTGCCCAGTTGCATAGGCATGACCTGATTCCATAATGTACGAGAGCCGATCAGGATTAACCCTGCTCGGAAAATCCTCTGCATCGAAGACAGCCTTCCAGCGCATGCCATAGAGGTCCGACTGAATGACTTCATGCCCTTGGGCGGTAAGGGCTTCAATCGAGACATCGACCAGTTGCCGCGTCAGCGAGGTCGGCTCAGGGTGGGCGTAGACGATGAGGACTTTCTTGGTCATGGTGCGGTTCTCCAAGTGGTTTGCAATGACCGCATGATGGCCTCTGGCCCTGGTATATGTGAAATCGATTATTTTTTACTCTACAATCCACCACATGGATACCGGACGCCTCGATCTCAATTTGTTGCTGACTCTTGAAGCTCTCCTGGCAGAGCGGAATGTGACAAAGGCGGCCGCGCGACTTCACCTTAGTCAGCCAGCAGTGAGCGCACAGTTGAGCCGCCTTCGGGATGTGTTCGACGATCCCTTGCTTGTCCCGGCCCACCGCGGGATGACGCCTACGGCCAAGGCGCTCGACCTAATCGGCCCGCTGCGAGAAGCGCTCGATCAACTGCGAATCACCCTCCATTCCCATAAAGACTTCTCGCCGGCACGGGGCAAGCTGACAGTCACGGTGGCTTGCACGGACTATGTGCAGGCTGCGGTCCTGATACCGCTCGCTGTGACGTTGAGGCAGCGCGCGCCGGGGGTGCGCCTGGCCGTTCGCCATTGGGATCCTGCGTCGATGGAGCAACAGCTAAGTCGCGGCGAGATCGACCTGGCTCTCACCACGCCTGATCCCAGTCACGTGCATCTGCGAACCTGCCACCTATACACGGAGACCTACGTCCTCATCGGTCGACGAGATCATCCAAGTCTCAGGCCCGGACTTACGCCCGGAGAGTTCGCGAAACTGGAACATGTAATCGTGTCACCATCGGGCGGCGCCTTCACAACGCCGATCGACGAGGCACTGGCAGCGCTTGGGCATCGCCGCCAAGTCGTTATGTCGGCAGCGTCCTTCCTCTTCGTCCCCGAGATCGTTTCGTCTAGCGATCTTGTCGCCCTTGTGCCGAGGCGGCAACTACGAGGCCAGGCGGACCGGCTCGTCTTGATCGATATCCCTTGGCTCTCGGAGCAGTTCGACGTCAGCTTGATTTGGCACGAGCGCAGCCACGGACACGCTGGCCATCGCTGGATTCGGAATCTACTTGTCGAGGTCGTGACAGACAAAGGCAATGGCGTGCGCCTGCCAGATTTAACCTGAACAAGCAGGGCGACAGCAATCGCGCTTTGCCGAGGGTCTTGACCAAAGTGCAAGCTGCCTCCCTGTCCGAAGTGGCCGCAGCGCTGCACCAGCAACGCGGCGGCCCGGCTGGTCCGGTTATGGTTGATGCAAGAGCGAGGTGCAGTTGGGCTTGGGTATGGCCATGGTGGCCGTTCCTGATATCCTGGCAGGACTGGAGTCGGCGGAGCTGGTGCGGGTTTTGCCGCGCTGGTGGGCCGATGCGGGCGCAATCTCTCTCTACTATGCGAGCCGCCACCTGCTCCCGGCCAAGACGCGATTCTTCATCGATTTCCTGATCGAGGCCTTTAAACGTGAAGACTACGCACGACGCTTCGCCGGTAACCTGGGTTGAACCTGCATGAATGCTTCACAGATAGCATGCCTGGACCTCGGTCGGACCCGGGGTGGATCAGGTCCAGGCGATTCCCGCTTCAAGCTGACGGTATGCTTTGCTCGAACGTGAACAGCTTCTCGGGATCGTACTTTCTCTTCACCCGCATCAGTCGTGTCAGATTGTCGCCGTAATAGGCCTTGGCCCAGTGGGGCAGGTTCCGGCTGGGGAAATTGACGTAGGACTGCGGCAGCATGAAGCACTGCATGTCCTCGAAATAGGCGGCCAGCCATGCCTGCTGCCGGCGCACCGTGTCTGGATTATCGATCGGCGCCCAGGCACTCTCCATCTCGAAGATGTAGTTGGCATTGCGGTGCACATACGCGGTGGCGTCCGCCGCCACCTCCCTGACCTTGCCGCCGATGGCGAACAGGATGCCCATGTTCTGCGGCAGCAGCGAGCCGCCGGGCCATTTCATCATCCAGCGCAGCATGGTTTCCAGCGCTTCCGGAGGCAGCTTGTCGGCGACGTAGCTCGAACGCAGATCGTACATGC
The DNA here is from genome assembly GCF_000300975.2 of Herbaspirillum frisingense GSF30. Classification (GTDB taxonomy): domain Bacteria; phylum Pseudomonadota; class Gammaproteobacteria; order Burkholderiales; family Burkholderiaceae_D; genus Herbaspirillum; species Herbaspirillum frisingense. The sequence goes on along the minus strand of NZ_AEEC02000004.1, from coordinate 188,418 downwards.
CATTCGGATCATCGGTGATGAGGTAGTCGCGCGCTTGCCAGTAGCTCATCTGGCGGATGTCCTGCTTGATCGGTTTGACCATACTGAGCGCCGGTGCCAGCACTTCCAGCGCCTTCTCGCGCGGACCGAAGAACTGGCCCAAGGTGGTCACCAGCAGCTGGTCGCGCTTCGGATACGCACCTGGCGCGCTGGGATAGGCCTTGGTGCGGGTGGAGATATGCTGCGCGTGCTCGTTCTGGATCGCCTGCAGGGCAAGCAGCAATTCGACCTGCTTCTCGCCGGGCCACACGATGTTGAAGATGGTCACATCGTCCTTGACCTCATGCAGTTCGAAGCTGAATGCGGTGTTGACGCCAAAGTTGCCGCCACCCCCGCCGCGCAGCGCCCAGAACAGGTCGCTGTAATCACCGCCGGCATCGGCGGAGACCTGCTTGCCGCTGGCCAGCACCAGGTCGGTCTGCACTAGGCTGTCGCAGGTCAGGCCCGCGTGGGTCGCGGAAAAACCCCAGCCACCGCCCAGCACCAGGCCGCTTGCGCCCACAGTCGGGCAACGACCTGAGGGGATTGCGAAATTGGTACCGCTGAAAGCGTCGGCCATATCCTGATTGCAGGCACCGGCCTGGATGTAGCCGCGGTTCTTGTCAAGGTCGTACCACACCTTGTTCATCGCCTTGACGTCGATCAGCAAGCCCCGGGTGGTGGAGAATCCAGCGTAGTTGTGGCCGCCCGAGCGGATCGCAAACGGCTCGCGATGGTCGGCCGCCCAGCGCAGGCAGAGCTGGACGTCATGCGCATCGGCGCACATCGCCACGGCACGCGGCAGGATGTAGGCATAGCGGGCATTGTTGGGTGCGGCGGCCATCGCATAGCCCATTTCGCCGGGGAAGATCAGACGGCCGTGCATGCTGCTGCGCAGGGCTCGCAGGTTTCTGGGGGAATGCAGCGCGGGTGCGGCGACCAGCGCCGAAGGAACACTGCACGCATACAGCAATGCCGCCCCGGCCTGTAAAAATTTGCGACGCGGCAGCTCATCAAAATGACGCATTCTCCCCCCTGAGTAAGTTTTTCAGTAACGTATTGGTTACGTCTAGGCGAACGATTCTAACTCAGCAGCATGTCATCATAGAAGCGCCACCCGAATGCGGGAGAAAAGCGTCGGTGCCGGACCCGCCGGCCAGCTCGACGGTGAAGAGCAAACGGACGCCGGTGCCCAATTCACACTGCGCGGCGGCCTGGAAGCACAATGCCCGCCCTAGGTAAATCGCACGCCAGCCAGCTGTTCCGACACCTGCCAGAGCCGTTCGGCCACGCCGCGATCAAGCGCTTGCCTGGGGACGCGGGCAGGGGCTGGAAATCCGCGGGTCTCCCCCAGCTTGTCCGGTCCATAGTAAGCACCTGCCTCGGCCTCTTCGGCCGTTGCCGCGTAGAGGATGGGCAGTGCTCCCTGCTCCACGGGCTGGAACAGGAACCAGAAGTAACGCCGCAGCAATCCCGCAGCGCTTTGCGCGCCAGCGCCATTGGCGATCAGGTCGGTACGGGAAACGCCGGGATGTGCGCCGATGCTGCGGATATTCCAGCCCATGGCCTGACTGCGCCGCTGGAGCTCGATGCTAAACAGCAGACAGGCCAGCTTGGATTGCGCATAGGCGCTCATGGGCCGATAGGCATGCTCGCTTTGCAGATCATCGAAACTGATCTTTCCCGAGCGCGCCGCTACGCTCGACACCGTCACCACGCGCGGCTGGGGGGCCGCCCGCAGCAAGGGCAGCAATTGGGCGGTCAATGCGAAATGCCCGAGGTAGTTGGTACCGAACTGCAATTCGAAGCCATCCTCGGTGCTGCAGCGCTGCGGCGGCGCCATCACGGCAGCATTGTTGATGAGCAGGTCGACACACCCATGCGTATCCTGCAGGCGCCGGCAAAACTGGCTGATGGAAGACAGACTGGCCAGGTCCAGCAATGCGAAATCGACCAGGGACTGAGGCACTTCGCTGCGGATGCGTTGCACCGCCGCAGCGCCCTTGTCCGTATTCCGCCCGGCGATGATCACCCGGGCGCCACTGGCGGCCAGCGCCTGTGCCGTACGATAGCCAAGGCCGCCGGTCCCCGTGACGATGGCCGTACGTCCGCGTTGAAATGGGATGAGAGACTCCGTCCAATGTGTCATCATCGTCAACCTGACTGGAAAGCAGTAATCGGATTAAAAATAAGCACTGAGTGCATAATTTAATGCACTCAGTGCAATTTAGCAATGAGTTTATTCATGTCTGACATTTCATCTTCCGTCGACTCCGGGGCTTCCCCTGGCCTGCGCGAGCGCAAGCGTCTGGAGACGCGGCGTCGCATCGCCGAGGTGGCGCAAGGCTTGTTCATGGCGCGTGGATATGCCGCCACGACGTTGGACGACATCGCGGCTGCGGCAGATATTTCCCGCCGCACCTTCTTTTCGTATTTCAAGTCGAAGGACGACATCATCCTATACTGGCGGGACGCCGATACCGCTGCCTTGCTGGCGGACCTGCTGAAGGTGTCGCCGGATGCCGATCCACTGGATGCGGTGCGGGACGTGATGGTGGCGCACATTGGGCGCTACACCACCGAACAGATGACGGCGGTGGACAATCTGATGCGTTCCAGTGAGTCCCTGATGGCGCGCAAACAGGCCTTCTATGCGGAGCAGGAAGTCATGCTCTTCGACGCGCTATGCCAGGTATGGCGCCATCCTGAGCAGCGAGCACGGCTGCGGATGGTGGCCATGGTGTCTGTGGGTGCCATGCGGCTTGCCTTGCAGACCTGGCGCGAACAATCCGGTCAACGCAAGCCTGCCTCCAGATATCTGCTTGAGGCATTCGATATCCTGCGCAAGGGGCTCTAGGCCGAGGAGGGTCGCGCTGTCGCCAGACTGCGGACCTGACTGCCGACAAGAGCAAGGCGTCGGCGACGCCATCCTGCCCCCGCCCCATTCTCCACTCAGCGCGCGCGCCCCAGAACCGGATGCCGCGCCACCGTCTCGGCCAGGAAATCGGCCACGGCGCGCACGCGTGCCGATGCGCTCAGGTCGGCGTGCATCACCAGCCAGAGGCCATTGTCGAAGAGCTCCTCGGATGGCACCACCTTCACCAGCTCCGGGGCTGTGGCGAGGAAATCCGGGATGATCGCCAGCCCCAGGCCGGCACGCGCCGCCGCGATCTGCATCGGCAGGTTCGATACCATCAGCACGGTGCGCGCCTGCGAGGCGTGGCTCGTCATCCATTGCGCCGCCGGCAGGTGGCTGTGTGCGTCGTCCCAGGTGATGACATCGCGACCGGCGAAGGGATCGCCATCGCGCTGGCGGTGCTGCTTCAGGTAGGCACGGCTGGCGTAGACGGCATAACTCATCCGGCCAAGCTGGCGCAGCTTCAGGTTGCCGCTGGCCGGCCGCACCACCCGCAAGGCCAGGTCGGCTTCACGCCGGCCCAACGTCACCGTGGCGGTGTGGGTGACGATCTCCAGGCATAGCGCGGGGTGGCGCTTGACCAGCGCCGGCATGGCGGGAATGACCAGATCCGTGGCCAGGTTTTCGGAGGTTGCCAGGCGCACCGTGCCGGAGACCGTTCCACTCAGACTGGCCGCGCCCCGCTCCACGGCCAGCACGCCCTGCTCGGCGGCTTCGGCGCGGCGCAGTATCTCCTGCCCTTCATCGGTGAGGAAGTAGCCGGTCTGATGCCGTTCGAACAGCGTGGCGCCCAGGTCCTGCTCCAGCTCGCTCACGCGCCGCGCTACGGTGGACTGGCTGGCTTTCAATGCACTGGCCGCCCTGGTGAGACTGCCGCTGCGGGCCACTTCGAGAAAGAACTTGAGGTCGTTCCAGTCCATCGACGTTTTCTATTTATGGAAAATGATCCGCCGATTATTTGTATTTTCCTCCTGGAATGCAAGGACTACATTGATCGCATGACGCACTGACGGTCGTCGATTTCGCCACCGGTCACCGTCCGAACCTATCTATTCCAGCCAAGGAGAATCCAACATGCAATACCGCACCCTGGGCCACACCGGCCTGCTCGTTTCCCGTCTCTGCCTGGGCACGATGACCTTCAGCAATGGTGAAGGCGTCTACCAGCACATCGGCAACGTCGGCCAGAAAGAGGCCGATGAGCTGGTCAGGACCGCCTTCGAGGCCGGCGTCAATTTCTTCGATACCGCCGACGTCTATTCGGCCGGTGCCAGCGAGGCCACGCTGGGCCAGTCCTTCCGCAACCTCGGCCTGGCGCGTAGCGATGTGGTACTGGCCACCAAGGTCTACAGCCGCATGGGGCCGGGTCGCAATGATGTGGGAGCCTCGCGGGGTCACATCATGGATGCGGTCGACGCCAGCCTGCGCCGCTTGCAGACCGACCACATCGATCTCTACCAGGTGCACGCCAACGACACCATCACCCCCATCGACGAAACCCTGCGCGCGCTGGATGATCTGGTGACCCAGGGCAAGGTGCGCTACGTGGGCGTATCCAACTGGCAGGCCTGGAAGATCGCCCGCGCCATCGGTGTTTCGGCGGAAAAGGGTCTGGCGCGTTTCGAAACGGTACAAGCCTATTACTCGCTCGCCGGACGCGACCTGGAGCGAGAAATCGCCCCCCTGCTGGAAGCCGAAAAGATGGGCTTGATGGTATGGAGCCCACTGGCCGGCGGCCTGCTGTCTGGCAAGTTCAGCCGCGACAACCAGAAACCGGCGGACTCGCGCCGTTCCGGTTTCGACTTCCCCATCGTCGAGAAGGGGCGCGCCTGGAACATCATCGATGTGCTGGCGCCAATCGCCCGCCGTCACCAGGTCAGCCCGGCGCGGGTGGCGCTGGCCTGGCTGCTGTCACGGGAGGTGGTGACCTCGGTCATCATGGGAGCGCGTCGCATCGACCAGTTGCAGGACAACCTGGGCGCCATCGATCTGCAACTCGATCAGGAAGAATTGCAGGCCCTTGATGAGGTCAGTGCCCTGCCGCCTGAATATCCAGGCTGGATGCTGGCCACGCAAAGTGCTGATCGCCTGGGTCCGGTGGATCTCTGGAGCGAGGCCCTGCACTCCTGAGGCAGAGCGGACGCAGCTCTTCCGTGCAATCCTTCAGCGCGGCTTTTCAGCGCCTGTGCGAGGTCAGGACCGTGGACATATACTCCAGCGCAAAGTCCACGAAGGTCCTGGCCCGCAGGGGCAGGTTGCGCCGCGCCGGATAGACCACGTGCGCCGGCAGCGTGCTGGCTTCCCATTTCGGCAGCAGTCGCACCAGCCGGCCGGAGACCAGATCCTCCTCGACCAGCCAGGTCGGCAACGCCGCCACGCCGAGGTCCATGCGCGCTGCTTCGCGCAGGCTGGTCACGCCTTCGGATTGCAGCAGCGGGCGTACCTGCAGGCGACTTTCTTCCCCGTCCCGATACAGCATTACCTCGCGCGTACCGCCAAAGGTAGCGGACGAGAGGATCACCCACGGCCATTCCTGCAGGTCTTCCGGACGACGGCAGCGGCGGTGTGCCGCCATCAGCCCGGGCGACGCCACCACATGACGGCGGATCTGTCCCAGGGAGCGCGCCACCACCCGGTCGTCGGTCAACGCCCCAGCGATGATGCCGACGTCACAGCCCTCCTCGATCATGTGCAGCGGACGGTTCGAATAGGCCAGTTCCATCGTCACGCCGGGGTGTGCATGGATGAAACTGCTGATGAGACGACTCACCACGGTCTGCCCGAAGTCGATGGTGGAAAACACCCGGATGTTGCCCTGCAGTCCGCCCTGTTCCAGCCTCAGTCGTTGCTGGGCTTCATCGGCCAGTTCGATGATGGCACGGGCATCATGCAGGAAGCGCTGGCCAGTCTCGGTCAGGCTCATGCGATGGGTATCGCGCCTGAGCAGCTCGGCACCGCACTGCTGTTCCAATGCACTCAACTGCCGGCTCAGTGTCGGCTGGGTCATCCGCAGCGCCCGTGCAGCGGAGGAGATACTGCCGCATTCGACGATGGCAACGAAGCTGCGCAACAGGACCAGATCATCGAACATGGCTATGCAATAAGTGGATAAGCGATATGTCGATTATACGGCTACAGCAGAAGCGGCGGCAGTGAGATGATTCTTCCATGCCGTTCCACCCCAATGACTTTCCATTCAGGAGAAAACCATGACCAGTATTGCCAATACCGCTTCCGGTTCCCGTTCCAGTAACAAGGTCGCCATCGTCACCGGCGCATCACGCGGCATCGGGGCGGCCATCGCCAGGCGCCTGGCGGCCGATGGCATCGCCGTCATCATCAACTATGCCGGACGCAAGGCTGACGCAGACGCGGTCGTGGCCGGGATCGAAGCCGCCGGCGGACGGGCTGCCGCCGTCCAGGCCGATGTCGCCGTCCCGGCACAGGTGGCCGCCATGGTTGATCAGGCTTGCACGCTTTTCGGTGGCGTCGACTTCATGGTCAATAACGCCGGCATCATCCAGCCCGGCCTGACCATGCTGGCCGATACCGATGACGAGCTCTTCGACCGCTTGATCGCCATCAACCTCAAAGGAAGCTTCAACACCATGCGCATCGCCGCCAAACGGCTGCGCGACGGCGGCCGCATCGTCAACTTTTCCAGCAGCGTGAAGGCCCTGGCGTTGCCCGGGTATTCGGTCTATGCCGGCACCAAGGCGGCGGTGGAGGCCATGACCAACATCTTCGCCAAGGAACTGCGCGGACGCGGCATCACCGTCAATGCCGTGGCGCCGGGACCGACCGCCACCGATCTCTTCCTCAAGGACAAGACCGAGGCCCAGATCGAACACCTGGCCAAGCTGCCGCCGCTGGAACGCCTGGCGCAGCCGGACGATATCGCCGAGGTGGTGGCCTTCCTGGTCAGCCCGGCCGGCGGCTGGATCAACGGCCAGACCATCCGCGCCAATGGCGGCATGGTCTAAGCGGTCGGGAGACAGCAATACCGAGGCAAATATCTACCTTTTTTGTAGGTTGATCAAAACAGATTAAGTTGTTTTACAGCTTCATCAGACGTGCGTAAAGTGGATTCACGGTCTGCGAGAACAGTCCAGGCAAGACGGGCGGTGGAGGTCGAAGCTTCAGATTCGATTTCTGCTGCACCGGGCCTCCCATTCATCAACTATGAGTCCATCATGAAGCCAATCAAGCACATCGCCATCACCGGCGCCGCCGGTCAAATCGGTTATTCACTGGTCTTTCGCATCGCCAACGGCGACATGCTGGGGCCAGACCAGCCGGTCAGCCTGCGCTTGCTGGATGTCCCTGCGGCGCAGCCGGCATTGCGCGGCGTGGAAATGGAATTGCAGGACTGCGCCTTCCCGCTGCTGCGGGGTATCGTCTGCACGGATGACGCAGAGCGCGCCTTCGATCAGGTCGATCACGCCATCCTGGTCGGCGCACAGCCGCGCCAGAAGGGCATGGAACGGCGCGACCTGCTGGCAGCCAACGCCAACATCTTCGCCCAGCAGGGGCGCGCACTCAATGCCGTTGCCAGCCGCTCGGTCAAGGTGCTGGTGGTCGGCAACCCGGCCAATACCAATGCCCTCATCGCCATGAGTGCCGCCCCCGACCTCGCCCCCGCCTGCTTCAGCGCGATGATGCGACTGGACCACAATCGGGCTCGCGCCATGCTGGCCACGCGCCTGGGCGAACCGGTGGATAGCCTGGAGCAGGTGATGGTGTGGGGCAATCACTCACCCACCATGTATGCCGACTATCGCTTCGCGCTGGTCGGAGGCGAGCCGGTGCCCCTGCGTATCCAGGATGAGCAATGGAATCGGGAAGTCTTCATTCCCCGCGTGGCACAACGTGGCAGTGCGGTGATTGAAGCCCGCGGCAAATCATCAGCGGCATCAGCCGCCAGTGCGGCGGTGGACCACATGCGTGACTGGGTCTGCGGCAGCCACGGCCGGTGGGTATCAATGAGCCTGCCCTCCAATGGCGACTACGATATTCCGGAAGGGATTTTCTTTGGCGTGCCAGTGCGCTGCGAAGAAGGTCGCATTGAACGTATCACCGGCCTGGCGATCGACGCGTTCGCACGTGAACGCCTGCAGGGGGCCGTCGATGAACTGATGGAAGAACGCGCCGCCATCGGTCACCTGCTGCTGCGCTGATCGATGGGCGTGGCGCGTCTGCCACTTTTGCGCAGCCTTTCAGCCCGGCTTTTGGTCGCTTCTCAGCGCACCGGATAATCCACCTGATGCCGCGCGATGCGCAGGCTGCCCAGTTGCTGGCGCACGGCCAGGTGGGCGGGATGGTCGGCATAGGCACGCAAGGCCTCGGCGCTGTCGAATTCCGTGACCAGCACCACGTCACAGGCGTAATCGACGCCACTGACGTCGGTGCCGACCTCCAGATGGCGCAGGCCGGGAATGCGGCCGGCCAGCCCTTCGAAGGCTTGCCTGACCTGTTCGACATTGGCCAGATGCGGCGCGCTACCGCGCTCGCCCTGGATGTCCCACATCACGATGTGCCGAACTGCCATCTCAGTTCCCCGCACCCGGTGGATGGCCATGCCAGGCATTTTCCAGCAAGGCGCGCAAGGCGGCCCGCTCCAGCGGACGTGGATTGGCATAGGCATTCTGCAAGGCGATATCGGTGCAGCGATCAAGCTCTTCATAGGGCATGCCCAGCTCGCGCAGCGACAAGGGCGCCTGCAGCGCGCGCGCCAGCGCATGCACGCCCTGTGCCGCGTCCCCGCTACCGAGGGCGCGGGCGATGCGCTGCATAGCTTGCGGCGCGGCCGGCGCATTGTAGGCCAGTGCATGCGGCAGGATCACGGTGTGGGTCTCGGCATGCGGCAGGTTGTAGCTGCCGCCCAGCGTGTGGCACAGCTTGTGATGCAGCGACATGCCGACATTGCCCAGCACCGTCCCGCACAGCCAGGCGCCGTACAGGCATTGGCTGCGGGCATCCAGGTCATCGGCGCGCAGGACGATCTGCGGCAGCCCTTCGGCCAGTGCGCGGATACCCTCCTCGGCCAGCATCGACATGATGGGATTGGCATCGGCCGCGTACAAACCCTCGGCCGCATGCGCCATGGCATTGATGCCGCTGGTGACCGACAAGGGCAGCGGCAGGCCCAGGCTCAACTCGGGATCGTAGATCACCGTGCGCGGCAAGACGCGCACATCGCGCCCGGTCTTCTTGAGGCCGGCTTCGGTGATGCCGTAGATCGGCGTCATCTCGCTGCCGGCATAGGTGGTCGGGATGGCCAGGATGGGCAAATCCGATTCCAGCGCAATGGCCTTGCCCAGGCCCATGGTGGAACCGCCGCCGATGGCGATGGCGCAGTCGGCCTCCAGTTCGCGGGCGACTTCGCGGGCGTGGCGCGCGGTCTCGATGGGCACATGCATGACGGCCTGGTCGAAGATGCCGGCGCAGCGCTCGCCGATCAGCGCGGCCACGCGTTCGGCCTCGGCACGCTGGCCCGGGGTGCACAGCACCAGCGCGCGGCGTGCGCCCAGCTGCTCGGTTTCGCGGACCAGATGTTGCAGGCTGCCGGCGCCGAAGATCACACGGGCGGCAGCGCTGGTGTAGGTAAAGGCTTGCATGGCGGTCTCGGTTCAGTTGCGCTGGGGATTGAGGATGAAATCATAGTGCAGCGTGTAGAAGGGCTGCTCGCAATGGCTGCCATCGGGGGCGATGCCCGCTTCATGGCGCGGCCAGTCGGCAATCAGCGTGGAACGCACGCCGAACACGGCATCCGAGTCCAGGTAGTGGTCGCCGCGGCGGAACACGTGGGTGATCAATGTTTCATATCCCTCGGCCCGGATACGAAAGTGCAGGTGGGCCGGGCGCCATGGATGCCGGCCCAGCTTGTCCAGCATCCGCCCTACCGGGCCATCATGCGGGATGGGATAGGAGTTGGCCAGGATGCTGCGGAAATGGAAGCGCCCCTGGGCGTCGGTCTGCAGGGTGCCACGGGCTTGCAGCTGGTCCAGGTCTGGATACTGCACGTCGTAGAAGCCATCCTCGTCGGCCTGCCAGACTTCCAGCGTGGCATGGGCCAGCGGCTGCCCATCCAGTCCGCGCACACTGCCACTGACAAAGCAGGGCTCGCCCCGTGCGCCGTTGGCGATGTCGGCACCCAGTTCGTAGCGCGGTGAATTCTCGACATGGAAAGGACCGAACACCGTGGCCTCGGTGCAACCGGCGGGCTTGTGGTTCTGCTGCGCCATCACCAGCGTGGACAGGCCCAGGGTGTCGGAGAGGAGGATGAATTCCTGGCGCTTGTCGGAACACATCTGGCCGGTCTCGGTGAGAAACCGGATGCCCTCGAACCATTCTTCCTCGGTCAGCTTGACCTCGCGGGCGAAGGCGTGCAGGTGTTGCACCAGGCTGGTCATGATCTGCCGCAGGCGCTCGTCGGGCATGCCTGCATGGCGGGCCAGCACGGCCTGGGTGATGGTGTCTTCGTTCAGGTTGAGCATGGTCTCCTCGCTTATTTTGGGTGGATCGTCCGGATTTTTCCGCTGGGCGTTAATATAGGCCGGTTTTCTGGAGGGATATATGCCGGAAGTGGAAAACTGTTTTCCACCCGGCCATGACGGGAGACCCGGGTGGACCGCTGGAGCCAATTCGAACTCTTCGTGCAGGTGGCCGAACTGGGCAGCCTGTCGCGTGCGGCAGAGGTGCTGGGCATGTCCAACGCTGCGGCCAGCCGCAGCCTGGCGGCGCTGGAAGAACGCCTGGGCGCACGCCTGGTGGAGCGCAGCACGCGCCGGCTGGGGCTGAGCCAGACCGGCGAAGCCTTCTACCGCCAATGCAAGGCGGCCCTGGTGCAGATGAAGGAGGCGGAGGAACTGGTCAACGCCAATAGCGTGGCGCCCAGCGGCATGCTACGGGTGACCTCCTCGCTGTCGTTCTGCATGAAGCACATCAGCCCCATCCTGCCGCGCTTTCACCGGCTCTATCCGGACATCACGCTGGACCTGGTGGCGGCCAATCGCTATGTCGACCTGCTCGACAGTGGCATCGATGTGGCCATCCGCACCCGCGAGTTCGAACCGGATTCCAACATCGCCGTGCGCCGCCTGGCCTCGACCCGCCGCATCCTGGCCGCCGCTCCGGGTTACCTGGCCGCACGTGGCGTACCGCGCACGCTGGAGGACCTGGCCATGCACGACCTGCTGGTCTACAGCCATGCCAACCAGCCCAACAGCCTGCGCTTTCACCACCGCCAGGCCGGTGAACGCACGCTGGAGATCAGCGCCCTGATGCAATCCAACGACGGCCAGATCATCCGGGCCGCCGCGCTGGAGGGGCTGGGCATCCTGATCCAGCCCAATTACATCATCTACGACGACGTCGTCGCCGGCCGGCTGGTGCCGGTGCTGGATGACTGGGACCTGCCGCGCCTGACCATCAATATCGCCTACCAGGGGCGCAAGCACCTGCCGGCCAAGGTCCGGGTGTTCATCGATTTCCTGGTCCAGCACTTCGAGGAGATGGACTACGAACGCAAATGGACGCGCTGAACGGTCTGGCTCGAACACCATAATACCGATTGGTAAATAAAAAATACCGAGCAGTAGCGTTCATCTTTCTTTGGTAGTAATCTAGCGACCAAAGTGAAGCGCCGCGCATTGGCGCCCCCGACCTTCGCCACGAGGAATGACTCGCATGTCCATCGCTACCGCCCTGTTCACCCTGTTTGCCTCCCTGTCTTTGTCTTGCCGGCGGCGCCTGATGACAGGCATCGCTCTGGGCCTGCAACTCTCCCTGGCCGGGACCGCCTTCGCGCAGGCCGCTCCGCAAGCCACCCCACCCTGGCGCGAAGTGCTGCCGCAGGCGCAGACCGTGGGCAGCGGCACCATGCGCTGGCTGGGCCTGCGCATCTATGACGCCACCCTGTGGGCGCCGCAGCGCCCGCTGGACGACAACCAGCCTTTCGCGCTGCAACTGGATTACAAGGTCGGCATCAGCCGCGACCGGCTGGCCAATACCTCCATCGACGAAATCCAGCGCATGAATCCGGCGCCGATCCCCGGCCCCACGCTGGCGCGCTGGAAGAGCGAGCTCAGCCGCGCCTTCGTCGATGTCGCCGATGGCGATGAACTGGTGGGCGTCTATCTGCCCCGACGTGGCATGCGGCTCTATGACAGGAACAAGCTGCTGGCCGAGATCGCCGATCCCGAACTGGCACGCGCCTTCTTCAATATCTGGCTCGGCCAGCCCAGCCGTGACGACAGCCTGCGACGCCGCCTGCTGGGGGAAACGCCTTGAGTGCAGGCACCGCCTGCCTGCCCGGGCGCTGGCACGACCCGGCCTACGGTATGCTGGGCGCACCGCTGGCGATGGCGGCGCTGCCGCTGTTCGTACAGCTGCCGGCGTATTACGCCAGCCATGTCGGCGTGGCACTGGCCCCGCTGGGGTGGGTCTTGTTTGCCGCACGCCTGCTGGACATGCTGCAGGACCCGCTCTTCGGTCATCTGCTGGATCACTCGGCGCAACGCCAGAAGCGCTGGATGGGCCTGGCCGCGCTGGTGCTGGCACTGGCTTTCGTCTGCCTGTGGAATCCTCCCGCCACGCCCCAGGCCGCCATGCCCTGGCTGGTCGGCATGCTGGTGCTGGCCTATGGCGCGCACAGCATGCTGAGCATCGCCTACCTGTCATGGGGCTCGCGCCTGCCTGACGATGGTCTGCGCGCCGTGGCCTGGCGCGAGGCGGCCGGGTTGGTCGGGGTGATCGTGGCCAGCGTGGTGCCGGTGGGCATCCTGGCCGCCGACCCGGCGCAGGTAGCGGCCCGTCTCAATATGTATTGCCTGTTCTTTGCCGCCGTGCTGGGCGTGGCGCTAGTGCTGTTGCTGCGCCAGCCTGCGCCGCCCACCGTGGCAGCCGGGCAGCCGTGGCGACAGGCGCTGACCAGCCTGTGGGCCAATCGCGCCTTCCGCGCCCTGTTGCCCCCCTATCTGCTCAATGCCCTGTCGGCTGCCATTCCGGCCACGCTGGCGCTGTTCTTCATCGAAGATCAATTGCAGGAGAAGGCCCTCGCCGGCCTGTTCCTGGCCGCCTATTTCGGCGCGGCCGCGCTGGGCCTGCCGCTGTGGAGTGCACTGGCGCGCAAGGTCGGCGCGGTGGCCTGCTGGCGCCTGGCCATGCTGCTATCGACCGCGGGCTTCATCGGCGCGGCGTGGCTGGGGCCGGGCGATCGCCTCGCCTTCCTTGCCGTGTGTTTGGCCACCGGTGCCGCACTGGGCGCCGACCTGCTGCTGCCGCCGGTCTTGCTAGCGCGGGTCGTCACCGGGCGCGGCTCGGTGGGCGCGGCCTTTGGCATCCTCACCATGCTGGGCAAGCTGGCGCTGGCCCTGGCCGGCATCGCGCTCCCCATCCTGTCGGCCCTGGATTACCACCCTGGCCAGGGCCCCGGCACCAGCCTGCCCCTGGTCTATGCCGCCCTGCCCTGCCTGCTCAAGCTCTGCGCCTTCGTGGCACTGAGCCGCTATGGGCGCAGGCATCCTTTTTGACGCATCAGCATGAAGAAGAAAGACACGTCCTCGTTCCATCCGGCCCGCACTCTGCGCCTGGTCCTGGGTGACCAGCTCAACCCGCTGCACTCCTGGTTCGATACCGTCGATCCCGAGGTGGTCTACGTGCTCATGGAAGTCCGTTCGGAAACCGACTACGTGCTGCACCACGCGCAGAAGATCCTGGCCATCTTCGCCGCCATGCGTGCCTTTGCCGCGCGCCTGCGCGCCGACGGCCACCGGGTGCGCTACATCAGCCTGGACGATGCCAGCAACCGCCAGTCGCTGGAGGCCAACCTGTCGGCCCTGGTGACCCACTACCAGGCCCAGGAGGTGCAATGGCAGGCGCCGGATGAATGGCGGGTCGACCAGACCTTGCAACAATGGGCCGAGGGCCAGGCGCTGCCGGCGACTGTGGTCGATACCGAGCACTTCCTCACCGCCCGCCATGAACTGCCGCGCCTCTTCGCCGGGCGCAAGCAATGGCTGATGGAACACTTCTACCGGCAGATGCGCCGCCGCTTCGAACTGCTGCTCGATGCGGCCGGCCAGCCCGAGGGCGGTCAATGGAATTTCGACCACGACAATCGCAAGCGCTGGCCCGGTACTCCGCCCGAACCGGAAGACTGGCGCGCACCGCACGACCACGGCGCGCTATGGCAGATGCTGCAGCAACAGGGCGTGGCCAGCTTCGGCGAGCCGCAGGCCAACCAGTTGCGCTGGCCACTGGATCGCGACGAAGCCCTGCAGCACCTGGAGCATTTCATCACCCGCGTGCTGCCCTGCTTCGGCGACTATGAAGACGCGATGAGCAGCCGGGCCCAGCGCCTGTTCCACTCGCTGCTGTCGTTCGCGCTCAACGTCAAGATGTTGCAGCCGCTGGAGGTGGTCCGTCGCGCCGAGCAGGCCTATCGCGATGGCGATGCGCCGCTGGCGGCGGTGGAGGGCTTCATCCGCCAGATCATCGGCTGGCGCGAATACGTGCGGGGCATCTACTGGTCGCAGATGCCCGGCTATGACGAACGCAATGCCCTGGCACACCGGCTGCCGCTGCCGGCCTGGTTCTGGACCGGCCAGACCCGCATGCGCTGCCTGCAGCACGCCATCGGCCAGTCGTTGCAGACGGCACATGCGCATCACATCCAGCGCCTGATGGTCATCGGCAACTTCGCCCTGCTGGCCGGACTGGACCCCAAGGAACTGCACCACTGGTACCTGGGCATCTATATCGATGCCTTCGAATGGGTGGAACTGCCCAACACCCTGGGCATGAGCCAATGGGCCGACGGCGGCATCATCGCCACCAAGCCCTATGTCAGCAGCGCCGCCTATATCGGGCGCATGAGCGACTATTGCCAGGGCTGCGCCTACGATCCCAAGCAGAAGACCGGCGAGGACGCCTGCCCCTTCAATGCCTTGTACTGGGATTTTTTCCTGCGCCACCGTTCCACCTTCGGCAACAACCCGCGCATGGGCATGGCCTACCAGCAACTCAAGAAGATGGACCAGGCCGATATCACCCGCCTGCAGGAACAGGCCGCCACCCTGCGCGCTCGCCTGGACAGTCTCTAGGGCCTGCTGGCCCAGTATCGTTCGGGGAAACTCCCGCCGGCCGATAACTTGTGCTGGATTGCCCAAAAGCAGGCAAAATACACAAAATCTGACGAACTCACGAAATTCCCTGCTTGATGCGGCCGCCAAAGCCGACTGCGCGGCATCACTGTTGCTTTTCGTCGAAAACCGATTATACCGAATTCAAATTTTATCTAACAAATTTGATTTATTTGTGCAAAATACCGATAATGGATTTATGAAAACCGCAAAGACAATCAGCTCCGAGGTCTGCACCACGCAGGAAGCGGCCCATATCCTGGGCATTTCGGTGTCCTCCGTTCAGCAACTGGTCGAGGCCGGCATCATCGAAGCCTGGAAGACCAAGGGCGGTCACCGTCGCATTCCGCTGGCTGCCGTGCATGCCTACAAGGCCACGCCGGGTAGCTCCGGCGACGCTGCCGAGTACAGTCGCAACGCGCCGGCACCGCGCCCTGGCAATGGCCGCACCGCTGTACTGGTGATCGAGGACAACCGCCTGCAACGCGAGCTGTATGCAAGCGCGCTCGGTTCCTGGGGGCTGCCGCTGGATCTGGTCTATTGCGACAACGGTTACAAGGCATTGCTGGAGATCGCGCGCAGCAAACCCGACGTGGTGCTGGCCGATATCGTGATGGAAGGCATGGACGGCTACGAAGTGGTCAAGACCATCCTCAACGATCCACAACTGCGCGATGTGAGCATCGCCATCGTCAGCAGCCTGGATCAGGACGAGATGGCGCAGCGTGGCGGTATTCCGGCAGGGGTGGTGTTCTTCCCCAAACCGGTCAATTTTGATGAATTACGCGGCTACATGCGGGCCTGTTGTGCACGCAGGGAGCGCGAGTCCCGCTAGGGACTACCACTGGAAAGGCCAGCAGCGCCATGGATGACCGGAAAACCTCTCTCTTGCCCCTCCGGTTTGCGCGCATCGATCTGCGCCTGGCGCTGGGGCTGTTTTCCCTGCTGCTGATCTGCGGTCTGTGGCTTGGAGCGCTCAAGGAGCTGCAGAGCAGCCGCGAAAACCACCTGCAGGACGCCCGTCGCGATGCCCAGTCGCTCTCGCGGCTGTTCCTGGAACATGCCTACCGCACCATCGAAGCAGCCGACCAGGCTGCCGTCTACCTGCGTTACCGCTATGGTGAACGCGGCCCGGCACTGGACCTGGCCAACGAGATCGACAATGGCCTGGTGGCACGCAACGTCTACAACCTCTTCACCATCGTCGACCGCAACGGTGACGTGGTGCTCTCCAGCAAGCCCTTCACACCCCTGAACCTGTCCGACCGCGAACACATCCAGGTTCACATGCATGGCGGTGAAGACAAGCTTTTCATCAGTACCCCGGTACTGGGCCGCGTCTCCAAGAAATGGTCGCTGCAGCTCACGCGACGCATCAACCGCCCCGACGGCGGCTTCGGCGGCGTCGTGGTGGTCTCGATGGACCCGCAATACTTTACCAGCCTGTACCACCAGATCGATGTCGGCCATCACGGCGTGATCACCCTGGTCGGTGCCGATGGCGTGGCACGGGTGCGCCGCACCGGCGACATGGACGCCATGGGCGAGCAGGTGCGCGGCGGCAAGGTCTACGCTGCCATGCTGGCCCAGGGCAGCGGCGTGGTGGAAGCCGCCAGCCGGGTCGACGGCCGCGAGCGCATCTACGCCTTCCAGAAGTTGCGCGACTACCCGCTCTACGCCTCGGTGGGCATCGACATCGAAGAACGCCTGGCCCCCTACTACCGCGAACGCAACCGTACCCTCACGCTGGCGACCCTGATCACGCTGGCGGTGCTGGTATTCAATGCGGTACTGATCTGGATGGCCGGCTCGCTGCAACGCAGCCGCCAGGACGCCATGCAGGCCAACCAGGCCAAGTCGCGCTTCCTGTCCAACATGTCGCATGAGTTCCGCACCCCGCTCAACGGCGTGCTCGGCTATTCCGACGCCTTGCGCGAGGAGCTGGGGGAGTCGCCCCTGGCGCAGTACGCCACGGCCATCCACGACAGTGGTAATCGCCTGCTGGACCTGGTCAATGCCATCCTGGAGGTGACCGAACTGGAAGACCGCCGCGTGACCGTTCACATGGCACCGGAAAACCTGCGCGAACTGGTCGGGCAGGCCATCGCCCGCCACTATGCGGCTGCCCGCGACAAGGGTGTGCTGCTGGAATGCCGCATCGCAGACGACGTCCCGCAGCTGCTGGTATGCGACCAGCGCAAGGTGCTGCGCGTGCTGGAAAACCTGATCGGCAACGCCGTGCGCTATACCGACACAGGCCGCATCATGGTCGAGGTCGAGCGCAGTGCTGCCGACCAGCTCGACATCCATATCAAGGACACCGGCATCGGCATTCCACCCGCGCAACTGGAGACCATCTTCGAGAAGTTCACCCAGGCCGACGACAGCGTGCGCCGTTCCAGGGATGGCGCCGGTCTCGGACTGACCATTGCCCAGCGTCTGGTGACGCTCATGGGGGGTAAACTCGTGTTACAGTCCAAACAACATCAGGGATCGACTTTCAGCTTCACATTGCCAATAGAAGAGCCGAAGTAAAACGGCGGCAAAGAAATGAAAACACAGGGGGGAACCGTGCATCCGGGCCAGTCAGCGAGCGACTATCTTCATATCGATCCCAGCGATCTGCTGGAGGCCGTAGGCGGCGATGCGCGCACCGTCGCGGCGCTGGCACGCACCTTCGTGGACAGCGCGCCTGACATCTTTTCGCGACTGGAACAGGCGACCCTGGCCGGCAATGCCGACGCCGCCCGCCACGAGAGCCACACCCTCAAGGGCATGTGCGCCCTGTTCAACGCCCGTGTACTGACCGCCCTGCTGCTGCAGACAGAACAGGCCGGCCGCCAGGGCCAGACGCCACGCCCCGAAGAACTGGTGCAGCTGCAGGTCAGCTTCGGGCTGGTACTGGATGAGATCCGGCGCTACGCCCACGCGCCCATGTCTGCCTGAATCGGGCCTGCATCCAACCCCACCCACGCCGTACCTGCCTGCACGACATGAGCCAGCCCCTGCCTGCCCCCCGCACCGCGCCGCTGCGGCCCCGCATCCGCCGCTCCGCGGTCACGCTGGGCGTACTGCTGCTGGGCCTGCTGATGACCACTCTCATCGTCTCAGGCGCATTGCTGTATCGGGCCAGTCTCAACGACTGGCGCAACGATCTGTCCACCCTCTCCACCGTGCTGGCAGAAAGCACGGCCCAGACCATGTCCTCGGCGCGTCTGGTGATCGACAGCATCCAGTACGACATCGAAGCGGCCAACATCGATGACGAGCTGCAACTCCGCCAGCACGTCGGCAGTGCCGATTTTTCGCAGGCGCTGCGCGAGAAGATCCGCGGACTGCCCTTCATTTCCGGCGTCGGCATCAGCAACGCCGACGGTCGCATCATCGCCCTCTCGCGTGTCCATCCGGCGCCACCGCTGGACCTGAGCGACCGCGACTACTATCTGCACCACAGCAAATCGGCCTCAACCGAAGATTTCCTCGGAGAAACCGTCAATTCACGTGCCGCCGGCGTGCCGACCTTCTACCTGAGCCGGCGCATCAATGATCGCCAGGGCCGCATGCTGGCCATCGTGGTGGTGGCCCTGCCCTGCGCCTTCTTTGAAGACTTCTTCAGTGCCGTCACCAAGGACAAGCCGTTTTCCATCCTGCTCTCGCGACAGGACGAAAAAGCCCTGATCAGCACCGCCCTGGTCCACGACACCGATGCCGAGCGCGACATCACGCCGCTGGCTGAACTGCATCCGCAGCGCCCCGCCAATCAGGATGGCCGCGCCCCCTACTATTTCATGCAGGCACACTGGCTGGGCATCCATCGCCCGGTGCGCAATGCGCCGATGTTTCTGGAGATCGGCGTCACCGACAAGGTCTATTTCGGCGAATGGCTGGAATCCATGTACCCGCTCATGCTGGTGGCGGCCATCAGCCTGGTCGGCCTGATCGGTGGTTTCGCCGTGGCCTTGCGCCAGGCCCAGCGCCGCGAGCAGGACGCCGCCCTGGCCATGCAGTTGAAGGAAGAAGCCGACAGCGCCAACGAGGCCAAGTCACGCTTCCTGGCCATGGTCAGCCATGAAATCCGCACACCCATGAATGGCATCCTGGGCCTGTCCGAACTGCTGATGGAATCGGGCCTGTCCAGCAAGCAGCGCCACTATGCCGACAGCATCCACAACGCCAGCGGCGGCCTGGTGCGCATCATCAACGACATCCTGGACTTTTCCAAGATCGAATCCGGCAAGCTGGACCTGGAAGAGGTGGCCTTCCATCCGGCCCGCCTGGCGCGCGATGTGGTCGAGCTGTATCGGCCCTCGATCCACAACCGGGCGGTGGAGTTCGACCTGCGCATCGACTGCGACGAAAGCCTGTGCCTGGTGGGCGATCCCTCACGCCTGAAACAGGTGCTGGGCAACCTGCTGAGCAACGCCATCAAGTTCACCCCGGCCGGGCACGTGCGCCTGAGCATGTCGGCACGAAAGGAAGAATCGGGGCTCAACCGCTGGCGGCTGTTCTTTGCCGTTGCCGACAGCGGCATCGGCATCACACCGGAAGCCCTGGCGCAACTGTTCCAGCCATTCACCCAGGCCGACAACACGATTTCGCGCCGCTTCGGCGGCACCGGGCTGGGCCTGGCAATCAGCAAGAATCTGGTGGAATTGATGGGTGGAAAGATCGCCTGCCAGAGCGTACCGGGCCAGTCGACCCGCTTCAGCTTCGATATCCTCTGCGCCGAAGGCGCGCAGCCGCTGCCCGGCACCGGCTCACCCTCGCCATCCCCGGTACTGACGGCTTCTACCGTGCAAGCGGAGCAAGCGCCGGCCGCGTCACTCAGTGCGCAGAGCCCGGTGCAGGAGGCGCCCACCGCCGCCCCTGCCAGCCTCCCGACGGTGATGAACGGGGCCCGCATCCTGGTGGCCGAAGATACCGACATCAACCGCCAGCTGCTGCGCATCCTGCTGGCGCGTCGCGGCTGTGTCCTGCAGGAAGTGGAAAACGGTCTGCTGGCGGTCGACGCCATACGCCACGGCCAGTACGACCTGGTGCTCATGGACTGCATGATGCCTGTCATGGATGGCTACCAGGCCACCGCCGAAATCCGCGCCATCGAACAGGCCCAGAGTCGCCCGCGCACCCCCATCGTCGCCCTCACGGCCAGCGCCATCGAAGGTGATCGCCAGCGCTGCCTGGACGCCGGCATGGACGATTACCTCAGCAAGCCCTTCACCCAGGTGGGCTTGATGAATACCGTCGAAAAATGGCTGCAGCAAAACCCCCACGCTGGAAAATCCCCGAATCAGGAAAATCCCTAAGAAAATAAAACAACTGCTTAATTTGTTTTATTTGATTTATTTGTTTGTAGTCCCTATGATGGTCCCTGAGCGCACTCACACATCCGAATAGCGCACCTATCAGGAGTTGTCATCATGAAATGGTTCTACGATCTGAAAATCGCCCACAAGCTCAACGCTGCCTTCCTGGTGGTGCTGGTGTTCATCGTAGGGCTGGGCGGCTTCGCCATTGCACAACTGGGGCAGGTCAACCAGAGTTCCACCGACATCGCCCGCAACTGGCTGCCCAGCATGAGCACGCTGTCCAAGATCAGCCTGGCACTGGCCCGCTCGCGCAGCTTCGACATGCAGCAGCTGCTGGCCGACGACAAGAAGGAAGAGCAGGCCTCACGTGAGCGCGCCGACAAGCAGATGGACATGCTGATGAAGGAAGTGACGGAATACGGCAAGCTGGTTTCCGAGCCCCGTGAAAAGGAGCTGTATCCGGAAATCCAGCGCAACGTAGCCGAATACAAACAACTGCATGACCGCATTTCCGCCCTGTTCCAGGAGGGCCAGAAGCAGGCTGGACACGCCCTGCTCAACAGCGCCTCCACCCCGGTCTATCGCAAGCTGCAGGAGCAGATCAGCGAACTCTCCGAAGTCAACAGCAAGGGAGCTGCCGTCTCCGATGCCACTGCCACCCAGGTCTATGAACAGGCACGTCTGGCCATCATCGTCCTGGTCGTTGCATGCATCACCTTGTCGATGATTCTCTCGTGGTGGATCGCCCGTCTGGTGGCCCGTCCGCTGACCAATGCGGTCGCCATTGCCCGCCAGGTAGCCGAAGGTGACCTGACCGCCGACATCCCCAGCGCCCATCGCGACGAGACCGGCCAGCTGCTGGACGCGCTCAAGCAGATGAACGGCAACCTCCTGAACATCGTGCGTGAAGTGCGCCAGGGTACCGACACCATCTCTACTGCCTCGGCCGAGATCGCGACCGGCAACATGGACCTGTCCTCCCGCACCGAACAACAGGCCGGCGCGCTCGAAGAAACCGCCTCGGCCATGGAAGAACTGACCTCCACCGTGCGCCAGAACTCCGACAACGCCCGCCAGGCCAACCAGCTTGCCGTATCCGCGTCCGAGATCGCCCAGAGTGGCGGCCAGGTGGTCGGCAAGGTGGTTGATACCATGGGCGCCATCAACGAATCCTCGCGCAAGATCGTCGACATCATCGGCGTGATCGACGGCATCGCCTTCCAGACCAACATCCTGGCCCTGAACGCCGCCGTGGAAGCTGCCCGTGCCGGTGAACAGGGACGCGGCTTCGCAGTGGTGGCCTCGGAAGTGCGTTCGCTGGCCCAGCGCAGCGCTGCCGCTGCCCATGAAATCAAGGGTCTCATCGACGACTCCGTGACCAAGGTGGACACTGGCAGCAAGCTGGTCCACGAAGCCGGCCAGACCATGAACGAGGTGGTCGCCAGCGTCAAGCGCGTCTCCGACATCGTGGCCGAGATCACCGCTGCCGGCGCCGAGCAGTCGCAAGGGATCGAACAGATCAACAATGCCGTGGTGCAGATGGACGAAAACACCCAGCAGAATGCCGCCCTGGTGGAACAGGCTGCTGCCGCCGCCAAGGCCCTGCAGGAACAGGCGACACGACTGAGCCAGACCGTTGGCGTGTTCCGCCTCGACAGCAGCCATGTGCCGGCGCCCATGATGCAGACCGCAGCCGCACCGGTGGTGCGCGACATCACCCCGGCGCGCCCGGCGGTGGCCCAGGCCCGCGCCCGCAGCATCGCCCAGCCGGCTGCACCGACCCGCCCGGCCGCTACCAAAAGCAGCCATGACCATGCCGCCGACAACGGCGACTGGGAACAATTCTGATCCCCGAGGACGACAATGGACGCCTTTCAAAAAGAAATCGACGAACGCACCAACCTGACCTCCAGCAACAAGTTCGAACTGCTGCTGTTCCGTCTGGGAACCCCTGATGGTTCCACCGACAAGCCGGGTGAGCTGTATGGCATCAACGTCTTCAAGATCCGCGAGATCGTTCCCATGATGGACATCACCGCTGCGGCCGGCATGCGCTCGCCGATGCTGGGGATGGTCAACATCCGCGGCCAGGTGATGTCGGTGGTGGACCTGCCGGCGGTGGCCGGTTGCAAGGCTGGTCATGGCATGAACATCCTGCTGATCACCGAATTCGCCCGCCATACCCAGGCTTTTGCGGTGGAGTCGGTGGAAGAGATCGTGCGCCTGGACTGGAGCCAGGTACTGCCGGCCGATTCGCATTCGCCGGGCAGCCTGGTGACCAGCATCGCCCGCCTTGATTCGGCGCTCGATGGTGGCCGGCTGGTCCAGGTGCTGGACGTGGAACATATCCTGAACATGGTCTCGCCGGTGAAGGAACAGGTGCAGAGCCCGTCGCCGGGCAGCAACGAGTTCCGGCTCAAGCCTGGCTCGGTGATCCTGGCCGCCGACGATTCGCGCATGGCACGTGCCCTGATCGAGCAATGCCTGAAGGACCTGAACCTGCCCTACGTGATGACTACCGATGGCCTCCAGGCCTGGAAGAAACTTCAGGAACTGTCGCAAGCAGCTGAACAGGAAGGCAAGCCGCTGACCGACAAGGTCGCCATGGTGCTGACCGACCTCGAAATGCCGGAAATGGATGGCTTCACCCTGACCCGCAAGATCAAGGCCTCGGACCGATACAAGCAATTGCCGGTGGTGATCCACTCCTCGCTGACCGGTTCAGCCAACGAAGACCATGTGCGTTCGGTGGGCGCCGATGGTTATGTCGCCAAGTTTTCCCCGCCCGAACTGGCAGCAATGCTGCGCAAGGTGCTGCCCCCCTGACGGCACCTACTGCAGAGCCAGTGACGGCGTTTTTTACAAGCGCGCGGCCGCCCTTCGGGGTGGCTGACTGAAGCAAGCCGGACGCCACCTTCACGGGTGGCGTCCGGCTTTGTGCCATGCACTTTCCGTCGCCGGCAATGCCGGCAGCTTTGCGCTATCTCAAAATAATTCGAGACGAAGCTTCTAGAATCAGAAGTGAGCGTTCTTCCGGTTAGCGAGCACCGATCAGCAACAAACGGCACCGCGCCGTTGCCGGCAACCCGGACGCCTCCGCCCCGACCCGCGACCGGTCGCACCCTGCTGCTGGAGGCTGGTCATGCCCCATACCGCCGATCCCACCCCGACCATCGACGCCGGCTTGCATCGCCAGGCCATCCCTGCCTTGCTCACCGACATGGATGCCGAGCACCGCCAGGTGCTGGAAGGCATTGCCGCCCTCGCAGCCTTGCCCGCGGACCGCTTTGCCAGTGCCTATGCGGCGCTGGTCGCCGAGATCGAAGCCGGCTTTCGCCAGGAAGAAAACATGATGGAAGCCATCGGCTATCGCGAGATCCGCGCCCACCGGCGCGACCATGCCGAGCTGCTGGCGCTGATGCACCGCTTGCGCCCCTACCTGGACGATGGCAATGCGCCGCTGGCCGATATCGTGATGGCGATGATCCCGGCCATGCTGGTAAGGCACATGGCCAGCCTGGACCAGGAATTGGCGCTGGCCTTGCGGCAGCATGCGTCAGGCGCAGACGCGGAGCACTGAAGCAACACGCCTGCGCGGGCTTGTTTCGTCCGCACTGCAATGCAGGTTCCGTCCGGGGTCGGTCATTGGACAGCATGCGCCCCCCCTGCCTTGCCCTGCCAGCCTGGAGCGGGTAAACGATCGCGCCGGTAAGGGAGGGCGGAAGGATGGCGAGCCCGGTACATCTCCCATCGCCTGACAAGCACAAATAAATAAATCAAATTAATCATTTAAGCGTCGGAGATACTTTTCTCCCGGACGGCTGGAAATCGGCATCACAATCCAGGCAGCGCCACTAATATCCTTATATTTCATATACTTAGAAATATCCCCCACAAAACTCATCAGGTCTTTTCTTTCCAACAACTACGTTGGACGTGCGCAACGAATTCATTATTTATATCTCGAATAAATCGTTTTTTAAACGATTTAAATGAATTTGTGTTTTAATGATTCCATCAACCAACTTCCCTGGAGTCGATCATGCGCCTGAACCTGCCCGTAACCCAACAGGAACGCGACATCGACGCCCATGCATCGATCGTTTCCAAGACCGATACCAAGGGACGCATCACCTACGTCAATCCGACCTTCATCGCCGTCAGCGGCTTTACCGAAGAAGAGCTGATCGGCGCGCCGCAAAACATCGTGCGCCATCCGGACATGCCGGAGCTGGCCTTCGCTGACTTGTGGAGCACGCTCAAGGCCGGCCTGCCCTGGACCGGCCTGGTCAAGAACCGCTGCAAGAACGGCGACTTCTACTGGGTCAAGGCCAACGTCACCCCGATCTGGGAGCGCGGCGTCTGCACCGGCTACATGTCGGTGCGTACCAAGCCCAGTCGTGCCGAAGTCAATGCCGCCGAGGGGGCCTACAAGGAACTGAAGAAAGAAAGTGCTCGCATCGCCGTGTATCGCGGCGAGGTGGTACCGACCGGATTGCGCGGCGCAGTGCAACGCGCGGCGCGGGTATCGCTCAAGACCCGGCTGGACCTCGGGCTGGGGGTGGCCGCCGTGGGCGTAGGCGCACTGGCCTTCCTCAATGCGCAATGTATGGATCACGCCAGCAGCCTGCCGACCCTGGCTGCCTCCGGCGTTGCCCTGGCCAGCCTGGCGCTGCTGCGCATGACACTGGCCTCGCGCATCTTCACGCCGCTGCGGCAGGCGGTCGCACAATCGCGCCGGGTCGCCGGTGGCGATCTCTCGGCCAACGATCTGCAGGCACGTCGCGATGAAATGGGGGCCCTGCTGCAGGCAATGGAACAGATGCGTGTGAACCTGGTGGCATCGGTGGGCGACGTGCGTCGCAGTGGCGTACACATGGCCCAGGCCACCAGCGAGATCGCGCGTGGCAACATGGACCTGTCCTCGCGCACCGAATCGCAGGCCAGCAGTCTGGAAGAGACCGCCGCCAGCATGGAGGAACTGGCCTCCACCGTCACCCAGAACAGCGAAAACGCGCGCCAGGCCAACCGTCTGGTGGAAGAAGCGCTGGTCACCACCCGCACCGGCGAAGCCTCGATCAGGCACATCAACGAGACCATGGATGCGATCAACAAGAGCGCCGACCAGATCAAGCAGATCACCGGGCTGATCGATGGCATCGCCTTCCAGACCAATATCCTGGCACTCAACGCCGCCGTGGAAGCCGCGCGTGCCGGTGAACAGGGTCGCGGCTTCGCCGTCGTGGCCGGCGAGGTGCGCACCCTGGCGCAGCGTTCGACCCAGGCCACCAAGGAAATCAAGGCCCTCATCGATGAATCGTCGCAGCGCGTCGGCGCCGGCGTGAAGCTGGCCGACGAGATGCGCGACACCATGGACGGCATCATGCGTTCGGTGACGCAGGCCGCCACGGCAGTGGCGGAGATCACGGCCGCTTCCGGCGAACAGCAGACCGGTATCCAGCAAGTCAATGAAGCGGTGGTGATGATGGACGAAGTCACCCAGCGCAATGCCGCACTGGTGGAGGAAGCCGCAGCGGCCGCCGCCAGCCTGGAAGAATCGACCCAGCAAATGATCCAGGCGATCAGCGTGTTCAATCTGGATGCTGCCGTGGCGAGTGCGCCGGGCGCTGCTTCCGGCATGACGCGGGCGCAACCGGGCCTGCCGTCACGCGGGACAGCGAAGGCTCTGGCGATGCATCGCACCACCTAGCGATACGGGGCTGACCTCCGCCCCCTGCTGCGGAGGCTACGATGAGGGGAGGCCATCATGGGACATTGCGATGCCCTGGTGTCCAGGGAATACAGCAGTCCGCGCGTGGACGACGGCATGCTCACTGAAGCCCCCGACATGCGCGCCCTGCTCAAGGCCAATGCTCGTTACCGCCACATCATCGGCAATACGCCGGCCATCATCTACAGCAGCGTTCCCTCGGGCGACTTCCGGCTCACCTTCGTCAGCGAAAACGCCTCGCGCGTGCTGGGCTACGAGCCGCAGGAGATGCTGGACGATTCCAATTTCTGGTTCAACCACATTCATCCCGACGATACGGCGGCCATCTTCTCCAGCCTGGCCATGCTGTTCGTGGAAGACCAGAAGATCTACGAATACCGCTTCCGCGCCAGCGATGGCCGCTATCTCTGGATGCACGACACCCTGCGCCTGATCCGCGACCCGGCCGGCACGCCGCTGGAAGTGATCGGCCTGATGACCGACATCAGCGGCCGCAAGGAAATGGAAGACACCCTGCAACGCCAGGCCGAGGAACAAGGCAAGCTGATCGAACAGCTGGGCATGGCCCAGGCGCAACTGATGCAGTCCGAAAAACTGGCCTCCATCGGCCAGTTGGCCGCCGGTGTGGCACACGAGATCAACAACCCGATCGGCTTTGTTTCCGCCAACCTCAATACCCTGGGCAACTACGTGGCAACCTTGCTGGAAGGCATCAAGCTCTACCAGTGCGTACTCGGCGGCGCCCTGCCGGCCAGCGTGGCGCAGTCCGAGCTGCAGGGCTTCGAAGACCGGGCCGACCTGCAATACCTCAGTCAGGACGTCACCGAACTGCTCAGTGAATCCAATGAAGGCTTGCAGCGGGTCAAGAACATCGTGCAATCGCTCAAGGATTTTTCGCGCACCGGCGAGAGCAACTGGCAGATGGCCGACCTGCATCGCGGCCTGGATAGCACGCTCAACATCGCCAACAACGAATTGAAGTACAAGGTGACGGTCGTCAAGCAATACGGTGAGCTTCCCATGGTCAGGTGCCTGGCCTCGGAGCTGAACCAGGTCTTCATGAACCTGCTGGTCAATGCAGCCCAGGCCATCAGCGACAAGGGCGTGGTCACGCTGCGTACCGAGCGCTGCGGCGATCGGGTCGCCATCAGCATCAGCGACACCGGTCACGGGATCGCACCGGAACACATCAACCGCATCTTCGAACCCTTCTTCACCACCAAGCCGGTCGGCAGCGGGACCGGCCTGGGCTTGTCGCTGTCCTACGGCATCATCAAGAAGCATGGCGGTGACATCCACGTGAGCAGCGCGCCGGGCAGAGGTACCACCTTCCGGATCGAGATGCCGATCGACCCCGCCGGCCTCACGGACAGGGGTGGAGCAGCAGGGATCACAGAAACAACGGGAGCAACCGCAAAAAGAGGAGAAGCATCATGAGCGCCATCCACAGCCAGGAACTCCAGACCGTGCAACAAGCCGATCCCTTTACCCTGCCGCCGCCCTGCATCCTGTTGGTGGATGATGAGCAGAGCATCCTCTCGGCCTTGAAGCGCAGCTTCCGTCCGCAGGGTTACCAGCTGCTCACCGCCACCAGCGCCGAGGCCGCACTGGAAGTCATGGCCAGCGCCGACGTCGACCTGGTCATCTCCGACATGCGCATGCCGGGCATGAGCGGCGCTCAATTCCTGGCCCAGGTCAAGCGCCAATGGCCGGCCACCATGCGCATCCTGCTGACCGGCTATTCCGAGATCGGCAGCACCATTTCGGCCATCAACGATGGTGGCATCCACCATTACCTCGCCAAGCCCTGGGACGATCGCGAACTGCTGATGATCGTGGCGCACGCGCTGGAAGAGCAGCAACTGCGCAAGCAGAAGATGGCGCTGGAACGCAAGGTCCACGAACAGAATCTGCAGCTGGCCGACTTCAACCGCCAGCTGGAGCGGCAGGTGCAGGCACGCACCGAGGAATTGCGGCAGACCGTGATGTTCCTGGAAAGCGCCCAGGAAGAAGAGCACAAGTCTTTCCTCTCCATGCTGCATGTCTTCTCCGACATCAGCGAACTGCGCGCTGGCCTGGCCAGCGGTCAATCGGCCCGGGTGGCGCGCTGGTGCGAACAGCTTGCGCTCCGCATGGGCATGACGGCGCATCACGCGCGGGACACCATGATGGCCGGCATGTTGCATGGCATCGGCAAGCTGGGGCTGTCCGAAGAACTGGTACGCAAGCCGATCGAGAAGATGAGCAGCGAGGAGGTGCAGCGCTTCCTGTGGCATCCGGTGAAAGGACAGATGCTGTTGACGCCCATCCCCAGCCTGGCCGAGACCGGCGAGATCATCCGTCATCAACACGAACGCCATGACGGCCGGGGCGTACCGGAAAGCCTGTCGGGCGACGCGATCCCCCTGGGTTCGCGCATCCTGGCGGTGGTACGCGACTTCGAGGGCTTGTGCAATGGCGGCATCACCAGTCAGAACACGACACCGGAAAAGGCACTGGCAATGCTGCGCACACATGCCGGCCATCGCTACGATCCGCTGGTGGTGGAGGCCTTCGTCACCATGATCGAAGAACAGCGGCTGATGCTGGAACAGCAGACCCGCCTGCTGGCACCGCAGGAACTGCGGGTCGGCATGAAGCTGGCCGAGGACCTGCGTACACGCTCCGGGGTGTTGCTGCTGAACAAGGAGCATGTGCTGGACGAAGCCATCCTGACCCGGCTGCGTCGCTTCGAGCAGATCGAGGAGATGCCGCTGAAAGCAAGGATCCTGCTGCATTGAGGCGCGCACCTGAGTCACAAACCGATTGATCCCGGCTGGCCTGTATGGCCAGACCGGGAATTTCCTGATTGTCCACCGGACTGCCTGCTGGTGGAATCAGCACATCCTGGCGCACTGCGCCGGCTCGCGTGGGGGTACGTGGGCTTGTTTCATTGATGATCATGCATTCCAACAAGAAAGACCTGTCGAAAATGACCAGAGTCACCCGCAATACCTGGATTTTCCTGCTGATTGCCCTGGGCCTGCTGCTGGCCGGGGTGGCCGGCCTGTCCCATCTGAATCATCAGGAGGTACGCAGCAGTCTGGCCATGGACAGCCGCTGGATCAGGGACGACATCGAGTCCCTGCTGCGCCGCTATGAACACGGCCTGCGCGGCACGCGTGGTGCCATCCTCGCCATCGGTCCGGGCGAACTGAATCGCGAGCGTCTGCTGCGCTATATGGACAGCCGCGACCTGGCCCAGGAATTCCCCTGGGCCGGTGGCTTCGGCTTCATCCGGTATGTACCGATGGAGCAGCGCAGGGAATACGAAAAGAAGGTCGCCGAGCACCATCAGCTGTTTCCCTCCATTACCCAGTTGAGCAAGACCACGGGCGAGCTCTACGTCATCGAACAGATCGAACCGATCGGCCCCAATCGCGAGGCGCTGGGCCTGGATATCGCCTCCTCCCAGGAACGCCGCTCGGCAGCCGACCACGCCATGCTGACCGGCCGTGCCGAACTGACCACGCCGATCCAGCTGGTGCAGAAGCAAGGGTCAGGTGCCAACGCCTACCTGTTCCTGCTGCCGATCTATGCCGGTTCGGTGACACCTGCGACCATGGAACAGCGACGCGAGCAGATCGTCGGATGGGCCTATGCCCCGCTGTCGGTGCAGGACATCCTGTCCGAGCTGAGCCGCCGCTGGAACATGCATTCACTGGAAATCCTGATCGAGGATGTGGCCAGCGATCAACCGCCGGTGGAACTGTTCCGCAGCGCAGGTTACAACCAGCTCGATGATGTGGTCAGCCTGGACACGGCGGTGCCGCTCTATGGCCGCGCCTGGAGACTGGTAATCCGCGCTTCGCCCGAATACAGCCAGACGCACCAGTTCATCAGCGACCGCGCCATGCTGCTCTCCTGCGGCACGCTGCTGGCCCTGATCGTTGTCATCGCCCTGGCCTACCAGGTCTTTTCCAGCCGCGAACAGAAGCTGCAGGAAGCCCGTGCGCTGCTGGCGGCTGTGGTCGACAGTTCTCCCGATGCCATCGTGACCACCGATGCCCGGGGCCTGATCAGTTCCTGGAACAAGGGGGCAAGCGATTATCTGCACCTGCCGGAAAGCCGCGCGCTGGGGAGCAGTCTGTCCGATCACGCCACCCTGCGCGAACTGGATGAGCGCGGTGGTGCGCCGGAAGTCGCAACGATGTCCGAGCAGGCAACGACGGCGCAGGTCATCAGCCTGCCGGGCGATCCGATACGCTATGCCTCTGCGCTGCTGTTCCCGTTGCGCGACCGCGCGGGACGGCCGATCGGCAAGGCCTTCATGCTGCGCGATATCACCCGCGAGAAGCGCATCGAACGCCAGCTGCATCGCATCAACGAAGAACTGGAGCTGACCGTCCAGCAGCGAACCCATGCGCTGCACCAGGCCAAGACCATGCTGCAGACGGTGCTCAACGTCATGCCGTCGCTGGTGGGCTACTGGGACAAGCATCTGATCAACCGTTTCGCCAATGCCTCCTACGAACGGGTGTTCCATCGCTCGCCGGGCGAGATCAATGGCATGTACATGCCCGACCTGTTGGGCAATGACCTGTTCGAAAAGGCGCTGCCCCATATCGAGGCGGTGCTCGCCGGAGAAAAGCAGACCTTCGAGCGTACCTTCGATGATCCCTCACTGGGGATGAAGCATGTACTGACCACCTATATCCCCGACATCTCGGATCAGGGCGAGGTGATCGGCTTCTATGTGGTGGCGCACGACGTCACCGAGATTACCCATAACCGCAACCAGCTATGGGAAGCGCTGGAACAGAACCAGTCGCTGCTGGACCAGGTGCAGGAAACCAATGCCCTGCTCAACAACGTGCTGGGCTCGGCCACCGGGGTGGCGATCATCGCGACTGCGCCGGACGGCATGATCACCCTGTTCAACCGCGGCGCCGAGCAGATGCTGGGCTACCGTGCCGAAGAAGTGATCGGCCAGCTGAACGAAGAGGCCTTCTCCGGCCAGCGTGTGGCGCCCCCCGCCTCACCGCAGAACGGAGAGACCGACCAGGCCGTGGCCGACCTGCCCTACCGCCGCAAGGATGGCGCAACGCTACCGGTGGCGCGCCAGCAGACCGCGATGCTGGATCACCGCCAGCGTCATCTCGGTTATCTCTACATCGCCATGGACATGCGCCTGCAACGCAAGCAGGAGGCCGAACTGGCAGCCGCCCGCGACCAGTTGATGCTGGCTGCGGAAGTGGCCAAGCTGGGGGTATGGGTGTGGGACATGCAGAGTGATTCCTTCGAGTTCAATCGTCGGATCGCCGAGATCTACGGCATTGGCAACGGCATCGGTACCCAGACCACCACCTACGAAGCCTGGCGCCGCCGCGTGCATCCGGACGATGTGGTCTATGTGGAAAATGCGCTGCAGGCGGCCCTGGCCGGCAGCGGGGAATTCGAACCGGTGTTTCGCGTGGTGCGCGAGGATGGCGGCATCCGCTACGTGCAGGCGCGCGCCCATGTGGACCGCGATGGCATGGGGTCGGCGGTACGGGTGATCGGCATCAACCTGGACATCACGCAACGCATCGAATTCGAGAACAACCTGGTCGATGCGCGACTGAAGGCGGAACAGGCCAACTCGGCCAAGAGCCTGTTCCTGGCCAGCGTGAGCCACGAGATCCGCACGCCCATGAACGGGGTACTGGGGATGATCCAGCTACTGCAGCGGACCCAGCCGCTACCGGGCCAGCGTGACTACCTGGAGAAGGCGGAGATCTCGGCCAAGTCGCTGCTGAACCTGCTCAACGACCTGCTCGATTTTTCCAAGATGGATGTGCAGCAATTGCAGCTGGAGCTGCAGGCCTTCGATCTCGATCATTTCCGCCACGACCTCGTCGCGGTGCTGGCCGGTTCGCCGCCCCAGGAGGGGGTCAGCCTGAATATCGAACTCGATCCTGCATTGCCGCAGCGCGTGGTAGGCGATGCCTACCGCCTGCATCAGGTACTGGTCAACCTGATCGGCAATGCGCTCAAGTTTACGCACCTGGGCCGCATCGATGTGCGCTTGCAGAAGCTCGCTGCATCCAGCGCACAGCAACTGAACCTGAGGGTGGAGGTCAAGGACACCGGCATCGGCATCGCTGCCGAACGGCTGGAGGACATCTTCGATGCCTTCACCCAGGCCGAGGCCTCGACCACCCGCCGCTACGGTGGTACGGGTCTGGGTCTGGCCATCAGCCGCCATCTGGTGCAACTGATGGGCGGCCAGCTGCAGGTCAGCAGCGAGCCGGGGCGGGGCAGCCGTTTCTGGTTCGATCTGCAATTGCCGGTGGAAGATGCAACACCGCTGTCGGAGGCGCGCTTGCGCGGTGCGGACGCGACGATGCAAAGCGGCGACACGGCACCGGCCACGTCGCGCGAACTGGAAGGCGTGCAGATCCTGCTGGTGGAAGACAATGCCGTCAATCGCCAGGTCGCCAGCGGCCTGCTGGCGCTTTCTGGTGCGCAGGTTACCTGCGCCGACAACGGCAGCACGGGCGTGGCCATCGTCAGCGACCCGGCGCGCCATTTCGACCTGATCCTGATGGACTTGCAGATGCCTGGCATCGACGGCATGGAGGCCACCCGCCGCATCCGGCGCCAGCACGATCTGCGCGGCATTCCCATCCTGGCCATGACGGCCAATGCATCGCCGGAGGACAAGCGGCGTTGCATCCAGGCGGGCATGGCCGGGCATATCGCCAAGCCCATCGATGTCACCACGCTGATCCCCACTCTGCTGTCACACCTGGGCCATGACCGATCGTCAACGGCAACAGTGTCGATGACGGAAACTGCCACCGATGCCATCACCGATGCGCCCTGCTCGCGCCAGGGCGTGGACAGTTACCAGACGGTGATGCGGCGATTCCGTCAGGCCAGCGATATCTACCGATTCACCCTGGATACCGCGGGAGCAGAGCTGGAGCGTCTCCTGACGCAATACCGGGAGGCCCTGGAAGAAGGCGCGCTGCCCGCCATCGGTGCTGCCAGTCATGCCATCAAGGGCCTGAGCGCCACCATCGGTGCCTGCGGTCTGGCGGCCTATTTCGGCACCGTCGAAGCGCACAGCGCACAAGCGGCGTCCATCGAGACCGATGCGCTGCTGGAGCGCTGGCGCCAGGAGTTCGCCCCCAGCCAGCGCGACGCCCAACTGGTCCTGCAGCAATTGCTGATGCAGGCCATGCAGGGGGCGCCGGCTCTGCCGGCCAGCGACACCGAAGCCGCGCCGCCGGTGACGCCAGCGCCACAGGCTTCCGATTTTCCTGATAGGCAGCGCCTGCGTGACTTGTTATCGTCGAGCAACCTGGAGGCACTCGACCTGGCCGAGTCCATCAGCAAGCGGCACGGACTGACGCAGCACGTTCGGTACCAGCAATTGTGGGAGCTGATCGAACGACTCGACTTTGCGTCGGCGCTGAGCCATCTCGATCAACATTTTGGAGAAGCAAGTTGAAACGCATCCTGGAAGAACTTTCGTCGCTGCGCGGCAGTCGGGCGCGGGTGCTGCTCTGCGACGACCAGCCGATCAATATCCGCCTGGCCAATGCGCTGCTCAAGGGTGACTACGATATCTTCATGGCCACCAGCGGCATGCAGGCCATCGAGCAGTGCGAGAAGGTGCAGCCGGACCTGATCCTGATGGACGTCAACATGCCCGGCCTGAATGGCTACGAAACCTGCGAACGGCTCAAGCAGAACACCGCTACGCTGGGTATTCCGGTGATCTTCCTGACCGGCCTCAATAGCGAGGAGGACGAGGCCCGTGGCTTCGATGTCGGTGGCGTCGATTTCATCAGCAAGCCGATCCACGGCACGGTACTGAAAGCGCGTGTACTGACGCACCTGACCCTGAAGCTGCAATCCGATTTCTATCGCAACATTGCGGTGACCGATTCGCTCACGGGCTTGTTCAACCGTCGCAAGTTCGATAGCGAACTGGCCGAGAAATGGGAACTCTGCAAACGCTCCGGCCAGGCGATCTCTCTGCTGATGATCGACATCGATTACTTCAAGCGCTACAACGATCACTACGGCCATCAGGCCGGCGACCACTGCCTGGCCGAAGTGGCGCACGCCATCCGCAGCAACTTCCATCGCAGCTATGACTGCGTGGCGCGCTATGGGGGCGAAGAGTTCGCCTGCATCCTGCCGATGGCGGGGAGCGAACAGGCCATCAGGCTGGCCGAGAATGTCTGCCAGGCGGTGGCACGTTTGAAGTTGCCCCATGCGCGTTCCGAGGTGGGGCCGCATGTCACGCTCAGTATCGGCGTGGCCTCGATCACGGCACCCGATCCCGGTAGCTCGCCGGCGGGGCTGATTGCGCTGGCTGACCAGAACCTTTACCAGGCCAAGGCGCACGGTCGGGCACAGGTGTATGCAGAAGTGGAAATCGCGCAAGGGACAAGCGCCTGAAAGTGTCAATTAGCCACGCCGGCAAGTCTCTTATATGCCACGCTATGTGGCCTCTTGTCGAAAAAAATTGAGATTCTTCTCGAAGAAATTCGAAGTATTACGCCAGAAATTTTCCATCCTATCGACTAAATTCGACGGCACGGTGAAACTGCAGTTTTTCTTCCCGCATGTCCTCGTTCAGTGGCGCAAACGGTGCCGCGGCGAGGAAGTCGGTGAAGCCCTTTATCCCGTTTGATGCGTCCATATCGGTCAAGGAAGAAAAACATGGCAAATACAAATCTCGCTCATATCGTTGGTGGTGACGATTCCCTCGGTGGCCCGCTGGGTCGCATGCTGGAGGCCGCCGGCTTCCACGTGGCACACCATCCCTCTGCAGACGAATTCCTGCAGGAGCCGACCGCCCCACCCGGCGGCACGGTGCTGGAAGTCCACATGCAGGATGTCGACGCACCGCAATTGCGTTCGCTGCTGGGTGAACGACAGCTCGGCATGCCGCTGATCGTGATCACCACGCAGGCCCAGCGTCCGACAGAAGGAAATGAACCGCGACCCACCGCCATTCGCGACACCCGAGGCACGTTGCAGCAGGAGGATAACCGCAGCCAGCCGATGCTGCACCAGCAGCTGGTAGCCGCCTTCCGCGGTGCGCTGATGCCCTTCGATGAATCCGGTCCGCAGATGCAGCAGCGGCAGGAACACCACCAGCGCCTGAAGACGCTCACCCGTCGCGAGCGCGAAGTGCTGGAGCGCCTGGTCAAGGGTCGCCTGAACAAGCAGATCGCCGCCGAACTGGGCACCTCCGAACGCACGGTGAAGGCCCATCGGCAGCAGGTGATGCGCAAGATGCACGCCGGTTCGCTGGCCGAACTGGTGACGGCGATGACCCGCTACTGATTCACCTGGCGCCGCCTGGCAGGGCGGCAGCCTCAGCCGGTGACGGTATCCTCGGATTCCACCCGGTTGCGGCCGCCGCGCTTGGCTTGATACAGGGCCTGATCGGCGCGTGCATAGGCCTCTTCGAAATCGCTGCCGGCGGCAGCCCAGGCCACACCGAAACTGGACGTCACCGCCCGTTCCGGCAAACACTGAAAGCGTTCCCCCGCAATCGCCTGCCGGATCTTTCCGGCCAAGATCACCGCCTGCTCCAGCGCCATCCCGGCCAGCAGGATGGTGAATTCCTCCCCACCTACCCGTCCGACCACACCGGTCCCCGCCAGCGTGCTGCGCAGGCGGCCGACCAGTTCCCGGATCACGGCATCGCCGGCCGGATGCCCGAATTCATCGTTGATGCGCTTGAAGAAATCGATATCCAGCACCACCAGTGACATCGCCGATTTTTCCAGGATCTGGTGAGCCCGCTCGAACACCGCACCCCGGTTGAGCGCGCCGGTCAGGTTATCGTGCCTGGCCTTGTAGTCGAGCTCATCGCTCAGTTGCTTCAGGCGCGCATTGAGCTGATTGAGCTCGCGCTCGGTGCGGTCACTGCGCGAGATCAGGCGACGGCTCTGCCGCATCAGCTGACCATAGTGCTGTACCAGCTCCTCCAGCGCTGCCCGATGGGCGGCCGGCTCGGCGCCAGCATCGGCCTGCACGGCATTGGCGCGGCTCAGGGCCTGGGCTTCCGCTTCGAAAAGGTCGACCTCGTCCATCAGCTCTGTACCGCGTGATCGTGGAAGACCAGCGCGGAAAAGTCTTCCTGCAATTCCTGGCCGAACTCGAAGATGGTGTCGTCTTCCTCATCGTGGTACCAGTTCAGGACCACCTCGGTGCCGGCCTCGGCCTTCTCGTTCAAGGCATCGAACAGGGAAAACAACATCTTGGTGCTGGAGCTGTTGAAGTAGGCCAGGGCCACGTTGACGGTGATGGTGCCGCCGTCCTGGTCGTCGGCGAGGAAGCGGCGCAGCGTGGTGATGATCTCGCCCCAGAACTGGGCGGCATTCTCGGGATAGGATTCGCCCTTCAGCGAAAGCATGCGCTGGTCGAAGCGGAAGTCCACTTCGGGAGAGCTGGCGCTGGCGGCAATGAATAGATTGTCCATGATGTCGTGTGTCCGGATACCGGCGGGCCTGGATCAGGCACGCCTCAGATGGTGGCCCTCAGGTAGAAGGTCTGGTCGCCATTTTCCTCGGGCGCGGAGAATTCGAAGTCCAGCGGCGCGCTGGCATCGCGCGCCACCGTCAGGAAACCCAGACCCGCACCCTTGCTGTCGGGCGGTGTTTCAGAACGCAGCATTTCCTTGTAGGCCAGCTTGATCTCGTCATTGGTCAGCGAGCGCAGATGTTCCAGTTTCGTGCGTAGCTTGCCGGCCATGTCGGCATCGACCGGATTGGCGCAGTGCAGGAAATAGCGGCCATCGGTCTGGGTGATGAAGACCGCGCCATGGCGCATCGGCGGCTCGGTGACCTTGCCTTCCTTTTCATGCAGATCAGCCGAGTAATGCACGATGTTCTGTGCCATCTCGATGAAGGAGGAGAACAGCTTGCGACGCGTCTGCGCCAGCGCGCCAGTATGCTCGGCGCGCAGCTTCACGGCCTCGGCCATGGCGGCGATGATGGTCTGGGAAAAATAGCCGACGTAGTAAAAGACGATGTCGCGTCGCGCGACATAGCTATGGAACTCCGCCCACTCCTGCTGGATACCGTTCATGCGTGTGTTCCGTGTTGACTGTCTTGAGTGAAGGAGGCGCCCAGGCGAGCGCCGAAGAAACAGATATCGTCGCGGCGGCGCTGCGTACCCTGGTAATGCGCGTGGAGGTCCATCACCACCCGTGCCAGTTCCGGCATGCGCAGGCCGCCGCTGCCATGCTCCAGCAACGTGCGGCGCAGGCGCTGCTTGCCGAAGGCGATGTGTTTGGGTCCACCGATCTGGTCGATCACGCCGTCGGTGCAGACGAAGACCATCGTCCCCGGTTCGAGCTGCAGACTATGGTTGTCCCACTGCATGTCATCGGGGGTATCGACATAGCCCAGGCCGACGCGCTTGCCTTCCACCGTGACCACATCGGTGCCATCGGCGGACAGCACGAACAGCGCCATCTTGGCGTGGGCACTGGTGAGGGTATGGCTGGCGCGGTCGAACCAGAAGAAGCAGGCATCCATGCCATCATCGGATTCCGAGGCCTTGCCGGAGTCGCCATGCTGGCCCAGCACGCGTTTCATGCTGCGGTTGACCTCGCGCATCAGGCGCGCCGGGTCGTGCGGGCCATGCAGTTCCAGCGCCTGTTTCAGCGAAGAGGACGCGATCAGGGTCAGGAAGGCACCCGGCACGCCATGCCCGGTGCAATCGGCCACGGCGGCAAACCAGCCATCCGCATGGCTTTCGAAATGGTAGAAGTCCCCTCCGACCACATCGCGTGGTTCCCACACCAGGCAGGCGTCGTCCAGCGCGTCGGTCATGGCCGCACGCGAAGCGCTGAGCATGGCACGCTGGATCACGCTGGCGTAGTCGATGCTCTGCATCACCTGGCGGTTCTTTTCTTCCTGCATGGCCACCAGTTCGCGCATCAGCGCCAGACCGGCACCCAGCCCCGCCAGCCGGCCCTGATCGACGATCAGGAAGCCATCGGCCAGGGTCTTGTCGCCCGAGGCCACGGCCAGCGCGCCCAGGGTCTCGATGGGCGTATCGGCTTCGACGATGAGGGGGTCCTTGTCCATGAACGCGATGCAGCTCTTGCGCTCGTACAGCTCGCGGTGATACGGCTTGGACATCTGGGACATGAAGATATGACGGCTGATGAGCCCGATCGGCCGCTGCTGCTCCACCACCGGCAGGCTCACCAGCTCCTTGTGCTGGCCGAAGATGTCCAGCACGGCTGCATTGTTCTCATCGAACTGGACGACCGGCACCTGTACCGCCAGCGCTCCCGCTGTCGGTTGGAACAACTTGCTCCCCATGGCCGGAGTCAGACTGAAATGGCTTTCCACCGTACACGCCCGCGTAGTGATTTCTGGATTGACCGCGGATCATATTTCATTCCTGTGACAACAATGTGACCGCGTCGCCGATGGGCGACATCCAATCGATCAAGCGAGACGTTTTGTATCACTTGAATTGCGATCTCAGATGGATAAGTGGCGAATACTGGCCCTTATGGCTTGCGCTGGAGGCAGGAGGTCACGGTTTCCCAGGTCGCATGCCAGTCTGCGACATCCAGGCTGCTCCAACGGATCAGCGACTGGATACTCTGCTGAAGCTGCGGCAGTGGATCAGTCAGGACGGGTTCATGATGCGCAATGCGGTTGCGAAACCGTCGCAAGGTCTCCAGCTCGGCATGAATGACCTGACGAGCCTGCGAGGGTCCCGAAGGAAATCCGGAATTGGGGAAATTGGGGAAGCATCGGTGCATCTGTCCGCGCCATAGACGTTCCTGATAACGTGCGGTGAACATGTGGCACCAGAATGCAAACTTGAGTTCGGCGATGACTTTGCCGGTGGCGCCAACCCGCATCTTGTCACGAGCGCGCAGCAACTCGGCTTGAGGTTGGAAATGAGAACCGCGAGGGTTGGGCAAGCTGCGTTCGAAGTTCCTATTCCACGGCCATTCGCCACCATAAGTGGCCGCCAATGCACTATCCACGGCATTTCTCACACTGACTTCGCAGACATGTAGTGAAGCGAAGAACGCGGCCGACATCAAAGCGTGCCAGCTGTATCTGTCCAGAACGTGAGCGTCGGGGGAAAATCCTGGAACTGTTTGAAAAGTCACCAGGCGTGCTGCCGACAACGCGCCGGTGATGTTGTCGAGCTGCGATAGCGTCAGGCCTTTGTTCATATTCCACTTACCTATCCTTTGGCGCGTGTGCTACCATTTTTCGGTGAGCTTGTGGACACGCGGGCGTCAGCCTCCCCCACAGGACAGATGATATGGAACACGGCCCACCTCGGTGGGCCGTTTTTCATTTCCAGCGTCAGCAATCAAATTTATTTCGCGCCGGACTCCGGGATCAGATCACGAAAAACCCGTGCGTCCCATCCCTGCCCAACTGCTCCACCAGCCCGAACTCCCAGTCGAGGTAGGCCTGCATGGCAGTGGCGGCATTGTCGGTACCTTCATAGGGACGGCGATAGCGATCGATGCGGGGCGAGAGCAGATGCTGCTCGCCACTCTCCAGAGGCAGGCCGGCCTGCGCCCACGCGGCGTTGCCCCCCTCCAGCAGAAAGACCGGCTGCGACACCAGCGCCTGCAGATCGGCAACGGCAAACTGCGCCAGCAAGGCGCTCCCGCAGGTAAGCACGAAGCGTGTGGCCGCCGGGAAGCGACGTGACACGGCGGCGATCTCCGAGCGCAGCACGAACCATGCACCCGGAATATGCCCCGCCACGTAACGGGCGCTCAGAGCAACGTCGATGACGACGGTGCCACCGTGCGCGCTGGCTG
The DNA here is from genome assembly GCF_000300975.2 of Herbaspirillum frisingense GSF30. Classification (GTDB taxonomy): domain Bacteria; phylum Pseudomonadota; class Gammaproteobacteria; order Burkholderiales; family Burkholderiaceae_D; genus Herbaspirillum; species Herbaspirillum frisingense. Next base: position 148,487 of record NZ_AEEC02000004.1, on the reverse strand, counting down.
CGTCATCCGCATCCAGCCAGCTCTTCAACTGCTGCGGACCAATGCGCTGCTGCGGCGTAACGGCTGCCACCGGCAGCGTGCGCGGCGCCTCACCGCTGACGGCGAAGTCAGCCGGCGTCGCACCCTCCACGACATACACTTCCCATCCCATCTGGGCCAGCCAGGAAGCGGTCATGTCGGCGCGTACGCCATCATCGTCGGCCAGCACGATGCGCGCTCCGCGAACCGGCGCGTTCATCTCGGTCTCCTGCACCAGCTGGCCACCAGGCGCCGAGAGGAAATCCGGCAGATGCCCCTCCCGGTACTGCTCGGGCGTGCGGACATCGAATCGATAGACGGTGCGACCGGGCTGCGCCAGGGTGTCCAGCGCGGCGAACGCGATGCGCTTCACCCCGGCCCGGTCGGCCACGCTGCGAGCCTGGCGACGTGACTGTTGCTGCTGGCCGACCTCGACCTGTTGCGGGAAACGACGTGCCTGCCCGTGCTCCAGCTGCTGGCCAGCCAGCGTCCAGCCGATGGTGCCGTTACGCAGCGCATGCACGCGATTGGGAATGCCCGCATTGACCAGCGACTGGGTCCCGATGATGCTGCGCGTGCGGCCGGCACAATTGACGATGACATGCGTCTTCGGGTCCGGGGCGATGGCCGGCAGGCGCAGCACCAGTTCGGCGCCGGGTACGCTGATGGAGCCGGGGATGTTCATGTTCTGGTATTCATCGAAGCGGCGGGCATCGACCACCACCACGTCCTCCCCGCTGTCGAGCAAGGCCTTGACCTCTTCGGCGGAGAGCGACGGGGTATGGCGTTGCGACTCCACCAGTTCGCCGAAGGCCTTGCTGGGCACGTTCACGTCCTGGAACAGCTCGCCGCCGGCCTCGCGCCAGCCGCGCACGCCGCCGGCCAGTACGCCCACGCAGGTATAACCCAGGGTGCGCAGGCGCAGCGCGGCACGCACGGCCAGCCCTTCGCCGTCATCCAGCGTGACGATGCGCACGTCGCGACGCGGCAGGCGGCTGTAGGCGTTCAGTTCCAGATGGGAGTACGGGAAATTGGCAGCAAACAGTGGATGCGCTTGCGCATGCGGTGCTTCTTCGCGCACGTCGAGCAGGGCGATCTCTTCGCGGGCCAATAGCGCGGCACGCACCTCGGCGTAGCTGATGACAGGGATGGAAGCAGCGGCGTGGTCTTGAGTCATGAGGAGGCTTGTTCGATGGAGAGGTCCCAGATATTGGGCAAGGTGGAATTGGAATAGCCGGAGATGAACGGCACGCGCCGTCCATCCGGGTGATACACCGAACGCCTGACCGCGCCGATATTGGCGCCATAGACATGGATGCTGATCGACACCTGGTCGGCAAAGGCATTGCTGACCTGATGCACGTCGTGCAGTTCGGGATGATCCGGTGCCACGGCCTCCACCTGTCCGGCTTGCAACAGCGCGCGTTCGCCCACCGGCTGCAGCTGCTCGCGCTGCCAGCCAAAGGATCGCGCATGCTCGGCGCCGCGCAGCACGCCGATCAGTCCCCAGACGGTGTGGTCATGTATCGGCGTACGCTGCCCCGGCCCCCAGACGAAGCTGACGACAGAGAAGCGTTGGGCTGAATCGGCATGCAACAGGAATTGCTGGTAACGCTCGGGATGCGGCTGGGCATAGGCATCGGGCAACCAGTCATCGTGCGCCACCAGTTCGCGCAGCAAGGCGCCGCCCTGCTCCAGGATGAGGGCCTGCCCGGGCTTGCCATCAAGCAGGCCGGCAAACCCGGTGATGAACTCGCGCAAGCGCCAAAGCTGCTTGCCGGATGGATGGGGTGTTGCCATGTGTCCCTCTCTGTTTTCGCGGTGACCGGTCTGCGCCGGCTCAGACGCGCACTATAAATCATTTCCCGATATCCCGATGAGCCCGCCAGTGTGGCCATGCGACAGGCCAGGGTCAACGAAGCTGTACGCATATGGATATGCGCAGGCTCATCTTCAGGCTCTCCGTCACCGCCGTCGGTGCGCAGCCGCGTCCACATCGCGGCTTGGGCCTACAGACTGGCGGCGCGGCCCTTCTTACCATGAAGCATCAATATGGAGGCAAGCATGAGCGATAGCAGACCTGAAAGCAGACCTGAAAGCGTCCCCGCCCAACACCAACCCCGGCAACCGGGTGACGAACAGCAGATGCAACCCCGCCCGCAAAGCGCACCGGCCGGCGAACCCGGACGACGGCTGGCGGGAAAGGTGGCCCTGATCACCGGCGGCGACAGTGGTATCGGTCGCGCCGTCGCCCTGGCCTATGCACGGGAAGGGGCCAAGCTGGCCATCGTCTATCTGGATGAGGAAGAAGATGCACGGCGGACCCAGCAGGATGTCCAGGCACTGGACGCGCCCTGCCTGCTGCTGCCCGGCGATGTCGGGTCGCCCGAGTTCTGCCGCCGTGCCGTGCGTTCGGTGATGGATGCCTATGGCCGTCTGGATGTGCTGGTCAACAATGCGGCCCAGCAGTATCCGGCCGACAGCATCGAGCAGATCTCGCCTGAGCAGCTGGAGCATACCTTCCGCACCAACATTTTCTCGATGTTCTACATGGTCAAGGAAGCCATGCCCTTCCTCACCCGAGGCGCGCGCATCATCAATACCACTTCGGTGACGGCCTATCGCGGCAGCAAGCATCTGGTGGACTATGCCGCCACCAAGGGCGCGATCGTGGCCTTCACGCGCTCGCTGTCGCAACAGCTGGCGCCCGCCGGCATCCACGTCAACGCCGTGGCCCCGGGGCCGATCTGGACCCCGCTGATCCCCTCCAGCTTCAGTGCGGAAGAAGTCGCCGGCTTCGGCAAGAACGTGCCACTGGGCCGCCCCGGGCAGCCGGACGAAGTGGCACCGGCGTACGTGTTCCTGGCCACCGAAGGCGCTTCGTACATGACCGGGCAGGTGCTGCATCCCAACGGGGGCGAGATCGTCAATACCTGAGCCTGTCGCTGCGGCGAGCGCGGTAAGAGAACCTGAGGATGGGCGAGATGGCCTCAGGAAAACCCCGATGGCGACAGTGTTGCCATCGGGGCATGATGAGCTTGTCCAACGACCATCGCGAGAGCCCCTCATGCACAAGACCGCCCTGATCGCTACGTCCCGACCCGAAGTCAGCCGCGCGCTGACCGAATGGCTGGCCATCAACGACATCGATATCCAGATCGCCGGCAGCGGCAATGATGCCATCGAGCACATCGCCCTGGACCGGCCCGACCTGGTGCTGGCCCAGCTGGCCATGGAAGGCATGAGCGGCCTGCGCCTGGCGCACTACCTCAAGGCACAGGACACGCTGGCCGATGTACCGGTGATCCTGCTCTGCCGCGATGAGCGGGAGATGGATCTGGTGAAGGGACAATGGCCTGCCTTCCTGTGCGCGGGGCCGCTGAACCCGGCGCTCATTTCCGAACTCAAGCGCGAACTGGTCAACTAATTCCTGTTTCCGCACTTCCGGCGCGGCGGCGGCGACGCCACTGCGCCACGCTCCATCCACCACCGACCACGATGGCCAGCAACAGCGCCGCGCTGAGCGCACGATGCTGGCTCACCCATTGCCGTGTACTGCGCCAGGCCTGTTGATACGGGAAGCGCGCCGCTGCGGCAAAGTCCGGTTCCACGCAGTGTTGCCCAAAGTCCGCTGAGAACGGCACGGCCGCACCCTGCCGCACATAGCGAAGATAAAGCTGCTCGGCACGCGGCTGGTCGTAATACACGAAATTCACACCCTGGCACAGCACCGCCGCGAAGGCTTGCGAGCGCGGCGGCAGTTCGTCGGCCGCCTTCATGGCATAGCCTGCGGCGATGTCGCGGTAGTGGAAGCGCTTGTAGGGCTTGGCTTCACTGGCGGCATAGCGCTGGCGCTCGCCCTCGGTCACCAGCGGCCCGGGCAGGTCGGCCTGGGCACGCGCCTGGGGCGTGGTCGGAAGCGGTTTGTTCTCGTCCCCATACGGGGCGGCACCACGTCCGGCGCCCCAGGGGTAGCTGCCGCCATAGACGGCGAAGTCCGGTCCCTGTTCGTATCCCATGATCTCCATGCCCTGGCGCCGCGCAATCACGGCCGCCTCGTACCAGCCCTGGGCGCGACTGTTGGCGCGCCAGGCATGCTGCCCGCGCTCCAGCGCCTGGCCATAGTCGCGTGCCTTGGCGCGTACCCGCCAGGTCACCGGCAGTTCCTTGCCGTTGTCGTCGTAGCTGCTGTCGACGAAACGCTCGTCGCGTTCATCGGGGAAGTAGGCCAGTGATGCTTCCACCCTGCCCTCGCGCACCAGACGGCGTGCCAACAGTTGGCGCAGGCGGTCTTCCACAGTGACCGCCGACAAGCCCACCGCGACCCAGCGCAGGGACTGCCGGCCGGGTTCCTGCTGCGCCGCTGCCTTGGCGACCGCTTCCGGTGCTGGCATGGGCGAAGCCGGGGCGTGGGCATCGACATAGGTCTTCAATTCGTCGGTGGTCAGCACCCGCTCTGCGACGTAGGCCAGATCGTTGTAGTAGTCGGTGTAGGCGGCGAAAGCATTGCTGCCGGCCTGCGCAGTCTGACGAGCGGCGCGGTGGAATTGCGCCAGTGCCTCCACGTACTGGCCGCGTGAGAGCGTCAGCACCCCCTGCTCGCCGACCAGCAGATTGGCATTGCCCGGTTCGACGCTGGCATCGTTGCGCGGGAATCCCTGCGCGGCACGGGCATAGGCCTGCGCTGCGCCGTCGTTGTCACCCTGGCGCAGCGCCAGCTTGGCGCGTACCCACCAGGACAGCGCCGACTCCTGCCGGCCGGCCAGCGAGGCCGCGAGGTCATACCGACCGGTGCGATAGGCCAGTGCAGCCACGCGATCGGCGCCGGCGATCTTTTCCAGACCACGCCGGCGCAGAGCATCGACCAGGTTCACCAGCACCGGATTGGGCTGGATGCGGCTGCCGCGGGCGGCATCGGCATAACCGGAGGAGCCGCTACCGGCTGCGCCCGGGTCGTAGTCACTACCGGCCATCTGCGGGCCTTCGCCGACATCGCCCACGCGCGCCAGCGCATAGGCCACCAGCAGCTTCTGGGCGACCGCATCATCGATGAGGGCCATGGTGATCGCCGGGCGCGCCAGGCTCCATGCGGCCAGCGCCTGCAGCGAGGAGGGTGCGCTGTAGGAGCCGCGCGCAGCCTGCTCCGCGTACAACCGGATGGCCTGCTTCAGATCGGCCGGCGGGATGCTCTCGCCACAGTTGCGGCCCTCGTTGAAATCGGACCAGTTGCAGGCACCCGCAGCGCCCACCAGCAACAGCCTTGCCTGTTCGCCATAACTGGCCACCGCCAGCCCCAGCGGATCGGGCGCGCCCGCTACCGCCAGGGTACGGGCCTTGTCGAAATTGGCGATGGCCTGTGCCCGCTGGCCTTGCATGGCATGCAGGCGACCCAGCATGTAGGCCGCCCACACGGCACGCTCGCTGGCCTGCGCCGGCGGCAAGGCCAGCACGGCCTCGAAGCGCTGGCGTGCCGGTTCCAGCGCATTGTGGCGGAAGTCCTCTGCGCCGGCGGTGTAGAGCCGGATCGCAGGCGGCAGCGCAGCACCGGCGGCATAGGCGGCCTCACCGTCGGAGGCAGCGCGCATGGCCTGCAGCGCGGCCCATTGCGTGGCGTCCAGTTGCCCCTTCTCCAGCATGCGCAGCGAACGCGGATCATCGGGACTGCCACTGGCCTGCTCATAGCCACTGCCCTCGTCGGCCTGCAGCCGGTCGGTCACAGTCACCAGATGAGCGGTCTCCCAGGTGAAGGAATTGGCGGGGGTGTTGCGCAGGCTGCCGGCGCGGTCGTCCAGCAGCTGCAGCGGGAAGTCCGGGCCACAGGCCACTACCGTGGCCGCGCCCAGGACCAGCAGTGCGCTCAGTGCGCAGGCAATGCGGACGGCCGGGTTGGTTCGTTTCATCAGGATCCCATTTCCAGTGTGATATCCGGGGCGGCCGCATCGTCGCAGCGCAACCACCCGATGGTGCGGCTGGCACCGGCGCGTAGCAGGCCAGCCTGGCTCAGGCGCAGGTAACGTCCCTGCGCATCGTTTTCCAGCGTGTAGCCATTGATGCCGTCAGCGGTGCAGGTGTTCCCGGCCGGTCCGGCCGGTGACGGATATCCCTGGCGCACCCGTATGCGCAGCGGCAAGGGGGCGTCGGCATTGCCGGCATTGTCCAGGCGGATGTCGCGTGCAGGCTGGCCCGGATGGGCGGCCACCAGTTGCACCGCCAGACCTTCCTTGAGCGGCTTGCGCTGCAGGACGGCGATCCAGGTCGACAGGCTCCAGGCGCGACGATCGTCTCCGGTCGGCAGGCGGAACCAGACGATGCCGGCCAGGCCCGCCGGTGGCGCTTTTTCCAACTGCGTGACGAAGCGCGCCATGGTGCGTGGCTCGGCCATGAGCTCCTGCGCCACGCCACCGACCAACAGCGCCGACTCGCTCTCGACGGCGGCGATCCTGCCCTGCCCGTTCCAGACCACCCGCGATCCGTAGGCCGGCAAGGCCACGTGCCAGGGACGACGGGTGCGCTGGGCATATTGCTGCATCCAGTCCTGGGCGCGCTCGGCATCGAACAGGCCCAGGCGCGGGTCCTGCACCGCATGCACCTGCAATGTGGATGCGTCAGCAACAGCCAGCAGATCCGCCAGGCGCGGGCTGGCCAGCCAGGTGGGCAAGGCGGTCACGGTCAGGTCCAGCGGGGCGATGCGCGTCTTGAGGCTGCGCAGGAAGGCGGTGTATTCGGGCAGGCGCGCGGTGGCGCAGTCATAGTCGATTTCCAGCGCGGCCGGCTGCAATCCGCGCTGGCGCCAGGCGTCGACCAGTTGCAGCAGATGGGTCTGGATGGCGGCACCATCGAAGCGCGCCAACTGGCCATTGATGCGCACCGTCATCAGCAGCGGCCGGCCGGTGCCGGCCAGCAGGGCGGCATCGGGCTGGATGTCGATCCAACCACCGGAGGCGCCCAGCTCGGCGGCCAGCACATGCCAGCGCGCCACATGGGCATTGGAGGCAGACAGGGCATTGCGCAGCGCGGGCGTCCACTGGCGCTGCCAGACATAGACATCCTGGGCCAGCCCGACCTCGGTGGCGGGATGGCGAGAACAGGAGGCCAGCAGCACGGTCAGCACGAGCCAGGTGAACAGGCCGGTGGAGAGGCACCAGCCGGCGCAACGGAGCAAAGGAGGCATGGTCGACGGATCGGGGACGGCCAGAGGTGCCGGCATTGTACGCGAGCCATCCACAAAAACGACCAGGCCCGGTGCCTTGCGGTCACCGGGCCTGGTGGCGTCAGGATGTCGAAGTGCGGATCAGGCGCGGTAGCCCTTGCTGCTCATCGGCACGAAGGCCAGCAGCACGCCCAGGATGGACAGACCGATCACGTACAGCGCCGGGCCTTGCGGGTCAGCCTTGATCCACAGCGAGATCAGCACCGGGGTCAGGCCACCGAAGATGGCATAGGCCATGTTGTAGGCGAAGGACAGGCCGGTGAAGCGCACCGCCGGCGGGAAGGCGCGGGTCGAGACGATCGGGGTCAGCGAGATGCTGCCCACGAACAGGCCCACCAGCGCATAGCCCCAGATCAACGATTCGGGCGAACCCGGCAGCTGGCCGTAGAACCACCAGGTGGACAAACCCAGTCCGCCCCAGCCGATGATCATGCTGGCCCGGGTGCCGATGCGGTCGCACAGCCAGCCGATGGCCAGGCAGCCGATGGTCAGCATCAGGGTACCGGCGCAGTTGGCCTGCATCACCAGCTTGGCCGGCAAGTGATGCACGGTCTGCAGGTAGGACGGGGTCATCAGGATCACCACCACCACGGCGCCCGACAGGCACCAGGTCATGCCGGCGGTCAGCATGCTGGCGGCGCGGTGTTCGCGCAGCACGGTCTTGAGCGGCAGTTCGGTGGATTGCTTGCGGCGCGCGGCCAGCTCGCGGAACACCGGCGTTTCTTCCAGGTAGCGACGCAGGTAGACCGACACCAGGCCGAACACGCCGCCCAGGATGAAGGGGATGCGCCAGGCGTAACCCGCCACCTCGGCCGGTGCATAGACGCTGTTGATGAAGATGCCCATCAGCGAACCCAGCAGGATGCCGCCGGTGATGCCGGCGGTCAGCGAGCCGACGCCGAAGCTGTAGCGGTTGGCCGGGACGTGCTCGGCCACGAACACCCAGGCGCCGGGCATCTCGCCGCCGATGGCCGCACCCTGCAGGGTGCGCATCAACAGCAGCAGGATGGGCGCGGCCACGCCGATGCTGGCATAGGTCGGCAACAGACCGATCACCAGCGTGGGCACGGCCATCAGGAAGATCGACAGCGTGAACATGCGCTTGCGGCCGATCACGTCGCCGTAGTGGGCGATGATGATGCCGCCCACCGGACGCGCCAGGTAGCCCGCAGCGAAGATGCCGAAGGTCTGCAGCATGCGCAGCCATTCCGGCATGTCGGCCGGGAAGAACAGCTTGCCTACGACGGCGGCAAAGAACACGTAGATGACGAAGTCGTAGAACTCCAGCGTGCCGCCCAGGGCCGACAGGCCCAGGGTGCGATAGTCGGAGGAAGTGAGGGGGCGATGCTGGGACTCGTTCAAGGCCCCGGTAAATTCAGCGGAAGTGGTCATGATGGTTCACTAACGGCAAAGCAGACATCCGGCGCGACTGCGCCGCTGCACGAAGTGCATGGGAATGGCGCAGCGGGCCGGGTGGCCTGCTTCATCTTTTCGGTCGGGTGGTCGCAGACGGCATGTCTGCGCAGGACAGATTCAGCAAAAAACGTAGAGTAGAGATATACGATTTAGCGTCGAAACTGACTTAATGATACCCGAAAGCGGCAAAACTTTCGCGGCGCAGCATTTCTTGCCGTGACTGGAAAGCTGCGCAGCATCAGCAGCGGTGGCACGTTGGGAGTGCTGCAGAAGGCAAAAAGCCCGCATTGCAATATATTCGCAATGCGAGCTTCTAATATGAACGTACTGGCAGGCAGTTCGCCCGCAAAAGCAGGTGGTACCGCCACTGTTGCGAGCCGGCCACCGATAGGCAGGTCAGGATTCCAGCACGATATCGACCGACGAACTGCGACGCAGCATCAGGAAGCCTTCGCCGTAGATGTTGCGAATCTGCATGGGCGACTCCGGCAGCGAGCGCAATTTCTGCCGCACGCGATAGATCAGTGCGTCGATGCGGTGGGCATCGTACTCTTCCCCGCCGGAGCGCAGCAGGTCGAACAGCTGGCCATGCGACACCGGATAATTCGGACTCTGCAGCAGTGCCGCCAGGGCGGTGCTCTCCTTGTCGGTGAATTGCAGAGCCACCGCCCCATTGCTGGAGAGGCGCCCCGAGCGGCGATGGAAGGCCCAGGTCTCCGACTGCGGCGAACTCTGGTGCGGCGCAGTCTTCATGCGACGCGCCAGGGCCGTCAGGGTGGCCGAGACTTCGTCCAGCTTGACCGGCTTGGCCAGGGTGTAGTCGGCACCGTCGCTCATGCAGCGCACCCGTTCTTCGCTGCGACTGGCAGCGGTCAACACGATGATGCCCATGGACGGGAAATGCTGGCGCAGCGAAGCCAGTTCGGGCATCAGGCTACCGTCAGGCAGACCGACGTCGGATAACAGGATGTCGGGCTGGCGGCTCCTGAGGATATCCCGCGCCTGTGCCAATGCGGAACAGACCGAGATTTCATATCCCAACTCCCCCACGTGCGCGCTCAGCGAATTGCGCCACTCAAGATCGCTTTCAACAATTAATACTTTCATACTCTAGCGTTCCGGATGAAAACTGTTTTTATGACTTCCGGAGCATCCCCCGCGTACTGTTCCGTACGTGCATCCGGGCCTACCTGCAGGCAGGGAGATGCTTTCCATAATCACAACGTTATACAGAAAATATCTGCGCATAAAATCATAAAAACTCGCAGATCCCTCAGCCCTGAAAACTCCGCTGCGCCTGGCTTTGCGCGCTTTGGCGCAGCAGCCCGGTGACGGTTCCAAGGAGGTGGTCGACCGAGCAAGGCTTGAGAAGAAAGGCAGCAATGGTGGGAATGCGGGCACTGGCTGCAGGCAGGTGCGCACTGATCAACACCACCGGGATATGGCCGTAGCGCTCATGCGACTTGATATAGCGCGCCAGCTCCATGCCATCCATGCGCGGCATGCGCAGATCGGTCAGTACCAGCGCCGGCGTATCGGCCTGCATCACGGCCATGGCTTCCACCCCGTCGGCCGCCGCCATGACCTTCAATCCCCCTTGGCGCAGCAGCTCGCACAGCATTTCGCGCGAGTCCGCATGGTCTTCGACGACCAGTACGGTCGTTTGCTTGTCGCTGTTTGCCACAACATCCCTCCTGTCATTCATCCCGCACACGATGTCACGGTGACTTGTTGTGACTGATGGTGATGGTTGGCGAAGAATCGGGATATCAGGAAATTCCTGAAACTCTCGACAACATTGCCGTCTGGCCATGCGGACAGTGCGACAAGGCGCCCCCTGCACGGACGGCGGGCAGGGGTGAAAACGACGAAGTGAAGGAACGCAAAAGAGACGCCGACCCGCGCCCGGCCAAGCTCGGCCGTAGGGCGGGCAGTCCGAGGGGGATCAGGGAGAGGAAGGCAGCAGGCGCTGGATTTCTTCCAGCAGGCGGTCGAAGAAGACGGGCTTGCGCAGGAACAGGTTGTGACTGGATTGCGACAGATCGTGACGCTCCGGCGCCCCGCTGCACAGGATGACCGGCAAGTTCTGTCCGCCAGGCAAGGCGCGCAGCGCGGCGCACAGCTCCAGGCCATTCATGACCGGCATCATGCAATCCGAGATGACCAGGTCTGGCCACTCCTGCTGCGCCTTGACCAGCGCATCGGCGCCATGCTGAGCCGTCACCACCCGGAATCCATGCAGCTCCAGCAGCATGGAATAGGTATCGGTGATATCGATCTCATCGTCGACGATCAACAGTAGCGGCAATGCCGCCGTTGGTGCGGATGACACGCCGGACATGGTCAACGTCCATCCGCAACCGGCGCGGTAGAAGGGGAGACCAGGCCATCGATCTCAATGCCGGCATCCGAAATGTTCATCAGCCGGCTGGCGCCGTCATAGCCGTTTTCGCGCAGTTTCATCACTGAAATCTGACGACGGCTGACATCGTGCTGGACCACGTACTCCAGCAACATCATGTTTTCGTACAGCTGCGAGGAGCTGGGATCGACCTGGGGCCGGGATTCGCGGAAATACGGCAGTTGCTCGGTGATGAAGGTGGTCACGCCCCGCGCCCGCAGTTCATTGGTCAGCGCCACCAGGAAGGGCCGCACGCGCTGCTGCTGCACCACGATGCTGCGCAGGCCGTCGACGCCATCGATCAGCAGGCGTGTCACGCCACGGCTGGAGATGTTGTCCAGCATGCGCTTGGCCAGGTCATCGCACAGCATTTCCAGCGGCAGCTGCCACATCATCTGCAGGGCACCGCTCTCGATATGCTGTTCCATCGGCATGCCGGCCTTGCGGGCCTTGGCCAGCAGCCGCTCGGGGGATTCGTAGAAACCCAGGATCAGGCACTGCTGGTCATCCTTCAATCCCTGCTCGATGAAATGCAGGCCCATCAGGGTCTTGCCCACCCCGGGGCTGCCCAGCAGGCAGGTCAGGGAACCACTGACCACGCCGCCGCCGATGCACTTGTCCCAGGAAGGGATGCCCACGCTGACATAGCGGTCGGAGGTGCCCGGCACCTTGCCGGCACGGGTGGCGGTGGCCTCGAAGCGGGGGAAGATCTCGACCCCGCTCTGGTTGATTTCGAACACATGCTTGCCCAGCAGGTGATTGGCGCCGCGCAGCTTGAAGACCTTGATCTCGCGCACCAGCTGCATGCCCGACTCGTGCTGGCTCAGCTCGATGACACCATCCACCAGGGTGTTCTCGGACTCGGGCATGTTGCCCTCCACCGGGGAAAGCAGGATGGTGGTGCAATTCATGGCGAAGACCAGGGCATTGAGCGAATGCATGAATTCCGAGAGATTCAGGTCCGAAGGCCCCGAATCGCGCACAGAACGGAAACCATCGATGATCAGCATGGCCGGACGATGACGATTCAGTTCGGCACTGATCAGGCGCAACAGGCCACGTAAACCCTCGCTGGCCAGCGCGCCATAGCCGCTGAGCATCTGCATCTGCTCGCCGACCAGGCTTTCATCGAAAAAATCAAAATTGCTCACATGATTGAGCATCTTGGCGTGGGATTCGGCAATGAGCGTCAACAGCATCACCTTGTTGCCGCCGCGCGCCTGGGCAAAGCCCACCTGCGAGGCCAGCGTGGTCTTGCCGCTGCCGGCCAGCCCCTGGATCAGATACAGGCTACCCGCTGGCAGACCGCCACCCAGGATCTCGTCAAACCCGGCAATCCCCGTACTGATCAGGGGGATGCGGCTGGGCCGATGGCTCCGGACGGGGGCGGATGGATGGGGCTGCTGGTGATCGCTCATGTGGATGGATGCTCGAATTTTTTATTGTGCGAAGGATTAATGAGTTTTCACGCATTATACGTTCGCCCACGATATGACTAAGGTTGTCATACAGCCCAAAAGTTGCACCTTTGGGCAGGTAAACTTCCTGACATCCGCTTCAGCGGGACGATTGGCCGCCGATAATACCGGAATCGAATTCCTGGCGAGACGATCATGCAGATTGCAAGAACAACACCCACGGCAAGCACGACAAACACTGGGGAGCTCGCATTACCGGCGGCCGCCGATCAGGCAGCGGCCAGCACCGCCGGGCAAGACAGCGTGGCACCCAATGCCGCCTCGACGCTGGTCAAGCTGTCCGGGGAGGCCAGGCAGCGCCTGGCCGAGGAATTGCAGGGCAGCCTCACCGACCGGATCGGGACAGACACGTCTTCGGCCCAGATGACCGCCAGACAGCGCAAGCTGATGGAAAAACTGCTCAGGCGCACTGCGCTGCTGAACATGGATGTGTTCAGCGCATTGCGCGAAAAGCTACGTGCGCAACTACAGCAAAAACCTCAAACTCCGTTGATCCAGCGCCAGGCCAACGACGAAAAGGCGAACCAACGAAGGGAAGACAGCAAACCTGCCGGTCCGGCCTGATGATGAAAAAAAACGCCATTGCCCTCTCGGGAAATGGCGTTATGCACTGCGGCAATCATCAATCGGGCGCTGTACGGGCCGGCAGCGAACAGCTTGCCCCACGCAAATCAGAGTTCAGTGAAAACCGTCTCCGCTGCCAGGCGCGACTTCGGCAGCTTGGCGTTGAAATCGTCGGCACCGCTATAGCCCAGCCCGACCAGGACCACGCTGGTGAAGCCCTGCGCGTGCAGGCCGAGTTCCTCGTCCAGCACCTTGGCATTGAAGCCTTCCATCGGCACCGTATCCACTTCCAGTTCGGCCGCGCCCAGCAGCAGCGTGCCCAAGGCGAGATAGACCTGCTTCTCCATCCAGTGCTGGGCATCCTTCAATTCATAGCGATGCAGATTGCTGTACGACAGGCGCGAGCCGCGCTGGCCGGCGCGCGCCTCGTCATTGACGAAACGGCCATCGGCCTGTTCCTTCTCCAGCAAGGCCTCCAGGTGTGTCTCGCTGATGGCGGTGCGGGCACACAGCACCAGTACGTGGGAGGCATTGAGGATCTTGGGCAGGTTGTACGGATAACCGGCCTCGGCCGCCTTGCCGATACGCGCCTTGGCCGCATCGGTCGACGCCAGTACAAAATGCCAGGGCTGGGAGTTCACCGACGACGGTGCCAGGCGCAGCAGTTCGCGCAGTTCGGCGATGATGGTCTCGGGGATCTTGCGGCTGGGATCGAAGGCCTTGGTGGAATGGCGCTTGCGGGCGGCGTGGAGCAGGCTCATGGGATTTCCTTGTGAACGGATTGGCGATGGTGTTGAAGAATGCGGAGGCATGCCTGTGGGAAGGCTGCTTGCATGACATCTTCCGGCAGGAAGCGCTTTCAAAAAAGTACGGCGCGGCAAAAACATTTTCAAAAAAAAATTGAAAGTAAAATAGCCGCCTGATCTCACCTCTGCCTCGACGCCCACCCATGATCCGCCTGGACGACCTCGCCATCTTCGTCTGCGCTGCCGACAATGGCAGCCTCTCCGCTGCTGCCCGCCAGCATGACGTCACGCCTGCTGTGGCCAGCGCCGCCATGAAGCGGCTGGAAGCCGAACTGGGCGCCCGTCTGCTGGCCCGCTCCACGCGCAGCCTGCGCCTCACCCCCGATGGCGAACGCTACCTGCAATACGCCCGCAATGCCCTGGCCGAAGTCAATGCCGGGCGCGACGCGGTGGCCCATGGCCGGCGCATGGTGGGTGGCAATCTCTCGCTGTCGGTGCCCTCCGATTTCGGCCGCAACCTGATGTGCCGCTGGCTCGACGAATTCCAGGCACAGCATCCAGCGGTCAGTCTGCAGGTACGCATCAGCGACCGCGTGGCCGACATGTTCCGGCAACCGGTGGAGGTGGCCATCCGCTACAGTCCGCCCGACGATTCCAGCCTGGTCGCCCTGCCGCTGGCCCCGGAAAACCGGCGCGTGCTGTGCGCCTCGCCCGACTATCTGGCACGCCATGGACGCCCGCGCACGCCAGCTGACCTGCGCCAGCACAATTGCCTGCGCTACCTGCTGTCGGACATGCTGCATTCGCAGTGGACCTTCTTCAAGGACGGCACACCAATCCAGGTGCAGGTCAGCGGCGACCGCGTCTGCGACGATGGCGAGCTGGTCCACCGCTGGGCGGTCGATGGCCGTGGCCTGGCCTACAAGTCACGCCTGGACGTGCTGGCCGACCTGCGCAGCGGCAAGCTGGAAGCGGTGATGGAAGATTATCTGGGCGAACCCTCGCCACTGGATCTGGTGTGTACCCATCGCATGAGCCTGTCACCGACGGTACGGGCCCTGCGCGAACTGCTCGGCGAGCGCATCGCGCGTTATCTCGCCGACCGCTGAGGCAAGGTTCAGCCGGGGGTTCAGCCCTTGATGGCCAGGCGGCGCCAGCCCATGGCCGGGAGCGCCGGCAGCAACAGGCCCAGGCACAGCAGGCCCATGCCCAGCAACAGATCTGGAGAGAGACGCTCCCCGAAGATCAGCGACGACAGCGTCAGGCCCACCACCGGCACGCCCAGCATGCACACCGACACCGTCACCGGCGACAGGCGCTGGGTCATCTGCAATACGATCAGGAAGGTCAGCGCGGTGGCCAGCGGACCGGTATAGGCGATCACGCCCCAGGAGTGCGGGTCGGCCAGGAAGGTCGGCGCACCATCGACCAGCATCGCCAGCACGCACAGCGGCACGGCCGCCACCAGCGTCTGCCAGGGCAGCAGGTCGAAGTCCAGCTTCACGCCCGGGGTCAGCTTGATCTGCAGGATGTTCATGGCCCACGACAGCGAGGCCGCGCCCAGCATCAGGTAGCCGATCATGCTGTGCAGGTCTGCATGCAGCAGTGCCGGCAGCACGATCACGGCGATCCCCACATAGCTGCAGACGGTGGCCAGCGATTGCCGGCCGTTCAGTTTGTGCTTCAATACCAGCGCGGCGCCCGGCACCACCCAGATCGACGTGGCATAGGCGATCAGCGAAGCACGGCCCGGCATGACGAAATGCAGCGCGCCAGTCACCAGTGCCGTGAACAAGCCCATCTGCAGCACCCCCACCCCGATCACCACCGGCCACTCCTGGCGAGTGGGCAGGCGCAGCTTGCCGATGACGGCAGCAATTGCGAAGCTGAGCAGCGCCGCCGAAAGGAAACGGCTGGCCGCAAACCACAGCGGCGGAATGAACTGGCTGCCGAACTTCATCACCGGCCAGTTACCGCCCCAGATGCAGATCGCCAGTACCACACAGACCAGGAACAGCCGGCTCATGGCCGGTTGCCGGGCAGCTGCGGATCGGGTGGCATGGGGGGTGGCAATGGCGGTGGACATCTCGGACTCCAGGTAGGCAACAGGAGCGCCACCCTGCCCGACGGCCCATGAAAAAAGGCCGCCGGATGCATGTTGCAGCGCATCCAAACGGCCTTCATGGTAGAGAACAGACGGCAAAAAGTGCTGCCGTATTTGATCTGGAGAAACAGCGTTGACAGCATTTCCTGCTGCCATTTCACGATTTGCAGATTAATTATTCGAACAAACCAAATTGGCGCAGCATGCACCACTTCGAACTGCACCGCCCCGGTTTGATAGCACGGCCTGCGGTGCCGCAGCAGGCCGCCAGCGATATCCTCAGCGCTTGACCACCAGTGAAGAGGAACGGGACGCCGCCGCACCGGCCTGGCGATCCAGCGTGAACACGCCCACCAGGCCCACCAGCTTGTCGGCCTGCTCCTGCAGGGACTGCGCCGCAGCGGCGGCCTGTTCCACCAGGGCCGCGTTCTGCTGGGTGGTCTCATCCATCTGGGTGATGGCCTCGCCCACCTGCTCGATGCCGGAGCTCTGCTCATGGCTGGCGGTTGCGATCTCATGCACTACGGTCGAGACGCCCTGGATGCTGGAGACCACCTGTTGCATGGTCTGCCCGGCCTGCTGCACCAGATGCGTCCCGGCGTCGACCTTGCCCACCGAGTCATCGATCAGTTGCTTGATTTCCTTGGCTGCCGCCGCCGAGCGTTGCGCCAGCGAACGCACCTCGGAAGCCACCACTGCAAAGCCACGTCCCTGCTCGCCGGCACGGGCCGCTTCCACGGCGGCGTTCAGCGCCAGGATATTGGTCTGGAAGGCGATGCCATCGATCACGCTGATGATGTCCACGATCTTGCGCGACGACTCATTGATGGAGGCCATGGTCTGCACCACCTGCCCCACCACCTCGCCACCCTGGATCGCCACCTTGGCCGCACCGGACGCCAGTTCGTTGGCGTGCTGGGCATTGGCCGCATTCTGCTTGACGGTGGAGGTCAGCTCTTCCATGGCCGAGGCGGTTTCTTCCAGCGAACCGGCCTGCTGCTCGGTGCGGTTGGACAGGTCCATGTTGCCGTTGGCGATCTCATCGACCGAAGTCTTGATGGACTCGGTCGCGCCCTTGATGCCGTGCACGGTATCGACCAGACGGTCGCGCGTGTAGGCCACGGCCGCCACCAGGCTGCGGTCGTCACCCCCCATGGTACGGATGGTGCCGGTGAGGTCACCGGCAGCGATCTTGCGCGCCATCTCCGCCGCCTCGCTGGGTTCGCCACCGATGGAACGGAAGATGTTGCGCGAGACCAGGCCCGCAATCAGCGACAGGATCACACCCAGCACCACCAGCACCACCACCGCCTGGATCAGGGCACGACGGAAATCGGCCTCGATATCGTCGGAATAGACGCTACAGATCAGGTCCCAGTTCCACGGCTTGAAGCGCTTGACGAAGCCCAGCTTGGGACTGGGCTTGTCACTGCCCGGCCGCGGCCACCAGTATTCCAGGTAGCCCTTGCCATCGGCCGAGGAGCCGGTCGCGGCAATCATCTTGTAGAGCGCATTGCCCTTCGCATCCTTGAAATCGATCATGTTGCGGCCATCGAGCTTGCCATTGATCGGGTGCATCACGATGACCGAATCGGCGGCCACGATGGTGGCGTAGCCATCACCGGTATAGCGCTGGTCGCGCACGCGTGCGATGGCGCCCTTCTGTGCCTCTTCGCGGGACAGCTTGCCGTCGGCTTCCAGCTTGGCGTAGCCGGCGATGGTGGTATAGGCCATCTCGGTGACGTCTTCCAGACCGCGTTGCCGTTCGGCAATCTGCAGGTCGCGGGTCTGGTAGGCATGCCAGATCGAAAGCACCAGCAGGGCGATCCAGGAGAACACCAGCGGAAGCCAGAGTTTTTTCTTCAGGGAGAGATTGTTCATGAGCGGAAAGAGGTGGCCGTGGTTGCACTGCGTTTGTGAGGTGATCGGGAAAGCCGAATGCCCACGCCACCCGCTGCCGGGACCCCGGCGCGACGTTCACTCCCCCATTCTCGTTTACGGCCGGCAATGTCCTCGGCTAAAGGGTGATTCCAGCGAAAGTCTGTATTTTTCATGACTATTTTTCAGTCCCGGCACAGCAATTCCCAGATAACAGGAGCGCCCTGCCACTGGATGACACACGCGGCCGACCATCCCTTCGATGACGCGCTACCATCCCACAACAATACTCAAGGAGACCCATGCATGACAGCTCACGAATCTATCCTGCTGCGGCAGGACCTGGATGGCATCACCACCCTCACCCTGAACCGCCCACAGCAATTCAACGCCCTTTCGGAAGCGATGCTCGATGCGCTACAGGGACAGCTGGACCAGCTCGCACGGGACGAGAACGTGCGCTGCGTGATCCTGGCCGCGCAAGGTCGCGCCTTCTGTGCCGGCCATGACCTGCGCGAAATGCGGGCCACGCCCGAGCAGGCCTACTACCAACAGCTGTTCGACCGTTGCAGCCGGCTGATGCAATCGCTGCGCGCACTCCCCGTGCCGGTCATCGCCAAGGTGCAAGGCCTGGCCACTGCTGCCGGTTGCCAGCTGGTGGCCAGCTGTGACCTGGCGGTTGCGGCCGAGAGCGCCCGCTTCGCGGTATCGGGCATCAATGTCGGCTTGTTCTGTTCCACCCCGGCGGTGGCGCTGATGCGCAACCTGCCCATCAAGCGCGCTTTCGAAATGCTGGTCACCGGCAAGTTCATCGATGCCGCCACCGCGGCCCAGTGGGGCTTGATCAACCAGGCCGTCCCCGATACCGGACTGGACGCCGCCACGCTGGCGCTGGCGCACGAGATTTGCAGCAAGCCCGCCATCTCGATCCGGCGCGGCAAGGCCATGCTGTACCGACAGCAGATGATGGCCCTGCCGGATGCCTACGCCCATGCGGCCGAGGTCATGGCCTGCAACATCATGGATGCGGAGGCGATGGAAGGGATCGATGCGTTTCTGGAGAAGCGGGTGCCACGCTGGCATGCCGGAGCCGACTGAGGAGCGAGCGCCGCAGGCGGCATTTATCTGACGTTTACGATGCCCACGCAAAGTTTTATCCGGATTAAACGCCCACCCACCTAAGCTGCGTGCTCCTCAACCCGTGGAGCACCCAGCATGATTCGCCGTCACCAGGAACAACATCAACAACCCCAACCGGAATTGGTCCCGCTGGGCCAGCGCCGCCTGCGCCGCGCCCAACTGGCCGGCGTGGCCGGACTGGCGACCCTGGCCGCCAGCGTGCTGCTGGCCATCGCCGTCGTCACCCCGGCGCAGGCTGAAGAAAATGCCAATGCCACACCCGTGGCCGATACTTCCGCCCTGCACCTGACCGGTAACATCGGCGTGGTCAGCCAGTACGTCTTCCGTGGCACCACGCAGACCAACCAGAAGCCGGCCCTGCAGGGCGGCTTCGACCTCACGCATGACAACGGTCTCTACGCTGGCGTATGGCTGTCCAACATCAGCTGGATTTCGGATACGAACCCGGCCGCTTCGGCCAGCCTGGAAGCGGATATCTATGGCGGCTGGAAGCCGGTCCTGAGCGACTGGCTCAACGGCGACATCGGCGTGCTGCACTATGCCTATCCTGGCAGCTATCCCGATGGCATGACCCACCCCGACACCACCGAGCTCTATCTCGGGCTGGATGCCAAATGGATCGCCTTCAAGTATTCGTACAGCACCGGCAACACCTTCGGCAATGCCGACACTCGCGGCAGCAGCTACGCCGACCTGTCGCTCACGCATGAGCTCTTCGCCGGCATCACCGGGCTGGCCCATATCGGCCGCCAGCACTACACCGGCCCCAATGCCGCCAACCTGTCCTACACCGACTGGAAGCTGGGCATGAGCCGCGACTTCTCCGGCTATGTGCTGGGCCTGGCCTATACCGGCAGCAACGCACCCGATGCCGGCTACACCCTGCGCGGCAAGAACATCGGCCGCAATCAGTGGATCGCGTCGCTCAACAAGAGCTTCTGATCCCCCAACCATGCGCAAGGAGGAAGTCCATCATGCGTAGCCGTCTGCACTGGAAACGGGGCGAGGACCGCCTCCATCCGCTCTCGCCGCGCCACCTGTTCCTGCGTACCGCGCAGCGGCGGCGCTACCGCTGCATGCTGGTGGCGCTGCTGATCTTCCTGATATGCGCCGGCATGGCACCACTGACCCAGGCAGTGGCCCCTTATCGCGCTGAAGACGACTACGGCCCCTCGCCGCAGGCCCTGCAGCACCGCGAGGACTGTCGTCGCCAGATCGGCCAGGTAATGGCGGGGAAGATAGAAAGCGAGGATTTCGTGGCACGCAGCGATCGCGAATATTTCCGCTACGTGGTCCGCAAGGACCTGCGCGAAGTGATGTTCATCTGCGATGCGCGCAGCGGCGAAATCCGGCGCCAGCTCGACCTATGGGGGGACCTTTAGGTTCACTTCCCGTCCCTGAGCGTGCGATGGACTGGACAAGCGGCGGGGCTGACGGCAAGATGCCGCATCCCCGCCGCTACTCTTTTCATCAGACTGCTCATGCAAGCCGATTACGCCACCATCCTGCAATGGATCTACCTGTTCAATTCACTGGCCCTGGCCCAGCTGGCCCTGAAGCAACTGGGGCGACGCCGCAAGGCGAGGCAGCTGGAACAGGGCTTTCGTGCTGCTCAGACCAGCGACTGGCGCGCTACCGCGCCTGACTTCCTGTTCGCCCGGCTGGGCAAGCCGCATGCGCAAGTGGAACAGGATGACGGCAGCACCCTGCAGCGCTGGCGTGGCGAGCGCCACTGGCTGGATGCGGTGTACCGCGACGGGCAATGCCAGAGCGTGGAGATTTCCGCGCATCAGGAAGAGAGCTTTCCCACCGTCAATACCTACTTCAACTGCGCCGTGCTGGCGGCGCTGGCCTGCGCCTGGAAATTCTCGGGCCTGGCCGATGCACCGGAGCTGCCGGTGGCCGCAGCGGCCAAGCAGTATCTGTCCAACTTCATCGTCTTCGTGGCGGGGGCCTGGCTGCTGTCCTTCGTGCTCAAGCGCCAGCGCATGCTGCTCAATCTCGGCTGCATCACCATGGTGGTACTGGCGCTGCCCTTGCTGAACTGGCCTTGATCGCCCTGACCGCAACGACTATTCAGCCACCACGTCGGCCAGCCGATAGCCCACGCCGATCTCGGTGAGGATGTGCACCGGCTGGGCGGCATCGCGCTCCAGCTTCTGGCGCAGGCGCTGCATGTAGATGCGCAGGTAATGTCCATCTTCCACGTGCGACGGTCCCCAGCCGGCCACCAGCAATTGGCGGTGCGTGATGACGCGCCCGGCATCGCGCAGCAGCGTGGCCAGCAGGCGATATTCGATCTGCGTCAGATGCAACGGCTCACCATTGCGCGTGACGCTGCGCGCCGGTAGATCCACCGCCACCTCCCCCATGCGGTA
The DNA here is from genome assembly GCF_000300975.2 of Herbaspirillum frisingense GSF30. Classification (GTDB taxonomy): domain Bacteria; phylum Pseudomonadota; class Gammaproteobacteria; order Burkholderiales; family Burkholderiaceae_D; genus Herbaspirillum; species Herbaspirillum frisingense. Next base: position 127,154 of record NZ_AEEC02000004.1, on the reverse strand, counting down.
GCGACCGCTGGCCTGTCCCGTGGCGGAAGCACGCGCATGGCGGCGCAATTGCGCGCGCATGCGGGCCAGCAACTCGGGCATGCCGAAGGGCTTGACCAGATAATCGTCGGCCCCGGCGTCGAGCGCCTCCACCTTTTCGGACTCCTGGGTGCGGGCCGAGAGGATCACGATGGGCACGCTGCTCCAGTTGCGGATTTCGCTGACCACCTGCTTGCCGTCGCCATCGGGCAGACCAAGATCGACGATGATCAGGTCGGGCTTGCGGGTCCCGGCCTCGGTGATACCTTCGCGGGCGGTACGGGCTTCGTGGACGATGAAGCCTTCCTGTTCCAGCGCGCCCTTGACCAGTTTTCGGATGTGCCGGTCATCTTCGATGAAGACGATATTGCCTGCGTGTTCTTGCATGGTGTTCCTCATTCTTCGGGCAGGGCCGGCTGCGTTTCCACCGGCAGGGTAAAGCAGACGGTAGCCCCCTGCCCGGCTTCCTGCGGGGCGATCCAGATGCGGCCCTGGTGCGCCTCGATGATGGCGCGACAGATCGCCAGTCCCAGGCCCACGCCGGGGGTGCTGGACTCGTTGTCGCCACGGGTGAATTTCTCGAAGGCATGCTGCGTCATGGCCGGCGGGAAGCCGCGCCCCTGATCGCTCACGCTGACCTTGACCTGGCGGCTGCCATCGCTCTGCTCGACATGGGCCGCGATGGTGATGGGACTGCCGGCGGGTGAATACTTGATGGCGTTCTCCACCAGGTTGGCCAGTACCCGCTCCAGCAAGACCGCGTCCACCCGCAACAAGGGCAGGTCGGCGGCGATGCGGGTCTCGACCTGTCGTCCTTCCAGCGCCTTGGCCAGCAGACGCAGCGCCGAGCCGGTCAATTCTTCCAGGGCATTCCATTGTCGGTTCAGCGTGACCACACCGGCCTGCAGCCGTGCCATGTCCAGCAGGTTGTTCATCAGCCCGACCATCTTCTGCGACTGCTCGCTGATGGTGCGGGCCATGGCGCGGGCGTCGTCGTCCAGACGGGCATTGGCGGCCAGGACGTCGGCACTGCCCACCAGCGAAGTCAACGGCGTGCGCAGGTCGTGCGAGATGGCCGACAACAGCGAATTGCGCAGGCGTTCCGATTCCATGGTCACCAGCGCATCCTGGGCCACCTCGGCGTAGTGCAGGCGCTCGATGGCCATGGCGATCTGGGAACAGAAGATTTCCAGCATCTGGCGATTCTCGGGCAGCGCCAGCTGGGCGGCCGCCAACTGGCCCTCTTCCTCGCTGGCGGCATCGATGGCAAAAGCCAGCACCCCACGGGTCCGCATGGTGGCCGTCAAGGGCAAGTACAGGGCTGCGGCCGAGGGCAAGGTGGCCGTGCCCTTGCCGGCCGCCTGCCCGTTGTCATAGACCCACTGCGCCACGCCCGCGTCCACGCTGTGCAACACATGCGCGCCGCTGCCGTCCTGCTCCGGCGCGGTCAGGCGCAACTGGTCGGCACTGTCCGGCAGGAAGAAGGCGATGCGCGCCCCGAACACGGCGGCCAGGTGACGGCGGCCGATTTCCAGTATCTGGTCCAGCGTGAGCAGGGCCGACAGTTCCTTGCCCAGCATGTAGAGATTGGCGGCCCGCGCCTCGCGCTGCATGGCCACGCTGGCCTGGCGCCGCAGGCGTGCCGTGAGCGAACTGATGAACAGCGACACTGCCAGCATCACCGCCAGGGTCAGCAGGTACTGGGCGTCGGACACCGTGATCGAAAAACGCGGATCGACGAAGAAGAAATCGAAGGAGATCACCGACAGCACCGACACCAGCGCCGACGCTGCCCGCCCATGGCGCATCGCCACCAGCATCACGCCCACCAGGTAGAGCATGATGACGTTGGCCGGATGCAGCTTGCCGTCCAAGAGGAAGGCCAGCGTCGTGGTGGCTGCGCAGCTGGCCACGGCCCACAGGGTGCCACGCGTGCGACGCCGGCGCGTAAGCAAGGCCTCCGCCGCGCTGGCGGCGCTGTCGGTGGAACGCTGCTCGGGCTGCTCGCGCGTGCGGCTGCGGGCGATGGTGTAGAGATCGATCTCGCCACCGGCCGCGGCGATACGTTGCGCCAGCGAGCCACGCGGCCACTGCAGAAGGTGACGCAGACCGCGGCTCTGCTGGCCGATCACCAGCTTGCCGGCGTTGCGGCTGCGGGCAAACTGCAGCAGTGCGGCGGCCAGCTCTTCACCACTGATGCTGGCCGTTTCCGCACCCAGCGATTGCGCCAGTTTCAGATAGCCCACCACCCGCTCGCGGCTGGCCATGGCCTGGCGCTGGCGCGGCAGATCCACATGCACCGCCAGCCATTCGGCCTGCAGCTTGGCGGCCAGCCGGGCGCCTTCACGGATCAGGCGTTCCTCACCGACGCCGCTGCCGATGGCCACCACGATGCGCTCACGCGCCTGCCACAGCTGGGCGATGGAGCGGTCGGCGCGGTACTGGCGCATGTCGGCATCGACACGGTCAGCGGTGCGGCGCAGGGCGATCTCGCGCAGCGCGATGAGATTGCCCTTGCGGAAGAAGTTGCGGCCGGCCTTCTCCGCCTGTTGCGGCAGATAGACCTTGCCCTGCTGCAGCCGCGCCAGCAGTTCGTCGGGCGGGATATCGACCAGCTTGACGTCGTCGGCTTCGTCGAAGACATGGTCGGGCACGGTCTCGAAGACGCGGATGCCGGTGATCTGGCCCACCACGTCGTTGAGGCTTTCGATGTGCTGCACATTGAGGGTGGTGTAGACATCGATGCCGGCGCGCAGCAGCTCGTCGATGTCCTGCCAGCGCTTGGCATGGCGCGAACCGGGAACATTGGAGTGCGCCAGTTCGTCCACCAGGATCACGCCGGGCCGGCGTTCCAGCGCGGCATCCAGGTCGAACTCGGGCAACTGGCGATTGCGGTAGGCCACCATGCGCATGGGCAGGCGTGCAATGCCGGCCAGTTGCGCCTCGGTCTCGGCGCGGCCATGGGTTTCGACCACGCCGGCGACCACGTCCACGTCCTGGGCCGCCAGCGCCTGGGCCGCTTCCAGCATGGCAAAGGTCTTGCCGACACCGGCCGAGAAGCCGAAGAAGATCTTCAGGCGGCCGCGTGCCTGGCGCTCTTCGTCGCGCATCACGCGTTCCAGCAGGTCGTCGGGGTCGGGGCGTTGGTCCATGGCGGGTATTCGGGTTGCTGGCATTGTAGTGGCAAAAGGCCGGGGGCACGGCAAACGCGTGCCCCCGGCCTGGCTTGCGCGGACGTCTGACTTACTTGGGATCGGCCTGCGCGCGCAATGGTGCTGCCACATCCAGTGCCAGGTTCAGCTTGAGCGCATTGACGCGTGGTTCACCGAACAGCCCCCATTGCGGGGTCTCGCTGTTGCCACGGATCAGCGCCCGCACCTGCTCTACGCTCACGCCACGCGCACGGGCCACGCGAGCGGCCTGGTAGTCGGCGGCGGCCGGGCTGATGTGCGGGTCCAGGCCACTGGCCGAGGCCGTCAGCAAGTCGATGGGGATGGCACCGGTGTTACCGGGATCGGCTTCCTGCAGGGCCTTGGCACGGTCTTCGGCGGCCTGCTTCAGGGCCGGATTGGTCGGACCCAGATTGCTGCCACCGGAGGCCATGCCGTTGTTGGGGAAAGTGCCCGAGGCCGAGGGGCGGCCCCAGAAATAGGCCGGGCTGCTGAAGTTCTGGCCGATCAGTTCGGAGCCGACCGGCTGTCCCTGGCGTTCGATCAGGCTGCCATTGGCCTGATGCGGGAAGAAGGCCTGCGCCAGACCGGTCACCAGCAGCGGATAGAGGCCGCCCAGCAGCACGCCCAGCAGGATGAACAGCGTGATGGCCGGACGCAAAGGATGGGGAGTAGAGGTTTTCATGAGGCTTTCCTTGGAGCTAGGAGACAAGTTCATACCAGGCCGAACACGGCCAGCAGCATATCGATCAGCTTGATGCCCACGAACGGCACCAACAGACCACCCAGACCGTAGATCAGCAGGTTGCGACGCAGCAGCACGGCCGCGCCCAGGGCGCGATAACGCACTCCACGCAGGGCCAGCGGAATCAGGCCGACGATCACCAGCGCATTGAAGATCACCGCCGACATGATGGCCGAGTCGGGGCTGGCCAGATGCATCACGTTCAGCGCGCCCAGCTGCGGGTAGGTCGCCACGAACATGGCGGGAATGATGGCGAAGTACTTGGCCACGTCATTGGCGATGCTGAAGGTGGTCAGGCTGCCGCGCGTCATCAGCATCTGCTTGCCGATCTCGACGATCTCGATCAGCTTGGTCGGATTGGAGTCCAGATCGACCATGTTGCCGGCTTCCTTGGCCGCCTGGGTGCCGCTGTTCATGGCCACGGCGACGTCGGCCTGGGCCAGCGCCGGGGCGTCGTTGGTACCGTCGCCGGTCATCGCCACCAGCTTGCCTTCGGCCTGGTGCTGGCGGATCAGCGCCAGCTTCTGCTCCGGCGTGGCCTCGGCCAGGAAGTCATCGACACCCGCTTCGGCAGCGATGGCAGCTGCGGTCAGGCGGTTGTCGCCGGTGATCATGATGGTCTTGATGCCCATGCGGCGCAGTTCGCCGAAACGTTCCTTGATGCCGCCCTTGACGATGTCCTTCAATTCCACCGTGCCGAGGATGCGGATCGGCGCACCCTGGTTGACCACGGCCGCCTCGGCGTGCCATTCGATGACCACCAGCGGCGTACCGCCACGACGGGCGATGGCTTCCACATCGCTCTCCACCTGCGCCGGCAGGCGCTGATCGGCCGAACGCACCAGCTTGCGGATGGCATCGGCAGCACCCTTGCGGATGCGACGGCTGCCGAGGTCGATGCCGGAGACCCGGGTCTGCGCCGAGAACGGGATGAATTCCGCGCCCAGGCCGGCCATTTCGCGTTCGCGCAGATTGAAGCGGTTCTTGGCCAGCACCACGATGCTGCGGCCTTCCGGCGTTTCATCGGCCAGCGAAGCCAGCTGGGCGACATCGGCCAGTTCGCGCTCCGCCACGCCGGGCGCCGGCATGAAGGCGGCGGCCTGGCGGTTGCCGAGGGTGATGGTGCCGGTCTTGTCCAGCAGCAGCACGTCGACGTCACCGGCGGCTTCCACGGCGCGGCCGGAGGTGGCGATCACATTGGCCTGCATCATGCGGCTCATGCCGGCCACACCGATGGCCGAGAGCAGGCCGCCGATGGTGGTCGGGATCAGGCACACCAGCAGCGCCACCAGGGCCGTGACCGACACTGGCGCACCGGCACCGGCGGCGGTCACGGAAAAGATCGAGAACGGCAGCAGGGTCACCGTCACCAGCAGGAACACCAGCGTCAGCGCCACCAGCAAGAGCGTGAGGGCCAGTTCATTGGGGGTCTTCTTGCGGCTGGCGCCTTCCACCATGGCAATCATGCGGTCCAGGAAAGCTTCGCCCGGATTGACCGAGACCCGCACCACGATCCAGTCCGACAGCACGCGCGTGCCGCCGGTGACGGCCGAAAAATCGCCGCCGGATTCGCGGATCACCGGTGCCGATTCGCCGGTGATGGCGCTCTCGTCCACGGTGGCCACGCCCTCGATGACGTCACCGTCGGCCGGCACGGTATCGCCGGCTTCGATGAGGATCAGGTCGCCCTTGCGCAGGCTGTCGCCTTCCACCACTTCACACTGGCGGGCGGCGTTCGCAGTGCCTGCCACCGAGGCCGCATTGCGTAGCTTCTTGGCCGTCACGCTCTTCTTGACCCCACGCAGGGCTGCAGCCTGGGCCTTGCTGCGGCCTTCGGCCAGGGCCTCGGCGAAGTTGGCGAAGAGCACCGTGAACCACAGCCAGGCGGCTACGGCACCGATGAAACCGGCCGGCGCCTCACCCTTGCCGACCAGGGCCTGGATGAACAGCAGCGTGGTCAGGATGCTGCCGAGATAGACCACGAACATCACCGGATTGCGCCACTGCACGCGCGGCGACAGCTTGCGCACGGCGTCGGCCAGGGCCGGCTTGACAATCTTCGGATCGAACATCCAGCGCGCGGTCTGCGCGGCGGACGGAATGGCATCGGCCTGCAGCTTGCTGGCAGCGGCCGGAGTATTGCTGGAAGGGGTAGTCATAGGTTTTCCGTTGCGGGTTGCTGCGCGGCGCGGGCCATCTCCGCCCCTGCCGCGCAAGCCATCGAATCAATTACATCGCCATCATCTGCAGGTGTTCCACCACCGGACCCAGCGCCAGTGCCGGCACATAGGTCAGCGCACCCACCAGGATCACCGCACCGATCAGCAGGGCCACGAACAGCGGACCATGCGTGGGCAAGGTGCCGGACGTGGCCGCCAGGCGCTTCTTGCCGGCCAGCGAACCGGCCATGGCCAGCACCGGCACGATGATGCCGAAGCGGCCCAGCCAGGTGCAGAGGCCGGTCGCGATGTTGTAGTACGGCGTATTGGCCGAGAGCCCGGCAAAGGCGCTGCCGTTGTTGTTGGCCGCCGAGCTGAAGGCGTACAGGATTTCCGAGAAACCATGCGCACCGGGGTTGGCGATGCCGGCCAGGCCGCCCTCCACCATCACCGACAGGGCGGTGAAGATCAGCACCAGGGCCGGGGTCATGAGGATGGCGATCGACATCATCTTCATGTCGAACACGCCGATCTTCTTGCCCAGGTATTCGGGCGTGCGACCGATCATCAGGCCGGCGATGAACACCGCCAGCACCGCGAAGATGAGCATGCCGTATAGGCCCGAGCCGACGCCGCCGAACACCACCTCACCCAGTTGCATCTGCAGCATCGGCACCAGTCCGCCCAGTGGCGAGAGCGAGTCGTGCATGGCATTGACCGCACCGCAGGAAGCCGCCGTGGTGATGGAAGCGAACAGGGCCGAGGCCGGGATGCCGAAGCGGGTCTCCTTGCCTTCCATCATGCCGGGGCCGGAAGCGTGCAGCGACGCCAGCATGGGATTGGTCTGCGATTCGCTGTACATCAGTACCAGCGTGAGCACCACGAACAGCAGTGTCATCGAGGCCAGGATGGCCCAGCCCTGGCGCCGGTCACCAACCAGCACGCCGAAGCTGGTACAGAGCGCGGCCGGAATGATGAGGATGGCCAGCATCTGCAGGAAGTTGGAGAGCGGGGTCGGGTTCTCGTAGGGGTGGGCCGAGTTGGCATTGAAGAAGCCACCGCCGTTGGTGCCGATCATCTTGATAGCTTCCTGCGAGGCCACCGGTCCCATCGGCAAGGTCTGCCGGTCGGTGCTCTGGGCATCGACCAGCGGTTCGCCCTTGGCATCCTTCAAGGGCTGGCCGGCAGCATCCAGTTTTGGCACGGTGTAGTGGGTCACTTCCAGCGTCTTCACTTCCTGGTAGGAACGGAAGTTCTGGATGCTGCCCTGCTGCACCAGCACCAGGGCCAGCACCACCGACAGCGGCAGCAGCACATAGAGCGTGCTGCGGGTCAGGTCCACCCAGAAGTTGCCGATGCCCTTGCTGCTGTGGCGGGCAAAGCCGCGAATGAGCGCGAAGGCGATCGCGATACCGGTGGCCGCCGAGAGGAAGTTCTGTACCGCCAGCGCCGCCATCTGGGTCAGGTAGCTCATGGTGGCTTCACCCGCATAGCCCTGCCAGTTGGTATTGGTAACGAAGCTCAACGCGGTGTTGAAGGACGAGTCGGGACTGATGGTGGGCAAGGCCTGCGGATTGAGCGGCAACCATTGCTGGAGGCGCTGCAGCAGGTACACCACGATCAGCCCGAGGAAGTTGAACAGCACCACGGCGATGGCGTACTGTTTCCAGTCCATGTCTTGCTCGCGGCTGATGCCACAGAGGCGATAGAAGACGCGTTCGACGCCACCGAAGAGCCGGTTCACGCGTGACTTGCCCTCCATCACGCGGGCCATGTACCAGCCCAGCGGCAGGGAGAGAATCAGCAGCACGGCCAGGTAGAGGCCGAGCTGGAGGTAGTTGTTGCTGTCCATGTCAGAAGTCCTCCGGCTTGATCAGCGCATAGACCAGGTACAGCAACAGGGCAATGGAAACGACCAGCCCCAGCAGATACATGAGGTTCATTTCTTCTCGCCTTCCTGCCGTTCCAGACGGCTGCACAGGGCGATGAATGCCCACATCGAGATGCCGCAGAGCAGCAGCATGCCCACGTAGAGAAAATCCGTTTGCCACATTTCCCACTCCATTGTTGACGTTGTGTCCCGCCGCTCCGGGAACCGGAATCAGCGACAGTGGAACGATAGGGAAAGCGGCATTAAATCCGGGTAAATGTTTGGGGCGGGGGTGTAAACAAGACGTAAACGTGGGCCGGCAAGGTGATGACGTGCGGGCGGAGCGAGGTAGGGCCGGGCGAGACGAGGTGATTTGCAGGACCGGAGGTTTCTCTGGCGTCCGAGTGCGCACTACAGGTCGTCAACACCATCGACATTGCCCACAACGTGCCGCGCCTGGAGTTCTCTCTGCGTCTTCTCCAGTTCTGCTTCCAGCAGCTTTACGTCAGGCAGCACGGTTTGGTATTGGGCCGCCATGATTTTGTTGGGCAGACCTTCCAGCTCCCGGATGCGTCTCCAGGCTGCCTGCTGGCGATATCCGAATCGGTGATTCGGATATCGTCGAAGGCGGATAGGTCTGGTAGAACAAGCGCATGGATTCAAGTGAGTCTACGCCGAACCCTCGCCCGAAGCGGGCAGACAGATCGGCCGACAGACGCTTGAGCAAAGCCTGTCCGTATCCTGCCCGCTCCCTGCCACCCTGCTCCAGCTCGACGATGCGCCGGCCGATCAGACGTCGGACACCTTGCCCAGTTCGACGCGGTTCTTGCCCAGGCGCTTGGCGGCGTACATGGCCTTGTCGGCCATGGCCAGGAGTTCTTCGGGGCCGACTTCGCCGTCCAGGTCGGGGTGATAGACCGCCACCCCGATACTGCTGGAGATGTTGACCGTGGAGTGGGTCAGCTGGAAGGGTTCGCGGATGGTATGGAGGACCTTCTCGGCCACCATCAGGGCGTCTTCCTGGGATTGCAGGTTTTCCAGGATCACCACGAACTCGTCGCCGGCCAGGCGCGCCACGGTATCGACGTCGCGCACCGATTGTTGCAGACGCCGCGCAAACTCGACCAGCAGTTCATCGCCGGCTTCGTGACCATAGCGGTCGTTGATGCCCTTGAAGCCATCCAGGTCCATGAAGAACAGCGCCAGCAGTTGATGGGCGCGGCGCGCGCGCATCATGCCCTCGGGCAGGCGGTCGCTGAAGGCGCGGCGATTGGGCAGGCTGGTCAGTACGTCGGTGAGGGCCAGTTCGCGCATCTGGTCGCGGAAGGCCAGCCGTTCGGTAATGTCGTGCAGGAAGGCGATGAACAGGTGGCCGCTCTGGCGCTTGACATGCCCGACCGTGATCTCGATGGGCAGTTCATGTCCATCGTGATGCAGGGCCTGCAGTTCGATGCGGTTGTTGATGACCACGCTGGTGCCATCTTCGAAGAACTTCTCCATGCCGCGATTGTGGGCGGCGCGCATGTCGGGCGGGATGATCAGTTCCGCCATATCGCGCCCCATGGCCTGGTCACGTGGCCAGCCCAGCAGCAGTTCGGCCTGACGGTTCCATTCGACCACCCGACCGTGTTCGTCGGCGGCAATGAAGGCGTCCTGGGCGTTTTCCAGGATGGCGCGCAGTTCGGCGGCGCTTTCTTCCAGCTGGATCTGGTTGGCCTGTTGCTGGTCCAGCGCCTGCTGCAGGGCGGTGGCGGTCTCGTGCAGGCGGCTGGTGCGCTCGGCGACCCGATGCTCCAGGCTTTCATTGAGGGAGCGCACTTCGCGCAGATAGCTTTCTTCGCGTGCCACCATGTTGACCAGGGTGGAGGACAGCAGATGGATTTCGCGATAGCTGTCCACCCGCGGGATGGAGACGTCGGAGCGACCGGCGGCGCGTTGCTCCAGCGCTGCCGAGAGTGCGTTGATGGGCGCCACCAGGCGTCGCGTGAGCACATAAGCCAGGATCACCAGCACGGCCCCGGAGAGCGTGCCGACCACGATCACGCGTCGTTCCAGATCGCGGAAGGCGGCCAGCGCCACCGACTCGGGCTGGCGCACCAGCACGCTCCAGTTCAGTTTCATGCCGCCCTGCTGGCCGGTACGGGCGTAACCGGTGACATAACGCAAACCGTCAGGCCAGGTCTCCAGCAGCGAGCCGCCGGTACGCGAGGCGCGCGCGGCACGCAGGCTGGCGGTATCGACCTTGGTTTCTTCGAGATTGCGGGGACCGAGGATGACGGTATCGTCATCGCGCACGATGATCACGTCGACGTCATAGCGGTTGCCGGCGGGGTCGAGCAGCTTGGCGGCGATATCGCGGGCCCAGCTCCAGGACAGGTGCATGCCCAGCACGCCCACCAGCTGACCGTTTGCATCCTGCACGGGCGCGGCGAGGTCGACGAAGCGCCAGGGATCGGACTGCGGGGGCAGCTTCTTGCTCAGGAGGAGTGCGGGATGGTAGTCGCCCGCGTATTCGCTTTTCCGGCCTTCCTGGAACCAGGGGCGCTCGGCCACGCTGACACCTTCGAGCAAGCCATTGGTGGCCGCCAGCACGGCACCATCGGGTTGCGCCAGGCCGATCCAGGCATAGTGCGGCACATTGGACTGCAGTTCGTTGAGCACCCGGCGCACGCGCGCCACATCGGTCGCGGCGCGGATGGACGGGCGTTGCACCAGCAGACGCAGATCGATCTCGCGTTCGATCATGCCGCGCTCGAGCGCGTCCTGCATCTGCCAGGCCAGCTGCTTCATGCGTGTTTCGGATTCCGAACGCGCGTAGCCGCGCGTGAACTGATCCACCAGAATCAGCACTGACACGGTCGTGATGAGCACGGTTATAACCACCCCCAGCGTAATCAGCGACGACAGATTCGGCGGAGATGGGGCGTTTTTCTTGTTCAATTCAGACAAAATGCTGCGATACGACTGGATGCATGACGGCTCCCCTGTGAACCGCTTGGGTATTTCGGCATCTTGCCAGAACAACTATGGTTTTTCATCGCATTTCCCGAAAAACTTCGAGAAAATTTTTACGCAGGAAAATACTCACCAATACTCCGCAGCGCTTTCCCCTCAAAGCGACATGACTGCAGGCAAAAGCGCGCAATAGACAGCATTTCCCGACAGGCGGGAAATGCAAAAAGACAACGGATGGCGACGATCTGTGAGGATCGCGGCCATCCGTCGCGGGGTGGGGAATGGAGATTTACAGGCCGGCACACACACCATCGGCGCGGGGATCGGTGGCGCCTTCGATGACGCCATCTGGATGCACGCAGACGGCGCCGGCGTGTCCCATCATGTCGGTGTATTCCTCCACCACCTGCACTTCGTGACCTGCCTGGCGCAGGGCGTCGATGGTAGCGGCCGGCACCCGGCCTTCGACCTTCAGGTTGGTGGAGACATCGCCCCAGGTCCGCCCCAGCAGCCAGCGCGGTGCGCTGACGGCGGCCTGCAGGTTCTGGCCGAAGAGCACATGACGGGTGAATACGGCGGCCTGGGTCTGCGGCTGCCCTTCCCCACCCATGGTGCCGTAGGCCAGCGTACGACCATCCTCCAGACGCGCCAGCGAGGGATTGAGGGTATGGAACGGCAGCTTGCCCGGTTGCAGCTGGTTGGCGCCGTCATCCAGGGTGAAGCTGGCGCCACGGTTCTGCCAGACGATGCCGGTATCGGCCGGCACCACGCCGCTGCCGAATTCCCAGAAGATGCTCTGGATGTAGCTGACCACGCGGCCCTGCGCATCGGCCGCGCCCATCCAGATGGTGTCGCCGGGCTTGGCCGGATGCGGCCAGGGCGCGGCCTGCTGCAGGTGGATCTGGCGGGCTTCCTGGTCCAGTGCCTCGGCCAGCAGCCAGTGGGCCGCATCCACGCTCATGTGGGCCGGGTCCGTGACATGCCGGTTACGCAGGATGAAGGCGCGCTTGGTGGCTTCCACCAGGCCGTGGATATGTGCAAAGCCGTCAGCCTCGGTGATCCCCAGCCGGTCGAACAGGCCGATGATCATCAGCGCGGAAACGCCCTGCGTCGGCGGCGGCAGGTTGTAGACGCGGCCTGAGCGCAATTGCACCATCAACGGCTGCACGATCTGGGCGCGGAAGGCTTCCAGATCGGCACGACGTACCGGGCTGCCGGCCGCTTCCAGGCCCGCAGCCAGGGTGGCGGCGAGGTCGCCGCGATAGAAGTCGTCCAGCCCGGCTTCGGCCAGGCGCGACAGGCTGGCGGCCAGGGCTGGCTGTTTCAGCACCGTGCCCTGGGCCGGAATGCCGGCCGCGGCATAGGTGGCGGCGAAGCCAGGCTGGTCCTTGAGTTCGGACCACTTGTCGCGGGTGAGTTCATGTTGCGAACGGGTGATGGGGACCCCAGCCTGGGCGTGACGGATGGCGTCGGCCAAGAGCACCGGCAGCGGCAGAGCGCGGCCGAAGCGTTGCGCGTAATCGAGTGCGGCCGACCAGCCTCCCACGGCGCCGGCCACCGTCAGCGCCGCATGCGCGCCACGGGTGGGTACCGCGCTGTAGCCATGACCGGCATAGAACGCCTTGGTCGCCAGACCCGCCGACGGTCCGCAGGCGCGGATGGCCACCGGCTCGCGACCGGGCTCGCTGATGAGCCAGAAGCCGTCGCCGCCGATGCCGTTCATGTGCGGATAGACTACCGCGATGGCGGCCGCCGCAGCCACCATGGCTTCGACCGCATTGCCGCCTTCGCGCAGGATCTGCGCGCCGGCTTGGGCGGCCAGGTGATGAGGGGCGGTGACCATACCGCCCAGACAGGTCTTGCTATACAACATGGCTGACTCCTGAGGTTTTTATATTGGATGGGAAGGCAATGCGGCGATGATAACCGGGGACGGCGCGGCGTTCAGGCCGGTGTCGTTTTCGGTGCATCCATCCAGGAAACATGCGCGGCGACGATGCGCCAGCCCTGCGGCAGGCGCAGCCAGGTATGGCTCTGGCGGCCGGTGCGCGTTTCCCCCTCGCGGGTGAACTCGGTATTGGCGACGGCATAGTCCTGACCGTAGGTGGTGATGACGGTCTGGCGCAGGGTGCGCATCAGGTTCTTCGGCGAGCGCCCCTGGCGAAAGGCGCGGATGGCCTCGGTCCCGATCAGGTTCTCGGTGGCGCCGTAGCGTACGGTATGCGGTCCATCGAGGAAGAGTTCGTCCAGCACCTCGACCTGGTTGGTGGTCAGGGCCACTTCATAACGCTGGAAGGCATGGCGCACTTCAGCCACCACCTCCGGCAGGTTGATCTCGAACGGTTGTGTCGATTCCATGCTGATTCCTCTGTGTCCTCAGTGGGCGCCCAGATAGGCCTTGGCCAGGGCATCATTGGCGGCGATCTCGGCGGCCGTGCCCTGCGCCACCACGCGCCCGCCTTCGATCACATAGGCGCGGTCGGCCAGCGACAGCGCCAGGGCCGCCATCTGGTCCACCAGCACGATGGTCATGTTTTCGCGGCGCAACTGGTCCAGTGCCGCGAACAGTTCGGCGATCACCTTCGGCGCCAGTCCCAGCGATGGTTCATCCAGCAGCAGCACACGCGGACGCGACATCAGACCACGGGCGATGGCCAGCATCTGCTGCTCGCCGCCGGAGAGCAGGCCGGCGCGATGATGCAGGCGCTCACGCAGGCGCGGGAAACGCCCCAGCATCTCCTCTACCCGCGCGTCCACATCCTGCGGATAGAGGAAGGCACCGAGGCGGATATTGTCCAGCACCGAGAGTTCAGGGAACACCTGCCGTCCCTCCGGCACCAGTACCACGCCATGGCGCACGATCTGCTCGGCGCGCAGGTGCATCAGGTTGACGCCACCGGCGTGGATACCGCCCTCTACCGGACGATGCAGGCCGGCCAGTGCGCGCATCAGCGTGGACTTGCCGGCGCCATTGGCACCCAGCAGCGCAATCATCTCGCCCTGCCTGACCTGCAGGTTGATGCCATGCAGGACCGGTTCGGCGCCATAGCCTGTGACCAGCTCGCCGACGCCCAGCAATTCGCTGGCACCGGCGACCGCGGCGCGTGCCGCCGCCACCGGCTGCTGGCCGCCCTCGCCCAGGTAGGCCTTGCGCACGGCGGGATCGTTCTGTACTTCCTGCGGGCTGCCGATGGCCAGGCGCTGCCCGGCATCCAGGACCACGATGCGGCGCGAAATCTGCATCACCAGTTCCATATCGTGCTCGACCACCACCACGCTGATGCCGGCCTCGGCGATGCGGGTCAGCAGTTGCGCCAGCAGTGTCTTGTCTTCGCGCGACAGGCCGGCAGCCGGTTCATCGAGCAACAGCACGTCGGGATCGGCGGCCAGCGCCCGGGCGATTTCCACCAGTCGACGGTCCACGTGGGCCAGATCGGCGCTGGGAATGTCGAGTGCACCGCGATAGCCGCAGAAGTCCAGCAGGCGGCGGCTGCGTTCGCGCACCGCGCCGGCCAGGAAGCCACGCGAGGACAGCAGGCCGCCCAGGCGACCGCGACCACAGGCCAGGGCCACGTTGTCGGCCACCGACAGGCTGCCGAACAGTTGCGAAGTCTGGTAGGTACGGGCCACGCCATGACGGGCGATGCGGAAGGCCGGCAGTCCGGCCAGTTCGGTATCACCCAGCACGAAGCGACCGGCGCTGGGGCGATAGAAGCCGGAGAGCATGTTCAGCGCCGTGGTCTTGCCGGCGCCGTTGGGGCCGATCAGGCTGGTGACGGCGGCACCGGGCACCTCGAAGCCGAGATCGCTGACGGCACGAACGCCGCCGAAGACCATGGTGAGTCCGTCCGCGGACAAGGTGCGGCGCGTCCTTGACAGCAGCGCCGGCCGGGCCATGTCATCGTCCTGCGGAGCGATGACGGAAGGTGAGAAGACGGCTGGCTTGCGCAGGCGCGCAGCGAGCTTGCCCAGCAGTCCCGTCACGCCATCCGGGGCGACCCACAGTACCAGCAGCAGCAAGGCACCGAAGAACAGGAGACGATAGTCTTCCAGGCTGGACAGCAGTTCCGGCAGCGCACCCACGATCACGGCACCGATCACTGGGCCAAGGATGGAACCGGAGCCCCCCAGCACCACCACCAGTACGAAGAGGATGGACTGCATGAAGCTGAAGGTGTCCGGCGTGACGAAGGTGGACAGCGGCGCGAAGAGCCCACCCGCCAGGCCGGCCAGTGCAGCCGACACCGCGAAGGCGACGGTCTTGATCACCAGCGGATTGAGACCGATGGATTCGGCCGCCGTCTCGCTGTCGCGCACGGCGCGCATGGCTGCGCCCCAGCTGCCGCGCGAGAGCCAGCAGTAGGCGGCCAGTACCACCGCCGCCGTTACCAGACCCAGCACGGCAATCGCGCGCTCGGCCTGCAAACCCATGAAGGATGGTGCGGCCAGACCCATGATGCCGTTCTGGCCACCGGTGAGGTCGCGCAGTTCGATGATGGCGTGCTGGATGATGAAGCTGAAGGCAATCGTGATCATGGCCAGGTAAGGCCCCTTCACGCGCAGCGCCGGCAGCGCCAGCAGCATGCCCAGCGCGCCCGCAACCACCGCTGCCAGTGGCCAGGCCAGCCAGAACGACAGCCCGGCCTTGGTAGTGAGGATGGCGACCGTATAGGCGCCCACCGCATAGAAGCCGACATGGCCGAAGGAGACCTGTCCGGTCAGGCCGATCAGCACGTTCAGACCGATGCCGACGATGGCCACCAGCGCAATGCCGGCCAGCACGAAGACGTAGTAGCTGTTGATCGAGAGCGCCAGCGTGATGGCGGCGATCAGGCCCAGCGCAGAAAATGCCAGTGCAGCTGGGGTACCCAGGCCGAGCTTGATCCCGGACGAGGATGCAGGCGCAACCGATCCTGCCGAGGTTGCCGAGCTTGCCGGTGTTACACCTGTGGCCTGCGGACTGCGGGCAATGGAAGGGGGCAGACGATTCATACCTTTTTCACCTGTGCGCGGCCGAACAGGCCGTTGGGACGAATGGCCAGCACCACGATCACCAAAGCGAAGGTGATGATCTGGGTGTAACCGGAACCGAGGGTGGCCGTGATGAGTGCCTCGGCCATACCGAACAGCAGGCCGGCGATCATCACACCCCAGGCGCTGGTGATGCCACCGAGGATGGCCACCGCGAAGGCCTTCAGGCCGAACAGCGTACCCATGTCGGCATTGACGTTGAACAGCGGCGCAATCAGCACCCCGGCCACGCCGGCCAGCAGGGTCGAAAGCGCGAAGGCGACCGCAATCGCACGGGTGATGGGAATGCCCATCAGGCGCGCCGCATCGCGGTTCTGCACCACCGCCAGCAGGGCCGTCCCCCAGCGGGTGCGACGCGAGACGGTATGCAGCAAGGCGGCCAGTGCCAGGCCGATGGCCGGGATCAGCAGGTGCAGCGGGTACACGCCCAGGCCCACGCCGCCCAGTTCGATGGACGACAGCGCCAGCGGCGAAGGCAGGCTGCGCGGCTCCTTGCCGAAGGTATGCATGACCAGGTTATCGAGCACGATACCCAGCGCCACGGTGGACATCAGCCAGGCATTGGAGCCCTGGCGCGCGAAGGGGCGCACCGCCAGTATCTCCACCAGCAATCCGTACAGCGCACAGGCTGCCAGGGCCAGCAGGATGGCCAGCCACATCGGCCAGCCCAGGGTCTGGGCGAAGGTGAAGCACAGCACGGCGCCCAGCATCATGGAGCTGCCCTGTGCAAAATTGACGGTGCCGGAAACGGCATACGTCATGTAGAAACCGAGCGCCATCAGACCGTACATGCTCCCCAGTCCGAATCCGCTGATCAGTGCCGACAACAGCAACATCGTGTTCTCCTGGCGCCACCCGTGGCCCTGCACGGACGAAAGGTGGCGCGTTTCTTTCCAAGTTTGCGTTACTGGCTCAGGCCGACCGGCAGGATGCGGTTGTCGATGAACTGCGCCCAGACATAGTCGTCGGCCTGCAGGGCGTCATGCACACCGGGGCTGAATGGCTTGACGTAGGTCTTGATCAGGCCTTCGTAGCGATCGATCTTGTAGAAGCCCTCGCGCACTGCATCGCCATTGGTGGAACCTGCCTTGGCGATGGCCAGCGCGGCCAGCTGCATGCCGTCATAGGCATTGGCCACGCCGACGGCGGGAGTGATGTCGTCCGGCCCCTTGATGGCGGGATACTTGGCCTTGAGCTCGGTAACCACCTTCTCGCCCACCGGGGAGAGCTTGCCGAAGAAGCTGAAGGTCTGGATGAAGTGGACGTTTTTGGCGTTTGGTCCGGCCAGTTCGGTGAAGCGGCCGCCAGCCGGTCCC
This sequence comes from Herbaspirillum frisingense GSF30, assembly GCF_000300975.2. Taxonomy (GTDB): domain Bacteria; phylum Pseudomonadota; class Gammaproteobacteria; order Burkholderiales; family Burkholderiaceae_D; genus Herbaspirillum; species Herbaspirillum frisingense. The sequence goes on along the minus strand of NZ_AEEC02000004.1, from coordinate 109,890 downwards.
CAGTGCGACACCACCGGCACCTTCCAGCCCATGCGATCAAGCGACTTGACCACCTGCGCCGAGGGACCGACGTTGCCCACCAGATACAGGGTATCGGCACCGGCGGCCTTGAGGCGGCTCAGTTGCGGCACCACGTCGACGTCGCTGGCTTCGAACTTCTCGATGCCGGCGGGCTTCATGCCCTTCTCGGCCAGTGCGGCGACGATACCCTTCTCGTTGGACTCGCCCCAGGGATTGTTGACCAGGATCAGGCCAGCCTTGCTGCTCTTGAAGGTCTTTTGCGCATAGTTGAGCATGGCCTTGTCCACCAGTTCATCCACAGCCGAGACGCGGAAGGCGTAGTTGGGATTGGCGCCGTTCTTGGTCACACCGGTGCCCGCCGCCCAGGGACCGACGAAGGGGACTTTTTCCTGGTTGATGATGGGAACGATGGCCATCGACACCGGCGTATCGAGGCCGCCGAAGAGTACCGCCACCTTTTCCTTGAAGATCAGTTCGCGCGCCGCCACCACGCCCTTGGCGGGGTTGCCTTCGTCATCGCGGCGCACCAGTTCCAGCTTGCGGCCACCGAGCAGGCCGCCCTTGGCGTTGATCTCGTCGATGGCAATGCTCATGCCGCGGGTCAAGGCTTCGCCGGCATGTGCGGACTGGCCCGACAGGGCGGTGACCAGACCGATCTTGATGGTGTCGGCGGCCAGCGCCAGCGGCGACAGTGCGGTGGCGACGGTGGCTGCTGCAGCGGCGATCAGGGTACGGCGCGTGAAACGGATCATGTGAATCCCTCCAGTAGGTTCCAGTAATTGAGTGAGTGCTCTGCCCGGCATGACTTATGCAAGGGCTATGCCAAGCAGCACCGTATCGCTTAATTATTGCCGACAATATTTATCTAATAGTCGCAGCATTTATTAGAGATTATTGCCACCGATAACCTATTTGAATTGCAGTCAATAACGCACAGATATTGTGCAGACCCTGGAGAAAATGATGCACGCCGCACCATCATCAAGCAGCCCCCTGACCTACGATCCTGCCGCGCTGGTAGATGAATACCTGCGTGTGCTGATGATTCCCGATCCGGTGGCGGCGCGCCGTTTCGTTTCGCCGGAGCTGAAAATCCGCTTTACCGGCGGGCGCGAGATGATCGATCCTGCACAATGCGCGGCCTTCAATGCCGGACGCTACGGCTGGGTCAAGAAGCGTTTCGAAGCGACCGAAGTGGTGACCGGTGCCACGCTGGAACAGGCCATCGTCTACAACCGCGGCACGCTGTACGGCGTCTGGCCCGATGGCGAGGCCTTCGAAGGCAACCGTTACGTCGACCGCTACGTGGTGCGCCACGGGCTGATCGTACAGATGGACGTGTGGAACGACAGCGCCGAACGCATGCTGGTGCGCGCCGGTCTGGCCGAACTCTGAGGGAGGACGCATGCAGACCACCATCCTGCCACCAGGCGCCGACGCTGCGCTGGGACAAGACGCCGGCCGCGATACCTACGGCGCCCTGCCCTCGCATGGCCGCTTCGGCTATTCGGCCATCCATCGCCGGCCGCACTATCGCTGGCCCAATGGCGCCCGACTGGCGGTCTACCTGGGCTTCAACATCGAGCACTTTGCCTTCGGCGAGGGCTTGGGGGCCAAGCTGGGACCGGTGTGCCCCGAACCGGATGTGCTCAACTACGCCTGGCGGGAATACGGCAACCGGGTCGGCGCCTGGCGTTGTCTCGAACTCTTCGAGCAACTGGGCTTGCCAGCCGGGGTGTTGATCAATACCGCACTTTACGATCACTGCCCCGAGCTGGTGGCGGCCTTTGTGGCGCGAGGGGATGAGCTGATCGGTCACGGCCACACCAACGCCCATCAGCAAGGCAGGCTGGACGAAGCGGCAGAAGCGGCGCTGCTGCGTCACTGCCGGGAGCGCATCGGTGCCGAGAGCGGGGTGGCCCCCACCGGCTGGCTCTCGCCCTGGATTTCGGAGAGCCTGGTCACGCCGGACCTGTTGCAGGAAACGGGATATCGCTACACCCTGAACTGGGCGCATGACGACCAGCCGGTACACATGCTCACGCGCAGCGGGGAGACGCTGTGGTCGATTCCCTATCCGCAGGAGTTGAACGACATTCCCATGATCGTGGCACGCCAGATGGACGGGCGCGATTTCGCCCGCATGATCGTGGACAACTTCGACGAGATGCTGGAACAGTCGGTGCAACAGCCGCTGGTAATGGGGATCGCCCTGCACCCCTATCTGGTGGGCCAGCCCTATCGTCTGCGCCATCTGCGCAGCGCCCTGCAACACCTGGCGGCCGCCCGCGACCGGGGAGAGATCTGGTTCACTACCCCCGGTGCCATCTGCGACCACGTCGCATCGCTGGAACAATTGCGCCAGCCTTTCTGAGGCCGGCATCCGTTTCTGGAGAATGAGTTGAATACTGCTTCAGGCATTGCCCCTGTCATCACCAACACCAACACCAACGCCACCACCGCCACCGCCTTCGACATCGATGACCACGTCGGCGCCTTCGTTGCGCATGGACGTTTCACCCTCGCCGGCGCCGCCAGCGGTCCGCTGGCCGGGCTGCGCTTCGCGGCCAAGGACCTGTTCGACGTGGCCGGCCAGCCCACCGGTGCCGGCAATCCCGACTGGCTGCGCACCCACGCTATCCCCCGGCGCAGCAATGCACTGGTCGATCAATTGCTGCAGGCCGGTGCCACGCTGGTCGGCAAGACCCTGACCGATGAGCTGGCCTACAGCATCCACGGTGACAACCACCACTACGGCACGCCGATCAACAGTGCCGCGCCGGAGCGGGTGCCGGGTGGCTCTTCCAGCGGTTCGGCGGCGGCCGTGGCAGCACGCTTGTGCGACTTCGCACTGGGCACCGATACCGGCGGCTCGACCCGGGTGCCGGCCAGCTATTGCGGCGTGTGGGGCTTGCGCACCAGCTTCGGCCTGCTGTCCACGGCCAGCATGGCGCCGCTCTGCCCCAGCTTCGACACTGCCACCTGGCTGGCGCACGACCCCGAGGTCTTCGAGCGCGTCGGCCGGACACTGCTGCCGGGAACCGCCGATACACCGCTGCGCACGGTGCTGCTGCCGTTCGACATGCTGGAACTGGCCGATCCCGAATTCCACCCGGTCCTGCACCGGGTCTATGAGGGCCTGCGCAGCACCATGCCGGGCGAACACATGCGCCTGTCGGGCGCGGAGGGAGAGCTGGAAAGGTGGCGCCAGGCCTACGTCAGTGCCTCGGCCTACGACGCCTGGCAATGCCACGGTGACTGGATCAGCCAGACCCGGCCGGCGTTCGGCCCGGCCGTGCAGGCACGCTGGGACATGGCGCGCGATACCAGCGCCGAGACCGCCCGCGCCGCGCGGGAGAAACAGGACCTGGTACGTCATCGGGTGCGCACGTTGCTGGGGGCCGACGGGGTGGCGGTGATTCCCTCCGCATCCAGCGTGGCGCCGCTGCGCGATGCCAGCGCGGCCGAGATCGATCAGGTACGCGCACGCACCTTCCGGCTGACCTGTGTGGCTGGACTGGCGGGTCTGCCGCAGGTGAGCCTGCCCTTTACCAGCCCCGCCGGGCTGCCGATCGGCGTATCATTGCTGGGCCCGGCGGGCAGCGACCTGGCCCTGATCGGGCTGGCGACCCGCATCTGGCGCACGCTGCAAGGCGGCGCCGGCTGAGTTCCGGGCGCGAACCACCACTCGACAAGACGATGAGCGACACCTCTCCCCGCAAGACTGCCAAGCCCTCTTCCCGTACCCGCAAGCCTCCGGAGGTGAGCCCGGCACCGGCCCGACAGAGCCGCGCCGGCCGCCCCCGCGTGCGGCACGACGCGCTCACCGATGCCCCGGCACTGGTACTGGACGGCGAAGTGGGCGAGGACATCATCGCCCGCATCTACCAGACCGTTTTCGACAGCGTGATGAGCCAGCGCCTGACGCCGGGGACCAAGCTGCCGGAGGCGGCCCTGTGCGAGCTGTTCGGCGTGGGACGCACGGTGGTGCAGAAGGCCTTGCAGAAACTGGCACATGAACACATCGTGGAGTTGCGGCCCAATCGCGGGGCGGTGGTGGCCATGCCGACGCCGGAAGAGACACGCGAAATCTTCCAGGCGCGACGTGCACTGGAAGGCGCCATCATGCGCCTGGCGGTGCAGAACGCCACCCGCGCCGACCTGGCCAAGCTGCGCCGGCAACTGAAGGAAGAACACGAGGTCATGCACAGCTATGCGCAGACGCACTGGGCGCGGCTGGCGTCGTCCTTCCACATGCGGGTGGCCGAACTGTCGCGCAATGCCACGTTGCAACGCTACCTGAGCGAGCTGGTGTCACGCTGCTCGCTGATCGTGGCGCTGCATGAGCCGGCCGGCTATGCGGCCTGCGAGCATGACGAACACACCCATATCGTGGACCTGATCGAACGGGGCGATGCCGAGGGCGCGGTGGCGGCCATGGAAGCCCATCTGCTGTCGCTGGAAGAACATATCCACCTGGTCAGCGAGAATAGCGGCAACAGCCTGGCACGGATGCTGGGGATGGAATAAGTCTTCGATTGAAGGCGAGAAAAAAGGCGGCTGGGACGTGGTCCCTGCCGCCTTTTTTCCGTGGCGTTAGCGCTGGACTAGATCGTCACATTTTCCTGCAGGGCGGCACGTGCCTCGGCAGCAATCTCGAAGGAATGCAGGCGCGCCGCATGATCGAAGATCTGCGCGGTAATGATCAGCTCATCGGGCGCATGTTCGTCGATGAAGGCCTGCAGGCCTTCCTGCACGGTGTCGCGGTCACCCACCACGGCACAGGCCAGCGAGCGCTCGACGTGCGCTTGCTCGCCCGGCTGCCAGAGCGCGTCGATGTCATCTACCGGCGGTCGCAACTGGCCGGGCGTGCCACGGATCAGGTTCAGGAATTGCTGCTGCAGCGAGGTGAAGAGGCGCTCGGCTTCGCGCTGGGTATCGGCGGCGAAGACGTTCAGGGCCAGCATCACATAGGGTTTCTTGAGGGTGGCCGAGGGCTTGAAGCGCTCGCGATAGATCTGGATCGCCGACTTCATGAAGCCGGGGGCGAAGTGCGAAGCGAAGGCAAACGGCAAACCCAGTTCGGCCGCCAGCTGGGCGCTGAACATGCTGGAACCGAGCAACCAGATCGGTACCTTGAGACCGGCACCGGGGACAGCGCGCAGGGACTGGTAGTCAGACGGATCGTCGAAATATTCCTGCAGTTCCTGCACGTCCTGCGGGAAGTTGTCGGCGGTATCCCCGCCCATGTGGCGGCGCAGGGCGCGCGCGGTGCGCTGGTCGGAACCGGGAGCGCGACCCAGGCCTAGGTCGATGCGACCGGGATAGAGTGATTCCAGGGTGCCGAACTGTTCGGCGATGACCAGCGGCGAGTGGTTGGGCAGCATGATGCCGCCCGAGCCGACGCGGATGCTGCGGGTATTGGCCGCAACATGCGAGATCACCAGCGCGGTGGCGGCGCTGGCGATGCCGGGCATGTTGTGGTGCTCGGCCAGCCAGTAGCGCTTGTAGCCCAGCGCTTCGGCACGCTGCGCCAGTTCCTTGCTGTTGTTGAAGGCCTGGGCGGCGTTGCTGCCCTGGTTGATCGGGGATAGATCAAGAACGGAAAACGGAATCATGAATGGATCCTTGTGGGGGCAGCGGGATCGCCGCCGCACCGGTTGCCGGGGCGTAGCCCCGGGATGAGCAGATGCGCCAGGGAGCGGCGCCTCAATCCAGCTTGACCACCAGCTTGCCGAAGTTCTTGCCCTGCAGCAGGCCCATGAAGGCCGTCGGCGCGTTTTCCAGGCCTTGCACCACGTCTTCGCGGTAGTGCAGCTTGCCTTCCTTGAGCCAGGTGCCGACTTCCTTCTGGAAGGCGGCATACAGGTCGGGCCGGTTGACGTAGTAATCGAAGATGATGAAGCCCTGCACGCGGATGCGCTGGGTCAGCACGCGGCGCAGGAAGGCGGCACTCTCGGTAGCCAGAGTGCCGCCGTTGTAGTGGGCGATCAGGCCGCACACCGGCACGCGGGCGTGGATGTTGAGCAGCGGGAAGACGGCGTCCAGCACGGCGCCGCCGACGTTTTCGAAATACACATCGATGCCACGCGGGCAGGCGGCCTGTAACTGCTGCGCGAAGTCGGCGGCGCGGTGGTCGATGCAGGCGTCAAAGCCCAGTTCCTTGACCGCCGATTCACATTTCTGCGCACCGCCGGCGATACCAACCACGTGACAGCCGCGCTGCTTGGCGATCTGCCCCACCAGCGAGCCGACGGCACCGGTGGCGGCCGCGACCACCACCGTTTCACCTGCACGCGGCTGGCCGATATCGATCAGGCCGGCATAGGCGGTGTAACCCGGCATGCCCAGCACACCCAGCGCATGCGAGGGATGGGCGAAGTCGGTCGGCAGCTTGTTGACGCCGCTACCGTCGGAGATGGCGTACTCCTGCCAGCCGGTATAGGCCATCACGCGCTCACCTTCCTTGAAATCGGGGTGACGGGAGGCCACCACGCTGGACACGACGCCACCGGTCATGACGCCGTCGATTTCCACCGGCGGGGCGTAGGAAGGGGCGTCGCTCATGCGGCCGCGCATGTAGGGGTCCAGCGACAGCCACTCGCCGCGCAACAGGATCTGCCCTTCCTGCAGTTCGGGGATGGCGACTTCTTCCAGGCGGAAGTTGTCGGGGCCGGGGGCACCGGTCGGACGCGAGGCGAGGACGATGCGGCGGTTGGTCTTGGCAGTCTGGGTCATGGGTATTCCTTTCAGTGTTCTGTTCAATGCGGGCGAGATCAAGATGTGCGTGTTGCACCATTGCGCTATTGCGGCGGCACCAGTACGCGCCGGGTCACCAGCATGGCGGCTTCCATCGGTCTGCGGTCGCGGCTAAGCTTGGTCAGCAGGCTGGCACCCAGCCATTGCTGGTAGAGCATGGTGGCCGTGGCCAGCGGTGCGAGCACGGTGTGCAAGGACCCTTCGGCGATACCCTCTTCGATGCAGGTGGCAATGCGTTCAATGAAGCGCTGCGTGCCGGCGTGCAGGACCTGACGCATGTCTTCGGAAAGATCGGCCACCTCGGCCGAGAGCTTGACCACCAGGCAGCGTTGTTCCACTTCCTGGCAGCACTGGCTTTCCAGCCAGTAGCCCCAGTAGGTCAGCAGACGCTCCCGGGCGCTGCTGTCATGGCTGGATTGACCAAGGACCTGTTCCAGCCGGTCCAGGTAACCGGCCACATAGTGCTCGATCAGTTCGCGGCCGTATTGTTCCTTGGAACCGAAGTAGTGATAGAAGGAACCCTTGGGGATGTCGGCAGCGGCCAGGATTTCCGACAGGCCGACGCCGGAGAAGCCTTTTTGCGCAATGATTGCGCGGCCGGCCAGGAGGATGTTGCGTTTGTTTTCGCCATAGTTTTCTCGCATGACGACCATTCTAACGAAAAATTAGACCGGTCGTCTAAGACCGGTCTTTTTCGATGATTCAGGCGGATCGCGTGGACGACGAAGGTGACGGCGGGAACAGGAAGCACACCAGCAGCGCCACCCCTGCCGTACCCAGCCACACTGCCGGCCAGCCCTGCCACTGCAGTAGCAGCGGAACGGCCTGGGCGCAGAGGAAGAAGACCAGAAACACGCAACTGTTGCCCAGCCCGAGGGCGGTGCCGACCTGGGCCGGACCGGCCACCACGGCAAGTTCGGTATAGGCCACGCCGTGCCAGGCCGATACCACCACGCCCGCCACCACCAGCACCAGCGCGAGCCAGAACAAGGACGTCGACATGGCATGGGAAGCGAGTCCGCCCAGCAGGGCGAACAGCGCGGCGCTGGCCAGCGCACAGGTCCGCAGATAGGCGCGCCGGCGGCCACGGCGATCGGTCCAGCGGCCACTGGCAATGCGGGCCAGCGCCGCCCCCACCTGCACCAGGGTCAGCAGCACGCTGATCGCCAGCAGGCCCGCCTGCCCGACTTCGTGCAGGAAGATTCCGCCAAAGCTGATCAGCGCCACCTGCGGCGCGCACAGCAGGCCAATGCCCAGGGCCAGTCGCCATACCAGCAGACGACGCAGGGCGGGCGCGGCTGGTGCGGCCGATGCGATCACATGCGGCATGACCGGCGGCTCGCGCAGCCACAGCAGGACCAGGGCGACACTGCCCAGGCAAGCCGCCATCAATGCGCCATAGACCGCGCCAAAGCCGGCATGGGCCGCCAGCGACGGCAGCACCAGTGCACCCGCGCCGCCACCCAGTGGCACGGCCGTCTGGCGGATGCTCATGGCCAGACCGCGCTCACCGTCAGCAAACCAGCCCATGATGGCGCGGCCGCTGGCGCCATTGACACTGCCGCCCAGCAGGCCGGCCAGCATCAGGCCGCCGCACAGCCAGCCATAGGCCGCAGTGCCGTGACCGGGCAATGCATTCAGGATCAACAGGCCGAGCGCGACGCTGCAGCCCAGCAGGCCCGCGAGCAGCACCTTGCGGTCGCCCAGGCGATCGGTCAGCAGACCCCAGGGTAATTCGCCCAGCGCCACGCCCAGGCTCAACAGACCCAGCACCCAGCCCAGTTGCGCATTGCTGAGCTGGTAATCGCTGCGCAGCACCAGCGAGGTCACGGGAATGCCAGAAAACACGGCGGCGAAGCTGGCATTGGCCGCCACTCCCGCGGCCAATACCTTCCAGCGATGCGGGGAGGCCACCTGGAGCGCGGTGACCGGGGACGGAGATGGAACGGCAGGAAGGGTTTTCATGATGGCTGGCACGGGTGGAGATGCGCTGCAGTGTGCCGTGCACGGCCATGGCTTGAATGTCATAATTCCGGCACTTCAGGCCATTTGAGGTTTTTTGCACCATGTCCCCGCGTGATACCGCCTTCCTGATCTTCGCCGATTGCAGCATGCTCGACTTCACCGGCCCCCTGTCGGCCTTCGATGCGGCCAACCGGGTGGCGGGTCGCTCGCTGTATCGGCTCACGCTCCATTCCGAGGCGGGCGGCCTGATCCGCAGTTCGGCCGGGGCGATGATCCAGACCGAACGCATCGGCCGCACCAGCTTCGATACGCTGGTGGTGGCGGGCGGTGGCGCCCCTCGCGAAGGCCTGGTGTCGCCCGAGCTGCGGCGCTACATCGTGCGGGCGGCAGCGCGTTCGCGGCGCATCGCCGGGGTCTGCACCGGAGCCTTCGTGCTGGCGGCGGCGGGCGTGCTGGATGGCAAGCGGGCCACCACGCACTGGCGCATGGCGGCCAAGCTGCAGCAGATGCATCCGCAGGTGATGGTGGACAGCGACCGCATCTATTCGCGCGATGGCAGTGTGTGGACCTCGGCCGGCATTTCCGCCGGGATCGACCTGGCACTGGCACTCATCGAGGACGATCACGGGGCCGAACTGGCGCGTTCGGTGGCACGCGAGCTGGTGGTGTATTACCGCCGGCCGGGCGGCCAGTCGCAGTTCTCGGCGCTGCAGGAAATCGATGGCGGTTCCGAGCGCATCCGGCGCGCCCTGGCCTATGCCCGCGAGCACCTGCAGCACGAGTTGACGGTGGATGTGCTGGCCGAGGTGGCCTGCCTGAGCCGCCGCCAGTTCGACCGTAGCTTCGCGGCCGAGACCGGCCAGACGCCGGCGCGCGCCATCGAGCAGATGCGGGCCGAGGCAGCGCGGCTGCGTATCGAACAATCGCAGGACACCCTGGAGAGCATTGCCCGCGCTACCGGGTTCGGCGACGCCGACCGCATGCGCCGGGTCTGCCTGCGCCTGTTCGGTCAGCCACCGCAGGCCATGCGGCGGCTGGCACGGCAGGAAGACGCCGGGTCGGAGCTCAGCGCGCCGTCAGGCGTACCCGGGTGATCTCGGAAGGCGCCAGCAGACGCTTGGGCGGGCCCCAGTAGCCCGTACCCCGGCTGACGTAGATCCACAGGCCCTGCAGGCGCTTGAGGCCGGCCACGTAGGGCTGCTGCAGCGGGACGAAGAAATTCCAGGGGAAGAACTGGCCGCCATGGGTATGGCCCGACAGCTGCAGGTCGAAACCAGCCTCGGCGGCCGCCGTGGCGCTGCGCGGCTGGTGCGCCAGCAGGATACGCGGATGATGGGCCGGCGCATCGGCGATGGCCGCCTGCGGATCGCTGCGGTGAGCCGGATCGAAGTGATGGGCGGTGTAGTCGGTGACCCCGGCCAGGACCAGCCCGGCATCCTCGTGGCGCAGTACCACGTGTTCGTTCATCAGCACGGTCACGCCCAGGCGACGCACTTCGTCTATCCATTCATGGGCATTGGAGTAGTACTCGTGATTGCCGGTGACGAAGTAGGCGCCGTGACGGGCGCGCAATTGCGCCAGCGGCGCGGTATGCGGTGCCAGCTGGCGCACGCTGCCATCGACCAGATCACCGGTGATGGCCACCACGTCCGGCTGCAGGGCGTTGACCTTGTCCACGATGGCCTGCAGGTAAGGCGCCTTGATGGTGGGGCCGACATGGATGTCGCTGATCTGGACGATGGTGAAGCCCTCCAGCGCGGGCGGTAGGTTGGCGATGGGCACATCGACCTCGACCACGGCAGCGGTGCGGCGTGCATTGAGATAGCCGATGACCGTGGCCGCGGCGGTCAGGGCCAGTACCAGCCAGGCGGTCAACTCCACCATCTCCTGCCGCTGGATGGGAGACAGCGAGGCCGCCAGCCAGGGCAGCAGCGCCAGCGCGATGGCGCGCAGCAAGGTCAGCAGCAGGGCCGAGGAAAACGCGCCCATGGCCAGCATCCCGGCCCAGGCCAGACGGTCGGACCAGGCTTCGGAAAGCCCGCGCCGCTTCAGGTAGGGCGCCGCCAGGGCCACGGGCATGAGCAGGAAGGACAGTGTCAGCACCGCCGCGCCCAGTGCTATCCAGCCGGGGTGGATGCTCAGGGCGGGCAGCAATTGCCAGCCTATCCAGGCATGCAGGGCGGCCAGCTGGCCGAGGATGATGAAGACGGAGCTGATGCTACGGCGCATGAGGGGCCTTTGGGAGAGAAAGCGGGGGGCGGCATTTCTTGCCAGAAAGAAAATAGATGGCGGTGGGAGACATGCTTTTCAAGCAATTTCTGCGAAAAGCTGCATAAATTCTTTGGAAAACTACCCAAAATCCAGTTGATCTGGCATTCGACTGAAGAAAAAGTCAGCTTCGGTCATGCAAGAAGACGTGTGGAGGAGGATAATATTGCTTTCATCCCCCCGTTTTTAATTCGCGCGACCTTGGTGGCTTCGGCCACATCGATGCCAGACACACGACATCGACCGGAGGCCGCGCCTGCATCATTGGAAGAGTTATTTTGAGTTCAAGCAAAACCAAACGCTGGCATGGCAACGTCGAGGCGATCAAGGCCGAATTCCTCAACGGCGTGATCACCCAGATGACCTCCTACGGCGACCGTGTCCATTTCAGCATGTTCGGTTCGGTGCAAAAGCCCCACTACGAAGTGATCAACAGCTTCGACAAGAAGATGGCCTTCGATGGCAATCATCACCTGCACCGCGCCGAGGAAACCGAATTCGGTCCCGGCAACGTCACTCCCATCTTCACGCTAGACCAGATCAAGCGCATCGTCGCCACCGGCGGCAGCGGTACCCGCAGCACTCCGCGCGCAGCCCGTGCGGCGTCTGCCCGCAGTGCGGCCGGCAGTGCTCGTCCGACCACCGCCGCGGCCCGCGCCCGGGAAGCGGTGGATGGCGAAAAGTACGCCTACTTCAAGGCCAACCGCCACATGCTGCCCGACGAAATCAACCAGCATTCCGATGAGATCAGCAAGCTGATGCTTAACGGCATGTCGGCTGAACAGGCGTTTGGCGAAGTCATTTCCAAGTACTTCGACTAAACCGGGCAAGCCCCGCTCTGGCCACGCGCCGGCAGCACCAATGACAATGGCCGGAGACATCGTCTCCGGCCATTTTTCATGCGGGGTCCCGGGCAGGGATCAATAGTATTCCGGCACGATCATCGAATCCGGCACCGGGTGGCGCTCGTAGTCCTCGTGGCGCTCGCGCTCGGGCAGCTGGATCGGCGCATGCGGCACTTCGGCATAGGGCATCTGCTGCAGCAGGTGCTGGATGCAGTTCAGGCGTGCCTTCTTCTTGTCCACCGCCTGCACCACCCACCACGGTGCTTCCGGAATGTGGGTACGCTCCAGCATCACTTCCTTGGCCTTGGTGTATTCCTCCCAGCGGCGGCGTGACTCCAGGTCCATGGGGCTGAGCTTCCACTGCTTGAGCGGATCATGGATGCGCGAGAGGAAGCGCAGGTGCTGCTCTTCATCGGTGATGGAGAACCAGTACTTGATGACCTGGATGCCGGCACGGGTGAGCATGCGTTCGAACTCAGGCACCGAGCGGAAGAATTCCTCGTACTGCTCGTCGGTACAGAAGCCCATCACCCGTTCCACGCCGGCGCGGTTGTACCAGCTGCGGTCGAACAGCACGATCTCGCCAGCGGCCGGCAGGTGCGAGACATAGCGCTGGAAATACCACTGCGTGCGTTCGCGGTCGTTGGGAGCCGGCAGCGCGGCCACGCGTGCCACGCGGGGGTTCAGGCGCTGGGTGATGCGCTTGATCACGCCACCCTTGCCGGCCGCGTCACGGCCTTCGAATACGATCACCACCTTGTGGCCGGTCTGCACCACCCAGTCCTGCAGCTTGACCAGCTCGCCCTGCAGGCGGAACAGTTCGCGGAAATACAGGCGGCGGTATTCCTTTTCCTCTTCGCCATGGGCACTGGAGAACTCACCGGTGACCGGGTCCACGGTACGGTCTTCCAGTTCCAGTTCCATTTCTTCGTCGTAGCTGTCGGCCAGTTCGCGGTGGACGCGCTTGACCAGTTCTTCCTTATCCATTGTTTCCTCGTGTGCAAGATAAAGCGGCGAACGCGGCACTCCCCTTCGCCGGAAAAGTGCGTGACAACATACCTGTCCATTGTGACCAAGCCGTGACAGGACGATAACACCGGCACCCAGCCTCGCCAATGCCGCTTCCATCCTGCGCCAAGGGAGGACGGCCCGCCTTGCGCCGGCGCAGGTGGCCCATGCGAAAATACGCTATAGTCCCCAAAACGATTCGGCATAACAGCATGACACTTACAGAACTCAAATACATCGTGGCCGTCGCGCGCGAAAAGCATTTCGGCCATGCAGCAGAAGCTTGTTTCGTCGCCCAGCCCACGCTGTCGGTGGCCATCAAGAAGCTGGAAGACGAACTTGGGGTCGTGATCTTCGAGCGCGGCGGGACCGAGGTCTCGGTCACGCCGCTGGGAGCGCAGATCGTGGCGCAGGCCGAACGCGTACTGGAGCAGACGGCGGCCATCAAGGAGATCGCCAACCAGAACAAGGACCCGCTGTCGGGGCCGCTGCGCCTGGGCATCATCTATACCATCGGCCCCTACCTGCTGCCCTCGCTGGTCAAGACCATGATCGAGCGCGTGCCGCAGATGCCGCTGATCCTGCAGGAGAATTTCACCACCCGCCTGATCGAACTGCTGCGCCAGGGCGAGCTCGATGCGGCCATCATGGCCCTGCCCTTCCCCGAGCACGGCCTGAACGTGCTGCCGCTGTACGACGAGGAATTCATGGTCGCCCTGCCGCGTCAGCACAAGTGGGCCGAACGCAAGGAAATCGACGCCCGCGAACTCAAGACAGAAACCATGCTGCTACTGGGCAATGGCCACTGCTTCCGCGACCAGGTGCTGGAAGTCTGTCCCGAGATGTCGCGCTTCTCCACCAATGGCGACGGCATCGCCCGCACCTTCGAGGGCTCGTCGCTGGAGACGATCCGCCACATGGTGTCGTCCGGCATCGGCGTGACCGTATTGCCGCGCGCCTCCATCCCCGATGCCAACACCCGCGACGGCATGGTGCGCTACGTCCCCTTCGTGGCGCCGGCTCCCTCGCGCCGCGTGGTGATCGCCTGGCGCAAGAGTTTCACCCGGCAGGCCGCCATTGATGCCGTGCATCAGGCGGTGCTGGCGTGCAATCTCAATGGGGTGCAGATGCTGACGGAAGAAACGACGATCAGCTAAGGGCCAACGTCTGCGACCAGCGGTGCAATCTGCGTGTGGAGTAACGGCAGATCACGTTGCACCGTCTTCCAGACGACTTCCACGTCCACCTTGTCGTAGCCGTGCGAGACACGATTTCGCATCGTGTACATGACCAGCCAGGGGATGTGGTCATGTCGTGCGGCGAATTCGGGATCAACCCGCAGAATGTTGTTGGCAGCCTCGCCGATGATTTCGATATTGCGGATGACGGCGTCCTGCACCAGTTCGTTGGCGAGGAACACCAGTTCATCCATTTCTGCCGTGTAGCGGTCGATCCGCTCGATGGCATGCAGGATATGGCCGAGATAGCTGGCCACCCGCCCGGCCTTGTTCATACCGGAATTGCCTCGGAAAGTATCTGCCTGCGCATTTCCTCGGGCAAGGCCCTGGGGGTCAGCACATCCACTGACACCCCCAGCAGATGCTGCAATTCCACCTGAATGGCAGCCACGTCCATGAGCGAAGTTTCCGGCGTGGGATCGATCAGGATGTCGAGATCGCTGCCCTCGGTATCCTGGCCGTGCGCAACGGAGCCGAACACCCTAGCATTGAGGGCATGATGAGACTCGACCACATGGCGAATCGCGGCACGGTGGCTGGCCAGGGCTTCAGAAGGCTTCATATCAGGCTTTCCCGGAATCAGGTCCGGGCCATGATAGGGCAAGCCTGCCCATCAGGCAATAACGCACCTCGGCCAGCATGGGCAAGTCAGCCGATGCGACGCGTACTCTGCACCTCAAACCAATGCACGTCCGTCGCGCCGAAAGACGCACCGATATGCTGACCGGTACTGACCGGCACATTCGCAGGACAGCGCAGCACCAGTGCCTGGCCGCCGCAGCGCGCATGCACCAGCAGCTCGGCACCCAGCGCTTCCACCAGTTCCACTTCCAGCGAAAGCTGCGCGGCCGAGCCGTCGAGGATGGGCAGCAGGTGCTCCGGACGTACGCCGAGGATGCGTTCCTGGCCCGCGGCAGCGCTTGCCGGCTGCGGCAGGCGAATGGTATCGGCCTCATCACCCTTGCTGACCTCGAAGCCGGTGCCATCCGCGCTGACCCTGCCCTGCAGCAGGTTCATCGGCGGCGAACCGATGAAGCTGGCCACGAAAGTGGTGGCCGGGCGCGCATACACCTCGGCCGGCGTGCCGATCTGCTCGGCCACACCACGGTTCATGACGATCATGCGCTGGCCCAGGGTCATCGCCTCGACCTGGTCGTGGGTGACATAGAGGCTGGTGGTGCGCAGGCTGGCGTGCAGCTTCTGGATTTCCAGGCGCATCTGCACGCGCAGCTTGGCATCCAGGTTGGAGAGCGGCTCGTCGAAGAGAAACACTGCAGGTTTCCTCACGATGGCGCGGCCCATCGCCACGCGCTGGCGCTGGCCGCCGGAGAGCTGGCGCGGCGTGCGCTCCAGCAACGCGCCCAGTTCCAGGATGGCGGCAGCACGCTGCACGCGCTCGTCGATCTCGCTCTTGGACAGGCCCTGGATTTTCAGGCCGTAAGCCATGTTCTGGTACACCGTCATGTGCGGATAGAGCGCATAGTTCTGGAACACCATGGCGATGTCGCGCTCCTTGGGTTCCAGGTCATTGACCACGCGCTCGCCGATGACGATCTGGCCGCTGCTGATGTCTTCCAGGCCCGCGACCATGCGCAGCAGCGTCGACTTGCCGCAGCCGGACGGGCCGACCATGACGATGAATTCGCCGTCGGCGATCTCGGCATCGATGCCATGGATCACGTCGACCGCCTTGGGGCCATTGCCGTAGGTCTTGCGGACTTGCTTGAGGTGGATTGCTGCCATGATGGTAAGCGCCGTCAATGGGCGTCGTAAATGATATGAATTATTTCTCGGAATCAACCAGGCCCTTGACGAACCATTTCTGCATCACGACCACCACCAGGCCGGGCGGCAGCATGGCCAGGATCATGGTGGCCATCACGAGGTTCCATTCCACGGCCGAATCGCCGCCGGAAATCAGGGTCTTGATGCCGATGCCGATCGGATACATGCCGGGATCGGTGGCGATGATCAACGGCCACAGGTACTGGTTCCAGCCATAGATGAACATGATCACGAAGAGCGCGATCACGTTGGTGCGCGACAGGGGCCACAGCACGTCCTTGAGGAAACGCAAGGGGCCGGCGCCATCGATGCGCGCCGCCTCGGCCAGTTCGTCCGGCACCGTCAGGAAGAACTGGCGGAACAGGAAGGTCGCCGTGGCCGACGCAATGAGCGGTACGCTCAGGCCGGCATAGCTGTTGAGCATGCCCAGATCGGATACCACCTGGTAGGTCGGCGTGATGCGCACCTCTACCGGCAACATCAGGGTGACGAAGATCATCCAGAAGAACAGGCCTCGACCGGGGAAGCGGAAGTACACGATGGCAAAGGCCGACAGCATGGAAATGGAAATCTTGCCGATGGCGATGATGAGCGCAGTGGCCAGGCTCACCCACAGCATGTGCAGGACCGGCGGCGCCGTGACCTGCCCGGATGCGCCCTTGAACAGCACGGCGCTGTAGTTGTTGACCAGCTCCCCGCCCGGCACCAGCGACAGCGGCGACAGGGCCGATTGCTCGGCGGTCTGGGTACTGGCCACGAAGGCCACGTAGAGCGGGAAGAATACGATCAGCACCCCCAGCACCAGTACCACATGGCTGAGGAAATCGAGGATGGGGCGACGTTCGATCATGCGGCCACCTCCTGGTGGACAATCTTCATGGTGTTCATGGTGGTGACGGTGTTCATGCGTATTGGACCTTCTTTTCGACGTACTTGAACTGCACCACCGTCAGCAGGATCACCAGCGCCATCAGCACCACCGACTGTGCGGCCGAACTGCCGAGGTCGCCGCCCTTGAAGCCATCGGAAAACACCTTGTAGACCAGGATCTCGGTGTCCTTGCCGGGGCCGCCGTGGGTGGTGGCATCGACGATGACGAAGGTATCGAAGAAGGCATAGACCACGTTGACCACGAACAGGAAGAAGGTGGTCGGCGAGATCAGCGGGAAGACGATGGTGAAGAAACGCTTGACCGGACCGGCGCCATCGATGGCGGCCGCTTCGATGAGCGACTTCGGAATCGACTGCAGGCCAGCCAGGAAGAACAGGAAGTTGTAGCTGATCTGCTTCCAGATGGCGGCGATCACGATCAGGATCATCGCGTGCGTGCCGTTGATCATGTAGTCCCAGGGCAGGCCCAGCCAGCTCAGTACGTGCGAGAGGATGCCCAGCGAGGGACTGAGCAGGAACATCCACAGCACGCCCACCACGACCGGTGAGACCGCATAGGGCCAGATCAGGAAGGTCTTGTAGATCGAGGCGCCGCGCCGGACACGGTCGGCGAAGACTGCCAGCAGCAGCGACACCGCCAGGCCGAAGAAAGCCACCAGCGCCGAGAAGACCGCCGTGGTCCGGAACGATTCGAGGTAGGTCGGATCGCCGAAGAGGGTCTTGAAGTTGTCGAGCCAGACGAACTCGGAATAGCCGCCGAAGGCATCCTGCAACAGCATGGACTGGTACAGCGCCTGCGCGGCGGGCCAGAAAAAGAACAGCAAGGTGATCACGATCTGCGGCGCCACCAGCAGATAGGGCAACCACTTAGAGGTGAATCGCGCGCGTTTTTCCACGATCGTTCCTGCCGGGTTCCCCGGCGTCAAAGAAGTTTGAATGGCTGGAAATGGAAACCGGCGATGGGCCCCGTTGCCGGAGCGCCATCGCCGCTTCCGGCCCCTTCATGCCGGTAGGCATGCAGGGGCGGGACTGACGGAATTACTGGTTACCCTTGTTGGCCTTTTCGAAGCGGACCAACAGTTCGTCACCACGCTTGACGGCCGAATCCAGGGCTTCCTTGGGGCTCTTCTTGCCGGTCCAGACGTTTTCCAGTTCCTCATCGAACACGGTACGGACCTGGGCGTAGTTGCCCAGGCGCAGACCGCGCGACTTGTCGGTGGTCTTGACGATCATCTGCTTGACGGCCACGTCGGTACCCGGATTGCGCTCATAGAAGCCGGACTTCTTGGTCAGCTCGTAGGCGGCCTTGGTTACCGGCAGGTAGCCGGTATCCTGGTGCCACTTGGCGGCCACTTCCGGCTTGGAGAGGTAGCTGAAGAACTTGGCCACGCCCTTGTACTCGTCGCCCTTCTTGCCGTTCATCACCCACAGCGAAGCACCACCGATGACGGTGTTCTGGGGTGCGCCCTGCACATCGTTGTAGTACGGCAGGGTGGCCACGCCGAACTTGAACTTGGCGTTCTTGCGGATATCGGCGTAGGCCGAGGAGGAGCCGGTGATGATGGCGCATTCGCCCGCGTTGAACTTGGCATTGGCCTCGTCCTTGCGGCCGGCGTAGGTGAAGTAACCCTGCTTGGCCCAGTTCGACAGGTTCTCGATATGGCGCACGTGCAGCGGGCTATTCATCTTCAGGCGTGCATCCAGACCGCCGAAGCCGTTGTTCTTGGACGCCAGCTCGACGTTATGCCAGGTTGAAAACGATTCCAAATGCACCCAGGATTGCCAGGTCGTGGTGTAGGCACAGGAGGCGCCGCTGGCCTTGATCTTGGCGGCCATGCCAACGAATTCCTGCCAGGTCACGGGCGGCTTTTCGGGATCCAGGCCAGCCTTGGCGAACATGTCCTTGTTGTAGAACATGATGGTGGTGGAGCTGTTGAAGGGGAAGGACATCATGCCCTTGGGGGTCGAGTAGTAACCCGCCACGGCCGGCACGTAGTCGTTCTGATCGAACTTCTCGCCGGCCTGGTGCATCACCTCGTACACCGGCTTGACCGCACCCTTGGCGTAGATCATGGTGGCGGTGCCCACTTCGAACACCTGCAGGATGTCCGGTGCATTGCCGGCACGGTAGGCGGCGATCGCAGCCGACATCGATTCGTCGTAGGTCCCCTTGTAGACGGGCACGACCTTGTAATCGCTCTGGCTCTTGTTGAAGTCGTCGGCCAGGGCATTGACACGCTCGCCCAGGGCGCCGGTCATGGAATGCCACCAGCTGATCTCGGTGGCAGCGAAGGCGGAGGAAGTGATCGTCGCCAGGACACCGGTCGCGATCAGTGTTTTCATCATGTTCATCAGAGGGGACCTCTCAAAAAAGGGGTTTTGATGCTAACAACGCTCCATGACAGCGGCGTTACATTAGCGGCCCTTGCCGGCCACTGCAAAGGAAAAATCTGCGGCTATGCAGCACAAAACCTGGAAATGTCTCAAAACGGATAGGCTGTTTTTATAAAATTTATGTTTAATGCAGCTCACCACCAAAAAAGCACGACAGTGCGCAAACAGCGAGGCGAATTATAATGCGGACTTTCGTTTTTGCGGACATCGAATGGACAGGTTAAGGCTATATGCGCTGCTGGTACGCGCCCACAAACCCATCGGCATCCTGCTCTTGCTGTGGCCCACGCTGATCGCCCTGTGGCTGGCGGCAGGCGGCCCGCCGGACTGGCGCATCCTGCTGATCTACGTACTGGGCACCGCGTTGATGCGTTCGGCCGGCTGCGCCATCAATGACTACGCCGACCGCGACTTCGACCGCCACGTCAAGCGCACCGAGCAGCGGCCGTTGACGTCCGGCAAGATCAAGTCCTGGGAAGCCCTGATGGTGGCAGGTGTGCTGGCGCTGCTGTCCTTCCTGCTGATCCTGCCGCTCAACACACTGACCCTGCAACTGTCGGTGGCGGCGGTGATCATTGCGGCCACCTATCCCTACTTCAAGCGTTTCTTCGCCATTCCCCAGGCCTACCTGGGCATTGCCTTCGGCTTCGGCATCCCGATGGGGTTCGCCACGGTCACCGGCACGGTGCCGCTGGCAGCCTGGGTGCTGCTGGTGGCCAACATCTTCTGGGCCGTGGCCTATGACACCGAATATGCGATGGTGGACCGCGACGACGACCTGAAGATCGGCATCAAGACCTCCGCCATCACCTTCGGCCGCCACGATGTGCTGGCCGTGATGCTGTGCTACGCCGTGGCGCTGGCGCTGGTGTGGGTGGTCGGCCTGCAATACGGATTGGGCCTGTGGTTCTCGGCCGGCATGCTGGTGGCCTGCGGCTTCGCGCTGTATCACTACACCCTGATCCGCGAACGTGACCGCATGCGCTGCTTCGCGGCCTTCAACAACAACAACTGGCTGGGCGCGGCGATCTTCGCCGGCGTCGCGCTGGATTACCTGATGCGCTGAAGCGGCATCGGGCGCCGATACGAAAACAGGAGACGACATGGAAGCGCAATTCTGGCTGGAACGCTGGCGCGAAGGCCGCACGCATTTTCATCAGGAGCGCGTGACGCCCCTGCTGCAGAAATACTGGCCGCAACTGGCCTTGCCGGCCGGGAGTACGGTGTTGGTGCCACTGTGCGGCAAGTCACTGGACATGCTGTGGCTGGCCCAGCAGGGGCACCGGGTGCTGGGCGTGGAACTGTCGGAACTGGCCATCACCCAGTTCTTCAGCGAGAACCAGCTGACACCGGCGATCCATGAAAGCGCCCAGGGCCGGCACTACGTGGCCGGCAACATCGAGCTGGTGTGTGGCGATATCTTCCTGCTGGAAGACGCCACCCTGGCGGCCTGTGCCGGCGCCTACGACCGTGCCGCCCTGATCGCGCTGCCGCCACAGATGCGGGCGCGTTATGTCGCCGAGATCTATGGCCGCCTGCCGGCCCAGGCCCGCAGCCTGCTGATCACGCTGGAATACGACCAGCAGAAGATGGATGGCCCGCCCTTCTCGGTGGCGGAAGAAGAAGTACAACGGCTCTACACGCCGCACAGCGAAGCCGTAGCGATCGACCGCCGGGATATCCTGGAGAAGGAACCGAAGTTCCTGGAGCGCGGATTGACGGCGCTGGATACGGTGGTCTATCGCTTGCAGCGCGAGGGCTGACGCCAGCCGGCTACACTGGCCGGACCGCTTCGGCAGCGTTCACGCAATGTGGCGCTGCAGACTGTCCAACTCGACTTCCACCGTGTGCTTGGCACCATGCCGGGCGTCCTTTTCGCGGGCATTTGCCACCGCAGCGAGAATGGTCTTGATTTCCGCATCGGCGAAGCGCCGCAGTGCCTCGCGCATCAAGGGCTGGTAACCGATGTCATGGATACGGGCGATCTGCTTGAAAGTCTCGATCAGCTCCCGATCCAGCCGGATGGAAATGGCCTGCATGCCTTGAGCCTCATCGATCTGGCGCTCGAGTTCGGGGGGTGCCCTCTTTGCGTGGCGAGCATCCTGACCGAGGGAGCCCCCCTCCCAGTTCTCGATGCTTCCCTTGATCTTTTTCGATGCGTTCATTCGCTTCTCCCTTTTCCGCAGTACCTCGATGGCCCTGCGTCATTTGCCGAATTTTTCATAGATGGCGATTTCCTGCTGGTTGGGATCGTAGGCGGTCTTGAGATGACAGATGCCGTTCCTGAACACATAGACGATCTTGAGCAGGCGGCCTCGGTCCGTTTCCGCGATGAACCAGAGGGTGGGCGGATCGGTCTGGTTGTCTTCGCGGTCATCGATCAGATTGACCCCGCACTTGTTGGCGAAACATTGCGCAATCTCGTCTTCATCGACGGGGGGCACTTTCCTGCCCAACTTGGCGCGTATCCCGGACGATACTGACAGGGCTTCCATCGGCACCTCACATGTATATACACAATTAAGGGAGGGATTTCAAGCAATCGGCCCCACCACTGCGCTCATTAACCCAATGAATCAGCGCAATCCGCAGGGCACTTGAACGCCCCGAATCTTATTTGTATATACATTAAAATCGGAAAAATTCGCGCAAATCAGTTTCATGTTTCGTACGATGACGAGCCATGACGGTTCAGCAAGACTGAGCGAGAGGAGACGAGAAAGAATGGCCCCAGGCCGACCATTGAGGGAATGCTCGGGAGAGCACCGCCGGAGGAAAGAAAAAGACCTACACCTCAGCAGTGGTTCGCACCACCGTCACCCGGCTGATGAGGAATTCGCCATCCACCACCACACGGAACGGCACGCCGGTCACGTTGAAGCCGGGGCCACCGTCATCGTCCCAGGCCTGGGCGATGGCATCGAACTCGCTTGGACTCATGTGCAGCATCTGGGCGCTGATGACGAAGGTCGCACCGGTCTTCTGTTTTCTGACGATGTCTTCGAGCTTGGCCATGGGGGTTCCTGATTTTTCCTGAATCTGATCTTTAGTGAGGTGCAGCGCGCCAGTCAGCGTGCCGGCAGCAAGGCCATCACGTTGACCGGCTTGCCGTTGCGGCGGATTTCGAAATACAGCTTCACCTTGTTGGTATCGCTGTTGCCCATGGTAGCGATCTGCTGGCCGCGCGTGACCATCTGGCCTTCCTTGACGGTGATGCTCTTGTTATGGGCATACACCGACAGCAGTTGCGGCGTGTGCTTGATGATCACCATGTTGCCATAGCCACGGATGCCATGACCGGCATAGGTGACCTTGCCTGCGGCCGCAGCCACCACTGATTGTCCGTCGCTGCCGGCGATGTCGATGCCCTTTTTGTAGCTGTCCGCGCTGGGGGCAGATTTTCCCTGGGTGGGCCACATCCAGTCCAGCTTGGCGTCGGCCGGGGCCGGGGCATCGTCGTCGTCCTTGGTCGCGGGCTTGGTGGCCGGTCGGGCCGCCGGCTTGCGGGTCGGGCTTGAGGACGCCGCAGGACGGCTGCTCTGACCGGCGCCGGTGCGCGCCACCACGCCGGCAGGTGGGCGCACCAGGATGCGCTGCCCGACCTCAAGGTCATCCGGATTACGCAACTTGTTCCAGGCGCGCAGGTTGCCCGGGTTCTGGTCGAAGTCGCGGCCGATGCTGTAGAGGGTATCGCCGCGCTTGACGGTGTAATAGCCATCGCTGTCGGCCGTGGATGCGCAACCGCCCAGCAGCAAGACTCCCGCCAGCAGGGCAGGCAGGGCTCCAGAAGAAACCGCCCGTCTCATCAGGCCTTTCCGAATTCGTCGCCCAGCTCCTTGCTGCGCGTGGCCGCCGCCTGCAGGGCCTGGACGATGGCGCCCTTCACGCCGGATTGCTCCAGGCTGGTCAGCGCCGCATAGGTGGTGCCGCCCTTGGAGGTCACGCGCTCGCGCAGGGTCGCCACCGATTCATCGGAACGACGCGCCAGTTCGGTGGCGCCGGCAAAAGTCGCCTTGGCCAGTTGCAGACCATCTTCACGCGACAGGCCCAATTGGGCTGCGGCCTGCTCCATCGCTTCAAGGAAGTAGAACACATAGGCGGGGCCGCTGCCCGACACGGCGGTGACGGCATCGAGCTGCTCTTCACTGCCCAGCCACAAGGTCTCTCCCACCGCCTTGAGGATGGAATCGGCCTGTGCGCGCTGCAGCGTGGAAACCTGCGCATGCGGCACCACACCGGAGATGCCCTGGCCGATCAGCGCCGGGGTATTGGGCATGGCGCGCACGATGGCCTGATGACCATCCAGCCAGCGCTCCATGTCGACAATGCGGATGCCGGCGGCAATCGAGACAATCAGTTGCGCACCGATGAAGGGCTTGAGTGTGGCGACCACCTCACGCATCTGCTGCGGCTTGACTGCCAGCACCACCACGTCCACGCCGGTGATGGCGCCATCGATGGCCTGCGCGGTGGAGACGCCGAACTTGTCCGCCAGCGACTTGAGCGCATCGGCATTGAGGTCGACCACGTGGATGTCTTCTGCCGCCGCGACCTTGCCGACCAGTCCGCCGATCAAGGCCGCTGCCATATTGCCGCCGCCGATAAACGCTATCTTCACTTCCGCTCCTTGTGTCTCGTAGATGGTGTATCCGGTGTATCGCCGGAATGGATATTGTGCTGGTCCGGCCCGCTCATGCGTAATGCCGGGCCCCGAAAATGGCGCTGCCGATGCGCACGATGCTGGCCCCTTCGGCCACGGCAGCGTCGAGATCGGCCGACATGCCCATGGACAGCGTGTCCAGCGCCAGACCGTCGGCGCGCAACTGCTCGAACAGCCGGCGCACGGCGGCGAAGGCAGCCCGCTGCGCGGATTCGTCCTCGCTCGGTGCCGGGATCGCCATCAGGCCGCGCAGGCGCAAGCCGGGCAAGCGCGCCACCTCCACCGCGACTGCGGGCAGCTCCTGCGGCGTCAGGCCACTCTTGCTTTCTTCACCGCTGATATTGACCTGCAGACAGATGTCCAGCGGCGGCAGTTCCGCAGGCCGCTGTTCGGACAGGCGCTGGGCGATCTTCAGGCGGTCCACCGAATGCACCCAGTCGAAGTGCTCGGCGATGGGCCGCGTCTTGTTGCTCTGGATAGGGCCGATGAAGTGCCACTCCAGCACCACACCGGGCGCCAGGGCCGGCATGGCGGCCATCTTGTCCAGCGCTTCCTGCAAATAGTTTTCGCCGAAGGCCCGTTGCCCGGCCTGCACCGCTTCCAGCACGGCCTCCGGGCCGAAGGTCTTGGAGACGGCCAGCAATCGTACCGATGCCGGGTCACGTCCCGCTTTTTCGACGGCGCGGGCGATCTGTTGTTGCACCTGTTGCAAGTGTTGAGCGATTGACGACATAATCCGGGGCCGGAAGGGGCGAGCCTGCGGGGAAATAAACAGATTGATAGTGTGATCCTTGCCGGAATTATAAATGGACATTGCCACCCTACTGGCATTTGCCGTCAGAAATCAGGCCTCTGACCTGCATCTTTGCGCAGGCCTGCCCCCAGCGCTGCGGGTCCATGGCGCCATCCGTCGCATCAACCTCCAGCCCATCGATACTGCCCGGCTGCGGCAGTTGCTGCTGGAGTGGATGCCGCCGCCCTGCCAGCAGCGCTATACCGATGGCGGCGAATGCGACTTTGCCCTCGATCTGCCGACATTGGGACGTTTCCGCGTCCACGCCTTCCACCAGCAACGCGGCCCGGCCGCTGCCATCCGCCATCTCGGGCGCGAGCCCCCTGCCCTGGCTTCCCTGGCCGCGCCCCCGCTGTGCGCCGAACTGGCGCTGCGTCCACATGGCCTGGTGCTGGTGACGGGCGCCACCGGGGCCGGCAAGAGCACGACGCTGGCCGCCATGCTCCGTCACATCAACGAAGAGCGCGCGGTCCACATCCTGACCATCGAGGACCCCATCGAATTCGTGCATGAACCACGCCGCGCACTGATCAGCCAGCGCGAAATCGGCACCCATACCGCTGATGTCGCGCAGGCACTGCGTGCCGCCCTGCGCGAAGACCCGGACGTGCTGCTGGTTGGCGAACTGCGTGATGCCGACACCATCCGCCTGGCCCTGTGTGCCGCCGAGACTGGTCATCTGGTGCTGGGGACGCTGCACACCGCCTCGGCGGCGCGGACCATGGATCGCATGATCGATGCCTTCCCGGCCGTCGAACAGGAAGCCGTCCGCGGCATGCTGGCAGAATCGCTGCAGGGCGTGATCGCGCAGACCCTGCTCCCCACCACCGACGGCAATGGCCGGGTAGCGGCCCACGAACTGCTGGTGGCGATCCCGGCCGTGCGCAACCTGATCCGCGAGGGACGCAGCGCGCAACTGCTCTCGGCAATGCAGTCCGGCGCGGCGCACGGGATGCAGACGCTGCAGGCCAGCCTGGCCCAGCTGCTCCAGCAGGGCCGTATCAGCGAGCGCACGGCGCGGGAGCATATGCCATAGGCCCATGCAGCCAGCGACCCGGCGGTTTAGAATGGCGGCGACAAAATCACGGGAAATCCAAAGGACCAGCACATGACCACTCTCTACGATTTCCAGCCCCGGCTGGCAGACCAGACCACCTTCCCGCTGGAGCAACTGCGCGGCAAGGTGCTGCTCATCGTCAATACCGCCAGCAAATGCGGTTTCACACCGCAATACAACGGTCTGGAAGCGATCCACCGCCAGTTCCATGCGCGTGGTCTGGAAGTGATGGCCTTCCCCTGCAACCAGTTCGGCGCCCAGGAGCCAGGCAATGCAGATGAAATCGGCGCCTTCTGCGAAAAGAACTACGGCGTCAGCTTCCCGTTGTTCGCCAAGATCGATGTCAATGGCGAGCAAGCCGATCCTCTGTTCCAGTATCTCAAGAAGGAAGCACCCGGTCTCCTGGGTAGCAAGGCCATCAAGTGGAATTTCACCAAGTTCCTGGTGCGCCGCGACGGCAGCGTCTTCAAGCGCTATGCACCACAAACGCGTCCGGAGGAAATCGTCTCCGATATCGAAGCGCTCCTGGCCGAGTAAGTCGTCCTCACGGCAATTCGCGGATGATGTGGTAGTCGGCGTCGTGCACGGGCACGAAATGGGTAGCCCGCAAGCTATCCAGCGTGAGCTTGACCCGTAGCGAGTTCTTGTCCAGGAATACCGCGCGAATCTTGTTGCGGATGTCGGCGCACAGCTGCCCACGATAGACGAATGGGTCGAAGGGAATCGGGGCCGAGCGCCATAACACGCGCAGGTCACTCTTCCTGAGCTTGCCGTCGCTGATCATCCGGGAGAGATTGGTGCTGGCCACGAAAGCCGCATCGGCATGGTGGTTCAGTACCGCCATCACCGATTGCTCATGATTTCCCGCATAACCAACGCGGGAAAAATACCTGTCCAGCTGCAGCTTGTACTGACGCGCAAAAAGGTGACGCGGAACCAGCGCGCCCGAGGTGCTGTCGGGATCGGCCAGCGCCAGCACCTTCCCGGCCAACGAGGCCACGCTGTCATACGGCCCCTGCGAGCGCGTCACCAGCAACGAGTAATACACCGACGACACACCGCGCTGCACGGCGAAATTGGGTTCCATCTGTTCCATCGACGCAAATGGCGTGATCTGCGGGTCCCCCTTGTGGGCGGTCACGTACGAGGCCGGCCCCAGCCGCGCCACATCGACCGCGCCTGCGATCAGACCTTCGATCACGCCACCGTAGGAAGTGGGGATCACCACATCGACCGGCATCTTCAACTGCTCCCGCAATTCATCGATCAGAGGATTGAGCGCAGTCTGCTGCTCGCTGTCCCGCCCCTGCGGCACGAAGGAAAAACGCAAGCGCTGCGGCCGCTCGCAAGCACCCTTGGCCACGACCAGCGCAGGCGTCGCGGCGAGCGTAAAAAGTAGCGTCAGCGTGGCGCCCACGATGCGCATCGGCCGAGCTGTCGGCAGACCAGAGAAGTGCGTCTTCATGTGACCTCAAACCTGCCTTTCTGCAAGAGCGGCGCCAGTTGCGCCGCCGACACCGGACGTTGCAGGTAAAAGCCCTGCACCTCATCGCAACCCATCAGTTTCAGGTGCATCAGCTGCTCCTTGGTTTCCACGCCTTCAGCTACCACCTTCAGGCCCAGGTTACGCGCCAGCGTCACGGTGGAGGCCACGATCATGCCGTCGCTGTTGTCATTGCGGATGTCGCGCACGAAGGAGCGATCGATCTTCAGCGCATACACAGGCAGCGCCTTGATGTGGCTGAGGCTGGAGTAGCCGGTGCCATAGTCGTCCAGGTAGATCTTCAAGCCCTCATCACGCAGTTTTTCCAGGGTCTGGCGCGCCTGCTCCAAGTCGGTAATGAAGCAACTCTCGGTCACCTCGATCTCCAGCAGTTCGGCACTCAGGCCGTGGCGGCGCAAGGCGTCGCGGAAGGTCTCGATCAGGCGCTCGTCATTCAACTGCTTGGCCGAGACATTGATCGCCACCGGCATCAACGGCAGACCATCGGCGCGCCATTGCGCCAGTTGCCGGCACACTGCCTCGATGATCCAGTGGCCCAGCGGCTGCACCAGATCGTGGGTCTCGGCCAGGCCGATGAATTCGCCAGGATAGATCAGGCCATGCTCCGGATGTTGCCAGCGGATCAG
The DNA here is from genome assembly GCF_000300975.2 of Herbaspirillum frisingense GSF30. GTDB lineage: Bacteria > Pseudomonadota > Gammaproteobacteria > Burkholderiales > Burkholderiaceae_D > Herbaspirillum > Herbaspirillum frisingense. The sequence continues at coordinate 82,076 of NZ_AEEC02000004.1, read as the reverse complement.
GGCTTCCATGCCGACCACCCGATAATCCTGCAGCGCCACCTTGGGCTGGTAGTGCAGGCAAAACTCGTTATCCCGAAGCGCCTGGCGGAAGCGTCCCAGCAGTTCCAGCCCGCGCACGGCGATGGCATTGAGCGAGGCATCGTAGAAACGATACAGGCCGCTACCGGCGCTCTTGGCGGTGTACATGGCCGAATCGGCGTTGGTCATCAGCGCCTCGATACTCTGCCCATCGCGCGGATAGAGCGCGATGCCGATGCTGGGTGCCGTCTCGACATCGCAGCCCAGCAGGTCGAGGTAGGGTGTACGCAGGGTGTCGACCAGCTTGTCGGCGATCTCGGCCACGATTTCCTCATTGCGGATTTCCGAGACCAGCACCACGAATTCATCTCCCCCCAGGCGCGCCACCAGATCGTATTCGCGCACGGCTGCACGCAGCCGCCGCGCCACCTCCTGGAGCAACGCGTCGCCCACGGCGTGGCCCAGGGTATCGTTGATCAGCTTGAACTTGTCGAGATCGAGGAAGAACAGCGCATACAGGTTGCGACTGCGCCGGGCCCGCGACAATTCGGTCGCGGCCAGTTCATAGAACAGCATACGATTGGGAATGCCGGTCAGGTAATCGTGCGAGGCAAGCTGGTAGGCGCGGCTCTTTTCCTGTTCCAGCTGATGGATCAGCCCGCTCTTCTCCCGCTCCGAGTAGAGCAGCTTGTCATAGAGATAGCGGCGCCGGTGCGCCATGCTGATCAAGCCCCCCGACAAGGCCACCACCAGCAGCGAAATCAGGATCGCCTGCAGGTAATACTGGCGATGCGCCGGCCACAGCTTGCCCAGCAATACCTGCGGATCGCGGCTCACCACCACGGCCAGCGGATAGTGGGCCAGGCGCCGCTGCACGCCCACATGCTGCACCTGGTCACCCGGGCGCAAGGCGTGGATCAGGCCATCCCCCTTGCCGGTGAGCAGAAAGGTGGCGTAGTCCTGGCCGGCATAATTGGATCCACCGGAGAGGATGCCACCGGACAATTCCGCCAGTTGCAGGCCAGCTGCGTTGATGATCTCGATGCGGCTGGCGCCGTCCACGCTCACTTCCTGGTAGGTCTTCAGGAAATAGCCCAGATCGAGGATGGCCGCGAAGAAGCCTTGCAGCGCGTCCTTGCCATCCTGCAAGGGAATCAATAGCGGTACGCGCCAACTGTAGCCCTCGCGGTCCATGGGGGGCTTGATGATCATGGCGCTCTGCTCGGACGACGCCGTGAGCGAACTCATGTAGCCGGCGTTGATGAGCCGGCTCAGCTCCGGCTCGCTCTTCTGGCGCGACGACGAATAGACCAGCCGACCACGCGCATCGAACATGGCCACGCGCAGGTAGGCTGAATCGCCGTTGAACAGTGGATTGAAATAGGCCGACGATGATTGCTCGCCATTGAGCATCGATTGGCCGATGCGCGAGTACAGCAGGGTCTTGCCCAGCACCTCATCCAGGTTGGCCGAGACAATGGCGGCAACGTTGCGGCTGTCTGCGATGGAGCCGGCGATGGCGAGCTGTTTTTCGTTCTCGATGCGGATGATGGTGAAATACCACACCAGCGACAACACGCCGGCGGCAAGCAGCACCATGCCCGCCGACACTCCCCTGCCCGCGAGCAGTCTGGTCAGCAGCCCTTTCGGCTCGAACGATAACGGCTTACGCAATCCCCACCCACTTGAACATGGCGCCGACCCGGCGGCGCTTGGCTAAACCCTTTTTGACTGGGTGAGGGTAATGGGGATTTATGTCAAGTTGATGACAAGCATCATTTCCACCTTGACCGCCGCCCGGACGGCGTATTGAAACCAAAATTCAAATAGACATTGCATTTCTGCTTAACCTGACTAAGCTGTCCTTGGGGATAAAACACGAACAAAAACCATGGGGGAACAATGCGCACACTGTCGCCATATCGGGGCCTTGGATTCCTGCTCTGCTTGCCTTTCCTGAGTGCCTGCACGCATGTCTATCAACCATATTCGGCCCATTCGCTGAGTTCGCTTGAGTTGAGCAAGACCTACGAAAATCTCAAAAGCAAGACCGGTACGTTGATTACCGAGCAAAAATGTTATGCCCCTCTGAGTGCAGCCGATCAAGCCACCCTAGGTAGCCTGTGCACGCAGCAGCGTAATCTAGCCGTCTCGGCACTGGTGATGACTTCCGCCGAGGAATGCCTGCGCTACCGACGTGGACTATACGGTACGGAAGCATCATGGAATATTGCGCTGGGAACTACCACCAGCCTGTTTGCCGGTGCAGCCGCAGTCGCCGGCAGTGCACAGGGCAAGTCCATCCTCGGCGCGCTGGCGCTGTTCAGCAATTCCGAACGTTCATTGATCAGCGAGACGGTCTACAAGCAGATGCTAGTGACCGCGGTCGATAAGAAAATCGTCGAGATGCGCGATACTAAAATGCTGGCGATCTATGGCTCCATGCAGGGTGATGTGAACGTCTATCCCATCTATCGGGCATTCGGGGATGTCATCGATCTCCACAACACCTGCTCCTTCGTGGACGGATTGCAGAAGGCACTGGAAGAAGGCACACAGGGGACATCCGCACAACGCATCATGCGGCTCAAGCAGACCCTGCAAGGCTTGGTGGCCGAACGAGATGCCACCGTCGCCGCCGGCAAGACCGAGGATGCGGAAGCGATCAAGAAGCGGATAGAAGGTGTCAGGACTGAGTTGTCCGTGGAAGAGAAGAAATGAGATGGAGAGTAGTGAACAAGAGCTTCCTCCTGCCCGAAAGAAAAACGCCACGGCAAACCGTGGCGTTACTGGTGCAAACGGCAGATCAGTTCTTGCTTTGATCGACCAGCTTGTTGGCCTTGATCCAGGGCATCATGGCGCGCAGCTTCTCGCCCACGATTTCGATCTGGTGTTCGGCGTTGATGCGACGACGTGACATCAGGGTCGGTGCACCGGCCTTGTTTTCCAGGATGAAGCTCTTGGCGTATTCGCCGGTCTGGATGTCTTCCAGCACCTTCTTCATCGCGGCCTTGCTCTGCTCGTTGATCACGCGCGGGCCGGTCACGTACTCGCCGTATTCGGCGTTGTTGGAGATCGAGTAGTTCATGTTGGCGATGCCGCCTTCATAGATCAGGTCCACGATCAGCTTCAGTTCGTGCAGGCACTCGAAGTAGGCCATTTCCGGAGCGTAGCCGGCTTCCACCAGGGTTTCGAAACCGGCCTTGATCAGTTCCACGGTACCGCCGCACAGCACGGCCTGTTCGCCGAACAGGTCGGTTTCGGTTTCTTCGCGGAAGTTGGTTTCGATGATGCCGGCACGGCCGCCGCCGTTGGCGGTGGCGTACGACAGGGCCAGGTCACGGGCGCTGCCGGACTTGTCCTGGTGCACGGCGATCAGGTGCGGCACGCCGCCACCCTGGCTGTAGGTCGAACGCACGGTGTGGCCAGGGGCCTTGGGGGCGATCATGATGATGTCCAGGTCAGCGCGCGGCACGACTTGGCCATAGTGGATGTTGAAGCCGTGGGCGAAGGCGACGGTGGCGCCTTGCTTGGCGAACGGTGCGACGTTTTCGGCATAGACCTGACCGATGTTTTCGTCGGGCAGCAGGATCATGATGACGTCGGCGTCCTTGACGGCGTCGTTCACTTCAGCGACCTTCAGGCCGGCCTTCTCGGCCTTGGACCAGGAAGCACCACCCTTACGCAGGCCAACGGTGACCTTCACGCCCGAATCCTTCAGGTTCAGCGCGTGAGCGTGACCTTGCGAACCGTAACCGATGATGGTCACGTTCTTGTTCTTGATCAGGGACAGGTCTGCGTCTTTGTCGTAGAAGACTTTCATGAATTTCCTAAAGAAGTTGGGCAGGGGCCGCACTCGCGGTCCGCATATCGTTTATATGATTTAGATCGTTTCAGGCAACGGCATAAGCCGGCATGGCCTGGTCACGTACGTGCGGGATGTCCAGTTGCCTCAGCTTGCGGTAGAGCGAAGCACGGCACATTCCCAGTTGCCGCGAAGCGGCGGAGATGTTCCAGCGACTGCCATTCAAGGCAGCGATAACGCGCGTGCGCTCGTCCCGGTACGGATCGCCGGTAAGCACTACGGACGTGGCGTCCCCTTCGGCTCGTGACGCGAAGGGGCGGATCTGGGCGGTGCGGCCGATGGAATGGACCTGGGCCAGCGGCACCGCATGGAATTGCATCAATTCTTCGGGCAGGTCGCACAACTCGATGCGACCGCCATTCATCACCGCGCAGCTGTAGCGGATCACCGCATGCATCTGACGCAGGTTGCCCGGCCATGGATAGGCCAGTAGTCGCTGCAGGGCCGCCGGGGCGATGACGTTCTCGTCGGCAGCCTCCCCCAGCTCGTCGGCAATCATCTGCATCACCAACCGGCGACGGTCGGCACGTTCGCGCAGGGCTGGCAGTCGCAGCACGCCACCCGCGACACGGTAATAAAGGTCTTCGCGGAAGCGTCCCTCGCCGATCAGCGTCTTCAAATCCTGGTGGGTCGCGCAGATCAGTTGCACATCGACCGATACCGGTCGCATTGCACCGAGCGGGATCACCTCGCGCTCGGACAGCACCCGCAGCAGCCGCGTTTGCAGGGCGAAGGGCATGTCGCCGATTTCATCAAGGAACAACGTGCCGCCATCGGCCTGCTGCACCTTGCCCTTCATGCCGCCTGGCAGTGCGCCCGAGAAGGCCCCCTTGCAATAACCGAACAGTTCACTCTCGGCCAGGCTTTCCGGGATGGAGGCGCAATTGACCGCCACCCACGCAGCCTGGCGACGCGCGCTGTAGTCATGCAGCGCGCGCGACAGGTATTCCTTGCCGGTACCGGTCTCGCCCAGGATCAACACCGGAATGCCGCGATCGATCAGGCGCTTGCCGCGCTCCACCAGATCGCGCATGAGCTCGTCACCCGCAGCCAACTGGTCGATGTCACGGTAGCGCGGCGCGGTGCGGGAAGCTGCGCAGCGGTGGCTGCGGGCAGTATGGGCAGTATCGGCGGTCTGGACGTCACTCTCAGCCATGGGCTGTTCTACCGGGGGTGTCGGCATGATGGTCTCCTGTCTTGAACTGCTTTTTTGTCGAACCGTCTTCCCTCGGAGCGGCTCTTTATGCGCGGGGTCTGGCTTGTGGCCGGCCCGGAGAAGTGTCGCAATGGCACGTCTGCGGCAAAGAATAGCCAGACAAACCCATGACTTCCAATACAATGTACAGACAGAATCAATACCTTGAAGGTATCAAATGATCGAGTTGAGACACCTCACCTATTTCCGCACCGTAGCAGAAACCCTGCATTTCGGACGCGCGGCGGAGCTGCTGCATATCTCGCAACCGCCGCTCACACGCCAGATTGCGGCCCTTGAAAGGGAGCTGGGCGCGCAATTGTTCGACCGCAGCAAACGAGCCATCCAGCTGACCTCGGCCGGCAAATATTTTTATCGCGACACCACAGAAATTTTCAAGGCACTGGAACGGGCGAAACGTAATGTCTCGTCATCGAGCACCGGCAAGAGCGGTGCGTTGAAGGTGGGATTCATGATGTCCTCGGCCTACAACATCCTGCCGTCGGTGACGCGCCACTATTCCGCCGCCTATCCCGAGGTGGACATGCGCCTGACCGAATACGTCCCCAACCTGCTGGCCACCGACATCGAGGATGAGAAGGTGGATGTGGGCATCATGTACCGCCCGGAGGACTGTAGCCGCCTGGACAGCCACACCATCTATGCCGAGCCCCTGCTGGCGGTGCTACCCCGCGAGCATCGCCTGGCCGGCAAGGAGGCCATCTCCGCCGCAGAACTGGCGGATGACCCTTTCGTCAGCATCCCCCGTACGATCGCGCCGGTGGTATTCGACCTCATCATCAACCACTGCCAGTCGCGGGGTTTCCGTCCGCGCATCGTGCTGGAAGCCAATCTGCAGCAGACCATCGTCAACCTGGTCGGCGAAGGCCTGGGTGTAGCCCTGGTACCGACTTCGATGCAGGCCATGCACCTGGACACCACCGTCTTCAAACCCCTGATCGACGCGCCAGTGGTCGAAGTCGCCGTGATCTGGAACAAGGAGAATACCAATCCTTGTATCCGTACCTTTGCCGATACGGCGGTGGAGGTGTGGCGGAAGATGCAGCCAACGGCGCCATAAAAAAACCCGGACGCTCTTGGACGCCCGGGTTCAAACCGCGGCAGGTCTGCTTCCACGCCCGCCCGCCTGCGGCCAACAAACAAACCGGCTCAACCAGGGACTGTTCACACTCATCCGGCGCAGCGCAGCGACAATCCCCCGTCCACGATCAGGTCCAGTCCCGTGATGTAGCGCGCGTTATCAGATGCCAGGAACAGCGAGGCATGCGCCACGTCCCAGGCGTCGCCCATGAAGCCCATCGGGCATTGCGCATTGCGCTTGGCGCGCATCTCTTCGATATCGCCTCCATAGGCGGCCTTGAGCGGCTCGCGGATCATGGGCGTATCCATCATGCCCGGAAGCACGCAGTTGGCGCGGATGCCCATGGGCGCGTACTGCATTGCCACGTTCTTGGTAAATGCCAGGATGGCGGCCTTGGTCGCGGTATAGCCGAGGTAGGGAAAGCCGATCCAGCGCAGTGCCGCCAGCGAGGAAATGTTGACGATGGCACCCTTCTTCTGCTTTTCCATGATGGGCAGCACATGCTTGTGGGTCAGGAACAGGCTGGTCTGGTTGACCGCCACCAGGCGGTTCCAGCTCTCTTCGCTGGTCTCCACCGGTCCGCCGGTTTCGGCGATGCCGACATTGTTGTGCAGCACATCCACCCGGCCGAAGTGATCCATCGCGGCATCGGCGATGGCCTTCACGTCGGCACTTTTTGAGACATCGGCCGCCAGCACTTCACAGACCCCGCCCTCGCTGCGGATGATTTCGCGGGTCTGCAACGCGGCTTCGATGCTGCGATCCACCGCCAGCACCCGCCCGCCTTCACGGGCATACAGCGCGGCAGCGGCCTTGCCGTTGCCCCAGCCTTCGCCCACCGAACCGGCGCCGGTCACGATGATGACCTTGCCTTCCATCAGCTTGTCCATGGTGGCGCTCCTCAGATCTCAAGCACGCCGCCAGCGACGAAGCCGCCATCCACCGGTACCACGTGGCCGGTGATGTAGGACGACTCCTCGGAGGCCAGATAACTCACGGCCGAGGCGATTTCGTCGGTGGTGCCGTAGCGCCGCATGGGCACCAGGCGGTAGTAGCTCTCGCGGGTCTGCTCGGAATGCATGGCCTGGGTCATGGGGGTATCGACCGGGCCGGGAGCGACGCTGTTGACGGTGATGCCGTATTGCGCCAGTTCGATCGCCATCTGGCGCGTCAGGCCGATGACCGCGGCCTTGGAGGTACCGTAGGCAGTGCGGCCGGCCCCGGCGCGGATGCCCGAGATGGAGGAGATATTGACGATGCGGCCCCACTGCTTCCTGACCATCAGACGCGCCGCATGCTGGCCTGCCAGCAGTACGCCGGTGACATTGACGTTCATGGTCTGCAGCCAGTTGTCGAGCGGGTAATCGAGGAAGGAATAGGTACGTGCCACGCCGGCATTGTTGACCAGCACGTCGCAGCGACCATAGTCCTTCTCGATGTGGGCGAAGGCGGCCGCGATGGACTCCGGATTGCCGAGGTCCATCTGCAGCGCGGCTGCGCGGTGACCGGCGGCTACCAGCGCGTCGGCAGTCTGCTGGGCCGCCTGCAGGTTGATGTCGGCCACCAGCACGGTGTGGCCCTTGGCCGCCAGTTGCTGGCAGATGCTGGCGCCGATGCCCATGGCTCCGCCCGTCACGAGCGCCACGCGGGCGCCGCTATCATTGCGATTCATATTGTCTCCGTGGATGTTGGCGGCCCCGGGAAGGGATGGGGTAAGGGGCCGCCGTGTTCTAAGTCGTCGTTGGCAAATCAATCATGGAAGTTTCCTGATCGCTCGCATGACCGGTGAGTGGATCAGAGGAAACCGATGGAAATCCAGGGCACGAAGGCCACCACCAGCAGCGCCACAACCAGCGCGGCCAGATAGCCCCAGACCCGGTTAAAGACGCCGTCCGGCGAGACCTTGCCGATGGCGCAGGCGGCATAGAAGCCGACGCCGAAGGGCGGTGCGAACAGGCCGATGCCCATGGCCAGGATCACCACCATCGCATAGTGCACGTCATGCACGCCCAGTGAACGCGCCACCGGGAACAGCAGCGGTCCGAACAGCACGATGGCGGGGATGCCTTCCAGCAGGCTGCCCAGCACGATGAAGATGACGATGGTGATGAGCAGGAAACCGGCGCCGCCACCCGGCACACCCTGCATCAACGCCACCAGCTTGGAGGAGAAGCCCGACTGCGTCAGCGCCCATGCCATCGCGGTGGCCATGCCGATGATCAGCAGGATGGCGCCGGAGAGTGCAGCGGCTTCGATCAGCATCGGATAGAGGCGCTTGAAGTTCAGGTGCTTCATGAACAGGTGCATGATCAGGCCGACCACGACCGTATAAGCCACGCCGATGGTGGCGACCTCGGTGGCCGTGGCCACGCCCTCGATGACGGCCACGCGGATCAGCATGGGCAGCGCCAGGGCGGGAATGGCGGCGATCAGGGTCTTCATGATCAGCGACATGGGTGCGCGCGGCACGTCCGGCATCGGCTCGCGGCGGGCGCGCATCCAGCACACCACGGCGATGGCGATGGTGGCGATGGCCGCCGGCATCAGGCCACCGATGAACAGCGCCGTGATCGAGACGCTGCAGACCGCGCCGATGGTGATCAGCACCAGGCTGGGCGGGATGGTCTCGGTCATGGCGCCGGACGATGACAGCAGGGCCACCAGTTCTTCCGGCTTGGAGCCGCGCTTCTTCATTTCGGGGAACAGCGCCGGCGCGATGGCTGCCATGTCGGCCGCCTTGGAACCGGAGATGCCGGAGACCAGGAACATCGCGCCCAGCAGCACGTATTGCAGGCCGCCGCGCACGTGACCCAGCAGGGCCGCCATGAAATCGATCAGGGTCTTGGCCAGGCCCGACATTTCCAGCAGCGAGCCCAGCAGCACGAACAGCGGTACCGACAGCAGGATCAGGCTGGACATGCCTTCGTCCATGCGGCTGACCACGATCATCAGCGGCGCATTGGTCGCCAGGGCGAGATAGGCCATGGTGGCGGTACCGAAGGCGAAGGCGATGGGGATGCCACCAGCCACGCACACGCCAATCAGCAGCACGAAGAACACGATCAGGTTGTAGTTGCCCATGGCCATCAGGGCCGGCTGCGCCAGCCACAGCGCACCCGCGATCACGGCCACCACCGCCAGCGCCGAAAGCAGCAGGCGCATGGTGGTCAGGGCGGCCATGCGCGAGACGGCCGCCAGCAGCATCAGGATGGCGCCCACCGGCAAGGCGGCAGCGCGCAGGCCGTCGGGAATTTCCAGGGCCGGGGTGGTGATGGGCATCTGCTCGACCGCATGGTCCAGTGCCGGGTGGATCACCATCAATACGAAGATGCAGACCACCAGCGCCGCCACCGTTTCCAGCCAGATGCGGCCTTTCTCGGAACACTTGTTGATGATGGCGGTGAGCCGCATGTGCTCGCCGCGGTCCAGGGCCAGCACGGCACCCAGCATGGACAGCCAGATGAAGAGGATCGAGGCCAGTTCATCGGACCAGACCAGGGGGTCATGCAGTGCGTAACGGTAGATCACGCCGGTCAGCAGCACGATCGTCTCGGCCAGTACCAGGCAGGCGGCCAGCGCGCCCACCACATGCATGACCATGCGATTCAAGCCCACCAGTGCGCGCGCAAACGGATTCATGTTGACCGGGGCGCGGTAAGTCATTGCAGCTTCCATCATCAAGCTCCAGCGAAAAAAGTCGGGGCGGACGGCGCCACGGCCCGGGATGGGCGGTGGCGTCGTCCATTCAGGCCGGACGGTGCGTCAGGCCAGCTTGCCGGTGTACTTCTCCAGCAGCGCCCAGGGCTCGTCACCGAACTTCTTCTTCCATTCGGCGTAGAAGCCGGCGCTGCGCAGCTTGGCGCGGAAGGAGTCGGCGTCGGCATTGTTGAAGGCCAGGCCCTTGCCCTTCATTTCCTCGACCAGCGAGTCGTTGAGCTTGCGCACGTCGGCGCGCTGGTTCATGCCGGCTTCGTTGATGGCACGGGTGACGATGTCCTGCAGGTCCTTGGGCAGGCGTTCGAAGGACTTCTTGTTGCCCAGGAACCAGAAACCGTCCCACATGTGGTTGGTGATGGAGCAGTACTTCTGCACTTCGTACAGCTTGGCCGTGGAGATGATGGCCATGGGGTTTTCCTGGCCTTCGACGATCTTGGTCTGCAGGGCCGAATACACTTCGGCGAAGTTGATCGAGGTCGGCGCCGCATCGAAGGCCTTGAACATGGAGGTCCACAGCGGGCTCGGCGGCACGCGCAGCTTCATGCCCTTGAGGTCGTCGGCGACCTTGATGGGACGGGTGCTGTTGGTGATCTGGCGATAGCCGTTGTCCCAGATCTTCTCGAAGGCGAACAGGGTGGACTTGGCTTCGATCTGCTTGCGCACATGGGCGCCGAGTTCACCGTCCATGGCCGGCCAGACCTGGCTGTAATCCTTGAAGGCGAAGCCGATGCCGGAAATCTGCGCGGCCGGCACCAGGGTACCCAGGATCAGCGGCGAGAGGGTGAAGAAATCGATGGCACCGGCACGCACCTGCGAGAGCATGTCGGTATCGGTACCCAGCTGGTTGTTGGGGTAGAGCTGCAGCTCGATGCGCCCCTTGGACTGCTCGGCGATGGCAGCGGCCATTTCCTTGGCGCGTGCATTCATCGGGTGGGTCACCGGCAGGTTGTTGGCGTACTTGAAGGTGAACTCGGCCGCATGGGCGGAAGTGCTCACCATGCCGGTCGCGGCAGCGGCCGAGGCCACCGAGGCGGTCTTCAGAAAATGACGGCGCGTGAATTTACCAGTGGATTGATCCATCTGTCTTGTCTCCTGTTTGTCTGTTTGTATTTATGAATCTGCTGATTCCGGTGCCACTCAGCTGCCGCGAAATCCTGGCGTGCAGCCCCCTGTATCCGGGTTGTCAACACTGCCCATGCATCGATAGAGCAATTAGGATGCCAAGCCGTCGGAGCGGGCCGACGCGATGGCGATGTCCCTCATGGTCATCTGCATTGCGCCTGTATTCTCTGCGATAAAGGCTGCGCAGGACAAGGGCAGGGGCGGCACCGCCTGCAATTTATTTGATACCGCCCTGCTGCGACACCTGTCGCATGCGCTGTCACCAACCTGTCGCAGGGATGTCGCAGGTGTCGACACCCGAAGACGCTGCTGCCGGGCAATTGTTTTGTGTTGCGGCGCAATGATTTACGTTAACGTAAAGTCCGTGCTATCTTCATCCGGTCGGTCGCTGGCGTAGCGGTTTCCTGCCCTGCAGGATTCAGCGCCGCCCCGTGGTCGATCTTATTGACGACGCAACACCGCATCAGAATCAACAACAAAGCGAGAGCCGGCGCGCCTTTGCGTCGAGCTTTCAGGAGACGGGCAAGAGGCCGGCCCGGGCAGGGGGCACCCCCCGCCTGCGGCCGTCGGCGACCAGTGGCACCTCACTCTTGTGGCAATCGCATGGCGATGGCGACGAGCTTGCTGCACGTGGCAATCGCATTGGCACGGCAGTGGAAGACATTGGCACCGAATTTGCATATTGCCCCCGTGTGAACCGGAGCGACCAGGCTCCACCGACCAAGTCTTACAAGGACACACCATGACTGCTTCTGCATCCTCACCCTGCATCACCGGCTGGCACCATTCCCAATTCGGCAAGCTCGACGGCATCGATCCGGAAGTGTTGATCGGCCAGGTCGCCAAGGCCGCCATCGAACATGCCGGTCTGCAACCGGAAGACATCGATTCCGTCCACGTCGGCACCTTCAATGCCGGCTTCCTGTACCAGGACTTCCCCTCGTCGCTGGTCATGAATGCACTGCCGCAGTTGCGTTTCAAGCCGGCCACACGCCTGGAGAATGCCTGCGCCACCGGCTCGGCGGCAATCCATTCGGGCCTGCAATCGATCAAGGCGGGTGAATCGAAACACGTGCTGGTGATCGGCTTCGAGAAGATGACCGAACTGGCGACCCCACAGGTCGGCGAGGTCTTGCTCAAGGCCTGCTACGCCAAGGAAGAAGCGGGCATCCCCGGTGGTTTCGCAGGCGTGTTCGGCAAGATCGCGCAGAGTTACTTCGACCGCTTTGGCGACCAGTCCGACGCACTGGCCATGATCGCCGCCAAGAACCACAAGAACGGCCTGTCCAATCCCTATGCCCACATGCGCAAGGACTTCGGCTTCGATTTCTGCCGTACCGTTTCCGAGAAGAACCCGTTCGTGGCCGGCCCGCTCAAGCGTACCGACTGCTCGCTGATCTCGGACGGTGCCGCCGCCCTGGTGATCAGTGCCGCCGACGTGGCCAAGTCCATGCCGCGTGCCGTGCAGTTCCGCGCAGCAGTGCATGTGAACGACTACCTGCCGCTGTCGCGCCGCGACCCGACCCGCTTCGAAGCCGCCGAACTGGCCTGGAAGAATGCGCTGGGCCAGGCCCGACTGTCGCTCAATGATCTGTCCCTGGTGGAAACCCATGACTGCTTCACCGTGGCCGAGCTGCTGGAATACGAAGCCATGGGCCTGGCCCCGCACGGCCAGGGCGCGCGCGTGATTGCCGAGGGCATTACCGCCAAGGATGGCAAGCTGCCGGTCAACCCGTCGGGCGGCCTGAAGTCCAAGGGACATCCGGTGGGCGCCACCGGTGTCTCGATGCACGTGATGGCCGCCATGCAGGCGGCCCATGATGCTGGCGACATGCAGATCGCCAATGCGCGCTATGCGGGTGTGTTCAACATGGGCGGCGCGGCCGTGGCCAACTATGTGAGCATCCTGGAACGCGTGAACTGATTGCAGCTGCAAATCGCAGGCTGAAGGTTGCAGTACGGCGTCGTTCGCAGCACCAGCGAACGACGCGCAGGAACATGAAGTATCAAGAAGAACAAGAACGAAGCGCCACGCCAATTTCCATTAGAACGAATCGGGACGAGTGAGACGATGTTAACGAAAGTGATGAACCTGGGCCGCCTGCTGTCGGACGTGGCGCGCCGTTTTCCGGATGAGCCGGGTCTGATCCTGTCGCAGGGCAATGCCGATGGCAGCGACAGGCTCATCTCGTGGAAGCAGATCAACGACCGCGTCGATGCGCTGGCCCACGCCCTCACCCGCCGGGGTGTGAAGAAGGGCGACAAGATGCTGGTCCATTCGCGCAACAACCAGCAGATTTTCGAGAGCGCCTGGGCCGCCTTCAAGATGGGCATGGTCTGGGTCCCGACCAACTTCCGCATCACACCGCCTGAAGCGGCCTACCTGGGCCAGTCCAGCGGCGCTTGCGTGATGCTCTACGACCGTGGTTTTTCCAACTACGTGGATGCCGTCAAGGCAGCCTCGCCGGCACTGGAGCACGTCATCGCCCTGGCCGATGCGCGCCCCGGCGAACTGGATTTCGAGGCACTGGTGGCCGAGGGGGGCCAGGAGAGCTTCCGCGAAGTGGAAGTCGATTACGAAGACCCGATGTGGTTCTTCTATACCTCCGGCACCACCGGTCATCCCAAGGCAGGCGTGCTCTCGCACGGCCAGATGGCCTTCGTGGTAACCAACCACCTGGCCGACCTGATGCCGGGCCTGAACCATCAATCGCGTTCGCTGGTGGTGGCACCGCTGTCGCACGGTGCCGGTATCCACGCCGTCATCAACACCGCGCGTGGCGCGGCCAGCATCCTGCTGTCGTCCGAACGGCTGGTGGTCGAGGAAGCCTGGCAGCTGGTGGAAAAGTACAAGGTGGACAATCTCTTCACGGTCCCCACCATCGTCAAGATCCTGGTCGAGGATGAATCGGTGGATCGCTACGACCACTCATCCTTGAAGCACGTCATCTACGCCGGCGCACCCATGTACCGCGCCGACCAGGTGTATGCGCTGAAAAAACTGGGCAAGGTGCTTGTGCAGTATTACGGCCTGGGCGAAGTCACCGGCAACATCACCTTCCTGCCGCCCTACCTGCACTTCGACGACGACGCCCATCCGCAGGCGCGGGTCGGCACCTGCGGCATGCCGCGTACCGGCATGCAGATCGCCATCCTCAACGACGACGGCCAGGAACTGGCGCCCTTCGAGACCGGTGAAATCTGCGTGCGCGGACCGGCCGTCTTCATGGGATACCACAACAATCCGGACGCCAATGCCAAGGCCTTCAAGCATGACTGGTTCCATACCGGCGACCTCGGTCATGTGGACAAGGATGGTTTCCTCTACATCACCGGCCGTTCTTCGGACATGTACATCTCGGGCGGTTCCAATGTCTATCCACGCGAGATCGAGGAAGCCCTGCTCACGCACGCGGCCGTGTCGGAGGTGGCCGTGCTGGGCGTGCCCGACCCCAAGTGGGGCGAGAGCGGCCTGGCGGTGATCGTCTGCAAGGCGGGGCAGCAGGTCGATAGCGCCGCCTTGCTGGCGCACCTGGAAGAGCGCATCGGCAAGTACAAGTGGCCGCGCCGCTTCGTCTACTGGGACAACATGCCCAAGTCCGGCTACGGCAAGATCGTCAAGAAACAGATCAAGGCACTGCTGGAAGAACAGGGGGAATACCGCCTATGAAGCTGACGAACAAGACCGCCCAGGCCGCGGCCGGCACCGGTTTCGTCGAGGTACGCAAGTTCCTGCACGCAGGCCAGCAAAGCTATCCGCGCACGCTGGACCTGGAGGCCGACCCGGCCGAGGAACTGCGCATCACGCTGCAACCGGGCAGCTCCGTGGGCGAGTCGCTGCGAAGCGTGCTGGCGCGCTATGGCCAGCGCGGCGGCGTGGGCCGCATGTGCGGTGGCACGGCACGGCGGCTGCACTATCACCGCATCGAACATACCGGGGACGCCAGCCGTCCCTATGACTACGGCCCGCCGCATGTGCTCGAAGGGGTGATCACCTTCATCACCGGCGCCATCACGGTGGGCCAGAACCAGGACGGAAAGGTTTTACTGCATTGCCATTCAGGATTCATCGACGGTGACGGCGCCCTCCACGGCGGCCATCTCCTGCTCGATACGGTGGAAGTGGGCGACGATCCGCTCATCATCCGCCTTTGCTTGTTCTCCCGGGGCGCCTTCGTCGTCAACAGCGATGAAGAGACGCACTTCAGTCTATTGCATCCGACACCCATGGAATGATGATGACTCTCCACGCCAACGACACTACGACACGCGACGACCATACCCCCCCTATCCACGTAGAAGAAGGCCGCCTCGGCAAGCTCGTGATGGCCCGCCTCAAACCCAACCAGGACCTGACCGAAAGCGTGGAAGCGCTGTGCCGCCAGCACGGCATGAAGACCGCCATCGTGCGCGGCGCCATCGGCAGCCTGATCGATGCCCACCTGCAATACGCCACCCCGAACGGCCCACGCGAGATGGAGATCAACGGACCGGGTGTGGAAATCCTCAATGTCTTCGGCGAGATCGGCTTTTCCGATGGCCAGGGCAATCCCCATCCCCTACAGGGCGTGGTGGCCGACACTGACGGCAAGATCTTCGCCGGCCGCTTCGTGCGCGGTGCCAACCTGTCCTTCATCACCATCGAGATCACCCTGCAGGAGTGGGTCGCGGTCAAGCAGCAGGAAGCCGTGCCGGCCTGAAACGAACAATGCCGTCCAGCGACAGACTGGACGGCATTGCATTCACCTCTCTAAACCGCGGTTGATCAGGCTTCGTTGTGCAGCGTGGCTTCGGCTTCCTGTTCGATCTCGGCTTCGGCACGCGCCGCTTCTTCTTCGCTCAGCAGCCCACCTTCCCACTTGGCGACCACGGCCGAGGCAATCGAGTTGCCCACGGCGTTCGTGGCCGAGCGTCCCATGTCGAGGAAGGTATCGATACCCAGGATCACCAGCAGGCCCGCTTCGGGGATGTTGAACTGGTGCAGAGTCGCGGCGATCACCACCAGCGAGGCACGCGGCACGCCGGCGATGCCCTTGGAGGTCAGCATGAGCACCAGCATCATGGTGATCTGGGTCGAGATCGGCAGGTGGATGCCGTAGGCCTGGGCGATGAAGAGCGTGGCGAAGGTGCAGTAGATCATCGAGCCATCGAGGTTGAAGGAATACCCCATCGGCATGACGAAGCTGGAGATCTTGCGCTTGACGCCGAAGCGGTCCAGCGCATCGAGCAGCTTGGGATAGGCAGCTTCCGAGCTGGCCGTGGCGAAAGCCAGCAGGAAGGCTTCCTTGATCAGCGCCAGCAGGCGGAAGATGCGCTTCTTCAGGAACACGAAGCCCACCGCGATCAGGATGGCCCACAACAGTACCAGCGAGAAATAGAAGTCACGCATGAAGACCGCGAAGCTGACCAGGATCTCCAGGCCATTGACCGCCACAGTCGCCGCCATCGCCGCAAACACCGCCACTGGGGCAAACTTCATGACATAGACGGTGATCTTGAGCATGGTGTGCGACAGATCGTCGATCACCGCCAGCAGGTGCTTGCCACGCTCGCCCAGCGACGCCAGGGCGATACCGAAGAACATCGAGAACACCACCACCTGCAGCACTTCGTTCTGGGCCATGGCCTCGACGATGGACTTGGGGACCAGGTGGTTGAAGAATTCCTTGACCGTGAACTTGCCCGTGGCCAGGCCGGCGCCAGCCGCGTCAGGCGGTGGCAGTGCCACGCCCGCGCCCGGTTGCAGCAGGTTGGCCATGATCATGCCCAGTGCCAGCGAGACCAGCGAGGCGATGAAGAACCAGGCCAGCGACTTGCCGAAGATGCGGCCGACCGACTTGGCGTCACCCATATGGGCGATGCCCACCACCAGGGTGGAAAACACCAGGGGCGCGATGACCATCTTGATCAGGCGCAGGAACAGGTCGGAAGCAATCGAGATGTAGCCGGCCAGTTCCTTGGCCTGGGCCTTGTCCAGATGACTGAAGATCAGGTAGCCGACCAGGATGCCCAGCAGCATCGCAATGAAGATGAAGATAGCCGGCGGAATGCGTTTTTTCATGGGTTCTCCTGCCCCTCGATCGCAAGTGGCATGGCGCCGGTGCGAGGACGATGATGGTGGGGGCTGATTGTCTGGGCGCGGGGCCGTGGCGGGACGCTGCGCCGATCGTCGGGATTGTCGGAAATCACCTGTTTCCGATGAGAAACGGGGACCGGTTTTTTCCCGCTGCGCGGAAAAAAGGACGAAGCTTATTGACTTATGCCCCCTGCCGTCAAGCCGGTTTGGATAAATGGGGTCAAATTGCCCGGATCATGATCAAAATGGCCACAAAAAAGCCCCGCAGAGCGGGGCTTGGGTTGTTTCCAGAGCAACTTGCAGGGCATCCGGGGGCGGCCGGCGACGCCTCAGCAAGTCGTCAGCAAATCGTCAGGAAACCGCCACCAGCGCGGCGTCCAGCAATTCGATCCAGTGCAGTACCGGAGTCTCGGTGCCGGATTGCAGATGGGTGACGCAGCCGATATTGCCAGTGACGATCATGTCGGGATCGGTGGCCTGGAGCTTGCCGATCTTGTCATCGCGCAGGCGGTAGGAGAGCTCCGGTTGCAGGATCGAATAGGTGCCGGCCGACCCGCAGCAGAGATGACTGTCGGCGCACAACTGCACATCCACCCCGGCCGCGCGCAGGATGGTCTCGACCTTGCCGCGTATCTTCTGGCCATGCTGCAGGGTGCAGGGCGGGTGGTAGGCCACGCGCTTGCCGTTGAAGTCCTTGAGCCGGTGTTTCAACTGGTCTTCGAACTCGGGCAGGATTTCGCTGATGTCGCGGGTCATGTGCGAGATGCGGCGCGCCTTTTCGGCATAGACCGGATCATGCTGCAGCAGATGGCCGTATTCCTTGACGGTGACGCCGCAACCGGAGGCATTCATGACGATGGTATCGGCCCGGATGCCATCCGGGCCTTCGATGTAGGGCCACCAGGCGTCGATGTTGCGACGCATGTCGTCCAGGCCGCCGTCCTGGTCATTCATGTGATAGCGGATGGCGCCGCAGCAGCCCGCCTTGGGGGGCGCGAACAACTGCACGCCGAGGGCATCGAGCACGCGGGCGGTGGCGCTGTTGATGTTGGGCGACATCGAGGGCTGCACGCAGCCTTCGAGGTAGAGCATCTGGCGCGCATGGGTGCGCGTGGGCCAGATGCCGGCATCCTGCGGCAGCGGCACCTTGTTCTGCAGCAGCTTGGGCAACAGCGGGCGCACCAGCTGGCCTGCTTTCATGGCGGGACGGAAAATCCACTTGCGCGGCACCAGCTCCTTCAAGGCGGTGCGCATCACGCGCTGTGACAGGGGGCGTGGCACCTGCTGCTCCACCACCTTGCGACCGATATCGACCAGGCGACCATACTGCACGCCGGACGGACAGGTGGATTCGCAGTTGCGGCAGGTCAGGCAGCGGTCCAGGTGCGACTGCGTGGCAGCAGTGGCGGGCTTGCCTTCCAGCACCTGCTTGATGAGATAGATGCGACCACGCGGGCCGTCCAGTTCATCGCCCAGCAACTGGTAGGTAGGACAGGTGGCGGTACAGAAACCGCAATGCACGCAGGAACGCAGGATGCTGTCGGCTTCCTCGCCGGCCTGGGTGTTGCGGATGAAATCGGCTAAGTTGGTCTGCATGGAGGGTCGCTGGCTAAGTAGTTCGCTTACAGGCTGGCGTACAGGCGGCCGGGATTGAAGATGCCGCGTGGATCGAATTGCTGCTTGAGCTTGCGATGGATCTTTTCCACCGCCGGTTGCAGCGGATGGAATACACCGATGGCCTTGTCGCCCCCGCGATGCAGGCTGGCATGCCCGCCCACCGCCAGGGCGGCGGCGCGAATGGCGACCGCATCCACATTGCCCTGCGGGCGCAACCAGCGCTGCGCCCCGCCCCACTCGATCAGCTGGTTACCCGGCAGGTCGATCGGTGGTGCCACCGACGGCACCGACAGGCGCCACAGCGGTGCTTCGGGCTGGGCGAAGAAGGAATGGGTCTGCTCGCGCAGGTCGGTCCAGTAATCGTCCGGATTGCTCAATTCGGTGCCACCCAGCTTCTTGATCGCTGAATCCACCGCAGCCTGCGCACCCGCCAGACGCAGGGTCAGCACATTGCCGACCCAGGCGCTGGCCACCAGCGGCAGCGGTTGGCCGGCGCTCTGGTTCAACAGGCGCAGCGCGCCTTCCTGGTTGATCTCGAACACCCGCGTGCTGCTGGCGAAGGGGCGCGGCAAGACCTTCAGCGAGACCTGCAGGATCAGGCCCAGCGTGCCCAGCGATCCCGCCAGCAGGCGCGAGATGTCATAGCCGGCGACGTTCTTCATGACCTGGCCACCGAAATGCAGTTGCTCGCCCTGGGCGTCCATCAACACCGCACCCAGCACGAAATCGCGCACGGCGCCGGCGGCCGCGCGCGAGGGACCGGAAAGTCCGGCGGCCACCATGCCGCCGACGGTCGCAGCGCCGCCGAATCGCGGTGGCTCCCAGGCCAGCATCTGGTTGTGCTCGGCCAGGGCGGCGTCGATCTCGGAGAGCGGCGTGCCGCAACGGGCAGTGATGACCAGTTCGGTCGGTTCGTAATCGATGATGCCGCTGTAGGGCCGAGTATCGAGCAGGTCGCCGCTTGGCACCTGCCCATACCAGTCCTTGGTGCCGCCGCCGCGAATCTGCAATGCGCGGCCGGAGAGGATGCGTTCACGGAAGGATGCCAGCACGGCATCGAAGTCGGGTTGGGCGTGCTCTTGCATGATCAGAATCTCGGCAGGTCGGGGAAGCGCAGCTGGCCGCGCTGCACGTGCATCTTGCCGTACTCGGCACAGCGATGCAGGGTGGGAATGGCCTTGTCCGGATTGAGCAGGAAGGCGGTGTCGAAGGCGCGCTTCAACTTGAAGAAGGCCTCGCGCTCGGCGGGCGAGAACTGCACGCACATGGAGTTGATCTTCTCGATGCCCACGCCGTGTTCGCCGGTGATGGTGCCACCGACTTCCACGCACAGTTCCAGGATCTCGGCACCAAACAGTTCAGCGCGGTCGAATTCATCGGCCAGGTTGGCATCGAACAGGATCAGCGGATGCAGGTTGCCGTCGCCCGCGTGGAACACGTTGGCACAGCGCAGGCCGTACTTCTTTTCCATCTCGGCGATGCCCAGCAGCACCTGCGCCAGTTTCTTGCGCGGGATGGTGCCATCCATGCAGTAGTAGTCGGGCGAGATGCGGCCGGCGGCCGGGAAAGCGTTCTTGCGACCGGACCAGAAGCGCAGGCGTTCCGCTTCCGAGGCCGAGCAGGCGATGGCGGTAGCACCGCTGGCATTGAGCACGGCGGTCATGCGGCCGATCTCTTCTTCCACCTCTTCCACGGTGCCATCGGACTCGCACAGGAGGATGGCTTCGGCGTCGATGTCGTAACCGGCCTTGACGAAGGGTTCCACCATGCGCGAGCTGGTCTTGTCCATCATCTCCAGGCCGGCCGGGATGATGCCGGCGGCGATCACGTTGGCGACTGCATTGCCGCCCTTCACCACGTCATCGAAGGACGCCATGATCACACGCGCGGCCTGCGGCTTGGGTACGAGCTTGACGGTCACTTCCGTGACCACGCCCAGCATGCCTTCGGAACCGATGAACACCGCCAGCAGGTCCAGGCCCGGGGCGTCCAGCGCACCACTGCCCAGTTCCACGACGTCGCCCTCGATGGTGACCATGCGCACGCGCAGAACGTTGTGTACCGTGAGGCCATATTTGAGGCAGTGCACGCCGCCGGAATTCTCGGCCACGTTGCCACCGATGGTGCAAGCAATCTGCGAGGACGGGTCCGGTGCGTAATAGAGACCATGCGGTGCAGCCGCTTCCGAGATGGCCAGGTTGCGCACGCCCGGTTGGACCACGGCGGTGCGCGAATACTTGTCCAGCTTGATGATCTTGTTGAACTTGGCGGTAGAGACCACGACCCCGTCGGCAATCGGCATGGCCCCGCCCGACAGGCCGGTGCCGGCACCACGCGGGACGATCTGTACCTGCAGCGCGTGGCAGGTTTGCATGATGGCCACCACCTGGGCCTCGGTCTCGGGCAGCACCACCACCATCGGCAGCTGGCGGTAGGCGGCCAGGCCGTCGCATTCGTAGGGGCGGGTGTCTTCCTCGTCGAACAGCACGCAGTGGCCAGGCAGGACCCGGCGCAGGGCATCGACGACTTCGCGCTGGCGCGCCGGCGCGAAGGACTGTTGGACGGGAGCATTCATGCTGGACCTCGGCGTTGGGCTAGGCAGGCGTGTGGGTGTGGACGTCCCTCTTTGCGTCCGGCGGCACGGCGCACGCTGTCTCGTTTGTTGTCAGCCCGCATGGGTCGGGCTTTTTCAGTCCGACAAGTGTAACGAATTTTGCCGCGCCGCACGGGGCGATGTTGCCCGTTGGGCCACTGAAAAGAATTTCCGGCCGCCGTGAATTATTTTCAGGGCGGCCGGTGCTGACGCAGGCATCTGGTGCGGGCTCAGATGTTGCGGAAGGCGTTCTGCATCCAGCTGATGAAGGTATCGACTTCGGGCCGTTCGCGCACGGCGCGCTCATAGACCACGTAGTAGGCATGCGGCGGGGTGCGCAGGCGTACGTCGAACAATTCGACGATCTCGCCCCGCGCCAGCAGTTCTTCGGCGAAATGCTGGCGGGTCAGGCCGACGCCGTAGCCATGGCGCACCGCTTCGAGCAGCAGGCCGAGGTCGTCCACGCGCAGGCCGGCGGAAGGTTCCACCCAGTCCTTGAGACCGGCGGCCTCGAACCAAGGCTGCCAGGGCTCCAGCGCCGAGCGCAGCAGGGTCGCATGCTGCAGGTCGGCCGGCGACTTCATTGGCGGCAGGGTCTTCAGGTAGCCGGGGCTGGCCACGGCGAAGGCCGGTTCCTCGAACAGCTTTTCGGTGATGATGTTGGGGTAGTTGCCGGCACCGAAGCGGATCTCGACATCGCTTTCCGACAGCGACAGGTCGTACAGCGGCACAGAGAGATACAGCTCCACCACGATTTCGGGATGGCGCTGGGTGAAGTCGGCGATGCGCGGCATGAGCAGGTGGCGCGCGAAGGTCGGCGGCAGCATCACCTTGATCTTGGGTTGCACGGCGGCATTGCGATGCGGCATGGGGAAATCGGTCAGCGTGCGCAGTGCCGAGCGCACCACGTCGAGATAGCGGCGACCGAATTCGGAGAGCCCGATGGAGCGGCCATCGCGATAGAACAGGCGCTCGCCGACGAATTCTTCCAGCAGGCGGATGCGGTGCGACAGTGCCGATGGCGTGATGCAAAGCTCCTCGGCCGCGATGGCGAAGGAGTTGTGACGAGCTGCCGCTTCGAAGGCGGACAAGGCATGGACGGGCGGTAGGCGGGTGGCCATGGGTGATGGATTCCTGCTGCTTTAGCGAAGGGCATGCAAAAACGCCCTGCTCTTTGTTCAACTAACAAACTGCTGAAAACCAACAAATCAGCGCTGACAAAACTGCGCTACTGTCGTCAACATCAAAAAAACTACCGTTCGCACTGAGTAGGCCCTCTGGGCCGTATCGAAGACGTACTGACGGCGCCCCTTCGATACGCGGCAATGCCGCTACTCAGTCCGAACGGCAGGCCGATGAAGTCAACGGCAAGCAAGATACTTGATCCAAGGTTTACTGTTCCCAGCGCAGGATCTTGCCCGGGTTCATGATGTTCTTCGGGTCCAGCGCGTGCTTGATGGCGCGCATGACGGCGATGGCGCCGTCGCCGTGCTCCTGGATCAGGAAGTCCATCTTGTGCAGGCCCACCCCATGCTCGCCGGTGCAGGTGCCGTCCATGGACAGGGCGCGCGCGACCATGCGTTCATTGACGCCTTCGGCGCGGGCGATGTCGGCCGGATCATTGGGGTCCACCATCATCTGCACGTGGAAATTGCCGTCGCCGACGTGACCGATGATGGCGTGGATCAGCCCCTGCTCTTCGCAGTCGGCCTTGGTGGCCAGCACGCATTCGGCCAGGCGCGAGATCGGCACGCAGCAGTCGGTGGAAATGGCGCGCGCACCCGGGCGCAGTTGCAGCAGCGCGAAATAGGCGTTGTGACGGGCGGTCCACAGGCGGGTGCGATCTTCAGGGCGGGTGGCCCATTCGAAGCCCAGGGCGTGATTTTCGTTGGCGAGGTCCTGTACCAGCTCGGCCTGTTCCTTGACGCCGTTTTCGCTGCCGTGGAATTCGAACAGCAGCAGCGGGTTGACCGGCAGGGTCAGCTTGTCGTGGGCATTGATGGCGCGCACGCCGTTTTCATCGAGCAACTCCACGCGCGCCAGCGGCACGCCCATCTGGATGGTCTGGATCACCGTATTGACCGCATCGGCCACGCTGGGGAAGGAGCAGATGGCGGCAGAAATGGCCTCGGGCTGCGGATAGAGGCGCACGGTGACTTCGGTGATGATGCCCAGCGTGCCTTCGCTGCCGACATAGACGCGGGTCAGGTCGTAGCCGGCCGAGGATTTCTTGGCACGGGTGCCGGTCTTGATGATCTCGCCCTGGGCCGTGACCACGGTCAGGGTCAGGGTGTTTTCCTTCATGGTGCCGTAGCGCACGGCATTGGTGCCGGAGGCACGGGTCGAGGCCATCCCGCCCAGCGAGGCGTCGGCGCCCGGGTCGATGGGGAAGAACAGGCCCGTATCCTTGATCTCCAGGTTCAGTTGCTTGCGGGTGACGCCGGCCTGGACGGTGGCGGTCAGGTCTTCGCCATTGACGGCCAGCACCTGGTTCATCTGCGACAGGTCCACCGTTACGCCGCCCTGCAGGGCCAGTACGTGGCCTTCCAGCGAGGTGCCGGCACCGTAGGGGATGATGGGGGTGTCGTACTGGCTGCAGAGCTTGACGAAGGCGGCGACTTCCTCGGTGCTGTGGGCGAACACGACGGCGTCGGGCAGCATGGGATCGTAGGAGGATTCGTCACGGCCGTGATGCTCGCGCATGGCCAGGGTGGTGGAGCAACGCTCACCGAAGAGGGTCTTGAGCTCGTCGAGCAAGGCCTGCGGTACGGGGCGTTTCAGTTTGCGGGCGTCAACTAGATGGTTCATGCGATTTCTCGGTTTCTCTCTGGAGTCTTGTGTCTCGGTCGTTGTTCTAGGTCTTGTTGGGGGAGGATGCAGGGCCGTTGCAGTAGCCACCCCGGCCGCTGCAGTGGACTGACCACTGATCCAATCGATGAATTTTACTCTCTTGCGGGCGGGAGATCGGGCAAATCTCCCATGCCGTCGCGGCAAGGCGGGCAAATCAAGTGAATTATTTACGTGATTCTTGCGTCGCTGGCGCGTCCTCTCGCATCCGGCGGGACGCTTGCCTTGCACCGGGCTTGCGCTTAAGCTGGCGCGCATTATCAAGGAGCAACGATGGGCAACCGACTTAGCAAGATCGCCACCCGGACCGGAGATGACGGCAGCACCGGCCTGGGCGATGGCAGCCGCGTGGGCAAGGACAGCCTGCGCATCCAGGCGCTGGGCGATGTGGATGAACTCAATTCGCAGCTGGGCCTGCTGTTGTGCGAGACCCTGCCGGACGCCTTGCGGGAGGAACTGGTCTCGATCCAGCACGACCTGTTCGACCTGGGCGGCGAACTCTGCATCCCCGGTTACACGGTGCTGGCCGAGGCCCACCTGGCGCGGCTGGACGCCCTGCTGGAGAAATACAACGCCACGCTGCCGCCGCTGAAGGAATTCATCCTGCCGGGTGGCTCGCGTACCGCCGCGCTGGCGCATGTCTGCCGCACGGTATGCCGGCGCGCCGAGCGCAGCGTGGTCCAGCTGGAGAAGGCCGAGTCGGGCGTGAATGCGCCCGCCCGGCAATATCTGAACCGGCTGTCCGACCTGTGTTTCGTGCTGGCCCGGGTGCTCAACCGCGAGGCCGGCGGACAGGATGTGTTGTGGGAGAAGGGGCGGGAGCGTTAGTTTGCCCCACTAACAGAAGCAGGAAACGAAACGCCTCGCTGGAGAATTCCAGCGAGGCGTTTTATCTGCCCCCCCCGGTTTCGGGAAGGTGAAATCAGCCGTTGTTGACTACCAGCTTAGGCTGGTCCTTGCCGAAACGTTGCACGATGGACTGGGCGACGCCGTCCGCATCCAGCCCGCATTGCGCCAGCAATTGGCCCGCATCGCCGTGGTCGATGAAGCGGTCCGGCAGGCCCAGGTGCAGGATGGGCTTGCTGATGCCGGCTGCGGCCAACGCTTCCGAGACGGCGGCACCAGCGCCACCCATGATGCAGCCTTCTTCCACCGTGACCAGGGCGTCATGGCTCTCGGCCAGTTGCCGGACCAGTTCCACGTCCAGCGGCTTGATGAAGCGCATGTTGGCGACCGTGGCATTGAGCTTGTCGCCGGCACCGAGGGCCGGGGCCAGCAGGCTGCCGAAGGCGAGGATGGCGATGTCCTTGCCCTGGCGGCGGATTTCGCCCTTGCCCAGCGGCAGGGTGTCCAGTGTCTTCTGTACGCTGGCGCCGACGCCGGCACCACGCGGGTAACGCACCGCGGCCGGGCCGGGGTACTGGTAGGCGGTGGAGAGCATCTTGCGGCATTCGTCTTCGTCAGCCGCGGCCATGACCACCATGTTCGGAATACAGCGCAGGAAGGCCAGGTCGTAGTTGCCTGCATGCGTGGCGCCGTCGGCACCGACCAGGCCGGCACGGTCCAGGGCGAAGGTGACGTCCAGGTTCTGCAGGGCGACGTCGTGGATCAACTGGTCGTAGGCGCGCTGCAGGAAGGTCGAGTAGATCGCCACCACCGGCTTCATCCCCTCGCAAGCCATGCCGGCGGCGAAGGTGACGGCGTGCTGCTCGGCGATGCCGACGTCGTAGTAGCGTTCCGGGAATTTCTTTTCGAAGGCGACCATGCCCGAGCCTTCACGCATGGCCGGGGTGATGCCGACCAGCTTGTCGTCGGCCGCACCCATGTCGCACAGCCATTCGCCGAACACCTGGGTATAGGTCAGCTTGCCGCCGGCGCTGGGCTTGATGCCTTCGCTGGGGTTGAACTTGCCAGGGCCGTGGTAGAGCACCGGGTCGGCCTCGGCCAGCTTGTAGCCCTGACCCTTCCTGGTGACCACATGCAGGAACTGGGGCCCCTTGAGGTGCTTCAGGTTCTGCAGGGTGGGGACCAGCGAATCGAGGTCGTGACCATCGATGGGGCCAATGTAGTTGAAGCCGAATTCCTCGAACATGGTCGCCGGCACCACCATGCCCTTGGCATGCTCTTCCAGGCGCTTGGCCAGTTCCAGCACCGGGCCGGGCAGCACCGACTTGCCCACGTCGCGGGCCTTGGCGTAGAACTTGCCGGACATCAGGCGCGCCAGGTAGCGGTTCAGCGCGCCCACCGGGGGCGAGATCGACATGTCGTTGTCGTTGAGGATCACCAGCAGGTTGATGTCTTCATGCACGCCAGCATTGTTGAGCGCTTCGAAGGCCATGCCGGCAGTCATGGCGCCGTCGCCGATGACGGCAATGGCGTGCCGGTCCGAGCCCTGGGTCTTGGCCGCCAGGGCCATGCCCAGTGCGGCCGAAATGGAGGTCGAGGAGTGCGCGGTGCCGAAGGTGTCGTATTCGCTCTCGATGCGGCGCGGGAAGCCGGAAATACCTTCCTGCTGGCGCAGGCTGCCCATGCGTTCGCGACGACCGGTGAGGATCTTGTGCGGATAGGTCTGGTGGCCGACGTCCCAGACGATGCGGTCCTGCGGGGTGTTGAAGACGTAATGCAGCGCGATGGTCAGCTCGACCGTACCCAGGTTGGACGACAGGTGGCCGCCGGTCTTGGACACCGAATCCAGCAGGAAGCCGCGCAACTCTTCAGCCAGCGGCTTCAATTGGTGACGGGACAGGCGGCGCAGGTCAGCCGGGTCGTTGATGGTGTTCAGGAGCATCTGTTGTTACCGTGTTGGGGTCTGAAGGCCACGCCTGGCAGGTTGCCGCGTGGTCCGTCTTCATGCCTTGGATTACGTCTCTCAGGTCTTTCTGTGTACGATCAGGTCCGCCAGCTCGCGCAGGCGCCGTGCCTTGTCGCCGAACGGGGCGAGCGCCTGGTGGGCATCGCCGCGCAGTCGCTCGGCCAGCGCCTGCGACTCGGCCAGGCCCAGGATGGACACATAGGTCGGCTTGTTGTCGGCGGCGTCCTTGCCCGCGGTCTTGCCCAGCGTGGCCGAATCGGCGGTGGCGTCGAGGATGTCGTCCACCACCTGGAAGGCCAGGCCGATGGCGCGCGCATAGTCATCCAGCGAAGCGCTTTCGTCCCGGGTCAGCGCCTTGCCACCCAGCGCACCCAGCATCACCGCCGCACGCAAGAGGGCACCGGTCTTGAGGCGGTGCATCTGTTCCAGCTCGGCCAGCGACAGGGTCATGCCCACGCTGGCCAGGTCGATGGCCTGGCCGCCACACATGCCCACCGAGCCCGAAGCCTGGGCCAGCAGGTTGAGCATGCGCAACTGGCGTGCCGGCAGGTCGGCGTCGGTCTTCAACTCAGCTTCCAGCGGTGCCGACAAGGTTTCGAAGGCCTGCGCCTGCAACGCGTCGCCGACCAGCAGCGCGGTGGCTTCGTCGTATTTCACATGCACGGTAGGTTTGCCACGGCGCAGCGCGTCGTCATCCATGCAGGGCATGTCGTCATGCACCAGCGAATAGACGTGAATCATCTCTACTGCTGCCGCAGCCCGGTCCAGCAGGGCTGGCGGCGTATCGAACACATCACCGGCGGCATAGACCAGCAGTGGCCGCACGCGCTTGCCGCCATCCATGGCGGTGTAGCGCATGGCCTCGTGCAGGCGCGCCGGCACCACCGTGGTCGGCGCCAGGAAACGGTCCAGCACGTGTTCCATGCCGGCCTGGACCTGGTTCATCCAGTCCGCGAATGCCATCGAGGCCAGCGACATCTGCGCGCCAGCGGCGGTGATAGGTGCATTCATCAATCGTCCTCGTTGCCCGCGTCGGTCGCCTGGAAGGGCTTGAGCATGTCGCCTTCGAGCAGCTTGACCTGGCTGTCCACCTTCTCCAGTTGGGCCGCGCAGAACTTGACCAGTTCCGAGCCGCGCTTGTAGGCGGCCACCGAGGCTTCCAACGGCAGTTCGCCGGCTTCCATCCGCGCCACCAGCTGCTCCAGCTCTTCCATGGCTTGTTCGAAGGAGGCCGGCAAGGCGGCGGTCGCGGCAGCGCCGGCGGCAGAGGTTCTAGGCATATCGACCCATTCAGAAAA
The DNA here is from genome assembly GCF_000300975.2 of Herbaspirillum frisingense GSF30. Lineage (GTDB taxonomy): Bacteria > Pseudomonadota > Gammaproteobacteria > Burkholderiales > Burkholderiaceae_D > Herbaspirillum > Herbaspirillum frisingense. The sequence continues at coordinate 53,814 of NZ_AEEC02000004.1, read as the reverse complement.
CTAACCCGGTATTTTAGAACAAACCGGCGATGACCAAGTCAATCAAGGTCGTGGATTTGTCGAAGGTTTTGGAGGCCGTCGCGTAAGTTCGTTCAAAATGCTGGCATTTTGGACACAAAACCCGGCCCCTTATGGGGGTTTTGTGGCATAATCCTCGGTTCTGTCCAAAATTTCCTCTTCATATTATTTGAACATAGGTTTTTGCGGATTTTCTTCCTTAGGTTGGTGCAAATTAATTTGGGGGCGGAAATGTCCGATCTTGCTACTTTTGCCAAATTGGCGCGTTCAAACGCGCAACTTCCAGTCCACGTCTACTTCGACGAACCGCTCTATCAGCGGGAACTGAAACAACTCTTCCAGCAGGGACCCCGTTACGTCGGCCATGAGCTGATGGTGCCCAATGCCGGTGACTATTCCACGCTGCCCTGGGAAAACGAAGGCCGCATGCTGGTGCGCAATGCGCAAGGCATCGAACTGGTATCCAATGTCTGCCGCCATCGCCAGGCCAAGATGCTCGATGGCCGTGGCCATGCCAACAACATCGTCTGCCCCCTGCATCGCTGGACCTATGATCTGAAAGGTGAACTGATCGGCGCGCCGCATTTCGGCGAGACGCCGTGCATGAACCTGTCCAAGACGCCGCTGCAGAGCTGGAACGGCCTGCTGTTCGAGGCCAACGGCGTCGACATCGCCGACAAGCTGAAAAACCTGGGCGTGACCCGCGACCTGGATTTCTCCGGTTACCTGTACGACCACACCGAAGTCCACGAGTGCGACTACAACTGGAAGACCTTCATCGAGGTCTATCTGGAGGATTACCACGTCGAGCCCTTCCATCCGGGCCTGGGCAACTTCGTGAGCTGCTCGGACCTGAAGTGGGAATTCGGCCGTGACTACAGCGTCCAGACCGTGGGTGTGAACCACGGCCTGATCAAGTCCGGCTCGCCGACCTACGCCAAGTGGCAGGAAAAGCTGCTGCAATTCTCCAACGGCAAGCCGCCCAAGTTCGGCGCTATCTGGCTCACGCTCTACCCCAACATCATGGTGGAGTGGTATCCGCACGTGCTGGTGGTGTCCACGCTCTGGCCGACCGGCCCGCAGAAGACCACCAATGTGGTGGAGTTCTACTATCCGGAAGAAATCGCGCTGTTCGAGCGCGAGCTGGTGGAAGCCGAACGGGCCGCCTACATGGAGACCTGCGTCGAGGATGACGAGATCGCCCAGCGCATGGACGCCGGTCGTCGTATACTCATGGATCGCGGCACCAGCGAAGTCGGTCCGTACCAGTCGCCCATGGAAGATGGCATGCAGCACTTCCATGAGTGGTATCGCCAGCAACTGGACGTCCCGCAAGGTACCAGCACACCATAACATCGGCCACAGGCCGCGCAGGGGGAAAGCAGATGCAAGGGAAGCGGCAAGCACACGATGGACGCAGTCTGCGCCGTCATTGTCGCCAGCTCTCAGGCACCAGCATCTGCAGCAGTATCCCCCTCTCCCGTATGACGACGGTCATCGGCACCAGCACAACGGCAGCCCCGGTTCATTCCGGGGCTGCCGTTTTTATTGCTGGCCGTCGTTGTGCGCCTGTTCTTGTTTCAGTCACTCCCCTCCACTTCTCCTACTGATCCGTCACCGCCATGCAATCGCTCTGGATGCTCGTCGCTTCATTCCTCTTTGCCATCATGGGCGTGTGCGTCAAGCTCGCCAGCAACTACTACTCGACCTCCGAGATCGTGCTCTGTCGCGGGCTGATCGGGGTGATCTTCATCTTCGGCCTGATCCGCCTGCGCGGCGGCACCCTGCGCACGCCCTTCCCGCGTGACCACCTGATCCGTGGCGGCATCGGCGTGATCTCGCTTTGGATGTGGTTCTATTCCTTCAGCCTGCTGCCGATCGCCACAGCCACCACGCTGAACTACATGTCCTCCATCTGGATCGCCGTGATGCTGTTCGTGGCCGGCTGGTGGCAGGGGAACAAGAAGTTCGAATGGGGTCTGGCTGGCACGGTCGCGCTGAGCTTCGTCGGTGTGGCGCTGCTGATGCGCCCTTCCCTCAATGCCGACCAGTTGCTGGGCGGCGTCATCTCGCTGGTCTCGGGGGTGCTCTCGGCGCTGGTCTACCTGCAGGTGCGCAAGCTGGGGCTGCTGGGGGAACCGGAGTACCGCGTGGTGTTCTACTTCTCTGCCACGGGCGTGCTGGCGGGACTGGTCGGCAGCGTGGTGACCGGTCGCGTGCCGCTATGGCACAGCCATTCCGGTACCGGCGTACTGCTGGTGGTCATGATAGGCTTGACGGCCACGCTGGCGCAGATCGCCATGACACGTGCCTACCGCCTCGGCAATACGCTGGTGACCGCCAACCTGCAGTACACGGGCATCGTGTTTTCCAGCCTGTTCGGCGTACTGATCTGGAACGATTCGCCGGGCTGGATGGGCTGGGTCGGCATGGTCATCATTCTGGCCAGCGGCATGCTGGCGACCTATCGCAACCAGCGCAAGAACCAGACCGCCGCCAAGAACGTGCCCAAGGTGGACCCGATCGCGACCGAGGTGTAAGCATCGCCACATCCACCGCCTACGATTAAAGGAGAAAGCCATGACCTACCAAACCCTCATCAGCGCCAGCGACCTGAAGGCGCGTGCGCAATACCTGAACCTGGTGCTCGTCGATTGCCGCCATGACCTCGCCAATCCGGATTTCGGCCGCCAGGCCTACGCCGCCGGTCACCTCCCGGAGGCCCGCTTCGCGCATCTGGATGAGCTGCTGTCCGGTCCCAAGACCGATGCGACAGGCCGCTTCCATGGTCGCCATCCGCTGCCGGATCGCCAGCAGTTCGTGCAGGCCATGCGTGATCTGGGCATCAACAACGATACGCAAGTGGTGGCCTATGACGCACACGGCGGCATGTTCGCCGCACGCCTCTGGTGGCTGCTGCGCTGGATCGGTCACGGCGACGTAGCGGTACTCGATGGCGGCATGGCCGCGTGGCAGGCGCTGGGTGAGAACCTCAGCACCGAAGTGCCGCCACCGGCTGCGGCGGGCAATATCCAGGATCTGTCGTCGCTGGTGCCGACGGTGGATGCCCAGGCGCTGCTGGAGAACCTGCGCAATCCGTCATTGCAGGTGGTGGACGCGCGCGCGCCGGACCGCTTCCGTGGCGAGAACGAAACGCTGGACGCCGTCGGCGGACACATCCCGGGCGCGAAGAACCGCTTCTTCAAGGACAACCTGCAAGCCGATGGCCACTTCAAGAGCGCGACGCAATTGCGCGAAGAGTGGCTGGCGGTGATCGGCGATCCGCAGGCCGCGGTCATGCAGTGCGGCTCGGGCGTCACCGCCTGCCACAACCTGCTGGCGCTGGAGGTAGCAGGCCTGTCGGGAGCGAGCCTCTATCCCGGCTCGTGGAGCGAATGGAGCTCCGATCCGCAGCGACCGGTCGCGACCGGCAACTGATTCCCACCCGGCCGCTCAGGCCGGGTCCGGGGCTGCCAGTCCGGCCAGTCCGGCCAGGCCCACTAGCCCCCCAGTCCCGTCTGCTGCAGACGGGACATGAAGGTCTCCACGAATTGCTGCACCATCACCGGCGCATCGCGTCGGCGCAGCAAGGCGACTTCCGAGTGAAAATCGGCATCCTTGAGGGCCGGGAAACTGACCCCGGCCGACAAGGAAATACTGGCCATACTCTGTGGTACCACAGCGATGCCGAAGCCGGCATTGACCAGACTGAGCAGGGAATTCTTGCGCGAGGTTGCCCGTGCCACGCGGGGATAGAAGCCATGCGCGATGCAGCGCTCAGCCACCAGGTAGCTCAGTCCCCCACGGTCCCGATGCGGGACGGTGACGAAGAATTCATCCCGCAATTCTGCAATCTCTACTTCGGCGCGCTGCGCCAGCCGATGTCCGGCCGGCACCGCTGCCACCAGGCGCTCGCGGTACAGCACGGTACTCTCCAGATCGGGATTGGCACGCAAGATGGGCAACCGTGCCAGTCCGATATCGGCACTGCCTTCGACGATCTCGCGGGCCTGGTATTCGGACGGGGTCTGGGAAATTTCCAGCGAAATCCCGGGGAAATCCTTCAGCACATCATTGAGCGTGGGCCCCAGGGGCGCGGTCAAGGGTACCGAACTGGAATGCAGCAGGCGCAGTGCGCCATGCTCGCCCTTGCCGATGGTGCGGGCCTGGGCCACGGCGCGATCCAGATCAAGCAGTATCCTGCGACTACGTGCATAGAAGTCCTGGCCGGCCTGGGTCAGTTCGAAGGCCTTGGCATCGCGCTTGAGCAGGACCACGTCGAGGTCGGCTTCCAGTTCCTTGATCTGCCGGCTCAGGGCCGATTGCGCGATGAACAGGCGCTCGGAAGCCCGGGTATAGCCTCGCGCCTCGACGATCTCGACGAAGTAGCGCAACTGCCGGATGGAAATCATCTGCCCTCTCCTCCCTCTACGGTCGGCCATATCAAATTGAGATGGCACGCCGGCTGATTTGATATTGGCGCTGTGCGCGTCGTCCACCTACATTGAAGCCATCCTCTGCTTCCGGCAAGGCGTCCCCAGTCAGGTGCCGCCAGCCGGGCGCACCACTGCCATGAAAGGATGGATCATGCTCCAAGACCTGCTGTTGTTCGTCGGCCTGCTGGGACTGGTCTGCAGCATCGGCCTGCGCTGGATGCTACACAGCCGGGGCGATCATGGCGAGGATCATCTCCACCACGGCCAGGCACCGGATGTGCTCAGTGACCGTGCGCGTGGCGCGTCAGTGCCAGCACGATCAGTACCCCGGCGGCAATCAGGATCACCTGCGGAATGGTCTCGCGCAACGTGGCGCGGCGCTGCATCTGCGGCATCAGGTCGGAAACGGCGATGTAGATGAAGCCCGACGAAGCGAACACCAGCACGAAGGGAATCCACTCCATCCCCCGCTCCAGCATGAAATAGCCCAGCGTGCCGCCGGCCACTGCCATGAGGCTGCAGATGAGGTTGTACACATAGGCGCGGGTACGCGAGAAACCGGCATTGAGCAGCACGATGAAGTCGCCGATCTCTTGCGGAATCTCATGAGCGATGATGGCCAGCCCGGTCACCAGGCCCAGGTGCGGATCGGCCAGGAAAGCGGCGGCAATGAGGATGCCGTCGGTGAAATTGTGCAGGCCGTCGCCCACCAGGATCATCCAGCCGGCCTTGCCGGCTTCCTTCTTGTCGTGGCCGTGGTGGTGGCCGTGTCCGTCATCCTCGTGATGGTGCGAGTGGCGCAGGATAGCGGTCTTTTCCAGCAGGAAGAAGGCCAGCAGGCCACCCAGCAGCACCGCGAAGAGGGTATGGGGTTCGGCCTGGGATTCAAAGGCTTCGGGCAACGCATGCAACAGCGAGGTCGAGAGCATGATGCCCACCGACAGGCTGACCAGGCGCTCCACCATCTTCGACAGCAAGGCAAACGAGAACACCGCGGCAGCGGTGATGCTGACCACGCCGGCCAGGGTGGTGGCCAGGAGAATGGAAACGAGTGTGGGGTCGATGACGGGCCTCGGGCGAAGTGCAAGGGCGCGCCGGCAGGCCGCCCAAAGCCCGTTATTGTACGCCCGGCGTGACCACGCTGCTATCGGCATGGCGCGAGCCGGCCAGCAGCAACGGGTTGAGGATCAGGACGATCTGCCCATCCCCCAGCACGGTGGCGCCCACCAGGCCGGCCAGGGTCGCCAGTTGCGGGCCGACCGGCTTGACCACCACCTCACGATTGCCGTTGACGTGATCGGCCATGATCACCATCAGTTCATCGCCGCTCTTGATCAGCAGGGCGAAGGCGGAATCGGTGTCGGCCTGATCGGCGGCCTTGGCCTCGACTTCAAGGTCGGCATCTTGCTCCGGCTCCAGTTGTTCCCGCAGCAGGTGATGCAGGGGGTACAAGGCCAGGCGCCGTCCATTGACCTCCAGCACACGCTGCTCCAGGGCCTGGCGCGCCTGTTCGCTGCGCAGTTGCAATACGCTGTCGATCAGGGTGGAGGGAATGGCGTACTGCTGCCGGCCCTGCTGCAGCAGGCAGACCTGCTGCACCGCCAGCGACAGCGGCAAATAGAGGGTAAACAGCACGCCCTGCCCGGGTCGCGAATGCACGGTCATGCGTCCGCCCAGGGCCGCTACTTCAGCCCGCGCCACATCCATGCCGATGCCGCGCCCGGCCAGCGCCGACACTTGCGCCGAGGTACTGAAACCCGGCGCGAAGATCAGCTCGGCCAGCCCGGCATCACTGGCGTCCTGGGCTGCCGGTAGACCGCGCTGGCGGGCCTTGCCACGAATGGCGACCAGGTCCAGGCCACGCCCGTCGTCGCTCACGCGGATGACGGCTTCGTTGCCTTCATGACCGGCCTGCACGCGCAGTTGACCGGAAGGCGGCTTGCCGGCCGCGCGGCGGGCAGCGGTGTCCTCGATGCCGTGGACGGCGCAATTGCGCAGCAGGTGCTCCAGCGGACCCATCAGGCGCTCCAGGATGGCGCGGTCGATCTGCAACCGGCAGTCAGACAGGTCCAGCACCAGCGGCTTGCCGGTCTCGGCGGCCAGCTGGCGTGCCAGATGCTGCAGACGGGACTCCATGCTGTTGAATTTGATCATGCGCGCGTGCATCAGGTCCTGCTGCAGTTCGCGGGCATAGCGTCCCTGCTGGCGCAGACCTTCGCAGGCCCGGCCGACGCCATCGTGCAGATGCTTTTGCTGCCGCCATGCCTGCGCCAGTACGGTATCCATGGCATAGGTCACAGCCTGCAGCTCGTGCGCTGCGACCGGAGCGGCGCCGGTGTCCCGCTGCAATTGTCCGACCTGATCGGCCAGGGTGCGCAAGTGATCACCCAGTATGCGCACATCGTCCTGCAGGGCTGCCACTTCATTGTCCAGCCGGGCGCGCATGATCGAGACTTCGCCGACCTGATTGAGCAAGCGGTCCAGCACAGTGGTACGGATGCGCAGCACGGGTGCTGCCCGGAAATGCGGCTGCGAGGGGGGCTGCAGGGGGGACTGCAGGCCACCAGATCGGCTTGCGGCCGGGACCGAGGCGGCGGCCTGCTCCAGGTTGCTGAAGTGCTCCATGGTCTGGTCGTAGAGCGCCAGCAGCGCGGTCAATACGTCGGCATTCTGGGCTACCTCGCCGGTCTGCAGGCGCTGCAGCGCGCTCTCCATCTCGTGCACGCACTGGCTCAACCGCATCGCGCCGACCATGCGGGCGCTGCCTTTAAGGGTATGCAGCGGACGCGCCAGTTCGGCCAGCAGGTCCGTGTCGGCAGGGGTATGCCTGTGGCCAGGGGGTAGCGCCAGCATGGTCTCACCGATGCTGGCCATGAGTTCCTGCGCCTCCTCCAGAAAGACAGGCAGCAGACCGGGATCGATCACGTCGTGCGGCGTCATGACGTTGCCCATGATCGGTCGGGGCGCTTCGCTGCCCGGAAGAGTAAGCACTGCTGGCGAACCTGGGCTTTCCAGCAGGCGCGCCAGCTGGTCCAGACCTTGTTCGATCTGAAGCAATCTGGGCGGCGCCAATGGCGAATCGGGTGTGTGCTGTTCCAGCAGCATGATGAGCTGACTGGCGATATCGGCCAGAGGCACAGCGCCGACGCTGCGTGCGCAGTCGCGCAAGGTCAGCAGGGTGCGGCGATACAAGGGCGGTACGGCACCGGCATGTCCTTTGCCGAGACAGCTGCGCCAGACGCCATCCTGCTGTCGAACGATCGTCAGCAGCGGCAGCAGGGTCTGGCGCAGCGAGGCATTGATGCGGCCAGCTACGGGGTCCAGGGAATCTTCAGTCGCAGAGCGCGCGGCAGCGGATGCGGAATCGAGATGCATGAGCGCCCTGCCCGCTCAGGAGACGGTCACGCGGAAGCGCGAGACCGAGTTTTCCAGCTTGCGGGCGGCGTCCCACAATTCTTCGTACAGGGTGGAAACCTGTTCGCGGCTTTGTTCGATGACGTCGTTCTCGGTCAGGATGCCCTGGATCTGCTGGGCCACGCCATTGGCCGAGACCGCCTGCTCCCGGGTGGCCGCGGCCATGCCCTGGATCAGGTCCGCCAGCTTCTTGGAAACGCTGCGGATGTCGGCCAGGGCGCTGCCGGCAGCGTCGGACAGCACCGCACCTTCGGTGACGCCGGTGGTGGATTTTTCCATGGCCACCACCACGTCGCGGGTATCGGCCTGGATCATGCGCACCAGCGAGCCGATCTCGCGCGTGGCGGCGCTGGAACGTTCGGCCAGATGTTGCACCTCTTCGGCCACCACCGAGAAGCCGCGCCCGGCTTCGCCGGCCGAAGCCGCCTGGATGGCAGCATTCAGCGCCAACACATTGGTGCGCTCGGTGATGTCGGAAATCAAATCGGTGATTTCACCGATCATCTGGGAAGAGGCACCCAGACGGGCGATGCGGTCGGAGGTCTCGCTGATCTGCTCGCGGATGCCATCCATGGCCTTGACCGCGTCTTCCACCGCGCGCGCACCGCGCTCGGCCACCACCACCGCATGCCGGGCCACATCGGCCGATTCATCGGCCGACAGCGAGATGCCGGCAATCTGCCTGGACATCTCCAGCATGGCATGGGCAATGCGCTGGATACGACGCGCCTGGGCGCGGGCGGCCTCGCCCAGTTCGGTCGTGGTGCCACGCACCTGCTCGGAACTGAGCGCCACCTTGGCCGCCATCTGGGTGACCTGTTCCACCAGGCCACGCAGGGCTTCCACGGTGTAGTTGACGGAGTCGGCGATGGCGCCGGTGACGTCGTCGGAGACGGTGGTGTGTACCGTCAGGTCGCCGTCGGCGACCTTTTGCAGTTCGGTCATCAGGCGCAGGATGGCGGCCTGGGTCAGGTGGTTGGCGCGCATCGCCTTTTCTTCCTCCTGCTGGGCCAGCTGGCGCTGCAACTCGGCTTCCTGGCGCCGGGCCTCGGCGGCGGCGGCATTGTTGCGGCTGCTCTGCAGCTGTACCAGGGCGATGCCCACGGCGCTGAGCAAGGCAGCGATCATCGCCGCCAGGATCGCCCAGAAGGTCCAGGACCTCGCCTTCAAGGCGTTGCGGTAGGCATCCTGCAGCTCGGTGAGGTGGCGCTTGAGGGTCTCGTTCTCGACGAAGACCAGTTGCTCGGAACGCTTGGCAGCGATGAAATTCTGCAGGTTGCCGAGGATGCCGGCGATCTCCGGCTGGTAGTCGGCAAATACCCTGGCCAGTTCCTGCAGCTTCTCGCGCAGGTCGGGGTCGGTGGCCGGCCGCAGGCGCAGCATTTCGCTGCCTTCCAGCAGACTCTTCAAAAGATCGCCAAAGGCCGTGATGTCCTTGCCCAGCATGAAGGCGGTTTCAGGATTGACGCCGTCGGAGGTGAGGAATTCATTGGAACTGCGACCCAGGCGCAGCGTCAGCATGACCAACTGGCTGGCGGCATTCATCTCGCGGGTGGTAGGCCGTCCTTCCGATTGCAGCATGGCGATCTGCTCGCTCAGGTCCAGCATCACCGGAAGCAGCTGATTGAGGTGCTTGAGGGTGGTACCGAATCCGGTGAGCTCCTTTTCCATACCCAGGATGGTATCGGCGGCCTGATCGGTACGTCGCCACATGCGCGCCACGTTTTCCAGTGCAGGCTTCATGCGGGCCTCGGGCAGGCCGATGGTCTGGCCCTGGAAGCTGCCGCCGCTGCTCAGCAGCAGCAGATCACGATTGAATTCGGCGCGGCTCTGGGCCAACTGGATGAAGGCCTGCGGATTGCCCTGGATGGCGTTGGGGACGGCCTTGCCGATGCGCTGGGAATGCATCACCAGGTCGGAGGCCAGGTTGGTCTGCAGGGTAGCCAGCACGTACAGTCGCGCGCCCAGCCACATGAACAGAAATAAGGCTGTCAGCGACAAGGCCAGCACGCCCAGCAACATGCGCGTCTGCGTGCGCAGGGTATAGCGGTGCAGATAAGGCAGGCGAAGGCCGACAGCTGCTGTGCCGACGGGGATGCCCGGATCGGCCCGGCTTGCGGTTTCGGACGCGATCGCAACCGGCGCGGCTTTATTCGACAGATACGGCAAGGTCGGTTCCATGACCGGTGTTCCTACCCCTATTGTGTGGGTCTTGTGATGATGCGGTGGTAATTGAAGGCCGGCGTGGCCGGCCCACGGTCTTCTCAGGAGGGCGGTCTACCGCCCTACCTCCAGGAAACTGCTGTCCTGACTCATTTGCACCAGGTCCAGCTCGTCCCATTGTTGGCCGCTGCTGTCTTTATAACGTTGGTTTGCACCAAGAATACGAATTCCTTCATCGTCATTTTTCGAGATTCTCACCATTTCTGATATGTCTCTCAGCCCCAGGACGGCCGATACCAGCAAGCCGCACTGTGGCGCCACCCCCGGAGCCAGTAACAAGGCATGACTGGCTGTGCCGACCAGCTGTAACGGCGCTCCTGCCAACCCCATCAGGTCGGCCAGACCGATCAGGTTGCCGCGAATGTTGAGCAGACCGCGAAACCAGGGCCGTGTCGCCGGCACCGGGGTGATGGCATGCCCGACCAGGGGGACGATTTCACCGGCCTGGGTCAGCGGCACCAGGCAGCGCTGGCCCTCCATGGCCACCGCCAGTCGCCGCGTATGCAGACTTTCGTGGTTGGAGGCGGCCATGCGGGACAGCAGCGAGGCCTGGAACTGCTCCAGTCCCTCGCGACCCCACCGATCCTGCGGCGGACACGCGTGTTGGGCGTCGATGACGAAATCCTTGGTGTGTGGCATACCAGCCTCTCGGAGCGATAAGAGAAATGCACCGTGCATCGGATGCGTGCCGATGCCACCGGATGGCCTGAGCCGACCGCCGTTGGCGGCTGGCCCAAGGTGCAAGCCTTTCTGGGGAGTGCCTGGTGCAAACGGCGCGGGCGTCTGGGCGCCCATCATCCGGTAAGCGGGACAGTGCTGGTACAGGGCTCGATTTTACCTAGAAAATCCCGAAGAATTTCCATGCAGCAAACTTATTCGACCAGACAGCACAACAAAGTGATGGAAAAAAGCCACGGATAGGGAATTTGACCTATATCAAATCCCGCATGGCAAGAAAAAGTGGGGAGGAGGCGTCCCCGCAATAGGCGGGGACGCTCTGGAGGACATACTATCCGGCTATCCGGGGCATCAAAGGCGGATGGGTGCAGCTCGGCGCCGCCAGGTGCGGCCACGTGCTTCAATCAGATTGCGACCATCTCGAAATCTTCCTTGCGGGCGCCGCATTCCGGGCAGGTCCAGTTGATGGGCACATCGTCCCAGCGGGTGCCGGGGGCGATGCCTTCTTCCGGCAGGCCTGCTTCTTCGTCGTAGATCCAACCACAGATCAGGCACATCCAGGTTTTGAATTCGGTTTGGCTGCTATTCGTCACGGCTGACTATCCCTAAAATCAATCAAGTAAAATGCTAAGTCAGCTATCTTAATCTACTCGACGTGCAAAACCAAACTCCCCCCCTCATCCTGAGCTTCGGCGCCGCCGATCCGGTCGGCGCCACCGGCGTCCAGGCGGATCTCGCCACCTACGCCGCCATGGGTTGCCACGGTTTGTCCGTCGTGACGGCCTTGCTGATCGGCGACACCGCCCGTGTCGAAGATGTGCAGGTGGTCGATGTCGACTGGGTCGCCGACCAGGCTCGCGTGATCCTGGAAGACATGGCCGTGGCGGCCTTCAAGGTCGGCGCGCTGGGCAGCATCGAGAATATCTCGGTGATCGCCGAAATCGTCTCCGATTATCCCGACGTGCCGCTGATCCTGGACCCGTTCATCAGCGCCCTGGCCAACCAGGAAGACGAGGACGACCGCCTCATTGCCATCCGCGAACTGCTGATCCCGCAAGCTACCGTGATGGTCGCATCGGCCGGCGAACTGACCCGGCTGGCCGAGACCTGGCGCGAGCCGGTGACCGGCGATGCCCTGATGCTGGACGCCATGCGCATCATCGAGATGGGTTGCGAGTACCTGCTGGTGACCAATACCCAGACCGATCTGCAAGAGGTGGCCAACTCCCTCTTCGATGAATCCGGTCTGGTGCGCCAGGACGCCTGGCCGCGCCTGCCGGGGTCGTTCGTCGGCGCCGGCACGACCCTGTCGGCGGCACTGACGGCGATGCTGGCCAATGGCCTGGAGGTGCCACTGGCGGCCTCCGAGGCGCAGGAATTCACGCTGGCCGCACTGGCCAATGCCCAGCGCATCGGCATGGGCAAACTGATGCCGGACCGTTATTTCTGGGCGCGCGAATCTGAAGATCCGGACGCGCCTCCCTCCATCAACTGAACTGATCCCTGGATTTCATCCTTCGCACGCTCATGACCAAGACCAATGCCTCGCTCTTCGCCCGCGCCCAACAAAGCACGCCGGGCGGCGTCAATTCCCCGGTACGCGCCTTCCGCTCGGTAGGCGGCACTCCGCGCTTCATCGAACGGGCCGAAGGGCCGTGGTTCTGGGACGCCGAATGCAAGCGCTACATCGACTACATCGGCTCCTGGGGACCGGCCATCGTCGGCCACGCCCATCCGGAAGTGGTCAAGGCAGTGCAGCAGGCGGCCGCGCGCGGACTGTCCTTCGGTGCACCCACCGAGGCCGAAATCGAGATGGCCGAGGAAATCATCAAGCTGGTCCCATCCATCGAACAGATCCGCCTGGTGTCCTCCGGCACCGAGGCGACCATGAGCGCGCTGCGCCTGGCCCGCGGTGCGACCGGGCGCGACAAGATCATCAAGTTCGAAGGCTGCTACCACGGCCATGCGGATTCGCTGCTGGTAAAGGCTGGCAGCGGCCTGCTGACCTTTGGCAATCCGACCTCGGCCGGGGTGCCGGAAGATTTCGCCAAGCACACGCTGGTGCTGGACTACAACAACGCGGCCCAGTTGGAAGAGGCCTTCAAGGCGTCCGGCAACGACATCGCCTGCGTGATCGTGGAGCCGGTGGCCGGCAACATGAATCTGGTGCGTGCCAGCGATGAATTCCTCCAGACCATGCGCCGCCTGTGCACGCAGTACGGTGCCATCCTGATCTTCGACGAGGTGATGTCGGGCTTCCGCGTGGCGCGCGGTGGCGCCCAGGAGTTGAACGGTATCGTTCCCGACCTGACCGCGCTGGGCAAGGTCATTGGCGGTGGTTTGCCGGTTGCGGCCTTCGGCGGTCGCGCTGAGGTGATGAAACACCTGGCGCCGCTGGGCGGCGTCTACCAGGCCGGCACATTGTCAGGTAATCCGGTGACCGTGGCTGCAGGGATGGCGACGCTGAAGATCATCCAGCAGCCGGACTTCTACAAATACCTGACCATCCAGACCCGCAAGCTCGCTGACGGCCTGGTGGCAGCAGCCGGCGCGGCCGGCGTGACGTTCTCGGCGGACGCGGTGGGCGGCATGTTCGGCCTGTACTTCGATGCGAAGGTGCCGGCCAGCTATGCCGAGGTGATGCAGGGTGACAAGGAGCGCTTCAACCGCTTCTTCCACAAGATGCTGGACGCCGGCATCTACTTCGCGCCCTCGGCATTCGAAGCCGGCTTCGTCTCGGCACAACACAGCGATGCCATTATCGAGGAAACCATCGCTGCGGCCGCCAAGGCGTTTGCAGAGCTGGGTTGAGCCGGGATGCTGGCGCAATGACAGACGGATCGCCCGTCGCGCGATTGGCGAAAGAGGCAATGAAAAAAAGGACGCCGCGGCGTCCTTTTTTTGAGCCCCTCGACCTGCGGTCGGGGGAACTTGCGGCGCTTAGACCGAGAACGACGAGCCGCAACCGCACGTGGTCGTGGCATTCGGGTTCTTGATGACAAATTGCGCGCCTTCCAGGTCGTCCTTGTAGTCGATCTCAGCGCCGACCAGATACTGGTAGCTCATCGAATCGATCAACAGCTGGACGCCGTTCTTGCTCATCGTGGTGTCGTCTTCGTTGACGATTTCATCGAAGGTGAAACCGTACTGGAAACCCGAGCAACCGCCACCCTGCACGAAAACGCGCAGCTTCAGGTCGGGATTGCCTTCTTCTTCGATCAGCTGGGCCACCTTGGCGGCGGCGCTGTCGCTGAAGTTGATCGGGGCGGGGATATCGGTGTGTTGCAGTTCGGCTACGGCATTCATTTCGGGCTCCTGCTGGGCTTGAGGCGGATCAATACACTAGATCGATAAAGCCATTATAAGCGCTTGCGGATTTTCATGCTTCCGACGATGCAGCCAGCTTGAGCACCGGAGTATCCACTGCCTGGTCATGGCTGAGCTTGCCGGAAACCAGCGCGCCGCCATGCATCTCCAGCGCCTTGTAGAAGACATTGCCGGTAATGCGAGCCTTGGGTTGCAGCTCCAGCAGTTCGGAGGAATGCACGTCGCCCACGATCTCGCCATTGACGATCAGATGCGCCGCGCGTACCTCGCCGACCACCTTGGCATGCTCGGAGATCACCAGCACGCTGGGCTCGCCGCTCTCGGCATTGATGTTGCCGTTGATATTGCCATCGATGCGCAGGCCGCCCCTGAAACCCACATCGCCCTTGATGGTGGTGGACATGCCGATCAGGCTGTCGATCGTGCTTTTGGTTTTGCGTGTAAACATGGAATCACCTCACAGATCTACCGACTGCTGGGCACGAACCTGGCCGCGGTCGAGAACACGAACGGCAACCGATTTGACGGTGGCCCCCTCGGGGATAGTCAGCAAGCCTTCGACCCGCTGGTAATACTTGAATGCGAGTCGGTAGCGCGCCTGGTCGGCGGCATTGCCTTCAGGAAAATTGAGTGTAGCATTTTTGCCGCCCTGCACAATATTGACACTAAGCTGTAGGTTTCCTGCAAACTGTTGCGTTCCCCCACCACCTTGCATCACCAGTACGCGGTAGCGCAGCTGGGTCGGCGCCGCCTGCTCGGCCTTGAAGCGCTGGATCGTGATGCCAGGTGCGCCCAGATTGGTCGGCAACAGACTGTCGAAGAAGGCCAGGTCTTCCTTCTGGCGGTTGTTTTCCGCTTCCAGGTTCTTCACCTGGGTCGCCAGCGTGGCCTGCGCGGTCTGCGCAATCTTCAGTTCATTCTGCGACGCATTGGAGGCAGATTGCAAGCGCTCGTTCTCCGCAGTCAGTTTCCTGACCTGCTCGCTAAGCTGCTCGATCTGCTCGCCGGCATCACCATGCAAGCCTGGCAGGTTGTTACGGCCGAGCTGGTAGGTCCAAACCGCCGCCAACGAACCCACGGCCAGCACCGCTGCCCACAGCAGGACCATCAGAGGCCATGGCAGGTGCCGCTTGATGGTCATCTTCGGCGCAGAAATCGTCATGCGCTGACGCCATAGGCGGTACTTCACGGCAGGACCGGGACCTGCTGCAGGCCAGTGGCTTCGTCCAGACCGAACATCAGGTTCATGCACTGGACCGCCTGGCCCGAAGCGCCCTTGACCAGGTTGTCCTGGACCACCAGCACCACCACGGTGTCACCACCGTCCGGACGGTGCACGGCCAGGCGCAGCATGTTGGAAGCGCGCGTGGTGCGGGTTTCGGGATGCGAACCGAAGGGCAGCACGTCGACGAAAGGCTCATCCTTGTAGGCAGCCTCGAACAGCGCCTGCAGGGCGGCGTTGTCGATTTCCTTGGTCAGGCGCGCATACAGCGTGGAATGCATGCCGCGGATCATCGGTACCAGATGCGGCGTGAACAGCAGGCCGACCTTGTCGCTGGTCAGGTGCGACAGGCGCTCGATGGTTTCGGGGGAGTGACGGTGACCGGACACGCCGTAGGCCTTGAAGTTGTCGGAGGCTTCCGAGAACAGCAGGCTCAGCTCGGCCTTGCGACCGGCGCCGGAGACGCCGGACTTGCAGTCGGCGATCAGGTGCGAGGCATCGATCACACCGGCCTTCAACAACGGTGCGAAGCCCAGTTGCATGGTGGTCGGATAGCAACCCGGATTACCCACCACGCGGGCCTTGCGAATGGCTTCGCGGTTCAGTTCAGGCAGGCCGTAGGCGGCTTCCTTCAGCAGGTCGGTGCAGCTGTGCGGCAGCTTGTACCATTTCTCGAAGGCAGCCACGTCCTGCATGCGGAAATCAGCGGCCAGGTCGATCACCTTGACACCAGCAGCCACCAGTTCAGGTGCCTGGGCCATGGCCACGCCGTGCGGGGTGGCGAAGAAGACGACGTCGCAGTCGGTCAGCTTGGCCTTGTCAGGTGAAGAAAACGCCACATCCACACGGCCACGCAGGGACGGATACATCTCGGCCACGGGCATCCCGTCTTCCTTGCGCGACGTCACTGCCTGCACCTTTGCCTGCGGGTGAGTGGCGAAAATACGCAGCAATTCGACGCCGGTATAACCGGTTCCGCCAACGATACCTACCTTGATCATGTCTGGTCCTTGCGAAAAAAGGCGAAGAAACATCGCCGTGGCGAGCGAGCGCCGGACGCACGTGCAACACGCGCTGGAAAGCTTTTCATTTTATCAGGAGAATATTTCCCGCTGATTTCCCGTCAGGAAGTTATTTCGTGAAACAAGGACTTTTCCTGTCGGCCAGGTAGCTCGAATCGCCAACGATGGGCCACGCACTTCCACTCAAAAGCTCTGCAATGGCCGACGAACAAAAAGCAAAAAGCCGTCGGCACGCATGCCGACGGCTTTCTGTGATGCAAGAAACGATTAACGCTTCGAGAATTGCTTTGCGCGACGTGCCTTGCGCAGACCAACCTTCTTACGTTCGACTTCACGCGCGTCACGGGTGACGAAGCCTGCGTTCGACAGAGCCGACTTCAGGCCGGCGTCGTAGTCGATCAGAGCGCGGGTGATGCCGTGGCGAACAGCGCCGGCCTGGCCGGATTCGCCGCCACCGTGGACGTTCACCTTGATGTCGAAACGTTCGACGTTGCCGGTCAGTTCCAGCGGCTGACGGATCACCATCAGGCCGGTTTCACGGGAGAAGTACTCGGCTGCGGGCTTGCCATTGACGATGATGTTGCCCGAACCTGCCTTGATGAAAACACGCGCCACTGCACTCTTGCGACGGCCGGTTCCGTAATTGTAGTTACCGATCATGTCTGTTCCTTAGAGGGCGAGGGGTTTCGGTTGCTGCGCGGAGTGCGGATGGTTGCCATCTGCATAAACCTTCAGCTTCTTGATCATGGCGTAGCCCAGCGGCCCCTTGGGCAGCATGCCCTTGACGGCCTTCTCCAGCGCACGGCCGGGGAAACGCTGTTGCATCTTCAGGAAGTTGGTTTCGTAGATGCCGCCCGGATAACCGCTGTGGCGGAAATAGGTCTTTTCAGTGGCCTTGGTGCCGGTCACGCGCAGCTTGCCTGCGTTGACGACGACGATGAAGTCACCGGTATCGACGTGCGGAGTGAATTCGGGTTTGTGCTTGCCGCGCAGTCGGAGTGCCACTTCGCTGGCAACACGTCCGAGGACCAAGTCCGTCGCGTCAATCACGAACCACTCGCGCTGAACCTCATGGGCTTTAGCGGAAAAGGTCTTCATGTTTGACTTTCTCTATCAATGTATAAACGCTCAAAGTGGCGGTTCCGGTCATGCGGGTCAGCCCATGTTGCCGGCTGTCCTTGGTGTTTCGCTTCGCGGACTCATCCTTTTATCTTCCCGAGCGCATGGGAAAGCCGGCAAGTATAGCCTTTTCAAGGACTTAGCGTCAAAAGGTTTCGGGGATTTGTGGCGCGAAGATCAGGCGGCGGCGCGATCCAGCAGGATTTCATTGCCCGGCGGACAACTTCGGCCGGGGCCCGCAGGAAAAATGGACAAAAAAAACCCGGACACTGTGGTTCCGGGTTTAATCCACACCAATGAGGAGGGTGGAGGAGACATCGTTACGTGCTGCAAGACTTCCGTTGAATTCAATATAGCAAAGCGGTTTGTGCATTGCAATAACGACTGCGAAATTTATTTGTAACCGTCTGAAAGCGGCATCACTGCTGACTCCAATGATCATCTACAAGCACCCGCCGGATGATAACTGAATAATATTTCAACAATTTTTCTGCGTCGCAATAATCACAAACCTTCACCACAGCAAGCTCTACTCCACCCGCCCTGGCTGCGGCCGGGGCCAGCAAAAGCTACAATAGCCAGCCTCACACAACCGATTTGGACGATACAGATGGAATGCATAGTGCGCTGGACCGGCTTGTCCGGCATGACCTTTACGGCCGAGACGGGCTCGGGCCACCTGTTGACGATGGACGGCGCACCCGACGGCGGCGGCCGCAACCTGGCACCGCGGCCGATGGAAGTGGTGCTGGCCGGCACCGGTGGCTGCACCGCCTATGATGTGGTGGTGATCCTGCGCAAGAGCGGCCAGGATGTGCGCGGCTGCGACGTGACCTTGAAGTCCGAGCGCGCTGACAGCGATCCCAAGGTCTTCACCAAGATCCATTTCCACTTCACCGTGCGCGGCCGCAATCTGAAGACAAATGTTGTCGAACGAGCCATCAAGCTATCCCACGACAAGTATTGCTCCGCCTCAATCATGCTGGAAAAGACCGCAGAGATGACGCACTCCTTCGAGATCATCGACGACCTGACCGATATCTCCTCGGCGGCCGCCCAGCAGCAGTAAGCCGGGCAGCACCAACGAAAAAAGCGGCCAAGGCCGCTTTTTTCTTTCCTGCTCATTCGGTAACGATCAAATCCGGTAGGCCACCGTGGTCATCACCTTGGCCATGGCCTTCATCAAGCCCCTGACCGGCGCCGGCATTTCGGCCGCCCCCAGGTCACGCGCCGCCTGACCGTGTTCGATCTCATCGATGCGCATCTGGTCGACGATGGCGCGGGAACGGTTGTCCTGCACCGGCAGTTTTTCCAGGTGGCCCATCAGGTGGTGCTCCACCTGGCGCTCGGTCTCGGAAACGAAGCCCAGGTTGCGAGCGTCCCCCAGCCGGGCGGCGATGCTGCCCAGCACATAGGCGCCGCCGTACCACAAGGGATTGAGCAGGCTGGTGTGCGAACCCAGTTCGCGCAGACGCTCGGCGGTCCAGGCCAGGTGATCCTCTTCCTCGATGCCTGCACGGACGAAGGCATTCTTGATCTCTGGCGTCTGCGCAAAGCGGCCCTGGGCGTCGTACAGCGCCTGGGCGCACACCTCACCCACATTGTTGACCCGCATCAGGCCGGCCGCGTGACGCTTCTCGGCCTCGTTCATGACCCCGTCCGGCAGGCCGCGCCCCGGGTTGGGACGGCTCTCGAACACCACGCCATTGATCACGCGCAGCGCCTTGTCGAAATCGGTAATCAGTTCATCGACGAATTGCATACAGCTCGCCTTTCTCTCGTTGTTGAGGACATCCCGGCGATGGCCTCCATCATCTGACGCGACCATGGCCGGGGACGAAGGAACAGGGCTGCCTCCCTGTGGGGGTCAGACCATCTTCCAGTTGATCTGTTCGCCGGCCGACAGCGGTACCACCGTGGCATCGCCCATCGGCAGCTCGGCCGGGATGGCCCAGCTTTCGCGCTTGAGCGTGACGGTGCCGGTATTGCGCGGCAGATTGTAGAAGTCCGGGCCGTTGAAGCTGGCGAAGGCCTCGAACTTGTCCAGCGCGCCGGCGGCGTCGAAGGCTTGCGCATAGAGCTCCAGCGCGTGCAGCGCGGTGTAGCAGCCGGCACAGCCGCAGGCATGTTCCTTGGCGCCCTTGGCATGCGGGGCCGAGTCGGTACCGAGGAAGAACTTGTCATTGCCGGAGGTGGCGGCGGCCACCAGGGCCTGGCGATGGGTCTCGCGCTTCAGCACCGGCAGGCAGTAGTAATGCGGACGAATGCCGCCCTTGAACATCTCGTTGCGGTTGAACAGCAGGTGGTGCGCGGTGATGGTGGCGGCGGTCGGCCCTTCGCCGGCCAGCACGTAGTCCGCCGCGTCCTTGGTGGTGATGTGCTCGAAGACCACCTTCAGCTCCGGCATGGCCTGGCGCAGCGGCTTCATGATGCGGTCGATGAACACTGCTTCGCGGTCGAACAGGTCGATCTCGGGATTGGTCACCTCACCGTGGACCAGGAAGGGCATGCCCACTTCCTGCAGCACTTCCAGGGTCTTGTAGCACTTGGAGAGATCGGTCACGCCGGCATCCGAATTGGTGGTGGCACCGGCCGGATAGAGCTTGACGGCCTTGACGAAGCCACTCTCCTTGGCGCGGCGGATTTCCTCCGGCGGGGTATTGTCGGTCAGGTACAGGACCATCAACGGCTCGAAGGCCATGCCTTGCGGCAGGGCCGCCAGGATACGGTCGCGATAAGCGCCAGCCTGGGCGGTGGTGGTCACCGGCGGCTTCAGGTTGGGCATGACGATGGCGCGCGCGAACTGGCGCGCGGTGTGCGGCAGCACGTCGCGCATGGTGGCGCCGTCGCGCAGGTGCAAGTGCCAGTCGTCCGGGCGGGTGATGGTCAGTACGTTGCTCATTGCAATGATCTTTCGGTCTGGAGTGGGAGTAAGGCGAGGCATCCCGGCCATGCGGGCTGTGGAGAGCCAGCCGCGATGTCTTCAAGGGCGACATTCTACCGTAGCCGTCAAGCGCTCCGGGCGCCCTGCCGCCACCCGCTTTTGATGTAGCCCAAACGACAAGGGCCGCCCCGTTGCCGGAGCGGCCCTTGACCTGATGCTGACAGGCTGAAGATCAGTGCGTGATGATCTTGGCCAAGAAGTCACGCGCGCGCTCGGAACGCGGCTGCGCGAAGAACTCGTCCTTGGCGCAATCTTCCACGACCAGACCCTTGTCCATGAAGACCACACGGTTGGCGACCTTGCGGGCGAAGCCCATTTCGTGGGTCACGACCATCATGGTCATGCCTTCCTGGGCCAGGCCGACCATGACGTCCAGCACTTCATTGATCATTTCCGGGTCCAGCGCCGAGGTCGGTTCGTCGAACAGCATGGCGATCGGATCCATCGACAGGGCGCGGGCAATCGCCACACGCTGCTGCTGGCCACCGGAAAGCTGGCCGGGGAACTTGTCCTTGTGCGCCAGCAGGCCCACGCGGTCCAGGTACTTCAGGCCCTTCTCGGTCGCCTCTTCCTTGGAACGACCCAGCACCTTGATCTGGCCGATGGTCAGGTTCTCACGGATCGAGAGATGCGGGAACAGTTCGAAGTTCTGGAACACCATGCCGATGCGCGCACGCAGCTTGGACAGGTTGGTCTTGGGGTCACCCACCGAGACGCCATCGACGGTGATGGTGCCTTTCTGGAACGGCTCCAGGCCGTTGACGGTCTTGATCAGCGTGGACTTGCCGGAACCGGACGGGCCGCACACCACCACCACGTCGCCCTTCTTGACGGAGGTCGAGCAGTCGGTCAGGACCTGGAAGCTGCCGTACCACTTGCTGACATTGTTGAGTTCGATCATTTGATTCTCCTGGATTTCTGAATTCACTGGGCCGCCAGCCTCCCTGGGCGGCGGCCGTCATAGGCTTTAGCGGATGATGGCGATCTTCTTCTGGAAGCGCTTGACCAGGGTCGACAGACCGAAGCTGAGCACGAAGTAGACCACGGCTACGAACAGGTACATTTCCACCAGACGACCGTCACGCTGGGCGATCTTGGAAGCGCTGGTGACGAAGTCCGGCACCGAACCCAGCACGTACACCAGCGACACGTCCTGGAACAGCACGATGGTCTGGGTCAGCAGGATCGGGGTCATGTTGCGGAAGGCCTGCGGCAACACCACGTTGCCCATCATCTGCCAGTAGTTCATGCCGATGGCGTAACCGGCGAACACCTGGCCACGCGGAATGGACTGGATGCCCGAACGCATGATCTCGCAGTAGTAGGCCGCTTCGAACAGGATGAAGGTGATCAGGGCCGACTGGAACGCCCCGACCTGGATAGGCTCGGAGGCACCGATGATCCAGGCACCGATGAAGGGCACCAGGAAGTAGAACCAGAAGATCACCAGCACCAGCGGAATGGAGCGGATCAGGTTGACGTAGGTGGTCGCGATGAACGACAGCGGCTTGTTGGACGACAGACGCATCATCGCCAGCAGCGTACCCAGGATGATGCCGCCCAGCATGGCCGAGAAGGTCAGGATCAGGGTGAACTTCAGGCCGGTCGTAAAGAGATAGACCCAGGAGCGCTGGATGACGTCGAAATCGAAATTGCTGAACATGGATCAATGCCCTCCTGCGCTGGTGCTGCCGCCGGTGATGTAACCCGGGACGGCGGTGACCTTTTCCAGCAGGCGCGCCATGAACAGGGCGATGACGGAAATGATCAGGTAGATGATGGTGGCACCGGTCAGGGCCTCGAAGGTCTGGAAGGTGAACTCACGCATCGAGTAGGTCGCGGCAGTCAGTTCGACCAGGCCGATGGTCAGCGCCACCGAGCTGTTCTTGATGATCGCGGCAAACTCGTTGGTCAGCGCCGGGATGATGATGCGGAAGGCCATCGGCAGCAGCACGTAGCGATAGGTCTGCACCGGGGTCAGGCCCAGTGCCGCACCTGCCATGCGCTGGCCGCGCGGCAATGCCTGGATACCGGTAGTGACCTGCACGGCCACACGTGAGGAAGTGAAGAAGCCCAAGGCCAGGGTCGCGGTCACGAAGGACGCGTCCGGCAGGCTCTTGATCCAGTCGCCGAGGGCGCCGGGCAGCAGTTCCGGCATCACGAAGTACCACAGGAACATCTGTACCAGCAGCGGAATGTTGCGGAACAGTTCCACATAGCCGTTGGCGATGCGCACGACCCATGGTTTGGTGGTGGTACGCAAGGTACCGAAGATGGTGCCCAGGATCAGTGCCATGATCCAGGCGCATGCGGCGGTGGCCAGTGTCCATTTCAGGCCTGCCAGCAGCGTATCGATATAGGGGATGCCATCGGGAGACATCTCCCAGAAGATTCCCCAGTTCCAGTTGTAGTGCATAAATGGCCTCGTCTGTGGTTCGAGTCTGTGTCGAGTCGTTTTATCTGTCGGGCGCGGTCACCAGGCAAATGCCGCGCCGCTTCTTGTAGGGTCAGGTCCGGTGACGTGGAAAAACGCCTTGCCCCATGGCAAACGCTTTGACACCGGCTAAACAAAACGGGGGACAGGCCCCCGTTTCGTCAGATTGCACCAGGAAATGCGCCGATTACTTCTTCTTGCCCATGTTCTTCTGGGCTTCCGGCACCACAGCGTAGGCGGCCGGATCGTAGGAATCGGTCGGCTTGGCCATCACTGCCTGCAGTTGCGGGCTCATCGGCACGTTCAGGTTGACACCCTTGGGCGGGATCGGCGACTGGAACCACTTCGCGTAGATCTTCTTGATGTCGTCACCCTTGTAGACCACGGTCAGGGCGTCGTCGACGACCTTCTTGAAGTCGTTGTCACCCTTCGGCAGGATCAGGCCGTACGGCTCGACCGACAGGGCTTCCGAAGAGACCTGGTAGTCGGCAGGTGCCTTGGAGTTGGCCGCCAGCGAGGACAGCAGGATGTCATCCATTACGAAGGCGGCGGCACGGCCGGTTTCCACCATCAGGAAGGCTTCAGCGTGGTCCTTGGCAGCCAGGATGTTCATGCCCAGGTTGCGTTCGGCGTTCAGCGCGGTGATCTGCTTCAGGTTGGAGGTGCCGGAGGTCGAGACCACGGTCTTGCCCTTCAGGTCATCCAGAGTCTTCAGATTGGCCGACTTCTTGGACAGGAACTTGTTGGCGGTCACGAACTCGGTCATCGAGAAGGCCACCTGGTTCCAGCGTTCCTGGTTGTTGGTCGCGGAGTCGCAGGAGATGTCGGTGGTGCCGTTGGCGATCAGGGGGATACGGGTGGCCGAAGTCACCGGAACCATCTTGATGTTCAGCGAAGTCAGACCCAGCTTCTTCTGGATCGCAGTTGCTGCCTTCAGGCACAGGTCGATCGAGTAGCCTTGATAGGACTGCTTGTCATCCAGATACGAGAAAGGAATCGACGAATCGCGCACGCCCAGCGTCAGAGTGCCGGAGTCCTTGATCTTCTTCAGACGGCCAGTGAATTCCTCGGCATGCACCGAGCTCATCAGCACGCTTGCCCCAACCAAAACCCCTGCTAGCTTCAATAACTTCATTGTGTGACCTCCTGGAAAAATTTTTTACGTAGTGTATCAAAAGCCCCATTCCGAAACCGCTTGCGCGGCGCCCGGAACCGGGCTGGCCGGCCGTATTGACGAGCCTGTTATTGTTCTCTGCCGTGCTGCCTATTCTGTGTGCTAACAAGGATCTTTGCCAGCATTGTTTGATCCACACCTGGCGCCTTCTTTCGAAGACCACCCCCACGGTGGACCCGCTGCAGACAAATTACCCATGCGCAACAGGCGGCGGGCGCATTGTACGACATATGCCACCGGGTCAGGCAATACGCAACTTCCCTGATGATGCAGTTCTCGGCCAGCAGCCGCGCTGGCACCCACTGGAGCAGGCCGAAAACTGCGATGTGGCGCGCGTGGCGTCACGGCAGCGACAGTGTTCCTGTCAGCAATATCCATGCCAGAAATAAGATCCGTGAATGCCTCTGCACGGTGCGCGGGGACGCAGCCATGGAGACCTGAAGCGCGCAGGCGCGGTTTGCCCATGACCGGCGCAACACCAGTACGGGAGCGCCTTGCAGGGCGATGAAGTAGTTCGGGGAGAGAGGGGAAAAGCGGGAGGAAGGCAGAGGCGGGAGAGCAATGCGAACGATGCGACGCAACCGCAATCAGGTTGGCATCGCAGGCGCAAACCGGGAGCGCACATGCAGCAGCGCCCGGCATGGAAATGCCGGGTTGGTCGATGATGATCCTGCGCCGCAAGGCTGGCTGGCCTGCGGTGCGCGTACGCACAGCCACCACGTCTCCTCCTAGAGCTGAGCTCATGCGGCCGACGATCTCTCATGCGTCGTCTTGGGCCGCCCAGGTCCGGTTGCCCGGACTGTTCTTTTATCGCATTACGGGTACAGACCACGCATTTCACGGGCCTGCAGAACGCGAGTACATGCCACGATGAAGGCCGCGGTACGCAGCGACACATTCTTTTCTTCGGCCAGTTGCCAGACCGCGGCAAAGGCTTCGCGCATGATGCGGGTCAGGCGCAGGTTGATCTCGTCTTCGGTCCAGAAGAAGCTGGAGAAGTCCTGCACCCACTCGAAGTAACTCACGGTCACACCACCGGCGTTGGCAATCACGTCCGGCACGATCAGCACACCCTTGTCGCGCAGGATGTCATCTGCGGCCGGGGTGGTCGGGCCATTGGCGCCTTCCAGGATGATCTTGGCCTTGATGTGATTGGCATTGGCCTCGGTGATTTGCTGTTCCAGTGCAGCAGGCACCAGAATGTCGCAGTCGACCGACCAGAATTGGGCGCGATCGGCAATCTCGTCTGCACCTTCGAAGCCCTTCACGCTGCCGTTCTTGGCGACATACGCCTGCAGCGCCGGCACGTCCAGGCCACCGGCATTGAACACCGTGGTCACGTGATCCTGCACTGCCACCACCTTGGATCCGGCCTCGGCAAACAGACGTGCAGCGATGCCGCCGACGTTACCGAAACCTTGCACCGCGACCTTGGCATCCTTGATGTCCATGCCGCGCTTGGCAGCCGCTTCGCAACCCACCACGAACACACCGCGACCGGTCGCTTCATGGCGACCCAGGCTGCCGCCCAGCGAGATCGGCTTGCCGGTGACCACACCCGAGGAGGTGCTGCCCTGGTTCATGGAATAGGTATCCATCATCCAGGCCATGATCTGCGAATCGGTGTTGACGTCGGGCGCCGGGATGTCCTTGTTGGGGCCGATGATGATGCCGATCTCGCTGGTGTAGCGACGCGTGACGCGCTGCAGTTCACCACGGGAAAGGGTCTTGGGATCGACGCGGATACCGCCCTTGGCGCCACCATAAGGCACGTTCACGGCGGCATTCTTGACCGTCATCCAGGCCGACAGCGCCATCACTTCGGAGAGCGTCACGTCCTGGTGGAAACGCACGCCGCCCTTGCCGGGGCCGCGCGAGGTGTTGTGCTGCACGCGATAACCTTCGAAGTGAGCGATGGTGCCGTCGTCACGCTCGATGGGTACGTCCACCACCAGGATGCGCTTGGGGCGCTTCAGGGTTTCCACCCAGCGCGCCAGCGAACCCAGGTAGGGCGTGACACGATCGATCTGCTCGAGGTAGACGCCCCACGGACCGATGCCGTGCGGGACGAGATAGGAAGGCACTTCGTGATTAGGTACGTTCGACATGATGCAATCGCTCCTTTGAGTTCCGTGCAGGTCAGGACAAAAGGCTTCCGAATTCCGAAGTTCGCCAGGGCATGTTACTCCGTCGGCGCCAGCCTGCAAGCAGCGCCACAGGCGTCTGCACGGGCCGGGACGGAGCACGTCCTGCCAGCACGACGCCTCCTGCGTCTACTGGAAATTCGTGCCGGTCCGATTCAGCGCCGCCATCGTAGCCAGCCGGCCAAAACAAGGCTAATGCTTTGTGAGCATGCAATTATGCAATCCATGCATAACCTTCTGTAACCCTTGATGAAAGGGCGATTGCGGCGATCACCCCACCCTTTTCCGGCTCAGGATTCGCGTTTTTCCGCCGCACGGGCGGATTTGCCTGCCGCCACCTTCTGGCGCTCATCACGCTCCAGCTTTCCCTGCCGCTGCGTATCCAGGTCGACCAGGTACTCCCACAGGCGCGCCACCAGTGCCTTGCCGGTGCGTTGCGGGGTGGGACGTTCGCGGTAGAGGCGGATCTCCATCTCCACCTCCCACTCGCCGGTCGGGCCATCCGTGCGTGCCAGCTGCCGATTTCGCACTTCCCGGACCACCGAGGACTCCGGCAGGAAGGCCACCCCATGGCCCTCCAGCGCCATCATCTTCAGGCTTTCCGACATGTCGGTCTCGTAGTGCTTGGCCAGGTGCAGCGGCCGCTTGGTATCGGCCATCATCAATTCCACCATGCGCCCCAGATAGGCATTGCTGGTGTAGGAAAGAAACGGCAGCGGCGCCTTGGCGCTGCCGGGGAAGAGGTAGTCGGGCCGGCCCTGCCGATCACAACGCGAGTAGGGACGCATCGTCTCGGTTCCCATGGTCAGCATGTCGTAGCGGCTGGCATCGAGTTGCACCGGCTGGCGTGGATGGTGATAGCACAACAGCAGGTCGCAGCCGCCTTCGACGATGGTCATCACGGCATCGTGCACATTCAGGGCGATCAGGCGGGTATTGATGGAGCCGAAGCCGGACTCCAGCGAACTGAGCCACTTCGGCATGTAGGTCAGCGAGAGCGTATGCGGGACTGCGAAGTCGATGGTGGTCTGGGCGGTAGGTCGCTTGCCGTGCAGCAGCGCCCGGGTATTGTTGATCTGGCCCAGCATGGCCACAGCCTGCTCGTAGAACACTTCACCGGCCGGCGTGAGGCGGGTGGGATAGGAAGTACGGTCGATCAGGTCGGTACCCAGCCAGGCCTCCAGCGACTGGATACGTCGCGAAAAAGCCGGTTGCGTCACGTGCCGCAACTCGGCCGAGCGACTGAAACTGCGCGTTTCCGCCAGGGAGACGAAATCCTCAAGCCATTTGCTTTCCATTGCCCGCCCACTTCCCGTTCTAGGTCGAATGGCGAATTGTGCCGCTGCGCCCGTGCCGGCGCAAGCAGCGTCGGCACGTGGCCCTGCTAGCGCTGTTCGGCCGGCCTCAATACACTGGGTTCGGCATCGGGCGCGAGCAGCACCGCTTCGCCTTCCTTGAGCGGTGCGGCGGAGGCACTATCCTCGTCACCTCCCGCCTGCTGGCGCAGCCACATCTGCGCGTACAGACCATCGGCCATCAGCAAGCCCGCATGGGTACCGCGCTCGACGATGCGGCCATGGTCCATCACCAGGATCTGCTGCGCATTGACGATGGTGGAAAGCCGGTGTGCGATGACCAGCGTCGTGCGTTCGCGCGCGATCTCTTCGAGCTGTTGCTGGATCGCCTGTTCGGCACGCGAATCCAGGGCCGACGTCGCTTCATCGAAGATCAGGATGGCCGGATCTTTCAGAAGGGTGCGGGCGATGGCCACGCGCTGCTTCTCACCGCCGGACAGCTTCAGGCCACGCTCGCCCACCATGCTGGCATAACCGTCGGGCAGCGACTCGATGAAGTCATGGATATAGGCCGCCTTGGCCGCCGCCACGATCTGCTCGCGCGTGGCGCCGGGCTTGCCATAGGCGATGTTGTATTCGATGGTGTCGTTGAACAGCACCGTATCCTGCGGCACGATGCCGATGGCCTGTCGCAGAGAGGCTTGCGTGACATTGCGCAGGTCTTGCCCATCGATGCGGATGGCGCCATGGTCGACGTCATAGAAGCGATACAGCAGCCGCGACAAGGTCGACTTGCCCGAGCCGCTGTGGCCGACCACGGCGGTGGTGGTGCCGGCCTGGACCTTGAAATCGACATCAAAAAGAATCTGGCGATTGCGCTCGTAGCTGAAATCGACGTGTTCGAAATGCAGCTCCGCGCCCTGCGTACGCAGGGGCTGTGCACCGGGGCGGTCAGCCACTTCGCGGTTTTCTTCCAGCAGCGAGAACAGGCGCTCCATGTCGGCCATGCTCTGCTTGATCTCGCGATAGAGCACACCCAGGAAGTTCAGCGGGATGTAGAGCTGGATCATGAAGGCATTGACCAGCACCATGTCGCCCAGGGTCATGCTGCCATCGATCACACCGGCGGTGGCGCGCCACAGGATCAGCGTGACCGCGATGGCGATGATGGCCGACTGTCCGGTATTGAGCAGCGAAAGCGAACTCTGCGATTTCACGGCGGCCCGCTCGTAGCGCTGCAGGCCTTCATCGTAGCGGCGCGCCTCGAATTCCTCGTTGCCGAAATACTTGACCGTCTCGTAATTGAGCAGCGAATCGATGGCACGCGTATTGGCGTTCGAATCGAGTTCGTTCATGGTGCGGCGGAAGTGCGTGCGCCACTCGGTCACAGTGATGGTGAACAGGATGTAGAGCACCAGCGCACCGGCCGTGATGAGCGAGAACCAGATGTCGTAATGGGTAACCAGGTAGGCCAGCACCAGCACGATCTCGATGATGGTGGGCAGGATGGAAAAGAGCGTGTACGACACCAGCGTGGAGACGCCACGGGTACCGCGTTCGATGTCACGCGTCATGCCGCCAGTCTGGCGATTGAGGTGGAAGCGCAGCGACAGGGCATGCAGGTGACGGAAGACCTGCAATGCAATGGTGCGCACCGCCCTTTGGGTGACGCGGGCGAACATCAGCTCCCGCAGTTCGGTAAAGAGCGCCGTCGCCAGTCGCAGCGCGCCATAGGCCACCAGCAGGCCCAGCGGCAACACCAGCAGCGCCTGCGGATGGGAGGCGGTGATGGTCATGGCATCGACCAGCTTCTTGAGCACCAGCGGCACGCCGACGTTGGCCAGCTTGGCGCCGACCAGGAAGGCCAGCGCCAGCATCACCCGCCACTTGTAGGTCCACAGGTAGGGCAACAGGGTCTTGACCACGTCCCAGTCGCCACGCTGGCGCTTGATCGGTGCTTGAGGTGAGGTGGAAGAATTGGGATAACGACGCATGGGGACGGACCTGGAAATAGGGAGGCGGTGGCAGACGGCGCAACAAAAGAGCGACATCCGATACACTAGGAGCCTTGTCGCTTTCGGCACAAACCCGCAACACCGCAAACCCCGATTATAAGAGCCATCCCGCGAGCGCGCCGGGGCTTCCCCTCTCCAAGGAGTCATGCATGTCCCATACCGTCCCCCAACTCCCGCCCGGCAAGGCGCCGCAACTGCGGGTCATGCCCATGCCGTCCGACGCCAACGTCTATGGCGACGTCTTCGGTGGCTGGATCATGGCCCAGGTGGACATCGCCGGATCGCTGCCGGCTACGCGCCGTGCCAATGGCCGGGTGGCGACCATCGCGGTCAATTCCTTCCTGTTCAAGAATCCGGTCTTCGTAGGTGACCTGCTGTCCTTCTATGCCGACATCGTCAAGGTCGGCAATACCTCCATCACGGTCAATGTCGAAGTCTATGCCGAGCGCAACCGGCTGCAGACCGAGATCGTCAAGGTCACTGAGGCCACGCTGACCTATGTGGCCACCGACGAAAGCCGCAAGCCACGTCCCTTGCCGCCGCTGGACCCGGCCGGCCAGGGCAGCCTCAGCCCGGCGCTGTAGCCACAGATTCCGCTGCGGGCTTGAAAAGATTTCAGCCCGTGGCGTATCAATAGTCCGTATCGTAACGACTCCATCACCGCTTCCTCCCCAGTGACCATGACTTCCAACGAACGCCCTACCATCCTGATCGTCGCCCGTCTGCCACAGCATCTGCTGGATCTGCTGCAACAGAATTTCACTTGCCACAACCTCGTGCTGGACCAGCTCAGCGACGATCAGCTCGCCGCCATCGCCCCGCAGGTGCGTGGCATCGCCGCCAATGGCGAGGCGAAGGTCGGGCGGGAATTCATGGCGCGCTTTCCGGCGCTGGAAATCGTCTCGGTGTTCGGCGTCGGCTACGACGGCGTGGATGTGCCGGCCGCCCGCGAGCGCGGCATCCATGTCACCCACACCCCCGACGTGCTGACCGATGACGTGGCCGACATGGCCATCGCACTGATGCTGGCCGTGGCACGCAACGTGGTGCGCGCCGACCGTTTCGCCCGCAGTGGCGAGTGGAAGAACGGCCCCTTCCCCTTCACCACCAAGGTCAGCGGCGCCCGGCTGGGCATCGTCGGACTGGGTCGCATCGGCGAAGCCATCGCCCGCCGCGCCGCCGGCTTCGACATGGAGATCGCGTATCACAATCGCTCGCGCAAGGACGTCCCCTACACCTACTTCGGCGACATCAAGTCGCTGGCGGCGGCGGTCGATTTCCTGGTGATGATCACCCCCGGCGGCGCCGGTACCCGTGCACTGGTCAATGCAGACGTGCTGGATGCGCTCGGTCCCAAGGGTTTCCTGATCAACGTGGCACGCGGCTCGGTGGTGGATGAAACCGCTCTGATCGCCGCGCTCAAGGCCGGCACCATCGCCGGCGCCGGTCTGGATGTGTTCGAGAACGAGCCCAATATCCCCGCCGAACTGGCTGCCCAGGAGAATGTGGTGCTGACACCGCACATGGCCAGCGGCACACTGGTCACACGCACCGCCATGGCCGATCTGGCCTTCAACAACCTGCAGGCGCATTTCAGTGGCAAGCCGGTGATCACGCCCGTGCCGGACTGATCTTTCCCGCCCCGAAAAAAAATCGCTGCCGGAGTGATCCGGCAGCGATTTTTCATTGGAGCGCTACGATGTATATCCGGTCAGGCAGCCCGTTTCTGCTGGGCCTTGGCCGGCTCGTCGCGCAACTCGCGACGCAGGATCTTGCCGACGTTGGTCTTGGGCAGCTCATCACGGAACTCGATGTACTTGGGCTTCTTGTAGCCGGTGAACTGCTCCTTGCAGTAGGCCATCAATTGCTCGCTGGTGAGCGACTTATCCTTGCGCACCACGAAGAGCTTGACCGCCTCGCCGGTATGTTCGTCCGGCACGCCCACGCAGGCGCATTCCAGTACGCCCGGATGCTGCGCCACCACGCCTTCGATCTCGTTGGGATAGACGTTGAAACCGGAGACCAGGATCATGTCCTTCTTGCGGTCGACGATACGGGTATAGCCCAGGGCATCCATGATGCCGATATCGCCGGTCTTGAAGAAACCGTCCGGCGTCATGACCTTGGCCGTCTCGTCGGGGCGCTGCCAGTAACCCGGCATCACCTGCGGACCGCGGATGGCGATCTCGCCCGGCTGGCCGAGCGGCACCGGATTCCCATCGTCGTCGAGGATGGCGATCTCGGTCGAGGGCAACGGCAGGCCGATGGTGCCGGTGTATTCTTCGATGGTGCAGGGGTTGGCGCTGGCGATCGGCGAGGTCTCCGACAGGCCATAGCCTTCGATGATGGGGCAGCCGGTCAGCTTCTTCCACTTGTCGGCCACGCTTTGCTGCACGGCCATGCCACCGCCCACGCAGCAGCGGTAGCCGGAAAAATCCAGCTTGGCGAAATCGGCATTGTTGAGCAGTGCGTTGTAGAGCGTATTGACGGCCGGGAAGGTATTGACCTTGTACTTGGCCAGCTCCTTGACGAAGCCGGGAATATCACGCGGGTTGGGAATCAGCAGGTTGAGCGCGCCTTCGCGTGTGCCAAGCATGTTGCAGACAGTCAGCGCAAAGATGTGATACAGCGGCAAGGCACAGACGAACACCAGCTGGTCGATGGGCTTGCCGGCCTTGAGCGCCGGGGTCAGCCATTCCTCGGCCTGCAGCACATTGGCCACCAGATTGCGGTGGGTCAGTACGGCGCCCTTGGCCACGCCGGTGGTGCCACCGGTGTATTGCAGGAAGGCGACGTCGTCAGGCGTCAGGCTGACCGGCCGCAACTGCTTGCCCTGCGCTTGCGACAAGGCACGGCTGAAGCTGATGGCGTTGGGCAGCGACCAGGCCGGCACCAGCTTCTTCACGTGGCGCACCACCAGGTTGACGATGGCACCCTTGAGCGTGCCCAGCAGCTCGCCCATGCTGGCCACCACGATATGCTTGATGCTGGTATTGGCGACCACCTTCTGCAGCGTGCAGGCAAAGTTTTCCAGCACGAAGATGGCTTCGGCGCCCGAATCCTTCAACTGATGTTCCAGCTCGCGCGCGGTATAGAGCGGATTGACATTGACCACGGTATAACCGGCCCGCAGGATCGCCGCGATGGCGATCGGATACTGCAGCACATTGGGCATCATGATCGCCACCCGGGCGCCCTTCTGCAGCCCCAGTCCCTGCAGCCAGCCGCCCAGTGCGCGCGACATGGTATCCAGTTCGCTGTAACGCAGGTACTTGCCCATGCAGACGTAGGCATTGCGGTCGGCGTGCCTGGTGAAGGCTTCATCGATCATCTGTACCAACGAGCCGTAACGGCCGGGGTCGATGTCCGCGGGAACGCCTGCAGGATAGGATGCAAGCCAGAATCTTTCCATAGTGTGTCCTCTGTCTCCGGTCATAACGTGCGCTGGGGCTGGGCGGTGTCATGTTGAGACCGCTTGGCGCGCACAGCAAAAAAGCACGAGTGTTTTTTTATTTAACGCAGATGCTATCCAGCATTCGACCGCGGGGCAAGCACTTTGCGCCCGAATTAAGTGAATTTTTGTGAAATGCCCTCCGTTCGGGGGTACTTCGCGCCGGGTAATGATGAAGGCCGCGCCTGGACAGACCGGCCAAATCACCCGGGATGATACCCGCCTGCATCCCGTTTGGGCTGCCCAATGGTGTCGGTGGGAAATGTTTCTGGCGCCGCCTTGCCCGTGGTCAAGGGCGCATCGCCCAGCGCGGCGTGCCGGGCGGGCTTGTCCATGCGCGCCAGTCGCCGGACCTTGTCATAGAAATCAGGAAAACCTCGACTGTTTTCGAACAGCCGCCGAAAAGCCGGCACCATGTCGTGATAAGCACCGACCAGGGCCAGATGCGCGTTCGACAACGGCATGGCGAACCAGCGGTCGTAGCCGGCATAGCCGTTCCAGCGTGTGCTCTTGATCGTCGCGTATTCGGCACGCAGGGCGGCGAAGATGGCGGCCTTGCGATCGCGCTTCACGGCATCGCTGGCATCGCTGTCGTAGTTGTCCTTCAGCTGGGCGCGGTACTTGTCCAGCAGCGCCAGGAATTCCCGCTTGCGCTGCGCATAGCGCTGATACGCCTCGGTCATAGCGGAATCGTGGCGCGCCGCCAGCCAGCGCTCCAGCCCCAGTTCCTCGACCGCTACCGCGAAACCTTCATTGAAGGGCGTATCGTCCCGAGCGTAGACAGTCTGGTGCGCCAGTTCATGGAAGATCAGGCGCGCCAGTTCACCGTCGGGATACTGGATGAAGGTGGAGATGACCGGATCATCGAACCAGCCCAGCGTGGAATAGGCCGGTACTCCTGCCACCTGGACATCATAGCCGTCCCGCTGCAGCGCGGCGGCGTAGTCCTGGGCCGCTTGCTGGCTGTAATAGCCGCGATAGTCCACGCAACCGGCAATGGGAAAACACCACTGCCTGGCCTTGAGCGAGAGTTCCGGTGCGGCCACCACGTTCCACAACACGAAAGGCCGGTCCAGCTGGGCATAGGTGCGGTAACTGCCGTTATCGGGCAAGCCCAGTTCGACCACCGCAAAGCGGCGAATCTCTTGCACCGTCTGCAGCTTGGTCTTGAGCGCCGGCTGGGTGGCGGGATCGGCGAGCCAGTCATCCAGCGGCCGGGCCTGCGCCAGCAGGGAGAACTGGCCATGCGCGGCCTGGGCGTAATAGGACACCGATGAACACGCGCCCAAACCCAGCAATCCGCCCAGCGCCAGCACCAGCATGCCCCTGCGCAGCATGATGCAGGGACTCAGTGCGCCACAACCGGCTGCTGCAGTTTTTCCACCTGCACCAGCACGTCGTAGAAGGTGGGCGCGTTACCCATGTCGGTCAAGCGCTGGCTGGTCACCTCGTTAGCGTTCTTGCCATCGGCGGCAAACTTCTTCCACCAGATCGACAGCCCCACCACCAGACCCGGGCGTGCCTTTTCCGTCACACGCACGCGCGCCTGCATGCTGCCGCGATCATTGAACACGCGCACCGTATCGCCTTGTGCGATGCCGCGGGCAGCGGCGTCCTGCGGGTGCATGTCCAGATGCGGCTCGCCCTCGGTATCGCGCAGGCTCTGCACGTTGACGAAGGACGAGTTGAGGAAATTGCGCGCCGGCGGGGAAATCATCGCCAGCGGATAGCGGGCAGCCAGTTCCGGGTTGCTGGCCACCGACTCGTAGGGCGCGATATAGGCCGGCAACGGATCGAGACCGGCCGCCTTCATCTGCGCCGAATAGAATTCGCACTTGCCCGAGGGCGTGGCAAACCCGCCTTCGGCAAACGGCGCGACCGGCATGGCCAGACGCTGCCAGCCCTTTTCCTTGAGCACTTGCCAGTCGTAGCCGCCACTGCGCGGGTCATCGCGCCGGAAGGCCACCGCCGCCAACTGGTCATCGCTGTCACGGAAGCAGTCCTCGGTGAACCCCATGGCCGCAGCGAGCAGGCGGAAGATCTCGGTATTGGGCTTGGCCTCGCCCATGGGCGCAATGGCCGCATTGTTGGCCAGCATGTAGACGTGACCGTAGGAGGCATGGACGTCGATGTGTTCCAGCTGGGTGGTGGCCGGCAAGAGGATATCGGCGTAGTCGGCGGTATCGGTCTGGAAGTGCTCCAGCACCACGGTGAACAGGTCCTCGCGGGCGAAGCCCTGCGCTACCTTGGCCGACTCCGGTGCCACCGCCACCGGGTTGGAGTTGTAGACGATCACCGCCTCCACCTGGGGCCCGAACTCGGGCGACGCCGGCTTCAGGAGATCGTCGCCGATGGTACTCATGTTGATGACGCGGGCCGGGGCGCCATGACGCGCGGCCAGGTCGGGCCGACTCAGCGCCGCCGCATCCTTGGGGAAGCTGTCCGACACCGACAGCTGGATGCCGCCGGCGGCGTGACGCCAGGCCCCCACCAGGGCTGGCAGGCAGACCACGTTGCGCGCCGCCATGCCGCCGCCGCGCACGCGCTGCAAGCCGTAGTTGGCGCGGATGAAAACGCCTTCGCCGGCCAGCGCCACGCGGCCGTACTCACGCCCCAGCGCCAGCACTTCTTCGGCCTCGATGCCGCAGACCTCGGCGGTGCGGGCCGGCGTCCATTCCGCCACGCGCTCTTTCAACTGATCGAAGCCCAGCGTGTGACGGGCGATGTAGTCGTGGTCGAGCAGGTCCTCGGCAATCAGCACATGCATCATGCCCAGCGCCAGGGCCGCATCAGTACCCGGCAACAGGGCAATATGCTGGTGGCACTTTTCGGCTGTGAGCGAGCGATAAGGATCGATGGCGATCAGGCGTGCACCATTCCGCTTGGCGGCCTGCACCCGGGTCCAGAAGTGCAGGTTGGAGGCGATCGGATTGCCACCCCAGATCAGGATCAGCCTGGCATTGTCGACCTGTTCCAGATCGGTACCGATACGCGCGCCGATGGTGTAGCGATAACCGGCGCCGCCGGCCGAGGCGCAAATGGTGCGCTCCAGTTGCGACGCCCCCAGGCGATTGAAGAAACGCCCGGCCATTGATTCACCCTGCACCTGCCCCATGGTGCCGGCATAGCTGTAGGGCAGGATGGCCTGGGGATCGCGCAAGGCAATCTGCCCCAGGCGTTGGGCGATGGTCGCAATCGCCTCGTCCCAGCTGATGCGCTCGAACCGGCCCTCGCCCTTCTTGCCCACCCGGCGCATGGGATAAAGCAGGCGATCGGGGTGATAGGTGCGCTCGGTGTAGCGTGAAACCTTGGTGCAGAGCACGCCGGAGGTGGGCGGGTGATCCGGGTCGCCACGCACCTCGGTGGCGACGCCGTCCTTGACGGTCACCAGCAAGGCACAGGTATCGGGGCAATCATGAGGACAGGCGGCGCGGACGATCGAGGTGGTCATGGCAAGCGGAGCAAGGAAACAGGGATGAAAACCGGAAAAACGGGATGGAAGACGTACCATGCGCCGCACACCGGCAGGACAGCAGCAAAGGCGCGGGAAAACGGGCAGGACGGCGAAGCGGATACTTTATCTTAAAATGGCCCACCGCGACTCTCGCCAACCCTGTCATGATGCCTCTCCAACACTTCTGGCACACGCCCGAACTGCCCTTCCTCGAAGGCCGGCGCGCCACCGGTAGCCTGTCCTGCTATGCCCCGCATACGCATGACAGCTTTTCCATCGGCATCGTCGATGGCGGCCAGAGCGTCTTTTCCGTGGCGGGCCGGAGCATGGCCATCGTCCCCGGTGATGTCGTACTGGTCAGAGCCGGTGATGTGCATAGCTGCAATCCGGCCGAACTGCAGCGCTGGAGCTATCGCATGTTCCACCTCGATGTGCACTGGCTGGCCACGCTGCTCGATGAAACCCCGAGCACCCGCGGGCTGCTCCAGAGGATGGATTCTCAGGTGCTGCGCTCTGCCTCGGCGGTCCAATTGCTCAACCGCATGACAGCGGCCCTGGACGCCCACCAGGTCGACCTGCACGCCGACCTGCAGGCCGACATCATCACCTGCCTGCACGAACTCATGCAGCTATGCGCAGAAACCTGCGCCGGCGCCCTCACGATGGCCACGCAAGGCAGCGACGGCCTGCAGGCCGCGCATGATTTCCTGCAGGCCCATTGCCGTGAACGCATCACGCTCGACACCCTGGCCGCCATCGCCGGCACCAGCCGATATCAATTGATCCGCCAGTTCAATCGCCGCTTCGGCATGACGCCCCATGCACTGCAACTGGACATGAAGATCCGCCAGGCACGCGTGCTGCTGCGTCAGGGGGCGAGTGCGGCCGATGCCGCCTACGACACCGGCTTTGCCGACCAGAGCCATTTCCATCGCGTCTTCAAATCCCGTGTGGCCGTCACGCCCCTGCAATACGCAAGGCCCTGAGGAAATCAGCGCAGGCGCCCAGCCGCCAGGGCCACGGCGGCCACCAGCAACAGCAGGCCGGCGCAGCGCTCGATCAACGGCATCGCCCGGCCCAGCGCGACCACTACCTTTTCCCGCGCGATCAGGCAGACCAGCGCAGCATCCCAGGCCAGCACCGCACACGCCAGCCACACCCCATAGAACAGCTTGCGGCCCAGCCCGGTGTGCGCCTCCACGATCACGGTGAAGAGGCCGAAGTAGAACAGGCCATTCTTGGGATTCAATAGTGCCGACAGGAAGCCCGCGCTCATGCCGAGCAGGGGTGATACGCGCTGCGCATGCGCAATCGCCACCATGTCCGGCCAGTCGGCGGACGCCCGGCTGGCGCGTATGAACATCCATCCCAGCCAGGCCAGGTAGCCGCTGGCCAGCCACTGCAAGGCGACCAGCAGCGCCGGACTGTCCTGCAGCACGCTCCAGCCGCCGATGGCCAGCGCGATATAGAGCCCATTGGCCAGCGCGATGCCCAGGCTCACGGCCAACCCATACGTCCGACCGTGACGCAGACTGCTACGCGCCAGCAACAGGAAATCCGGACCGGGACTGGCCAGCGCCAGCAGATGTGCGCCGGCCAGCAACAGGAATTCAGACCAGAACATGAGCATGCCTCCTCGCCTCGTCGGGCTATATCGAAAGAGGCGCATGCTAGGCAGGACGACGATCCCTGTATTGAACAAAATTGCGCGAACGGTGGCCCGGCGCAAGGCACGGTAAGATAGGCGGCTTCAGTACCACCTCCACACACTGTCCCAGACCAAGCCAGACCATGAAACTCATCGACCCCATCGTCCAGTTCCAGGCCGAACTGCAGAAGATCCGCCGCGACATCCACGCCCACCCCGAACTCGCCTATGAAGAGGTCCGCACCGCCGATGTGGTCGCGCAGAAGCTCACCGAATGGGGCATCCCGGTAGTACGAGGCCTGGGCGTGACCGGCGTGGTCGGCATCATCAAGAACGGCGACAGCCCGCGCGCCATCGGTTTGCGCGCCGACATGGACGCCCTGCCCATGCCCGAGATCAATACCTTCGCCCACGCCTCCCGCCACGAGGGCAAGATGCACGCCTGCGGCCACGACGGCCATACCGCCATGCTGCTGGGCGCGGCCTACTACCTCTCGCAACATCGCAATTTCGATGGCACGGTGTATGTCATCTTCCAGCCCGCCGAAGAAGGCGGACGCGGCGCCGAGCGCATGATCCAGGATGGCCTGTTCGAGAAATACCCGATGGACGCCGTCTTCGGCATGCACAACTGGCCGGGCATCCCGGCCGGTCATTTCGGTGTGACGCCGGGTGCACAGATGGCCTCCAGCAACGAGTTCCACGTCACCGTCAAGGGCAAGGGCTCGCATGCGGCGCAACCGCACAAGGCGGTCGATCCGGTGATGACGGCGGTGCAGATCGCCCAGGCCTGGCAGACCATCGTGGCGCGCAACATCAACCCCAATGATCCGGCGGTGGTCTCGATCACCCAGATCCACACCGGCAGCGCCACCAACGTCATCCCCGACGAGGCGATGATGGTCGGCACCGTGCGCACCTTCAGCCTGCCCGTGCTGGACCTGATCGAACGCCGCATGCAGGAGATCGCCGAGCACACCGCCGCGGCCTTCGATGCCACCGTCGATTTCCGCTTCAACCGCAACTATCCGCCGCTGATCAACCACGTCGCCGAGACCGCATTCGCCGTCGAGGTGCTGACCGAACAGTTCGGCGCCGATCATGTCGATGCCCATACCGAACCGACCATGGGGGCCGAGGATTTCGCCTTCATGCTGCAGCACAAGCCGGGCTGCTATGTGTTTTTGGGCAATGGCGACGGCGGTCACCGCGATCATGGTCATGGCCTGGGCCCGTGCAACCTGCACAACCCCAGCTATGACTTCAACGATGACCTGCTGCCCATCGGCGCCACCTACTGGGTGAGGCTGGCCGAGAAATTCCTGCAGGCGAAGTAAGACGGCAGGCCGGACGGCATTGGCGGGCGGCACGGTTTGAGGCATGATCCTCGGCACGCATCTGAATCCTGATTTGTGATAACGATAACAAGGGAGAAACCTTGCACACCCTCGCCACTGCCCTCCTGCTGCTGGTCGCCATCGAGCATGTCTGGATCCTGATCCTGGAGATGTTCCTGTGGACCAAGCCGCTGGGACTGAAGACCTTCCGCCAATCGAAGCAGGCCGCCGAGGCGACCCGCGTGCTGGCGGCCAACCAGGGCTTGTATAACGGCTTCCTCGCGGCCGGGCTGTTCTGGAGCCTGGCGACCGGCGAGCGGCCAGTACAGTTCTTCTTCGTGATCTGCGTGCTGGTGGCCGGCATCTACGGCGGCCTGACCGCCAAGCGCTCTATCCTCTATATCCAGGGCCTGCCCGCCTTGCTGGCGTTGCTGGCCCTGCTGGCGAGCTGATGTTGCCGCTGCGACGCGTCTTCGCCTTGCTGGTCCCGGGTCTGCTCGCGCTGCTTGCAGGGCAAGCCACGGCGCAGGAGCAGGACGCCGAATGGTGGACCTACCAGACCCAGCGCGCCGGGCTGGCCTACACGGTCAAGCTGGACATGGGCCTGCGCCGGGCGTTTCCGCTCTCCGGTTTTCCCTATGTGCTGGTGACCCGCGTGAACTATGCCCCGGCCACGGGCGACGGCCTGCCGGCCGTGGCCGACCAGGACCGGCTGGAATCCCTGTCGGATGACATCGCCGCTGCCATCGGCAGGAAAACCCGCAGCCTCTACGCCGGCACCACGTTCAGCCAGGGCCAGCAGCAATCGTATTTCTATGTGATCGATCCGAACGGGCTGGAGAGCATTGCCACCAGCCTGCAGGCCCGGCTATGCCAGGCTTGCAAGACCGGCGCGGCGATCCAAGCAGACCCGGCGTGGGAGCTCTATCGCGAGCAATTGCTGCCGGATGCGGAAACCCGGCAGCGCTACGGCCTGCGCAGTTACTAGGTGCGGCGGAAGTACCCCTAAAGCAGGCACGACGGTAAAGTTTCGGCGTAGATGAGCCGATAACAGTTTTCCTGGCAGCATCATTGTTGGCACTTGCCATCACTCTCACTCCGGCAGCGATCGCGCTCATTTTGCCGGAATAACAACATCGGACCCGGTCCGAGGGGAAGCAGCATGAAACAGATCAAACTCATCCTCAAGGACGAGATCTACGACTCGCTGGAGCGGGATTATCACAACTTCGTGCGGCTCTCGACCAAGATCGATTCGGGCTTCGTCAAGCCGTCCTTCGATAGTTATCTGTTGGCCAAGGTTTCGGAGAACACCAATTTCCTCACCGAAGAAGCGGTACAGCACCTGATGCTGTCGGGCCAGTACGCCTGGGCGAGACGGGCGATGGACAAGGAATTTCCGGATGTGGTGCAGATCCTGATCGAACAGGCTGCGAATTACGGCTTCTGGATCGCGGTGCGCCACGACTGGACCACCGATGACCTGGTCAATGCCTCGCGCGCCTGGGCCAGTGCCATCATCAAGCAGGCCAAGGGCGATGAAACCCAGATCGATGTGCTGGCCGCGCAGATCAAGGCCTCGGCCACCAGCATCTCGGTGGTGCAGGAGCGCCTCCGCACCCCGGCCGCACTGCTGGCGGCGGCCATGGTGCAGGAATTGCGCGAGACCCACATCGCCATCGAACACGCCTCCGGCATGGTGGCGCGCGAAAAGCTGGGGGCCATGCGCACTCTGCTGAAGCTGGGACGGGCCTTCGGCAATGTCTCCGAAAAGGCCGAGCAGGACATGATGGACAAATTGAAACGCGAGAAGCCCTGGCTCTTCGAAGACGGCCCCAAGGGATTCTGGGGACACGTCGCGGCCTGGTGGCGCGGCGTCTAGGCCGCCCTGCCTGATTTCAGGCCATCCCCCTTTCAGGGCAGCGTTTCCGCCTCGCGCATGAGGCGGATATCGCCGTACCACGCTTCCATCTTCTGGCCGGTATTGTCGGTATCGGTCAACACCCCCACGCCGATCAGGCGTCCCGGCTTCTCGCCGAAGATACGTTCATAATCCTCGGCGACATTGCGCTGGTACTTGCGCCACTGGCCCACGTGCTCCGGGCCGCTCTCGGCGACCAGCATCTGGATGCGGCCGGTACGACCATTGGCGATCACCTGCCCCACCTGCGCCTTGCTATCCCAGACATACATCAGCGTGGCATAAGGCAGCTCATGCCCGGTCAGCAATTTGGCGGTATCGAAGAGGATGGTGTCCATCAGCGAAAGCTTGTCATGGTCACCATCGAAGGCCAGCACGATGCGCACCGGCGAATCATCGGTCTCGCGGTGAGTGAGATCGGCCGTCGGGATCAGGCCACTGGCCTTCCAGCTCCAGGACAGCCAGGGCTTCTTGTTGATGTCGATGTCGACCGGATGACGCAGACCGGACGAAGCACGGTCGGCAAAGGCATGCAGCACGCTGCGCCCATTGTCATCGACCAGACGGTATTCGGTAGGAATCTTCTTGCGGGTGAAGACCAGCGGTTCCCAGCCAGCAGGAAGGCCCTTGGGCGGATTGGCGGAGAACAGCGCCAGTGCCTGGTCCAGCCTGGCCTGCTTGGCGGCGGCATCAGGGGCGGCTGGCTGCTGGCCGGCACATCCGGCCAGCAGCCAGGCGGCGCCAAGGCAGAGTGACGCCAGCACGCTGCGCGCGGCAGTAGCCTGGAAGGAAACGGGAAGCTGTGCAGCAAGTCGCGTGCGCGCACGCGTGAGACGCAAATTCATGAAGGCCGACCGGAGAAGAAGGGAATGCGGTCACCCCGACCGCAGACGAAGGCTAACAGGAAAACGCGGCTGCACGACATCCGGAAAAACCCTAGCGCGTAAAAAAACCTCAATGGCGAGTGGCGGAGCATCCCATCCGTCCTGCCAGCTGGGCTCGCCATCTTTCACTCAATTTTGCTGGCGCAGGATCTGGATGAACATCTTGGCCAGCGACGACAGGGTGGTGTTCTTGCGGGTGACGATGCCGTAGTGCTCGATGCGCGTCTTCAGGTTCACCGGCAGGATGCCCAGCATCTGCCGCGCCGCGAAGAAGTGGGCGATATCCAATGGCATCACTGCCACCATGTTCGATTGCGCCAGCAGCGTGATGGTCACGAAGGGCGAGGCGGTCTCGATCACGTTGCCCGGCACCTTCAGCCCCTCCAGCTTGAACTCGTGCTCGATCCAGATGCGCATGGGCATGTTGCTGGAATACAGGATCCAGGAGGCCCCGGCCAGCTCCTGCAGGCGCACCTTCTGGGCGGTGGCCAGGGGATGGTCGATACCGCAGACGATGCACATGGGCTCGCCGCGCAGCATTTCATAGTTGTACAGATTGGGTTGCGAACTGACCGAGGAGCGGCCGATCATCAGATCAATGCGCCCCTGGTCCAGCAGCAGCAACTGGCGCGCGCTGGTGTCTTCGCTGATCTCGATGGAGACTTCCGGCTGGATTTCGCGCAGGCGCGAGAGCGCACGCGTGACGAAGGGTGCGGCCCCCATGATGGTGCCGATGGACAGGCGGCCGCCGCGACCGCTGATCATGTTCTGCAATTCCTCGCGCAGATTGGCCACGTCGCTCTGGATCAGGCGCGCATAGCGGATCACGCAACGGCCCAGCTCGGTGGCCTCGATGCCGCGTGGCGAGCGGTCGAACAGGGTTACGCCCAGGGCATCCTCCATTTCATGCAGGGCCTTGGTGGCCGCCGGCTGGGTCATGTGCATCACCTCGGCCGCCTTGTGCAGCGAGCCCTGCTCGTCGAGTGCCGTCAGCAGCGCGACCTGGCGAAAGCGCAGGCGGCTGACGATGGACCCCACCGAAGGCAGCGCGCCGGCGCCATCTCCGAGTTGGTTATCACCCGATGAATTAAGCTCATTGGACATCGTTGTACTCGCCTCTTATAGTCGGTCCGGAAAAAACCACAATGCTAGCGCATCTATCGGCCTGCCAAGGCGATGCGTGAAAAAAGCTCAGGAGACGTTGGCAGGACCGATCCATCGTAGGCGCGACATTCCTGCCGCCTGCGAATGCCTGATCGTCCTCGCCGTTTCGTCGCCTGGCTGACCAGAACCGACATTGCGGACAGACAAGGAGACCCGGTGAGGCTGATTCAATACCGCGACCGCAAGGGCGAGCGCCGTGTAGGCATCGTCAACGGCAGCCACATCCAGGCGCTGGACCAGGTGGCGACCATGCGCGAACTGGCCCTGCTGGCGCTGCAGCGCAGCACCGGGCTGGAGCGTCAGGCCCAGTTGCTCAACACCGACCAGTCCGAAGACTACGCCGCCATCCTGGCCGAGGCCCGCATCCTGGCACCGCTGGGCCATCCCGATCCGGCGCATTGCCGCGTTTCCGGCGCCGGCACCACCCATCTGGGCAGCGCCACCACCCGCGACAAGATGCATCGCCGCCTGGAAGGTGATGAACTCGACAAGACCGATACCCAGCTGATGATCGAATGGGGCATCGCCGGTGGCCGCCCCGCCCCGGGCGAAGTGGGCGTGCAGCCGGAGTGGTTCTACAAGGGCGACGGCAGCAGCGT
The DNA here is from genome assembly GCF_000300975.2 of Herbaspirillum frisingense GSF30. GTDB lineage: Bacteria > Pseudomonadota > Gammaproteobacteria > Burkholderiales > Burkholderiaceae_D > Herbaspirillum > Herbaspirillum frisingense. Next base: position 9,891 of record NZ_AEEC02000004.1, on the reverse strand, counting down.
CGTCGCCCCCGGTCAGCCGCTGCCGCGCCCGGATTTCGCGCTCGACGGCGGCGAGGAACCGGAGATCGTCGGCCTGTACCTGATCGATGACCAGGGCTGCCCGCGCCGGCTGGGCTTTGCCATCGGCAACGAGTTTTCGGACCATGTCATGGAGCGTCGCAATTACCTCTACCAGGGGCATTCCAAGCTGCGTCACTGCAGCTTCGGACCGGAGCTGCTGGTGGGGCTGCCGCCGGCCCATCTGGTGGGGATGACCCGCATCCGTCGCAAGGGCCGCGTGATCTGGGAACAGGAGTTCCTGACCGGCCAGGACAACATGTGCCACAGCATCGAGAACCTGGAATACCACTACTTCAAGTATTCGCACCTGCTGCACGCGGGTGACGTGCACGTGCACTTCATGGGCGCGGCCAACCTGTCCTTCGCCTACAGCCTGCGCACCGAAGATGGCGACAGCATCGAGATCAGCATTCCCGACTTCGGCGCACCGCTAGTCAACGGTATTGCACACGTGACATCCACATTTCGCGCGGGAGGCGTCAAGCCGCTCTAGCGGCCATGTCCAGATCGCGTTACCCAGGCGCGCCGCAAGGCGCAGACAACCCCGGCAATCATGCCAAGGCCCGCGGCAACAGTCGCACAACAAGAGGCCGCCCCCAGGAAAACTGCAAAGGAGACCACCCTCATGCCCATGCCCATCCCCCGCCCAGGAACATCGGAGCGTCAATGAACTACACCTTCGATTTCATGAGCGTCTTCGCCAACTGGGACCGCCTGCTCATGGGCGCCTGGTTGACGATACAGCTCTCGGCGCTGTCCATCGCGCTGGGATTCGTGGTCGGCACGCTGTGCGCGATCGCTGGCAAGAGCCGTCTGGCGCTGGTGCGCGGCCTGATCCGTGCCTATGTCGAGATCATCCGCAACACCCCGCTGCTGGTGCAGGTATTCCTGGTGTTCTTCGGTCTGGCCAGCATCGGCTGGAAGCTCTCGGCCGAGACCGCTGCCGTGATCGCCCTCACCGTCAACGTCGGTGCCTACACCACCGAGATCATGCGCGCCGGCATCAACTCCATCCACCCCGGCCAGATCGAGGCGGCCGAATGCCTGGGCATGTCGCGTCTGCATGTGTACTGGCATGTGGTGTTGCTGCCGGCGGTGGAGCGCGTCTATCCATCACTGACCAGCCAGTTCATCCTGCTGATGCTGGCCTCCAGCATCACCTCGCAGATTTCGGCGGAAGAGCTGACGGCGACCGCCAACCTGGTGCAGTCGGAGACCTTCCGCAGCTTCGAGGTCTATGCGGTCATCGCAGTGGCCTACCTGGCGCTGTCCTTCCTGTTCCGTGGCGCGTTCTGGCTGATCAGCCAGCTGGCCTTCGTGCGCAAGCGCAAGCTTGGCACCAACCTGTGAGGAGCGGCGATGAATTCCTTTAGTTTCCTGCACGTCGAATACCTGCTGCAGGCGGCCGTCTGGACCGTGGTGCTGTCGCTGGTGGCGTTTGCCTTCGGCGGTGTGGCCGGGTTCGTGATCGCGCTGTGGCGGGTCTCCCCCAACCGCCTGCTGCGCAACATCGCCAGCGGCTATATCCAGGTGGTGCAAGGCATTCCGCTGCTGGTGATCCTGTTCGTGGCCTATTTCGGACTGGCCATCGCCGGCTTCAAGCTGACGCCGTTGGTAGCAGCCGGCATCTCTTTTGCGATCTACTGCGCGGCCTTCCTGGGCGAAATCTGGCGCGGCTGCATCCAGGCGGTACCCAAGACCCAATGGGAGGCCTCGGAATGCCTGGGCTTCAACCGCTACGAGCAATTGACCAAGGTGATCCTGCCGCAGGCCATCAAGATCGCCACGCCGCCCACGGTGGGATTCATGGTGCAGATCGTGAAGAACACCTCGCTGGCCTCGGTGATCGGCTTCGTCGATCTGTCCCGTGCCGGCCAGATCATCAACAACTCGACCTTCCAGCCGTTCACCGTCTTCGGCTGCGTCGCGCTCATCTATTTTTGCCTGTGCTTCCCGCTGTCGGCGCTGTCCAAGCACTTTGAAAGGAAATTGAATGTCAGCAATCGTTAAGATCAAGGATCTGCACAAGAGCTTCGGTACCAACAAGGTGTTGAACGGCGTTTCGCTGGATGTGCAAAAGGGACAGATGGTGGCCATCATCGGCAAGAGCGGATCGGGCAAGAGCACCCTGCTGCGCTGCCTGAACGGACTGGAAAAGGTGGATGCCGGCGACATCAATGTCTGTGGCCATGACATCCATCATCCCGACCGCCTCAACCTGCGCGAACTGCGCAAGCAGGTCGGTATCGTCTTCCAGAGCTACAACCTGTTCCCGCATCTGACGGTGGAGCGCAACATCACGCTGGCGCTGACCACCATCAAGAAGATGTCGACCGAGGAAGCCAGGAAGATCGCCCACAAGGTGCTGCAGCTGGTGGGACTGGAAAACAAGAAGGAAGCCTATCCCGAACAGCTCTCCGGCGGCCAGGCGCAGCGCGTGGCCATCGCACGCTCGCTGGCGATGGCGCCGGAACTGATGCTCTTCGATGAAGTGACCTCGGCGCTGGACCCGGAACTGACGGCCGAAGTGCTGAAGGTGATGGAAGACCTGGCCCGTGGCGGCATGACCATGGTGTTGGTCACGCACGAGATGGCCTTTGCCCGCAAGCTGGCCGACGTGCTGGTCTTCATGCACCAGGGCCAGGTGTGGGAGGTCGGCCCGCCGGATGAGCTGTTCAGCAATCCGAAGACGGCCGAGTTGCAGAAGTTCGTGTCCAGCGATCTCTGAGTTTTCGGAGCGCACAGACTTTGTCGCACAGAATTTGTTTTTCTCAGGCAGTATCAAATAAACCACTCAGGAGACCGCAATGAAGAATCTGCTCAATTTCACCAAGAAGGCTGCCGCCGTCGTGCTGGGCCTGGCTTGCTTCGCGCAGGCCGCCCACGCCGACGCGCTGGCCGATATCAAGGCACGCAAGAAGGTGCTGATCGCGATCGACCTGGGTGCGCCGCCGTTCGGGATGACCAATGCCAAGCTGGAGCCGCAGGGCTCGGACGTGGAAACCGCGCGCCTGCTGGCCAAGGACATGGGCGTGGAGCTGGAGATCGTGCAGGTCACCGGCCCCAACCGCATCCCCTTCCTGATGACCGGCAAGGCCGACATGGTGATCTCGTCCTTCTCGATCACACCGGAACGCCAGAAGGTGGTGGCCTTCACCCAGCCGTATGGCGCCTCGCAGTTCGTGGTGGCCGCGCCCAAGGGTGAGAACATCAAGAGCCTCAACGACCTGGTCGGCAAGCGCGTGGCCGTGGTCCGCGGCAACATGCAGGATTCGCTGCTGACCCCGCTCGCCCCCAAGGGAACCAACATCGTGCGCTTTGACGACGATGCCACCGTGACCGCGGCCATCATCTCCGGTCAGGTCGATGCCCTGTGCACGCCGAACTCGCTGGCCTCGGCCATCGCCAAGCAGAACCCGTCCAAGAACCTGGAAACCAAGTTCGCCATCAAGGACATCCCCTATGCCATCGGCCTGCGCAAGGGTGAACCGGCACTGGAAAAGTGGCTCAACGAATGGATCACCGCCAATCTGAAGAATGGCAAGCTGCCCGCCATCTATCAGCAATGGGTCGGCAGCCCCATGCCTGACCTGGCACAGTTCGCGCCCAAGTAAGTCCGCATTTCCGGCATGCCCTGCTCCCAGGAGCAGCGCATGCGCCCGCCGCTTCCGCGGCCAGCCCGCAGCATCCACGTTCTCACCGAGATCAACATGAAAGCTACCTCTCCCGTCATCCGACTCAATCCTGTCGATGATGTCGTCATTGCCCGCCAGCAGCTCATCTCCGGCACTGTGTTGCAGGAAGAAGGCGGCCTCAAGGTCCAGGGTCTGATTCCCGCCGGTCACAAGATGGCCACCCGCGCCATTGCCGTGGGCGAGCCGGTCAAGCGCTACGGTCAGATCATTGGCACGGCCAGCCAGGCCATCGCGCCGGGTCAGCACGTGCATACGCATAACCTGGCCATGGCCGAGTTTTCGCGTGAACACCATTTTGGCGCGGACGTGAAGCCGGTCGATTTCGTGGCACAGCCGGCCACCTTCATGGGCATCGTGCGCCCGGACGGCCGCGTGGCCACGCGCAACTACATCGGTGTGCTGACTTCAGTGAACTGCTCGGCCACGGCCGCGCGCGCCATTGCCGACTACTTCCGTCGCGACATCCACCCGGAAGTGCTGGCCGACTATCCCAATATCGACGGCGTGGTCGCCCTGACACACGGTCTGGGCTGCGCGGTGGATTCGCAAGGCGAACCGTTGCAGATCCTGCGCCGTACCCTGGCGGGCTACGCCACCCATCCCAACTTCGCCGCCGTGCTGGTGGTCGGGCTGGGGTGCGAGACCAACCAGATTTCCGGCCTGATGGACAGCCACAACCTGAAGGAAGGGGAATACTTCCATACCTTCACCATCCAGAGCACTGGCGGCACCGCCAAGACGGTGGCGCTGGGGATCGAGAAGATCAAGAAGATGCTGCCCAAGGCCAATGACATCAAGCGCGAGCCGGTGCCAGCCAAGCACCTGACGCTGGGCCTGCAGTGCGGTGGTTCGGATGGCTACTCGGGCATCACCGCCAACCCGGCGCTGGGCGCGGCGGTTGACCTGCTGGTGAAACACGGCGGCACGGCGATTCTGTCCGAGACACCTGAAATCTATGGCGCCGAACACCTGCTCACGCGTCGCGCGGTGTCTTCCGAGGTGGGCGAGAAGCTGCTGGCGCGCATCGCCTGGTGGGAAGAATATTGCGCCAAGAACGATGCCGAGATGAACAATAATCCCTCGGCCGGCAACAAGGCGGGCGGCTTGACCACCATTCTGGAGAAATCGCTGGGTGCGGTGGCCAAGGGTGGCACCACCAATCTGGTGGATGTCTACAAGTACGCCGAGACCGTGACCGCCAAGGGCTTCGTCTTCATGGATACCCCGGGCTACGACCCGATCTCGGCCACCGGCCAGGTCGCCGGCGGCGCCAACATGATCTGCTTCACTACCGGCCGTGGTTCGGCCTATGGCTGCGCACCATCGCCGTCGCTGAAGCTGGCGACCAACACGGCGCTGTGGCAACGCCAGGAAGAAGACATGGACATCAACTGCGGCGAGATCGCCGACGGCAACGTGACGCCACAGGAGATCGGGGAACGCTTCTTCCAGATGATCCTCGATACCGCGTCCGGCAAGAAGACCAAGAGCGAGCTGCATGGCTATGGTCAGGACGAGTTCGTGCCCTGGCACATCGGCGTCTATACCTGATGCAGATCATCCTGGTCCGGCCCCGGCCGGATTAGGCTTATCCGCCTCACCCGGGCAGGACAGGGTGAGGCGGACTGCAGGCCAAGCATCCTTTCCCCCCGGGGAAATTCATGGCGAGGATGCTTCGCCCGCGGTAAACGCAGTGAGCGCAGTGAGCGCGGTTGGTCTACTCCCCCTTGCAGTACATGACATCCCGGCAGACCCGCTTCCCGTGTAGTCCGGGCCAGCCTCCAACATAAGGAAACAAGAACATGGCACATACCTTTTCGCTCCAGGCACACCTGCCTGAAGACCACGCCCAGGCCACGCTGATCGGCCGCGTCTGGCAACCGGGCGTCGGCCCGGTGCTGGTGAAGATCGACGCCGAAGGCGCCTATGACCTGACCCTGATTGCGGCCACCTCCAGCGAACTGCTGGAGCTGGACGATCCTGCTGCGGCCGTGCGCGCCGCCAGCAACATGACCCGCATCGCCAGCTTGCAGGAACTGCTGGACAATGCCGATGCAGGTCGCCGCGATACATCTCGCCCGTGGTTGCTGGCACCCATCGATCTGCAGGCCGTCAAGGCCAGCGGCGTGACCTTCGTGGCCAGCATGCTGGAGCGGGTGATCGAAGAACAGGCACGCGGCGACGCCGGCAAGGCAGAGTCGGTGCGCAAGGCCATCACGGCGGTGATCGGAGACAACCTCTCCAGCGTCGTACCGGGCTCGCCCGAAGCGGCACGCCTGAAGGAAGTGCTGCTGGAGCAAGGCGTGTGGTCACAATACCTGGAAGTGGGCATCGGTCCGGATGCGGAGATCTTCACCAAGGCCCAGCCGATGTCCTCGGTGGGGCTGGGCGACGAAGTCGGTATCCACCCGAAATCGGCCTGGAACAATCCGGAACCGGAAATCGTGCTGGCCATCAACAGCCGTGGCAAGGTGGTGGGTGCGACCCTGGGCAACGACGTCAACCTGCGCGATTTCGAGGGCCGCAGCGCCCTGCTGCTGGGCAAGGCCAAGGACAACAATGCGTCCTGCGCGGTGGGGCCTTTCATTCGTCTGTTCGACGCAAACTTTTCAATTGACGATGTGCGTCGCGCCGAACTTACAATGCGTGTCGATGGTACCGAAGGCTTTACGCTCAAGGGCAGCAGTTCGATGTCCATGATCAGCCGTGATCCGCTGCAGCTGGTGGAACATGCGATCGGCCCCAATCACCAGTATCCGGATGGCCTGGTGCTGTTCCTGGGGACCATGTTCGCGCCGACCCAGGATCGCTTCGGTCCCGGTCAGGGCTTTACCCACCAGGTCGCCGACATCGTGACGATCTCGACCCCCACGTTGGGCGCGCTGGTGAACACGGTCAACTTCAGCGACCAGACCGCACCGTGGACCTTCGGCCTGACGGCGTTGTTCAAGAACCTGGCCAATCGCAAACTCATTTAAACGCAAAGGAACAAGCATGTCCGCATCCACTGGCCGCCTCGCCGGCAAGACCGTCCTCATCACCGCCGCTGCGCAAGGCATCGGCCGCGCTTCCACCGAGCTGTTCGCCCGCGAGGGAGCACGCGTGATCGCCACCGACATCAGCAAGCAGCACCTCGATGCACTCAACGGTATCGCCGGCGTGGAGACGCGCATTCTGGACGTGACCGATGATGCCGCCATCAAGGCACTGGTGGCCGAAGTCGGCACCATCGACGTACTGTTCAACTGCGCCGGCTATGTGGCAGCGGGCAATATCCTGGAATGCGACGACAAGGCCTGGGATTTTTCCTTCAACCTCAATGCCAAGGCCATGTTCCACACCATCCGCGCGGTGCTGCCGGGAATGCTGGCCAAGAAGGCAGGCTCGATCGTCAACATCGCCTCGGCGGCATCGAGCGTGAAGGGTGTTGCCAACCGCTTCGCCTATGGCGCATCCAAGGCAGCCGTCGTCGGTCTGACGAAATCGGTCGCGGCGGACTTCGTCGCACAGGGCGTGCGCTGCAACGCGATCTGCCCAGGCACCATCGAATCGCCCTCCCTGAACCAGCGTATCAGCACGCAGGCCAAGGAGACCGGCAAGAGCGAGGACGAGGTACGCGCAGCCTTCGTGGCACGTCAGCCCATGGGACGTATCGGCAAGGCGGAGGAAGTGGCGGCGCTGGCCTTGTACCTGGCCTCGGATGAGTCCAATTTCACGACCGGCTCGATCCACATGATAGATGGTGGCTGGTCCAACTGATTCACTCGCGATAAATGAGGCCGGGGGCCTGAAGTACTTTTTCTTCAGACCCCCGGTGCCATTGGCGGGCAACGGACGGCGAATGGATAGCGGCATGCGTAAAGCATGCCGTTCTGCTTTCCAGGGCGAGTGACAGAGGAGGTTTGCTGATCAGGTTTATCAAACCGCAGCACAGGGGCATAATGAGGCCTCCCTTATTCCTGTGAACTAGTACGCCCATGCCTCCAGTGCCCTTCAATTTCTCTGCCGACAGCATTACCGCGATTTCACCCGAGCCCATGTTGCTGGGAGAATCGCCCTTATGGCATGCGGAGGAAGGTGCGCTGTACTGGATCGATATCCCTGGCAAGTCGGTTCACCGACTGGTGCTCGATACCCAGCAACACCAGCGCTGGGACATGCCGGAAGAACCCGGCAGCATCGTCAAACACGCTCAGGGCGGCCTGGTGGTGGCTCTGCGTACTGGCATGTTTCATCTCAATACCGGCAATGGCGCCTTGTTGGCCATGCTGGCTGCTCCGTATGACACCGGTCGGATTCGCTTCAACGATGGTCGCTGTGACGCAGCTGGTCGTTTCTGGTGCGGGACGATTTACGAGCCCCGCGATCGGGAGGCCGGCACGCTCTACTGTTTCGAACGCAACGCCCTGCGCGATGCCCATCATGCCGTGACGACGTCCAATGGCGTGGCTTTCAGTCCGGACCAACGCCTGATGTATCACTCCAACACGCCGGCGCATCGGATCAATGTCTACGACTACGACCTGGCCACCGGGCAGACCAGCAACTGCCGCCTGCTTCGCCAGTTCGACAGCGACAAGACCGTGCCCGATTACGGCGGCCGTCCGGACGGCGCTGCAGTGGATAGCGAAGGAGCGTACTGGTGCGCGATGTTCGAGGGCGGACGGGTATTGAGGCTGTCGCCGCAGGGCGAGATATTGCAGGAAATTCGCCTGCCCGCACGTTGCCCGACCATGGTGGCCCTGGGCGGCCCTGATCTGCGCACGCTGTTCATTACCACCGGGCGCAATGGGCGTAGCGAGGCAGAGCTGGCGCAGTACCCGTTCTCCGGCCACGTGCTGGCGATCCGGGTTGCCGTGCCGGGACGGCTGGAATACAGCTATCGCCCCTGAGGCCGCGCGCGGATGTGGCGTAGAGGCGCCAAAAACAGACACACGAGTATGCTTTTGTGATGATTATGAGAGAATAGCGCGTTATCGCGGACTGCACGGTCTGCGCTGAATCCTCGCAAAGAACCTTCAAAACTATTTACGCGCTGAAAGAATATCCATGACTAAACTGAAGAGCCTGGTTGCCAAGATCGCATTTGCCGGCGTCGCCGCTTTCGCCATCCAGTCCCCGAGCTACGCCATCGACGGCGTGTCGGTTGAATACGGTACCGGCAACAACACGCAACTGGTGCGCCTGGGCGCACAGTTCAACTGGGGCCCGAACTGGAATTTCTGGCAATCGAACGGCACCCATATCGGTGGCTACTGGGATCTGTCGCTGGCCAACTGGCGCATGAACCACTACAACAACACCAACGACAGCGGCAATCTGGTCGACCTGGGCCTGACCCCGGTGCTGCGCTTCCAGCGTGATGATGGCAAGGGTTTCTACGGCGAAGCAGGTATCGGCGTGCACCTGTTCTCCAAGCTGTATCGCAATAACGACAAGGTCCTGTCCACCGCTTTCCAGTTCGGCGACCACGTCGGTGCCGGCTATGTGTTCAGCAATGGCCTGGACCTGGGCATCCGCCTGCAGCACTTCTCCAACGGTGGCATCAAGCAGCCCAACGGCGGCGTGAACTTCGCTGTGGCACGTGTCGCTTACAAGTTCTGATACTGCATCAGCACTGCTTCATTGAAAAAGCCGGCATTGCCGGCTTTTTTATTGTCTAGTGGTTGCGAGGGTTGGGTGCGTGGGTGAGGTCATTACAGTCACTCAATGCTCGGCCGGATGTTGCTCGAGCAAGCCATCAGCCATGGACGTCGAGGGAGTGTTTAGGCGCTGTGGATAAGATAAGTCCTGCGCAAACTTGAAGGCTGCCCTGTGCATAAACTAAGTTAACGAATTATCGAGGCCACACTGGACGCTCCTTTGCGCCTTGCTTGTTCCCCAAATACTAAGTTTTCAACTTGATGTCGTGCAATCGATGCGTCGGTCTGTGGGCGCGACAGGCAGTGGATAAGATATCCAATTGAAGGGGGTGTATCGGCTGGGAGCTTTGTCCGGGCCGATCCTGTGGGCAACAGACTTAAGCGTCACTTGCACTCGAATCGAGGTCAGCCTATTGAGAGCAGGAGCGCAATGCTAATAAAAGCGGCCTGTGGCGTTGTATGCAGCCGGGTGGGATGGGTGCGTGTTTTTGCCG